>NZ_JBIBBC010000029.1:0-76117 GCF_042900345.1 Streptomyces sp. NPDC012935
CGCTCCCGGGGTTTCGCGTCCCGCCCCGCGGCGCCCCCGCCCCCCCCCCCCCCCGCCCCCCCCCCCCCCCCCCCCCCCCCCCCCCCCCCCCCCCCCCCCCCCCCCCCCCCCCCCCCCCCCCCCCCCCCCCCCCGGGCCGGGGTCGAAGGGGCAGCGCCCCTTCAAGGACGGGACGGGTAGGGGCGGCGGGGGCGAAACGAGCGCCCCCCTCAGCCGGCCACCCGGGCCCGCCCCTCCCCTTCCCCCTCCCCGCCGGAGGCAACCGGCGCCTCCCCGAACCGCGCCAACACCAACGCCCCCACCACCGACACCACGAACCCCAGCACCGCCAGCCAGGCCAACCCCTCCCGCGTCCGATCCCCCAACCACACCACCCCCACCAGCGCCGGCCCGACCGTTTCTCCGATCACCATCGCCGCCGTCGCAGTGGTCACGGACCCCCGCTGCAATGCCGACGTCAACGCCAGAAACGCCGCCCCGCCGCCCAACAACAGCGCATACGTCGCCGGGTTCGCCAACAGCTCCGGCACCGCCACCGAGTCGATCAACCGCACCGCCACCTCCACCACCCCGAACCCGAACCCCGCGGCCAACCCCAGCACCAACCCCCGCCCCCGCTCCGGCAACCGCCCACCGGCCAGCCCCACCCCGAGCACCCCCAGAGCCACGCCGAGCATCGCGAACCTGAGCGGATCCGAGCCCTCCCGATCCCCTTCCGCCCCCGACGCGAGCCCCAGCATCGCGAGCCCGGCACACACCACCCCCACCGCGGCCCACTCACTGCGCCGCAACCGCACCCGCAGCAACCGTGCCGCGACCACCGCCGTCACCGCGAGACTGGACGCCAACGCCGCCCCGACGGCGTAGATGGGAAGCGACCGCAGGGCGACGACCTGCAACACGAACCCCAGCCCGTCCAAGGCCAGCCCGGCCAGATACCGCCACTGCCGAAGCGCCCGCAGCAGCACCCCCGCCTCGCCGCCCCGGCCGCCCTGCGCACTCGCCGTCCGCGCGGCCATCGCCTGCAGGACGGTGGCCGTACCGAAACAGACCGCCGCACCCAGCGCACACACCATCCCAAACAGCACAAAGCGACTGTAGGCGAGCACCGAAGGGGCAGCCCCGCCGACAGCCCCATACGAAACGATCTCTAGGCTGTCCGCCGGACGGGAAAAAAGACGAGTACAACATCTGGAATCTCGGGGGAGACACACATGGCGGAAACACGACGCAGGCTGCGCTCCAGCACGGTCGTACTCGGCGGCATGGGAGTCATAGCCGCGGCCCTCACCTCATGCAGCTCGGACCCGGACCGCCGCTGCGTCGACCGCGACAGCTACACGTACGAGGGCTACAAGGTCGTCGCGGACAAGAACTGCAAGTCCGGAACGGGTTCGAGCACCTCGTACGGCAAGAGCGGCAAGGGCGGCAAGGGCGGCAAGAAGAAGACCGGCAGCGCGGACGCCGCCTGGTACTACGACGCCGACGTCTCCGCAGGCCGCGCCGACTACGGCACCTTCAGCCGTGGCGAGGCCGTCGACCGCGGCGGCTTCGGCTGCTCGGGCTCGGGCAGCAGCGGCGGCTGAGCAGGACCCGTAGACGATGGAGCGCCGCACGACCGCCCCCCGCCCCGGCTGGCAGCAGACCGTCGAGGAGCAGGGGCTCATCTATCCCCTTACCCGTCACCCCGACAACTCCCTGCGCCCGTACTGGGACGAGAGCGCCTACTACGTCTTCTCCCTGGAGGAGGTCGAGGCGCTGGAAGAGGTCGTCGAAGAACTCCACCGCATGTGCCTGACGGCGGCCGAGCACATCGTCGCCGACAACCGGTTCGCCGACCTCGGCATCACCGACCCGCGCATCGTGCACGCGGTCACCGACGCCTGGCACCGCCGCGCCGAACTGCCCTCCGTCTACGGCCGCTTCGACCTCCGCTACGACGGCACCGGCCCGGCGAAACTCCTGGAGTACAACGCCGACACCCCCACGTCCCTCGTCGAGGCCGCCTCGCCCCAGTGGTTCTGGATGGAGGAACGCTTCCCCGGCGCCGACCAGTGGAACTCCCTCCACGAACGCCTCGTCGCCGCCTGGAAGAAACAGTCCGCCCTGCTCCCGCCCGGCAGCCCCCTGTACTTCGCGTACTCCTCCGCCGACGAGCTCGGCGAGGACATGATGACCGTCGCCTATCTGAAGGAGACGGCGGAGCAGGCGGGGCTGGACACCGGCTGGATCTCCATGGAGGAGATCGGCTGGGACCGCCTCTCCGGCCGCTTCGTCGACACCCGACTGCGCTTCATCCGCAGCTGCTTCAAGCTGTACCCCTGGGAGTGGCTCACCACCGACCGCTTCGCCGACCACGTCCTCGGCACCCTCGACAACGGCGGCGGCACCGGCTCGACGCTGTGGATCGAGCCGGCCTGGAAGATGCTCCTCAGCAACAAGGCCCTCCTCGCCATCCTCTGGGAGCTCTACCCGGACCACCCGAACCTGCTCCCCGCCCATCTCGACGGGCCACGGGAACTGGCGACGACGACGGGCTACGTCGCCAAGCCCCTGCTGGGCCGGGAGGGCGCCGGGGTGACCGTGCACGAGCCGATGCCCTCGATCACCACCGGCGCCGGTCCTGCCGTACGCGAAGAGCCCTGCTGTTACCAGCAGTTGGCTCCGCTCCCCGCCTTCGACGGCAATCACGTCGTCCTCGGCGCGTGGGTCGTCGAGGACGAGTCGGCGGGCCTGGGTATCCGCGAGTCGTCCGGCCTGATCACGGACGGGTACGCGCGCTTCCTCCCGCACGTGATCCTCTGAAGGCGCCCGCCGGCCCCAGACCACTCACCGCTGCCGCCCGGGCCGGCTCCCCGGACCACCGTCCACCACCACCTGACCTGGACGATCCACGGTGCCAAGCCCCTCGCCCGCGCGATCTTCGACCACACCGCACACTGCTGTAGCTGTAGCTGTAGCTGTAGCTGTAGCTGTAGCCGGACGGCCGGCAGTGCCGGGTCACATCCCGAGCACACCTCGCAACTGGGCGAGCCCCCAGTCCAGATCCTCCTGCCCGATCACCAGAGGCGGCGCGATGCGGATCGTCGACCCATGGGTGTCCTTCACCAGCACACCCCGGTCCATCAGCTTCTCCGACACCTCCCGCCCCGTGCCGTACATCCGGGCGATGTCGACCCCCGCCCACAGCCCACGTCCCCGCACCGCCGTCACCCGCCCGGTCCCGGCCAACAGGCCCAGCTCCCGGTGCAGATGCGCGCCGAGCTGTGCCGCCCGCTCCTGGAATTCGCCCGTCCGCAGCATCGCGATCACCTCCAGCGCCACCGCACAGGCCAGCGGATTCCCACCGAACGTCGACCCGTGCTCCCCGGGCCGGAACACGCCGAGCACATCGGCCGACGACACCACCGCCGACACCGGCACGACCCCGCCCCCGAGCGCCTTCCCGAGCACATACACATCCGGCACCACCCCCTCGTGCTCGCATGCGAACGTCCGACCCGTGCGCCCCAGCCCCGACTGGATCTCGTCCGCCATGAACAGCACGTTCCGCTCCCGCGTCAGCTCCCGCACCGCCGGCAGATAACCGGCCGGCGGAACGAGCACCCCCGCCTCGCCCTGGATCGGCTCCAGCAGTACCGCCACCGTGTTCTCCGTCAACGCCTCCCGCATGGCCGTCAGATCGCCGTACGGCACGATCTCGAAGCCCGGCGTGTACGGCCCGAAGTCCGCCCGCGCCTCCGCGTCGGTGGAGAAGCTGATGATCGTCGTCGTACGGCCGTGGAAGTTGTTGCCCGCGACGACGACCTTCGCCATCTCCGCCGGCACCCCCTTGACCCGGTAGCCCCACTTCCGGGCGGTCTTCACCGCCGTCTCCACAGCCTCCGCCCCGGTGTTCATCGGCAGCACCATCTCCATCCCGCACAGCTCGGCGAGCTGCTTGCAGAACGCGGCGAACCGGTCGTGATGAAACGCCCGCGACGTCAGCGTCACCCGCTCCAGCTGCGCCTTCGCCGCGTCCACGATCCGCCGGTTGCCGTGCCCGAAGTTGAGCGCCGAATACCCGGCAAGCAGATCCAGATACCGTCGCCCCTCCACATCCGTCATCCACGCCCCGTCTGCCGTAGCCACGACGACCGGCAGCGGGTGGTAGTTGTGGGCGCTGTGCGCGTCGACCGCGGCGATCAGGGATTCGGTGGTGCTCGACGTGCTCACGGGGTTCTCCGTTTCCGCCACCACGAGTGCTCGCGCTCCGCCGGTCACGAGGCTCGTGGCCACTGTCCATTTCTGGCCGTTCGAGTGCTTTGCGGCCCCTTCCTATCGTTGCTCGCATGGCGGACGCGGGACCATGCCGCGTCGGCGCGCCCGGTAGGCTGATCGACGGGCCGTGACTGGCGCGCTGAGATGGGACCGACCATCGGGGAGCGGCCCACTGGACCTCGTCGTCCAGCACCGAGTGCCGTGCGCCTGGGCCGAACCGTGAACGCTGCACACGACGTCCGGAGGTCCCCATGCCAGCCGAGCCCCTCTCCAACGAGTCCACCGCCTTCCGTTCCGCCCTCGACGTGATCCGCGCCGTCGAGCCGCGCGTGGCCGACGCCATCGGCCAGGAGGTCGCCGACCAGCGCGAGATGCTGAAACTGATCGCCTCCGAGAACTACGCCTCCCCGGCCACCCTCCTGGCGATGGGCAACTGGTTCAGCGACAAATACGCCGAGGGCACCGTCGGCCGCCGCTTCTACGCCGGCTGCCGCAACGTCGATACCGTCGAGGCCCTCGCCGC
The DNA here is from genome assembly GCF_042900345.1 of Streptomyces sp. NPDC012935. Taxonomy (NCBI): domain Bacteria; kingdom Bacillati; phylum Actinomycetota; class Actinomycetes; order Kitasatosporales; family Streptomycetaceae; genus Streptomyces; species Streptomyces sp. NPDC012935. Next base: position 4,784 of record NZ_JBIBBC010000029.1, read on the forward strand.
CGAGCACGCCCGGGAGCTCTTCGGCGCTCGCCACGCCTACGTCCAGCCCCACTCCGGCATCGACGCCAACCTCGTCGCCTTCTGGGCCGTCCTCGCCGCCCGCGTCGAGGCCCCCGCCCTGGAGAAGGCCGGCGTCCGCCAGGTCAACGACCTCACCGAGGCCGACTGGGCGGAACTCCGCCAGGCCTTCGGCAACCAGCGCATGCTCGGCATGTCCCTGGACGCCGGCGGCCACCTCACCCACGGCTTCCGCCCGAACATCTCCGGCAAGATGTTCAACCAGCGCTCCTACGGCACCGACCCCGCCACGGGCCTGATCGACTACGAGGCGCTGCGTGCCTCCGCCCGCGACTTCAAGCCGCTGATCATCGTCGCCGGCTACTCCGCCTACCCCCGTCTCGTGAACTTCCGGATCATGCGCGAGATCGCCGACGAGGTCGGCGCCACGCTCATGGTGGACATGGCCCACTTCGCGGGTCTCGTCGCCGGCAAGGTCCTCACCGGCGACTTCGACCCCGTCCCGCACGCCCAGATCGTCACCACCACCACCCACAAGTCCCTGCGTGGCCCGCGCGGCGGCATGGTCCTGTGCGACGACTCCCTCAAGGACCAGGTCGACCGCGGCTGCCCGATGGTCCTCGGCGGCCCGCTCCCGCATGTCATGGCAGCCAAGGCCGTCGCCCTGGCCGAGGCCCGGCAGGATTCCTTCCGCGACTACGCCCAGCGCATCGTCGACAACTCCCGGGCACTGGCGGAGGGCCTGATGCGCCGCGGCGCGACCCTCGTGACCGGCGGCACGGACAACCACCTCAACCTGATCGACGTCGCCTCCTCCTACGGCCTCACCGGCCGCCAGGCCGAGGCCGCGCTCCTCGAGTCCGGCATCGTCACCAACCGCAACGCCATCCCGGCCGACCCCAACGGCGCCTGGTACACCTCCGGCATCCGCATCGGCACCCCTGCCCTGACCACCCGTGGCCTGGGTACCGCCGAGATGGACGAGGTCGCCGCCCTCATCGACCGCGTCCTCACCACCACCGAGCCCGGCACCACCAGCAAGGGCGCCCCCTCCAAGGCGCAGCACGTCCTGGACCCGAAGCTCGCCGACGAGATCTCCCACCGCGCCACCGACCTCGTGGCGGGCTTCCCGCTGTACCCGGAGGTCGACCTGGGCTGACGCCACTGGGGCATCTTCCTGGCGTTCTCAGAGATCCAGGTCGATCAACTCATGGCGTGGTTCCTCCCGCGGCGGTCCGGCTCCCGGCCGGGCCGCCGCGCGGCGTATCAGCAGCGTGCCGCCCACTCCGGTCGCGAACCCGACGGCCAGCCCCGCCAACGCCCACCCGGCATCATCCATCGCCGGGCCGGGCTGCTCCCCGGCGGCAGCGGCCCCGACGAACTGGTCCCCCGTCTCGCCGAGGAGCCCTGCCAGGTCCAGCCGCTCGAAGACGGAGCGTGGCGCGCGGTGCCAGCGGATGTCGTCGTCCTCCACGTCGGGAGCGAGATCCGAGCGCACCCAGGGCGTGCCGTCACCGGCCACGAACAGCTGGTCCTGCCGGTGGATGGCCACGTCTCCTCCCGGCGGCCGGTTCGTCCGGGGCCAGCCACCGATCCCGGTCAGACCCCAGATCACCGTGATGCGCATCCGTGGATGACGCCCCTCGGCCCAGGCCTCGGACACCCGCTCCGTCCCGACGTACGTCGGCTGCAGCAATTGCCAGAGGCGGGCGAAGGCCGACTCGCCGGAGCGCAAGGTCGTCGTCCGTCCCGTGCCACCGGCGACGACCACAGCCACATCGGGAACATCCCGCCCCTGTGCCGGCACCGCCGCGGCGGTCGTCGCTGTTCCGCACAGCGCCAGCGCAGCCGCCATCGGGACGAGCAGCGCGAGCCGCGCCGTGCCGTACCCGCCGCCGTACGCCGGCCGCGTCGTTCCCTTGCCGGGGAGGTCCTCCAGCCCCGCGCGGCGACGAACGACGTCCGCCGCCGTGCCGTACCCGCCTGCTCGCCACCCTCTCCGCCCTCCGCCATGTGCACCCACTGCTCCCCCTCGCGTCTCATCAGCCCCATCAGTCCGCCCGCCGGCCGTGTCGGTCCCTTGCCGGGCAGGGCCTCCAACCCCGCGCGGCAAAGACCGACGTCCGCTTCTCAGGCCGGCGTCACACGTCGCGCAGCTCCTGCCTGGGCCCCGGCTCACCCCGCAGCCGCTCCAGAGACAGTCGCGTGGCGAAGGGCCGCAGTACCAGCGCAAGCACCGCTCCGGCTGCCGCGCCCGGCAGTGCCCACCACCAGTCGGTCCCGTCACCCGACCCGGTTGATTGGGCCAGCGGCGCCTCGGTCGCCATGTCAGTGGTGTCGGTCGCAGCGCCCGCCGACGAATCCCTCGCGCCTTCGTTCTCTCCGGGTGCCTTCGACGCCGGCGGGACGGCCTCCGCGCTACCCCCAGCCGAGGTCTTGCTCATCAGGCCAAGGTCCCTGAACAGGGTGCGCAACTGGGCCGGCTGCTCGGCGCGATGCCAGGTGCCGTTCGTCGGCTGGTTGCTGCCCACAGCGGTGTGTATCCAGACGCTCCGCCCGTCGTCCATCTCGTAGACCCGGTCGACGCGCCACGGCGTCACGTCATGGGCCATCCACGTGACGCTGATCTGGTGGGCCGCCATGAGGTCGGCCTCAGGCGGCTTGTCCCGCGTGCCCCTGCCCCCGGGGCCGAGCAGCCCGTCCAGCTCGCCGTACTCCTCGTCCGAGTAGTACAGCGAAGCCGTCTTCTGGCTCTCCGGGGAAGCCAGGAAGACGCTTGTCGATCCTCCGGCCGAGGCGGGAGGCGCACCCCACAGCAGAAGGGCGAGCGTGGCAGCCAACGCCCCGATCGTGGCCGCAAGTTCACGGCACCTGCTCCTGCGGCCGCCCTCGCACCCAGGCGGCCGATCTCCCGAGCGGCCGGCCTCCTGTCCCGGCCACCGTCCTTCGAAGCGGCCGATCTCATGTCCCCACATCCGAACCCCCAAGCCGAGCGATCCCCGTGCGGCCCGTCCCCGAGCCGCATGTCACTTCTGGTACACCGCCCGACCCGCCGGGGTTCCCACCCTCGGCCCACTATTTCCGGACCGACTCCTTCAAGGGCTCGTCCCGACCGTGGGCTCTTTCCGACCGTGGGCTCTTTCCGACCATGGGCTCTTTCCGACCATGGGTTGGTTCCACCATGGGTTGGTCCCGACCATGGGGTCGTCCCGGTTCACACGTTGGGCCTGCCTAATTCGAGGTCACCTCGGGCGGCCTCTGGAGCGACCGCGCGATCTCCACCGCTCGGTCCTTCGACGCCACGCCCTCCAGCCGCAGCGTCACGATCCCGCTCCCGGCCTTGTGGGTCCACAGCAACGTCGGCCCGGCCGTCCGCTCCTCGTGGGCATAGCGCCGGCCGCTCGCGTCCACGAGCCAGAAGGTCAGCAGGTGCGGCCGCGCGAACCACAGGGCCGGGTCGGTCGCGCCGTTGCTCGAGGGGTCGGGACCAAGGGCGATCCATTCCGGTGGTTCGCGCACCGTCTTGGCGAAGCCGGGGTCCAGGCTTGCCCGCCGCTCGTCCAGCCGTATCGTGCGCCCGTCCTCGTGCCAGCACAGGCTCACCACGACCCGTCCCCGCGCCTCATCCGTCACCGCGACCGTGTCCGGCATGCCGAGCTCCTCCGGAACCGGGGGTTCGAACCCGGCCCGGCGCTCCGCCTCGGCGAATGACACCGAGCGGCCGCAGCCGGGAACCTGGGCGCCCGGGGCGGGGGCCGCCGACGGGTCGTATCGCACCTCGACCCCGGCGAAGTCGAACCAGTCGAACACCGCAGCCCGCACCGGGGGCGTGAGCACAAGCACCGCCAGCAGGCCGCACAGCGCCGCGGTCAGCGAACGCCACCGCGCCCGCGTCCAGCGCCGCAGCGCCCGCAGCCGTTCAGCGGCGCCCGGTGGCTCGGCCACCGGAACCGGTAGGCGCTCGGCGAGTATCTGCCCCAGCACCCGCTCGACCATCGTCTCGGTGCCGTCCGCCGAGTCCGGCGCGTCCAGCGAGCGTCCGAGCGCCCGCAGCTCCTCGGGCAGCCCTGCCGCGGCGGCATCGCGCCGGCCGTGATCACCGGCGCCAGCGTCAGTGGCTCCGGCTCCCCGACCGCTTCGATCGGCGCCGGTGCCGTCCCCGGCGCCGTCCCGCCCGTACCTATGCCGTCCGTGATCGTCGTACGGTCCCTGGCCGGCGCCGTCGTCCGGCCTCCTCCCGTCACCCATGCTCATCACCCCCTTCCCGAGGCTGAAAGTCAGGCAGCAAGCGCCCCAGCTTCCGCAGCGCGCGGTTCAGCCGGGATTTCACCGTGCCCCGGGGCCAGCCCAGTGCCTGGGCCGTCTCGGACTCGTCCATCTCCAGGAGATAGCGGTAGGTCACGACCAGGCGATGCTCCTCGCTCAGCTTCTCCAGGGCGGACTGCAGCGCGGCACGGCGCTCTATCTCCAGCGCGGCCACCGCCGGGTCCGCCGACTCCGGTATCAGTGGCTCGGCCTCCACGAACGCCGCCTCACGCCCGGCCAGTGAGCGCTGGCGGGCCGCCGTGCGCACTGTGTTCCTCGTCTCATTGGCCACGATCGCGAGCAGCCACGGCTTGAACGCCGAGCCGTCCTTGAACCGCCCCAGCGAGCAGTACGCCTTGACGAAGGCTTGCTGCACCACGTCCTCCGCGTCCGCACCCGCCCCGAGTGCGGCAGCCGCCCTGAGCGCGATGCCCGTATGGGCACGCACCAGCTGCGCATACGCCTCCGGCTCTCCGGCGCGTACGCGTGCGATCACCGCGGCCTCATCGACGATGCGGCCCCCCTCCCGCGTTCTCACATTCTTGGTACACCGCCCGGCCTGGATCGGTTCCCACCCGTGTCGGATCTGTTTCCGTGCCGTTCCGGATCGGCCCCCGACACCTGAGAGAATGGTGAGCATGGCCTCTGATCGACCCCGCGTGCTCTCCGGAATCCAGCCCACCGCAGGCTCGTTCCACCTCGGCAACTACCTGGGCGCCGTCCGCCAGTGGGTGGCCCTGCAGGAGACCCACGACGCGTTCTACATGGTCGTCGACCTGCACGCGATCACGCTCCCGCAGGACCCCGCGGACCTGCGCGCCAACACCCGGCTCGCCGCCGCCCAGCTCCTCGCCGCCGGCCTCGACCCCGAGCGCTGCACGCTCTTCGTCCAGAGCCACGTCCCCGAGCACGCCCAGCTCGCCTGGGTCATGAACTGCCTCACCGGCTTCGGCGAGGCCTCCCGCATGACCCAGTTCAAGGACAAGTCCGCCAAGCAGGGCGCGGACCGGGCGTCGGTCGGCCTGTTCACGTACCCGATCCTGCAGGTCGCGGACATCCTGCTGTACCAGGCCAACGAGGTCCCGGTCGGCGAGGACCAGCGCCAGCACATCGAGCTCACCCGCGACCTCGCCGAGCGCTTCAACGGCCGCTTCGGCCAGACCTTCACCGTCCCGAAGCCGTACATCCTCAAGGAGACGGCGAAGATCTACGACCTTCAGGACCCGTCGATCAAGATGAGCAAGTCGGCGTCCACGCCGAAGGGCCTCATCAACCTGCTCGACGAGCCCAAGGCCACCGCCAAGAAGGTCAAGAGCGCGGTCACCGACACCGACACCGTCATCCGCTACGACGTCGCGAACAAGCCGGGCATCAGCAATCTGCTCACCATCTACTCGACCCTCACCGGGACGGGAATCGCGGAACTGGAGCAGAAGTACGACGGCAAGGGCTACGGTGCGCTCAAGACGGACCTCGCCGAGGTCATGGTCGAGTTCGTGACGCCGTTCCGGGAGCGCACCCAGCAGTACCTGGACGACCCGGAGACGCTGGACTCGATCCTGGCCAAGGGCGCGGAGAAAGCGCGTGCCGTCGCCGCGGAGACGCTCTCCCAGGCGTACGACAAGGTGGGCTTCCTGCCCGCCAAACACTGAGCCCGCACCACGGCAGGCGACCGGAAAACGGCCGTACCACCGCACAGCGCTGCACATCACTACGGTTGCGCCTGCCCGCAGCACTGCCGTGGCCGTACAGTCGATAGCCGAGTGACCGCATCGGCGGCCGCTCACGCTCACCAACAGGGCACGAGCTCACAACAGGACGAGCCTCGCGATGTGCGAGCTCACCGACAGACGACAGGAGACGACGTGGGGACCGTAACGATCGGCGTGTCGATCGCGGTCCCGGAGCCTCACGGCAGCCTGCTCCAGGAGCGGCGCGCGGGCTTCGGCGACGCCGCGGCTCACGGCATCCCCACGCACGTCACACTGCTGCCGCCGACGGAGGTCGACGCCTCGCTGCTGCCCGCGATCGAGGCGCACCTCGTCGAGGTCGCGGCCGCCGGCCGCCCCTTCCCGATGCGGCTGTCCGGCACCGGCACTTTCCGGCCCCTCTCGCCGGTGGTCTTCGTGCAGGTCGTCGAGGGCGCCGCGGCCTGCACGTGGCTGCAGAAGCAGGTCCGCCACGACTCCGGGCCGGTCGCACGCGAACTGCAGTTCCCGTACCACCCGCATGTCACCGTCGCGCACGGCATCGACGAGGCCTCGATGGACCGCGCCTTCGACGAGCTGGCCGACTACCAGGCCGCGTGGTCCTGCAACGGCTTCGCCCTCTACGAGCAGGGCGCCGACGGCGTGTGGCGCAGGCTGAGGGACTTCGCCTTCGGCGGCTCGGTGGTGCCGCCGCAGGCGGGGGCCGTGGAGCGTGGGTCGATCCCAGCGGGGTAGCTCCGCTGGTGGGGCGGGGGCGGTTGGTGGTCGGCTGCGGGTTCGTGGTGGTTGGTCGCGCAGTTCCCCGCGCCCCTAGGGGGCGTTGCCGAGCCGCGGCAATCATGGGGTGACCCCGTCTTGTGCTTTGCGGGCCGGGTCGTTGATTGTCTGCGGGTTCGTGGTGGCTGGTTGCGCAGTTCCCCGCGCCCCTGGGGGGTGTCGGGCCGCGGCACTGATGGGGTGACCCCGTCTTGTGCTTTGCGGGCCGGGTCGTTGATTGTCTGCGGGTTCGTGGTGGCTGGTCGCGCAGTTCCCCGCGCCCCTGGGGGGTGTCGGGGCGCGGCATTGAATGCGGTGGCCCGTCGCAGCGGACCTAGAGCGGCAGGCGGCGGAACATCGCTCGCGGTACGTGCCGTAGGGCTGACATCACCAGCCTGAGCGCGCCCGGGACCCATACCGTCTCCGAGCGGCGCCGGAGGCCCACTTCGATGGCCGTCGCGACGGCCTCCGGGGTGGTCGCGAGCGGGCTTTCCTCCAGGCCGGCGGTCATCTTGGACCGTACGAATCCGGGGCGGACGATCATGACGTGGACGCCGGTGCCGTGCAGGGCGTCACCCAGGCCCTGGGTGAAGGTGTCGAGGCCGGCCTTGCTGGAGCCGTAGATGAAGTTGGCGCGCCGGGCCCGTTCGCCGGCGACCGAGGACAGGACGACCAGGGAGCCGTGGCCCTGGCTCTGGAGGGCGCTCGCGGTGACCAGGGTCGCCGACACGGCGCCCGTGTAGTTGGTCTGGGCGACCCGCACGGCGCTCAACGGCTCGCGCTCGTCGTGGGCCTGGTCGCCGAGGATCCCGAAGGCGAGCAGCACCATGTCGATGTCGCCCTCCGCGAAGACCTTGCCGAGCGCCGCCTCGTGGGACTCGGGGTCGAGCGCGTCGAAAGCCACCGTGTGCACGTCGGCTCCCAGTGCGCGCAGATCGGCCGCGGACTGCTCCAGGGCGGGCGACGGGCGGCCGGCCAGCCAGACCGTGCGGGTACGGCGCGCGATCAGGCGGCGTGCGGTTGCCAGCGCGATCTCGGACGTACCGCCGAGGACGAGCAGGGACTGGGGGAGGCCGAAGGCGTCCTTCACGACAGCTCCTAGGGATCTGAGGGTCCGAGAGATGAGGGGTTGAGGGTGCGAGAGGTCCGTTGGCCGGTGCTACAGGCCCAGGCGCCGGGCCAGGTCCGAGACGAACACCTCGCGCGGGTCCACCTCGGCGCGCAGCGCGCGGAAGGCGTCCAGGCGGGGGTACATCGCGGCGAGCACCTCGGGTCGCAGCCGGGAGTCCTTGGCGAGGTACACGCGCCCGCCCGCCGCGGCCACCTCCTCGTCCAGCGCGTCGAGGAGGGTGGCGAGGCCGGGCATGCCGGCCGGGATGTCCAGGGCCAGGGTCCAGCCGGGGGCGGGGAAGGAGAGCCAGCCGGGGTCGGCTTCCCCGAAGCGTTTGAGGACGGCCAGGAAGGACGGGCAGCGGTGCTCGGAGATGCGCCGCACGATCCGGCGCAGTGTCTCCTCCTGGCCGTGTCCGACGACGAACTGGTACTGCACGAAGCCGCCCCGGCCGTAGATCCGGTTCCAGTGCGGGACGCCGTCCAGCGGGTGGAAGAAGGCGGAGAGCCGCTGCAGTTCGCCGGTACGCGCGTGTGGGGCCGTGCGGTACCAGAGCTCGTTGAACCAGCCCACGGTACGGCGGTTGAGTAGCCCTTCCGGCAGGAACGCGGGCGCGGTCGGCAGCCGGGCGGGGCGGAAGGCGAGCGGGTCTCTCCACGCGCGTGTGCCTCTGCGCAGGGCCTCCAGGGGCGCGTGGTCACCGCGGGTGAGCACCGCGCGCCCCGTCGCCGCGCCACGTGCCAGCAGGTCGATCCACGCCACCGAGTAGCGGTAGTGGTCGTCGGTGGCGGCCAGGCATGCCATGAGGTCGTCGAGGTCCCGCGCGCGTTCCGTGTCGACCGACATCAGCGAGGTCTGCACCGGCTGGAGTTGGAGCGTGGCCGTAAGGATCACTCCGGTGAGGCCCATGCCGCCGGTGGTCGCGTCGAACAGGGGTGTGCCGCGGCGGACGGTGCGGATCTCGCCGTCTGCGGTGAGGAGTTCCAGCGACAGGACGTGACGGGAGAACGCGCCCGACACGTGGTGGTTCTTGCCGTGGATGTCGGCCCCGACGGCGCCGCCGACCGTCACATAGCGGGTGCCGGGCGTCACCGGCACGAACCAGCCGAGCGGCAGCAGCACCTCCATCAGCCGGTGCAGGGAGACACCCGCGTCGCAGGCCACGGTGCCGCCGTCGGCGTCGATCGCGTGGATGCGGTCCAGGCCGGTCATGTCGAACACCGTGCCCCCGGCGTTCTGCGCCGCGTCCCCGTACGCCCGGCCCAGGCCCCTCGGGATGACTCCGCGGGCCCCGCAGCCCCGGACGGCGGCCGTCGCCTCCTCGTACGTCCTGGGGCGGATCAGACGGGCTGTGGTGGGGGCGGTGCGGCCCCATCCCGTGACGGAGACGGTGTCGGCAGGCATGTCGGCGACCGTAGCGCCCGCATCTGAGGGATTACTTCTGAAACATCCAGTTTCTCCCCGAAATGGGTGATTAATGGGATGTCGCTCAATATTGCCGTAATTCTGGCTCTGTGGGCGTGAACAGTGAGTCCACATGGACCAACTCGACGACATCGATCGGCGAAGCCTTCGGGGCGCGGACCGCCGAATCCTTTCCGCACTCCATGCCCGCGGCCGCGACCCACGGGTCGCCGCCGCCGCTCGTATCCTGTCCCGGGCGGGCGAGCACGGCGCGCTGTGGCTGGCGGCGGGCGTCGCGGGGGCGGCCGTGGACGGTCGGCGACGTGGCGCCTGGTTGCGCGGTACGGCGCTCACCGCGGGTGCGCACCTCGCCAGCATGGGCGTGAAGAGGGTGGTGCGCCGTCCTCGCCCGGCGCATGTCGAGCCCCTGGTGCGCACCCTCGGCCGGCACTCCTTCCCCAGCTCCCACGCGGCCTCCGCGGCGGCTGCCGCCGTCGCCTACGGCACGCTCGGCGCGTACACGATCGTGCCGCTCGCCGCCGCGATGTGCGTGTCGCGCCTGGTCGTCGGTGTGCACTACCCCTCGGACGTCGCGGCAGGCGTGGCGCTCGGGGCACTCACCGCGCGCGCAGGGACGCGCTGGATGAGCACAGGGGGCGCCCATGCCTGAGACCGCGCACCTGACAAGCGCCGCACGCATCAGACAGGCCGCGCTCCACGAGCAGCGCACGCCCCCGCGTCGAGCCGTGCCACCACCCCGCGCAGGCGGCCCCCGCGCGCTGCTGAAAGGCCTGCTCAAGACCGCGCGCCCCAAGCAGTGGGTCAAGAACATCCTGGTCATCGCCGCTCCGGCCGCCGCCGGTCGGCTCTTCACGACCCATGCCCTGACCCAACTGGCGCTCGTCTTCGTCCTCTTCACCGCCAGTGCCGCCGCCGTCTACCTGATCAACGACGCCCGCGACGCCCAGGCGGACCGCGCGCACCCCACCAAGCGGCACCGGCCGGTCGCCGCCGGTCAGGTCCCCGTGCCGGTCGCCTACACCGTCGGAGGCGCCCTGGCCGCCCTCACGCCGGCCGCCGCGGCCTGGCTGACCTCACCCGCCGTCGCGGCCCTGCTCGCGGCGTACATCGGCATGCAACTGGCGTACTGCGTCAGCCTCAAGCACGTCCTGGTCGTCGACCTCGCCGTCGTCACGACCGGGTTCCTGATGCGGGCGATGGTCGGCGGGCTCGCGCTCGGCATCCCGCTGTCGCGCTGGTTCCTGATCACGACCGGGTTCGGGGCGCTGTTCATGGTGTCGGCCAAGCGCTACTCCGAAGCCGTGCAGATGGCCGGGAAAGCGGGCGCCACGCGCGCGTTGCTCACCGAGTACACCACCGGCTACCTGCGCTTCGTCTGGCAGCTGGCGGCCGGGGTCGCCGTCCTCGCCTACTGCTTGTGGGCCTTGGAGGAGGGCGGCGTCCCGCACACGAGCGTGCTGCCCTGGCGCCAGCTGTCCGTGGTCGCCTTCATCCTCGCCGTCCTGCGCTATGCCGTCTTCGCCGACCGCGGCACCGCGGGCGAACCCGAGGACGTCGTCCTGCGCGACCGCGCGCTCGCTTTCATCGGAGTGGTGTGGCTGGCCATGTACGGGCTGGCGGTGGCCAATTGGTAGGCACGCGCGTGTGGAGGGGCCGGCGTGAAATGGCCGGCGTGCGTGCGGGGCACGGCGCAAGTGAGGAGGGCGGCACGACTGCGCGGGAGGGCGGAGGTGAGGGGGGCGGCACGCCTGCGTGGGAGGGCGGACGTGACGGAGATGGCTCGCGTGTGGGGGAGTTCTGGGGCGAGGCGGGGGGTACGCGTGCGTGGCAGGACAGCGGTGAGCGGGGCGGTACGCGTGTGTGGGGCGACCGGCGGGAACTCCTCGGCTTCGCCACCGTCGGGCTGCTCGCCTACGGCGTCGACCTCGCCCTTTTCACCTGGCTGCGAGGCCCGGCCGCCCACGACCCCCTCACCGCCAAGGCCCTCTCCTTCGTAGCCGCCTGCACGGTCGCGTACGCCGGGAACGCGCTCGGCACCTACCGCCACACCCAGTCGACGGGCGTGCGCCCGTACGCCCTCTTCCTCGTGGTGAACATCGCCGGGGCGGCCGTACAGATGCTGTGTCTCACCGTGAGCCACTACGGTCTCGGCCTCACCTCCCAGCGTGCGGACACGGTGTCCGGAGCCGGAATCGGGATGGCGCTGGCTACGGTCCTGCGGTTTTGGGGCACACGGACATTGGTCTTCCGGAGGGAGGGCAGAGTCGGATCATGGACTGGCTGAAGAAGCTCCCCGTCGTCGGGTCCGCGGCGGCCTGGCTGATGACCACGCACGTGTGGCGGTCGTACGAGCGCATGGACCGGGTGAAGTGGACACGGCTGGCCGCCGCGATGACGTTCACCAGCTTCGTGGCGCTGTTCCCCCTGCTCACCGTGGCCGCGGCGATCGCTGCCGCGACGCTCAGCACGGAGCAGCAGAACAAGCTCGAGGACAAGATCGCCGACCAGGTGCCCGGCATCTCCGACCAGCTCAACATCGACGCGCTGGCGCAGAACGCCGGCACCATCGGCCTCATCGCCGGCGCCCTCCTGCTGTTCACCGGCATCGGTTGGGTCACCGCCACGCGCGAGTGCCTGCGCGCTGTGTGGGAGCTGCCCGACGAGGAGGAGAACCCCATCCTGCGCAGGGCCAAGGACTTGGGCGTCCTCCTGGGCCTCGGCGGCGCCGTGCTGGTGACGATCGCGGCCTCCACGGTCGCCTCCGCCCTGGTCGGCTGGATCACCCGGCAACTGGGCATCGACGAGGGCGGCTGGGGCGGGGTCCTGCTGCAGATCGCCGCGTTCCTGGTCGCCGTACTCGCCAACTTCCTGCTCCTGCTGTACGTGCTGACCCTGCTGCCCGGCGTCGAACCGCCGCGCCGCCGGCTGATCGTGGCCGCACTGATCGGCGCGATCGGGTTCGAACTGCTGAAGCTGCTGCTCAGCGGCTATATGCAGGGCGTGGCCACGAAGAGCATGTACGGCGCGTTCGGCGTGCCCGTCGCCCTGCTGCTGTGGATCAACTTCACCTCGAAGCTGGTGGTGTTCTGCGCCGCCTGGACGGCGACGCAGAGCAAGGAGGTCGAGCTCGCCGAAGATTCCGAGAGCCCCGGCGAGCCCGAGACGGGTGGGCCCGAGAAGAATGAGCTCGGGAAGCCCGAAGTCAGGAACGGCCCCGAAGTCAGGAACGGCCCCGACGCCGCACCAGGTCGGGCAGCGGCCACCGGCGGTTGATCAGGAACGCGCCCGCCGCGAGCAGCACCAGCGCCCCGCCGGTGATCCCGAGCGCGATGCCGACGCCGCTCGAGCCGTCCGTGGCCGAGGCCCCCACTGCCGACTTCGAGGACTTCTCGGCGTCCCCGGTGCCGCCGGCCTCCCCGGCGTCGTTCGCACCCGGCTGGGCGGTGGCCTGTGCTGCGCTCTTCGGCGGCACCAGCTCACCCACCGGCTGCACCTTGCCGGCCGCCTGGAAGCCCCAGTCGAAGAGCCTCGCGGTCTCCTTGTAGACCTCGTTGTGCTCGCTCTTCTCCGGGTTCATGACGGTGACGAGCAGCACCTTGCCGTTGCGCTCGGCGACGCCGGTGAAGGTGGAGCCGGCGTTCGTGGTGTTGCCGTTCTTGACACCCGCGATGCCCTGGTAGACGGAGATGTCGGAGTCGCCGCTGAGCAGCCGGTTGGTGTTCTGGATCTCGAAGGTCCCGCGGACGGACTTGCCCTTCTTGTTCTTCTTCGTCTCGCCCGGGAACTTGGCGCTGACGGTCGAGCAGTACTCCCGGAAGTCCTTCTTCTGCAGCCCGGAGCGCGCGATCAGCGTCAGGTCGTACGCCGACGAGACCTGGCCCGGAGCGTCGTAGCCGTCGGGGGACACCGCGTGCGTGTCGAGGGCCTGCAGTTCCTCGGCGTGCTCGTTCATCTCCTTGACGGTCTTGTCGATTCCGTCGTTCATCTTCGACAGCACGTGCACGGCGTCGTTGCCGGAGCGCAGGAAGACCCCGAGCCACAGGTCGTGGACGCTGTACGTCTCGCCCTCCTTTATCCCGACCATGCTGGAGCCGGACCCGACGTCCGCCAGGTCGGACGGGATGACCTCGTGCTCCATGGTCTTCGGGAACTTCGGCAGCAGCGTGTCGGCGAACAGCATCTTCATGGTGCTCGCCGGCGCCAGCCGCCAGTGCGCGTTGTGCGCGGCGAGCACATCGCCGGACTCAGCGTCGGCGACGACCCAGGAGCGGGCGGTCAGGTCCTTGGGCAGGACGGGGACGCCGCCCGCGAGGTTCACCTGGGTGCCGGGTTGCCCCAGCCGCTCGCCGCCCACGGTCGACATGTTCGCCGGGGGAGTGGCCGACGGGCTCGTACTCGGGGACGGCTTGGGGGCCGCGTGGGAGACGGGCGCGGTCAGCGCGAGGGACGACACGACGGCTGAAGTGACCAGCAGGGCTCGCCCGGTGGTCTTCTTGGGTGCGGACACGAGCGAGAACGTACATGCCGTTCCCATGGAAGTCCCGCTTCTGTCCCCACCCCGCTCGGAGGGCCGGACACGCGACGGCGATACTGAACGCATGAAGCTCAGCCGCCCCGTCTCCTGGTTCCTGCTCGCCTTCGGGGTGTGGAGCTGGGTCATCTGGGTCACTTTCGTCAAAAACCTGATCAAGGACAGCAGCGGGCTCGCGTTCGACGACGGTCACCCCACGGCGTACTTCTGGGTGCATCTGCTGCTCGCCGTCGTCTCCTTCGTATTGGGGACGGCCGTCGGGGTCATCGGGTTGCGTGGAGTGCGCGCACTGCGCCGGACGTCATAGGAACTCGGCCATCGCGCCGGGCGTTCACTCAGCACGCAACGGAAAGGGAACGTCGGCGTGGTCATCGTCTTCGCGCTTGTCGCACTGCTGGTGCTGTCCGTCCTGGTGGCGGGCAACTGGTGGCTGTGGCGCCGTCTGTTCCGCGACACGACCCGCGGCCCCGGGTTCGTGCGCCGCGCGGGCGTGCTGGTCATCGCCGGTGGCTGGACGCTGACGATCGGGGCCCTCGTCGCCGAGCGCTCGGGCGCGCCCTTCTGGCTCCAGCAGGTCCTGGCCTGGCCGGGCTTCCTGTGGCTGGCCCTGTCGATGTACCTGATGCTGGGCGTGCTGGCGGGCGAGGTCGTACGACCGCTGCTGCGACGGTGGCTCGAACGGCGGGCTCGCGCGGGCGAGCCGGACCCGGTCCCGGGACCGGTGGGCGTGACACCGGCCACGTCCCCCGAAACGGGGACAGCCGACCGCCAGACCCTCTCCCACGGGTCCGGCCCGACGCCGACGCGTACGGCTGCCTCAGAGGCGGCGCCTACGGCCGTCCCGCCTGGGACGCCCACGGCGGGCTCGGCCGCGGCACGTACGACAGGCTCGCCCACGGCGGGCTCGGCCACGGCACCTACGACAGGCTCGACCGCGGCGCCCTCGGCGGGCATCACCTCAGCGACCAGGACCGGCGGGGCCTCAGCCCTCACGACCGACCCGTCTCCGGTCCCCACCACCAGCCCGTCCCCGGCGTCCGTGACGCACCCGCTCCCGGCATCCGCGAACGGATCGGCCTCGGCGACTGCGACCGACCCGTCTCCCGTGTCCGCGACCGACCCGTCCCCGACATCCGCGAACGGATCGTCCCCCACATCCCCGAACGGATCGGCGCCGGCGTCCGCGAACGGATCGGCGTCCGCGACCGCCCCGGCCCCCGCCCCCACCCCCACAGCCCCCGCCCCCTCCCGCCCCCTGGCCACCCCCACCCGCCGCCTCTTCGTCTCCAGAGTCGTCGCCGGTGCCGCCGCCGCGGCGGCCGTGGGGACCGTCGGTTACGGCTCATACGGCGTACTGCGCGGCCCCAAGGTGAAGCGGGTCACCGTCCCGCTGGCCAAGCTCCCGCGTGCGGCTCACGGTTACCGGATCGCCGTCGTCAGCGACGTCCACCTGGGCCCGGTCCTGGGCCGCGGTTTCGCGCAGAAGGTCGTCGACACGATCAACGGCACGCAGCCCGACATGATCGCGGTGGTCGGCGACCTGGTGGACGGCAGCGTGAAGGACCTCGGCCCGGCCGCGGCCCCGCTCGCCGGGCTCCGGGCGAGACATGGCGCGTTCTTCGTCACCGGCAACCACGAGTACTTCTCCGGCGCCGAGCAGTGGGTCGAGGAGGTACGCCGCCTGGGCCTGCGCCCCCTGGAGAACGCCCGCACCGAACTGCCCCACTTCGACCTGGCCGGCGTCAACGACGTCGCGGGCGAGAGCGAGGGCCAGGGCCCCGACTTCGCCAAGGCCCTCGGCGACCGGGACACGGCACGCGCGTGCGTGCTCCTCGCGCACCAGCCGATCCAGATCCACGACGCCGTCGACCACGGCGTCGACCTCCAGCTCTCCGGCCACACACACGGCGGCCAGCTCTGGCCGGGCAATCTCGTCGCGGAGCAGGCGAACCCCACCCTGGCCGGCCTGGAGCGGTACGGCGACACCCAGCTGTACGTCAGCCGGGGCGCGGGCGCCTGGGGCCCTCCGACGCGTGTGGGCGCCCCGTCGGACATCACGGTGATCGAGCTGGCGTCCCGTCAGGCCTGACGACGGCTGCCCGATCCGCACAAGGCCCGCCCAACTCGGCTCACCCTGCCTGTGAATGAACTACGGGCCACCTGTGAAACACGGCCGAAACGCCCGTAGGTAAGTTCTTTCCCATGTCACCAGAATCCTCTTCCCCCTGCTGAAACACGTGTGATTAGGTGTGCGCGCCGCCAAGGGGAGGCGGCGCAATTCACTGCTCATGCGGGGCCCGTCCAGGGCCGGGGAGAGGGCACACCCATGCGTTCGGTTCGCATGCGGATTCTCGCGACGCTGCTCGTGCTGGCGGCCGTGGGAGTGGGCGGCTGGCAGCTGTTGCCGTCGCAGCGGGACGAGAACAGGACCATCACGGTCGGCACGACGGACGCCGTCACGTCGCTCGACCCGGCCGGCGCCTATGACGCAGGCTCGTGGGCTCTGTTCAACAACGTCTTCCAGTCACTGCTGACGTTCGAGCCGGGCGGCGTCACACCCGTGCCGGACGCGGCCCAGAGCTGCGAGTTCGTCGGCAGCGACCTGAGCACGTACCGCTGCGAGCTGCGCGAGGGACTCACCTTCCCGAGCGGGCGCGCCATGACCGCGCAGGACGTCAAGTACTCCTTCGACCGGGTCAAGCGGATCAAGTCCGACGTCGGCCCGTCCGCCCTGCTGGACACCCTAGGCTCGGTGAGCGCCGGCGGCCGGATCGTCACCTTCCAACTGTCGTCGCCCGACGCCACGTTCCCGCTCAAGGTGGCCACCGGGGCGGGCGCCATCGTGGACCGCGAGAAGTATCCGGCCGACGCGCTGCGCACCGACAACGCTGTCGACGGCACCGGTCCGTACACCCTGTCCGCGTATACGAAGGACAGCAAGGCCGTCCTCGCGCCCAACTCCCTCTACAAGGGGGCCCTCAAGGAAACCGGCCGCCCCGTCGAACTGCGCTACTACTCGGACGCGGACGCCCTCGACAGCGCGTGGCAGGCGAAGCGGATCGACGTCGCCACCCGCACGCTGCCGCCCGAGGTCCTCGCCGGTCTGAACTCGGCCGACCCGGGCCAGCGCGTCTCCGAGGCCGACAGCTCCGAGATCCGCAATCTGTACTTCAACACCCGCAAGGGCTCGCCCCTGAACGACGTCCGGGTCCGGCAGGCCCTGGCCTGGCTGATCGACCGCGAGCGGCTGGCGGCCACGGTCTACAAGGGGACCGTCGACCCGTTGTTCTCGCTGATCCCGACGGGCATCACGGGCCACACCACCTCGTTCTTCGACAGCTACCCCAACCTGAGCCCCGCCAAGGCGCGCGCCCTGCTCGACGAGGCCGGCGTCAGCCTGCCCGTCCGTTTCACCTACGGCTACGCCACCGGCCGTGGCGCCGCGACCGCGGAGGAGGCCGCGGAGATCAAGCGGCAGCTGGAGGCGAGCGGGCTGTTCGAGGTGACGGTCAAGGGCTACGAGTGGACCGACTTCCAGAAGCGCTGGGCGAGCGGCAAGCTCGACGCCTATGCCGTTGGCTGGGTCGCCGACTTCCCCGATCCGGACACCTACGGCGGCCCGCTCGTCGGCACCGGGAGCACCATGAACACCGGCTACAGCGACAAGGCCGTCGACCGGCTGATCACGGCCAGCCAGCAGTACGCCGACCGCAGCGAGGCCACGAAGGACTTCCGCTCGCTGCAGGAGGCCGTCGCCCGCGACGTCCCCGTGATCCCGCTGTGGCAGGCCAAGGAGTACGTGGTCACCAGCGAGGACGTCGGCGGTGGTCAGTATCTGTCGGACGGCACCGGCCTCTTCCGGCTCTGGAGCCTCAACTGGATCTGAGTCCCATCCGAGCCCTGACGTCCCATCGAGTCCTGACGTCCCATCCGAACTCTGACGTCTCACCCGGATCTGACGCGATCTCGCGGCCTTGACATTCGCCCGGTGATGCCAGGGGGCCGCTCGGCGCTGCACCATGTGTCGAAGGTGTGCGCGGGGTGAGGAGCAAACGTGCTGAGACGCAACGCCTTCCGGCTGCCCCGGCACCCGGCGTCCGTAGGTCTCGCCCGGCGCCGGGTCCGGGACCATCTGGCCGACTGGGGGCACGGGCCGCGGGATCCGGCTCTGGAGGACGCGCTGCTGCTCGTCTCCGAGCTGGCCACCAACGTCGTACGCCACGGCCCGCTGCTGGAGCGCGAGTTCGAGGTGGCCGTGACCGCGCTCGCCGACGGGTCCTGTCTGATCGAGGTGTCGGACGAGGGTCAACTCGCGCCACGCTTAAGGTCGGTGAGGGAGTCGGAGGAGACCGGCCGCGGCCTGCATCTCGTGGAGAACCTGGCCGCGGCGTGGGGCGTGTGGAGCCGCGGGCGGCACGGGAAGACGGTGTGGGCACTCGTCCTCGCCCACGCCAGCCCATGAGACCGGCAAGCTTTACGACCGTAAAGGCGCGGGGGTACAGGCGCGCACCGTCACCGCGACGGCAGCGACACCGTCACCGCCAGCCCTTCACCCGGCGCGGTCCGCACCGCCACCTCCCCGCAGTGCGCCTCCACCACGCCCTGCACGATCGCCATCCCCAGCCCGCTGCCCGCGCCCCCGCCGGCCCGGAAGAACCGGTCGAAGACACGTGCCGCGTCCTCCTCGCACAACCCCGGCCCCTTGTCCGCGACACACAGCCGTACGACGCCGTCCTCCCGCTCCACCCCCAGCCGCACCGGCACCTCGGCCGGCGTGTGCGTGCGGACGTTGCTCAGCAGGTTGCCCAGCACCTGCCGCAGCCCCGACTCGTCGGCGTGCACGAGCAGGGTGCCGTCGGCATCGACGGTGATGGGCCGCTCCGGCTGCTGCACCCGCAGGTCCTCGGCGGCCTCGCGCACGAGACGGCTCAAGTCGACGTTACGGAAGCGCAGTTCGGGACGCTGGTCGAGGCGGGCGAGGGTGAGCAGCTCGTCGACGAGGCGCCCCATGCGGTCGACCTCGCCGTGCATCCGGTCCCAGGCACGTCTGCGTTCGGTCGGGCCGGTGAGCATCCCTTTGTCGTACAGCTGGAGGTACCCGCGTATCGCGGACAGCGGCGTGCGCAGTTCGTGCGAGGCGTCGCCGACGAACTGGCGCAGCTGCGCCGCGCTGCGCTCGCGCGTGCGGTAGGCCGACTCGACCTGGTGGAGCATGGAGTTGAGGGCGACCCGGAGCTGTTCCACCTCCAGGGTCGAGTCGCGGCTGGAGGGGATTCGCCGGGTCAGATCGCCGTCGGCGATGGCCGACGAGGTCTCCACCATGCTCTCCAGCGGCCGCATCCAGCGCAGCACGCTGATCATGGTCAGGCAGGCGAGCAGCGCCAGCAGCAGGGCGCCCACGGCGAGATCCATCCTCAGTGCCTTGCCCATGCCCTCGTGCAGGCCCTCGGTCGGCATGGCGATCAGCACGACGGTGCCGTCCGACAGCCGTGCGCCGACCATCCGGTGGCGGTCACCCTCGACCCGTACGTCCCGTGGCTCCTCGTCGGCGGCGAACGCGACCGGGTCCTTCGCCGCGGCGGCGAGGGCGTGCTGCCGGGGCGTCGGCTGCAAGGGGCCCAGGGCCACGGGCTTTCCGCCGGAACCGACCGCGACGTACACCATGCTCGGGCTCGGCAGCGGGTCGGTGTCCGTGGCTCCGCCGCCGTTGAACCTGTCCAGCGCGATGCCCAGTTCGCTCAGCGACTCGATCTGCCGCAGGGTGAACCCGGCGTTGCTCAGTGCGGTCCGCGCCCCTTGGAGTTCGGTGTCGACCTTGTCGAGCAGGTAGAACCGCGCGGTCATCAGGCTGACCGCGGTCGCCACGACGATGCCGACGGCCAGCAGCGCCACGTTCGCCAGCGTCAGCTTGCCGCGCAGCGAGTGGATGCCGCGCCGGCGGCAGACGTCGAGGATCCCGGCGAGCCTCATGCCAGCCCGTATCCGACGCCCCGCCGAGTGGTGATCACCGGCGGCCCCAGGGTGTCCAGCTTGCGCCGCAGATAGCTGATGTAGGTCTCCACGACGGTCGACTCGGGCGGTGTGTGCTCGTACTGCCAGACGTGGCGCAGGAGTTGCTCCTTGGGCACGATCCGGCCGCCGTTGCGCACCAGGAAGCGCAGCAGGGCATACTCGGTCGGGGTGAGTTCGACGGTGCGGTCCGCGCGGCGGACCGAGTACGTCGTCTCGTCCAGCTCCAGGTCGCCGTACCGCAGGGGCGGTCGCTGGGGCAGGACGTCGGCCGGGCGGGTGCGGCGCAGGACCGCCGTGACGCGGGCTATGACCTCGTCGATGTTGAACGGCTTGGTGATGTAGTCGTCGCCGAAGCCGAGGGCGCCGACGATCTCGGCGGGGGAGTCGCGCGCGGTGAGGAAGACGAGCGCCAGGTCGGGGCGCCGCTCGCGCAGTTCACGCCCGAGCGCCCGGCCGTCCCCGTCCGGGAGCATGACGTCGAGCAGCGCCGCGTCGGGGCAGGTGCGCTCGACCAGCGTGAGCGCCTCGCGGACCGTGCCCGCGGTCATGACCTCGAAGCGGTGGTAGCGCAGGGCGATCGCGAGGACGTCCGCGATGCTCTCCTCGTCCTCCACGATCAGCACGGTGCCGGAAGCCGTCGTCATGCCCCCAGTATCGGCTGCACCACTGACAGTCGGGTGGGCCGGCCGCTTTGGAGTTCCTTGAGAGTCATGGCCATCGCCTGCCACGCACGGGCCGCGCCGCCAATCCTGTTGCCCAGGACCTGGGGGACCGACCGAACCGAATAAGGAGCGTTGAGCGTGGCGGCATTGGCACGGTGGTGCTATCGGCACCGGCTGGTGGTCCTGTTGCTGTGGTTGGGGGCACTGTTCGGCCTGGGGGCGGCGAGTTCGGCCGCGGGCACGAACTACGCGAACGTCTTCTCCCTCCCGAACACGGACTCCACGACCGCGTACGAACTGATGGAGAAGGCCTTCCCGGAGCGCGCGGGCGACACCGACACGGTGGTGTGGAAGGCGGACGGGGACGCCGGGGAGTCCGTCCGGGACGAGTCCGTACGCTCCCGGATCGAGCCCGCGCTCGAGGAGATCGGGCGGATGAAGGGGGTCGGTGAGGTCACCGACCCGTACGCGGCGCAAGGGGCCGCGCAGATCAGCCGGGACGGGCGGATCGCGTACGCCCAGATCACCTTTACCGAGCAGGCGAACGGCATCCCGAAGGAGCTTATCGAGGACGTCGTCGACACGGCGCAGGCCGCCGAACGCGACGGGCTCCAGGTCGAGCTGGGCGGCCAGGCCATCGCCCGTACCCAGGAGCCGCCCCAGGGCACGGCGGAGGCGGTCGGCATCCTCGCCGCCGCGGTCGTGCTGTTCCTGGCGTTCGGCTCGCTGTTCGCGATGCTGCTGCCGATCGTCGTGGCGATCGCGGGAGTCGGCACCGGCCTGATCGGGACGATGCTGCTCAGCCATGTCACGGACGTGCCCGAAGTGGCCCCGCTGCTCGGCTCGTTGATCGGCCTCGGTGTCGGCATCGACTACGCCCTGTTCATCGTCACCCGGCACCGGCGCGGCATCCTGCGCGGGATGAAGCCCGAGGAGTCGGCGGTGACGGCCCTCAACACCTCAGGGCGCGCGGTGCTGTTCGCGGGCGGCACGGTGTGCATCGCGCTCGCCGGCATGCTGGTGATGAACATGCGGTTCCTGGACGGCGTGGTCGTCGCGACCTCCCTGACGGTCGTCCTGAGCGTGCTGGCCGCGATCACTCTGCTGCCCGCCCTGCTCGGCCTGCTGGGCATGCGTGTCCTCAGCCGCCGGCAGCGGCGCCGGCTCGCCGCCGCGGGACCGGAGCCGGAGGAGGCGAGCGGCCTCGCGGCGCGCTGGTCGGCGTACGTCCAAAGGCGACCGCGGCGGCTCGCGGCGCTGGCCGTCGTGGTCATGGCGGTCCTGGCGATCCCCGTGCTGTCGCTCCGCCTGGGCGCCACCGACCAGGGCAACCACCAGGAGTCGACCACGACCCGGCAGGCCTACGACCTGCTCGCCGAGGGCTTCGGGCCCGGCGTCAACGGCCCGCTCCAGGTGGTCGTCGAGGGCGACGCCCCCGCCGGCCTGGTCGACGGCATCAGGTCCACCGAGGGCGTCGCCCAGGTGGCCGCGGTCCCGCCCGCGAACGGCGTCACGGTCATCCAGGTCGTACCGACCACATCACCCCAGTCCGAGCAGACGGACCGGCTGATCGACCGGCTGCGCGACGACGTGATCCCGAAGTCCGGGGCCGAGGCACATGTGGGCGGAGTGACGGCGGTCTTCAAGGACTTCGCCTCGGTGACCGGCGACCGCCTGCCGTACTTCGTCGCGACGATCATCACGCTCGGCTTCCTGCTGCTGATGGTGGCCTTCCGGTCGCTGGTGGTGCCGCTGACGGCCGCCCTGATGAACCTCATCGCTGCAGCTGCGTCCTTCGGCGTCCTGGTGGCGATCTTCCAGTGGGGCTGGGGCACCGAGCTGATCGGCGTCGGCAAGGAGGGCCCGATCACGTCGTTCCTGCCGGTCATCATGCTGTCCCTGCTGTTCGGCCTCTCCATGGACTACCAGGTGTTCCTGGTGAGCCGTATGCACGAGGAGTGGGTGCACACGAAGGACAACGCGCGTGCGGTACGCGTCGGCCTCGCGGAGACCAGCCGGGTCATCAACTCGGCCGCCCTGATCATGATCTGTGTGTTCAGCGCGTTCGTGCTGAGCGGCGACATGGAGGGCGCGATGGCGGGCATCGGCCTTGCGGCCGCCGTCGCCCTGGACGCGTTCATCCTGCGTACGGCCCTGGTGCCGGCCGCGATGCACCTGCTCGGCAAGTCCAACTGGTGGTTGCCGGACTGGATGGAGAAGCGGCTGCCGCACCTGGCGGTCGAACCGAAGGAGGACGCGCCGGCGCCGGCGACCGAGGAGGAGCCGGCCGGGGCGGGCCGGGCCTCGGTCGTGCACGGGTACGTCCGCACCGCTGACGGTGAGCCGGTCGACGGTGCGGCGGTGACGCTGCTGACGAAGGGCGGGCGCCAGGTGGACCGGGTGACGTCCCTGGCGGACGGCTCGTACATCGTGTCCGTGCCGGCGCCCGGGACGTATCTGCTGGCGACGACCGCTCCGTCGTACGGGTCGCGGGCGGGGCAGGTCGTCGTGGCGGACGGGCCGCTCGTGCACGACGTCGAGCTGGCCGAGGGCGAGGTGGACGCCGCGCCGCGCGGGGGCGGCGTCAACTGACCGACGCGGAAGGAAGCTTCAGGGGCGCTCGTCCTCGACGGGCGCCTCCTTGCCCTTCGTACCGCCCTTCGTATCGCCCTTCGTCCGGCCCTTCGCCGGGTCCGGCAGCGCGTTCGTCATCCCCGGCAGGAAGTCCGTGAACAGCTCGTGCACGTCGCGCACCAGCGGCCGCAGCACCCGGAACCGCGCCAGCGCCACACCCCGGGCAGTGAGCCGGGCGGACCGCTCGGCCAGCCGATAGCTGCGCTCGCGCCCCTCGGTCCGGTCGAAGATCCAGTACAGGACGAGCCCCATCTGGCCGAGCCACATCATCTCGGGCAGTACGTCCCTCAGGTCCTCGGGCACCTTGGTCTTCGCCGAGCCCGCGAGCACCTGCCGGTGGATGTCGATGGCCTCCTCGCGCGCGTGCTCCGACTCGGCGGAGAAGGGGCTGAGCGGGCTGTCGGGATCGGCGGCGTTCTTGAAGAACTGCACCGCGAACTCGTGGTACGGCGTGGCGATGTCCAGCCACACCTTCAGCACCCCCGCGAGCCGCGCCTCCAGGTCGCTCTCGCGGGCCAGGACGTCCCGGATCGCCGCTCGGTGCTCGGCGGCGATCCGGTCGTAGAAGCCCTGGATCAGGTGTTCCTTGCCCGCGAAGTAGTAGTACGCGTTGCCGACGGAGACCCCGGCCTCCTGGGCGATCGCCCGCATCGTCGTCTTGTCGTAGCCGCGCTCCTGGAACAGCCGCATGGCCGTCTCCAGGATGAGCGCACGGGTCTGCTCGGACTTGCTGGGCGCATCGCCCTGTTCAGGGCTGTCGTTCTTCGAGGACACGGAAAGAGAGCCTAACGAGTGGCGTTTCGGCCGCCGGTCAGGAGGCCTGTGCCGCCTGGTAGAGGTTCTGGGCGTCGGCGCCGAAGTACGGGCCGTACATCCGGTTCGGCAGGAAGTTGTACTTGAAGCTGTTCACCGAGGACAGCAGGCCGGTGCCCGTGGCCTCGTTGAACTGAGTGAACCAGGGGCCGCCGCTGGAGCCGCCGGTCATGTTGCAGTTCATGCCGTGGTCGTTCGACAGCAGGAAGTCCCGGTTGGTGTTGCCGCTGCAGTAGATGAACTTCTCGCCGTCGTACGGGGCCGCGGCCGGGAAGCCGAACGCGTACATGCGCAGGTTGTAGCCGGTGTTGAAGGCCAGCCCCTGTCCGCCGACGACGTCCGTCAGCAGTTTGCCGTCCAGCGGGGCGACGACCGCCGCGCCGACGTCGTAGTTGATGTCCTCGCTCGCCGTCCACTGCGGAGTGGACAGGGTCTTCGACGCGGTCCAGCGGCCATGAGGGGCCTGCCCGTCGTGGTAGCCGGGCACGAAGACCCAGTTGGTGTGCCAGGCGCCCTCCAGCTTCACGCAGTGGCCCGCCGTGATCACGGTGCTCTTGTTGGCGCTGGTGACGGCGTTGCCGGAGCAGGACGCCGTACGGCCCTGGTACGTGAAGAAGACGCGGCCCGCGGTGGATACGACCGCTCCGCCGCCGGTCCACTGGCCGCCGCTGTGCGGGAAGGCCAGGAGGCCGATGTCGGAGGCGGTGCGGCCGGCCGGCGCGCTGGGCGCGACGGTGGTCGCCGTGCCCTTGCGGGGCGCCGAGCCGCCGTCGATGTGCCCGTTCACGGTCGCCAGGTCGAGCGGGGTGGCCGCGCGCATCCGTTCCGATGTCCAGAACTCACGGGCCTGCTGCTGCGCGCCGGCCGAGACCGAGCTGACGCCGGTCGGGCTGTCCGACCTCGGCGCGGCGCCCGCGGGTGCGGCGAGGGCGCCGGCGGTGAGCAGCGCGGTGACGCCGACCAGAGCGCCGAGGAGGGGGCGGGGTATGCGGGTGACGCGGGGTATGCCTCTCACGCGTACTCCTTCTGCGATGGGGGACCGGGCGACCGGGTGGGGCGCCGCCCGGCGGACGACAGACAGTCGGTGCGAGTGCGCAGTGGTGAACGGGGGGCAGCGTGCCAACCCCAGGACGGTTTTGGAAGGGTGCATGCCAAACCGATGTCCCAAAACATGCCGTTCAGGACGAGTTGGTCCCGCTCGGCACCCGCCTCATCGGGTGGCGCAGGTGCCGCTCTCGCAGCCCGGCGGCTCGTACGTCCAGCCCCGGCTCGTGTCGTACGACCACCCGTCCGCACGCCGGTAGGTCCGCCCGCCCTGGCGCGTACCGTCCCACTGCGCCCCTCGCCACTTGGCGGCTGCGAGCACGGCCCCCCTGGCGAGCCGTGCCCCCGACGGAGTGCTGAGGCGATGCGCGAGCGGCCGGTGCTCGCGCAGGGCCCACAGCGTGACGATCCAGGCGGCGCCGCCCCGGTAGACCTGCCCCGCGGCGCCGACGACGGTGATCTCGGCGAGGGTGGCGCTGTGGTCGAGCCCGGGGTAGCGCCGCCGCGCGTCGTCGGACCCGGCCGCCACGAAGTCCAGCGGCACCAGCTGAGGCTGCCGCACGAGCCAGTCGTGCAGGAAGGTGCACAGGGAGCACTGGGCGTCGTAGAGGACGGTCAGGCGGCGGACCGGAGGACCGGGCGTGTCGGTCGCGGCGCGGTCCGCCACGGCGTCCGTCCTGCCGGTCGCGTCCTTGCCGATCGCGCCCCTGCCGGTCGCCTCGCCGGGCATCCGGTCACGCCCCGGCCGACGGAGCGACCCACTCCTGCGGCGCGACCGGCGGCGTCTGCTCCCGCTCCATGACGCTGCGCCGCCGGATCTTGTTGAGCACGTAGACGTTGCTCAGGTGCATCACGCCGAGGACCAGGAGCACCACACCGAGCTTGGTCGACAGGGCCTCGAAGACCCCGCGAATGTCCACGACGGTGTCGTCGTCGCTCAGGTACAGGGCGACGAAGCCGAGGTTAACGAGGTAGAAGCCGACCACCAGCAGGTGGTTCACGGCGTCGGCGAGCTTCTCGTTCCCGCGCAGCACGTCGGCGAGGAAGATCCGTCCGTTGCGGCTGAGAGTGCGGGCCACCCAGATGGTCAGGGCGATGCTGACGACCAGGTAGATGACGTAGGCGATGACCGTGCGGTCCATGACGCCTCCCCCTCCTTGAACACGTTCAAAATGCTGACAGTGACGACTCTAGAGCTGTCTTTGAACGTGTTCAACTCGATTGCGTGAGGCCTGCGTCACGCACCACTTCAGGGCGGCCCGCCGTGACCTCGGTCAGGGCCTGCGCCCGAGCATCGGCCGTTTGGAGTAGTCCGTGAACCCGACGACGTTCCCCCAGGGATCGGCGATCTCGACCGTCCAGCCGGTGGCCACGGAGGCGGGCTCGTCGAGCAGCACGATGCCCCGCTCACTCAGCGCCCGTGCCGCCGCACGCGCGTCCGGCACCTCCAGCCATACGCGCGCGGAGGGCCAGGGCGGCGGCCGGTACGTCACCCCTTCCTCGGTGCGCAGCAGGATCCCGGGCGTCTCGCCGCCGACCTTCAGCCCCGCGATCCCGGCCTCGTCGAGCCGGAACCCGACCGCGAACCCGGCGCGCTCGTAGAACTCGAGGGCCTCGGCCAGGTCGCCGACCGGCAGCAGCACGTTGTCGAACCCGAGCAGTTCGTACGACTCGTCATCTGACATACCGTCAGGGTAAGGCGATGATCGGCAGGAACCGGTGATTGTCAGTGGTGGCTCGTACCGTCGTCGTCATGGGAATCGTGACGTTCGTCGACGAGACGACAAGCGGGGGCCGCAGCGACGGCTGGGGGCTCGAGATCGCCGAGGAGCGGCTCACCGTGCGCGAGTTGATCCGGCGCCGGGTGCTCCGGGAGGTCACGGAGTACAACGCGCGCACGCCGGAGGTCTTCCAGGGGCTGGTGCAGCCGAAGGACGCGGACCGCATGCCGAGCGGGTATGCGGGGCGCACCCGCCGCAGGCTGGACCCCGAGGCCCAGACCGAGCAGGCGCTCAAGGCCTTCGCCGGCAACGGATTCCTCGTACTCGTCGGCGACCGTCAGGTCACCGACCTCGACGACGAGATCGAGCTCCGCCTCGGTACCGAGATCACGTTCCTGAAGCTCGTAGCGCTGGTGGGCGGCTGAGGACCGAGTCGCTCACATTCGCCGAGATGGCCGACGGCCACTGGGGTCACAAGCTGTAAAGAGCGCGCACGCCCCAGCGTGTTCCGCCGTGCGTACCCCGAACACCACAGGGCCCCGTTCCCGAAGTGACGGAAACAGGGCCCTGATGCGAACCTGGGAGGGTCAGAACCGCCGAGTGATCAGCGCCTTCTTGACCTCCGCGATCGCCTTCGTGACCTCAATGCCGCGCGGGCAGGCGTCCGTGCAGTTGAACGTCGTGCGGCAGCGCCACACGCCGTCCTTGTCGTTGAGGATCTCCAGGCGCTGCTCGCCGGCCTCGTCGCGCGAGTCGAAGATGAAGCGGTGCGCGTTGACGATGGCGGCCGGGCCGAAGTACTGGCCGTCGTTCCAGAAGACCGGGCACGAGGACGTGCAGGCGGCGCAGAGGATGCACTTCGTCGTGTCGTCGAAGCGCTCGCGGTCCTCCGCCGTCTGGAAACGCTCGCGGGTCGGCTCGTTCGTGTCCTTCGTGATGAGGAAGGGCATGACGTCGCGGTACGCCTGGAAGAACGGCTCCATGTCGACCACGAGGTCCTTCAGGACCGTCAGGCCCTTGATGGGCTCGACCGTGATCGGCTTCTCGGGGTTGATGTCCTTGATCAGCGTCTTGCAGGCAAGGCGGTTCTTGCCGTTGATCCGCATCGCGTCCGAGCCGCAGATGCCGTGGGCGCACGAGCGGCGGAAGGTCAGCGTGCCGTCGACGTCCCACTTGATCTTGTGGAGACCGTCGAGGACGCGCTCCTTCGGGTCGATCTCCAGCTCGAAGTCTTCCCACACGGCCTCTGCGGAGACTTCCGGGTTGAAGCGGCGGACCCGGAACGTGACCGTGATGTACGGGGAGGCCGTGGACTCCGCCTCGACCTTGTCCATGACGGGGGTTGCCATCAGTACTTACGCTCCATCGGCTGGTAGCGGGTCTGGACGACCGGCTTGTAGTCGAGACGAATGGACTCCGTGCCGTCGTCGCCGACCTCGCGGTACGCCATGGTGTGGCGCATGAAGTTGACGTCGTCGCGGTTCGGGTAGTCCTCGCGGTAGTGACCGCCGCGGGACTCCTTGCGGGCCAGCGCGGAGACGGCCATGACCTCGGCCAGGTCGAGCAGGTTGCCCAGCTCGATGGCCTCCAGCAGGTCGGTGTTGAACCGCTTGCCCTTGTCCTGGATCGAGACGTTCTTGTAGCGCTCGCGCAGCTCCGCGATCTTCTCGACCGCCGTCTTGATCGTCTGCTCGGTGCGGAACACCATGACGTTGGCGTCCATGGTCTCCTGCAGCTCCTTGCGGAGCGTCGCCACGCGCTCGGTGCCGGTGGAGGTGCGAAGGCGCTCCACCTGTGCGAGCACCAGCTCCGCCGGGTTCTCCGGCAGCTCAACGTACTCCGCCTTCTGGCTGTACTCCGCGGCCGCGATGCCGGCCCGGCGGCCGAAGACGTTGATGTCCAGGAGGCTGTTGGTGCCCAGGCGGTTGGCGCCGTGCACGGACACACAGGCGACCTCGCCGGCCGCGTACAGGCCCGGGACGACCGTCGTGTTGTCGAGCAGGACCTCACCCTCGACGTTCGTCGGGATGCCGCCCATGGCGTAGTGCGCGGTGGGCTGGATCGGGATCGGGTCCGTGTACGGCTCGATACCGAGGTAGGTGCGCGCGAACTCCGTGATGTCGGGCAGCTTCGCGTCCAGCTGCTCCGGCGGGAGGTGCGTGAGGTCCAGGTAGACGTGGTCGCCCTCGGGACCGCAGCCACGGCCCTCGCGGATCTCCGTGTAGATGGAGCGCGAGACGACGTCCCGGGACGCGAGGTCCTTCATGACCGGCGCGTACTTCTCCATGAAGCGCTCGCCGTCCTTGTTACGGAGGATGCCGCCCTCACCACGGGCGCCCTCCGTCAGCAGGATGCCCATGCGCCAGATGCCGGTCGGGTGGAACTGGAAGAACTCCATGTCCTCCAGCGGCAGACCCCGGCGGTACACGGCTGCCTGGCCGTCACCGGTCAGCGTGTGCGCGTTCGACGTCACCTTGAAGAACTTGCCGGTGCCGCCGGACGCGTAGATCACGGCCTTCGCCTGGAAGACGTGGATCTCGCCGGTCGCCAGTTCGTAGGCGACCACACCGGCGGACTTCTTGACGCCGTCCACCTCGGTGATCAGCTGGTCGAGGACGTAGAACTCGTTGAAGAACTCCACGCCGTGTTTGACGCAGTTCTGGTACAGCGTCTGGAGGATCATGTGGCCGGTGCGGTCGGCCGCGTAGCAGGACCGGCGGACCGGAGCCTCGCCGTGGTTACGGCTGTGACCGCCGAAGCGGCGCTGGTCGATGGTGCCGTTCGGGGTGCGGTTGAACGGCAGGCCCATCTTCTCCAGGTCGAGGACCGAGTCGATGGCCTCCTTCGCCAGGATCTCGGCGGCGTCCTGGTCGACCAGGTAGTCACCGCCCTTGACCGTGTCGAAGGTGTGCCACTCCCAGTTGTCCTCCTCCACGTTGGCGAGCGCGGCGGCCATGCCGCCCTGCGCGGCGCCCGTGTGGGAGCGGGTGGGGTACAGCTTGGTCAGCACGGCGGTGCGGCTGCGCTTCGTGGACTCGATGGCCGCGCGCATGCCCGCGCCACCGGCGCCGACGATGACGGTGTCGTACTTGTGGATCTTCATGGTGGTTGCCTCAGCCCCGTGCCTAGCGGATGTTCGGGTCGAAGGTGAAGATCACCAGCGTGCCCAGCAGGATGGTGAACACCGTGGCGGTGTAGAGCAGGCCCTTCAGCCACAGCCGGGTGTTCGCGCGCTCCGCGTAGTCGTTGATGACCGTGCGCAGGCCGTTGGCGCCGTGCAGCATCGCGAGCCACAGCATCAGCAGGTCCCAGACCTGCCAGAACGGGGACGCCCAGCGGCCCGCGACGAACGCGAAGCCGATCTTGGACACGCCGCCGTCCAGCACCAGCTGGATCAGCAGGTGGCCGATGACCAGGACGACCAGCACGACGCCGGACAGGCGCATGAACAGCCAGGCAGCCATCTCGAAGTTGCCCCGCGTGGACTTCGGGGTCTTCTTGGTGCGCTGGCGCGGTGCCTCGATGTAGGGGGCCGGGTTGTCGACGTTGTAGAGGGACTCGCCCTCGACCGGGCCGATACCGGTGGCGGACTTGTCAGTGGTGACTGTGTTGTTCGACATCGTGCGCGTCAGCTCCCGAACAGTTCACGAGCGGCGTGGCCGAGGACGGGGTAGATCGCCCCGAGCATCAGCACGACCCACAGGCCGACGACGGACCAGAGCATCTGCTTCTGGTAGCGCGGGCCCTTCGACCAGAAGTCGACGGCGATGACGCGCAGTCCGTTGAGCGCGTGGAAGAGGATGGCGGCGACGAGGCCGTACTCCAGCAGCGCGACGATCGGCGTCTTGTACGTGGCTACGACCTTGTCGTAGTCCTCGGGAGAGACACGGACGAGAGCGGTGTCCAGCACGTGAACGAACAGGAAGAAGAAAATGAGGACGCCGGTGACTCGATGAGCCACCCAGGACCACATTCCTTCCCGGCCGCGGTACAGCGTTCCAGCCGGCACGGAAGTTCCTCCGGGAGCGGGGATTGGGGCCAGCCGGCTTGTGCTGTCGGTCGGGCCCGGCCGGGTACGGTCCACCGGCCCTCAGCATCGTATCCACGGTCGCCTGCGGCGCTGAGCGGGGGGCTGGGTATGTGATCAAAGTGGCACGCGGATGGGGGATTGGCGGCTAACCGGATGGTCTGGCCGGTTATCTGCCGGATGCGGGCTCGTTGTGGCTGGTCGCGCAGTTCCCGGCGCCCCTCAGAACCTCCACCAGGCGTCCTCTTGCAAGGCGGCGGAGTTCCTCTGCCGCCAGGACCCGCTCTTCTTCCGGATCGTTTGTCAATCGTGACCGGATGCCGGCCAGGGCTTGGTCGAGGGCCTCGTTCGGTGGGAGACCGTCCACGCAGATGACGAACGCGTGTCCGAACCTGGCCTCGTAGGCGGCGCTCGCGGCGCTGAGTGCCGTGTGGGCCGCGCCGTACACGTCGGTCGGCAGCACGGGCAACGTCTCTCCTGCCAGCGCCTGCGCCAGATCGCCCGGCATCAGGTCGTACGCGGCCTCGTCCGAAGCCGCCAGCAGGGACTCGACGTCGGGGTACGGGCGGTGGTCGGCGAGTCGGTCGGCCCAGCGGGGGCTGTGCAGGCAGGTCAGGAGGGTGCGCCGGACCGCGTCGGCGGGGGCAGCGTTGAACGCCTCCAGCGCGTCCGGGGGCGGTGGAGTGCGGGTCTGCTCGGGCAGCGACGGTATGGCGACTCGGCCAGGAAGGTGTGTGGGCGTCACGTGGTTTCGACAGGAGATTTTGGGGGAGGAGTGGCGCCACGTTACCGAGTGTGGACGTGAGGTGTCCGACGGATGCCCGAATTTCAGTCGAACGGGAGAGTTTCGGAACGCCCGCTGGACGGCCGTCGGACGGCGGGCTGAGCGCATAGGGCCTAGGTTGGCGATGTGAGCCAGCACAAGCACAGGCGCCGGGCATCGGCCACAAGGGTGTGGAAGCAGACGTGGGTGCTGATCGTCGCGGTGGTCGTCGTGACGGTCGCGGCAGGGGTGAGCCTCGGGCTCCTGGCCACCGGCGACGACGGAACGTCGGCGCAGTCGGAGCAGCGGCGGTCGGGGCCGGGGACCGGCGAGGCAGCCTCGCCCGACGCCCCGAGAGGGGCGCCAACCCCGACTCCTTCGCCCACCCGGTCGTACCCGCTCTCGAAGGCCCCCCGCACCATCCCGGCCGTGACCTCCCACACCGCCGCCCGTGGGCCCGGCTGGCGCCCCGCGCAGGGTGAGCGGGTCGTCGTGAGCGACGCGGCCCTCGCGGACGAGGGCCGGCTCATCGCCGGTGAGCTGGGGCTGAAGTACGCCGGTGAGAAGGACGACGTGCGGGCCGGGGACGTGCGGCTGGCCCTGAACGACGACGAGGGTGCGGACCCGGAGTCGTACGCCATGACCGTGCGCGGCGGGCGGGTGACCATCAGCGGGCCCGGTGAGGCGGGGGTCTTCTACGGGACCCGGACGCTCAAGCAGGAGGTCCACGACGGGGGTACGGCGCCGGAGGGCGTCGTGCGGGACGAGCCCGCCAAGCCGGTGCGCGGGTTCATGCTCGACATGGCGCGCAAGTACTTCACCGCCGACTGGATCGAGGACCGGGTGCGGGAACTCGGCGACCTCAAGTACAACCAGCTGGGGCTGCATTTCTCCGACGACCAGGGATTCCGTATCGAGTCCGAGTCGCATCCGGAGATCGTGTCCCAGCAGCATCTGACCAAGGCGCAGGTCCAGAAGATCGTCAAACTGGCTCAGAGCCGGCACATCCAGATCGTGCCCGAGATCGACTCGCCGGGGCATCTGGGCGCCGTCATCGCCGCGCACCCCGATCTTCAGCTGCGCAACGTCAACGGGGTGGCGACCCGGGGCGCCATCGACATCTCCAAGCCCGAGTCCGGCGAGATCGTCGACGACCTGCTGAACGAGTACGCCGGGCTCTTCCCCGGCAACCAGTGGCACCTCGGCGGCGACGAGTACCAGGCACTGGTCGTCTCCGACCCCGAGGCGTCCTACCCGCAGCTCGCGGCCGCCGCCCGGGAGGACTACGGCTCCGGCGGCACCGTCGCCGACCTCGCCACCGGATGGCTCAACGACCGCGCCGACACCGTCCGCGCCCACGACCGGACCCCCCGGGCGTGGAACGACGGGTTCTTCCGGGACACCTCCGTCCAGCCGGACAAGGACATCCAGGTGGCGTACTGGACGGGCAAGGAGATCGGCGCCCGGGCGCCGGTGGAGTACCTGAGCACGGGTCGGAAGGTCATCAACTACAACGACGAGTTCCTCTACTACGTGCTCGGGGAGCCGCAGACGTTCGTCTATCCGACGGGTCAGCGGATCTACGAGCAGTGGACGCCGCTGGTCCTGCGCGGCACGACGGCCGTCCCCGCCAAGTACGACGACCAGATCCTGGGCGCCTCCTTCGCCGTGTGGTGCGACCTGGCGAACGCGCAGACGCAGGCCCAAGTCGCGGCCGGGATCCGGATGCCGCTGCGGGCGATGGTGCAGAAGGTGTGGGACGCGGGTGAGCCGGAACTGTCCTGGGCCGAGTTCACGGCGCTCGCCGACCGGCTGGACTGAAGCCGCGGATTGGCCGATACGGCTGCGAACCCCCGTGCGACTGTGGTGTATTCGGCCCGAGCCGTACCGAACAGCCAGGGGGAACCGAAAATGGGGTACTGGGGGTACTTCGTCGTGGGCCGCGGGGAGCGGCCGCTGTCGGAACTGGACGCGCTGGCGGGCGCCGAGGGGATGACCCTGCGGGCCCAGGCACCCGGCGGGTGGCAGGTGTGGGAGTACCCGAGCAGCGGCGCTGACGTCGGCAGCATGAACGCCCTGGCCCTGGAGACGGGGGCGCCCGCGCTCTTCGGGTACGTCATGGACAGCGACTGCGTGGTGGTGGAGGCGGCGGCGCCGGAGAGCGGGGCGTGGACGACCTGTCTCGCGCGCGGCGCGATGGCCGGGTACCTCGGCGCCGGAACCGAGGGGCTCACGCTGGAGGACTACTTCCTCGAGCCCCCCGACGCCGCCGAGCGGGCCGTCGCCTGGGCCGCCGAGGCAGGGCACGAAGTGAACACCGAGCCGATCGTCGCCGTACTCACCGCTGATGCGGACCCTTTGGCCGAAAACCTATTCTTCCGGCTGCTCGATCGGCTGGGCGTCGTGCCCCTGTGACACTCCCGGGCCGTCGCACGCAGTAAGGGGAAGTGCGGGCTCCGTAAAGGACGGCGCTCGCCAGGGTTCTGTGCGGGGACCCCGACCCTCAGGAAAGACCCGCTTAGGGAGGCGTGGATGAGCCTGGTGGAATTGATCGCTCAGGCCGACGAACGCGGACTGGCCGCCAGCGGGTTGGCTTGTTTGGACCGGTGCGTGCCGCTGCTGGGCGGTGACGACGAGGCGCTGCGCCCGCTGTGGGCGAACCTCGCGGACGGCGGGGACTCCGCCGCGTGGGGTGAACTGCTGGAGCAGGTACGCGCGAAGCTGGGCGTCGCCGACGTCATGGACGACGCGGACGTCGAGGACGAGGCCGCCCTGCTCGCCCGGCGGATGCTGGCCGCGGCCCCGGCCGTACGGTCCGCCGCGGAGGCACGGATCTGGGCCGACGCCTGCTCCGTCGCCTCGCTGCAGATCCACCGGCTCCTCGACCCCGCGGGGGACGACTCGTCCCCGGCCGACGCCCTCCCCGAGACGATCGGTTCGGCCCGCGCGGAGGGGACCTCCGCCTCCGCCGAGGGTCGTACGCAGGGCATGTCGCCGCTCGTCGCCGCCGAACTGCGCCGCCAGATCAGCGTCCTGGAGATCCTGGCCGGGCATGGCGCGAACGGGTTGCGCCGCGCGCTGGAGGTGTCGACGGAGGGGCGGCGGGTGTTGCGGGCGGTGGTCTCCCGGCGTGCGCGGACGCTCCGGGGATAGCTCCGGGGATGGCTCCGCGGGTGGTGCCGGGCGCCTGAGGGGGCGCCGCGGGAGGTTGTCGGGCGGGTGCAGGTGCAGGTGCAGGTGCGGGTGTGTGGGGGCTTGTCGAGCAGTTGCCCGCGCCTCGCTGGGCTGCGCTGCAGAACTTGGACGTTCATGGGAGCAGGCACTTCACCACCGCGTCGCCGTAGTCCGCGGTTCGGGTGTAGAACGCCGTGAGGTCGCGGTGGGCCGCCGCGAGGATGGTGCGCACTTCCGGTTCGGGAGGGGCTGTGGTCTGCAGTGGGCGCCACAGTGCCTCGAAGTCGGTCGACCCGAGGTAGTCGGCGACGCGGGTGACCTGTGCCGCGGTGAGGATCAGGAACGGCGGGTGTTCCGGCATCGGGTGGTTCACCTGCCGGCCACCCAGAACCACGTCGGCCCGTGGCCCGTCCTTCGCCGGCCCTGCGTAGAGGGCGTGCTGCTCGGCGTACCGACGGTCCAGCAGCTCGTCGCGGTGCCGGTCGAGCCGTCGTCGCACGGTGTCCCAGTCGTCCTCGAACAGGCGCTGGAACCAGGTTGCGCTGTTGCGCAGTGCCGAGGGCGGCACCGCTCGGAGATGGAAGTACAGGCTCATCAGTGACTGGAGCGCACGGGAGCGGCCAAGCGTCACTCCCGCGTAAACCTGGTTCCTCGGGGGAGTCCTGTGACTGTCGTGGGAGCGAGGTGGGGCGGTCCTGCGCCGGTCTCGGGAAGTCGCCGGATCCGGGTGACGAATCCCAGTTCAGGCACGCTTTCCAGGGTGTGACGACTCAGCAGCAGACCAGGCCCGCAGCCGCTACCAAGCCGGTGCGGTGGGCGGCGGACGCGGTGGCGACGATGCGCGAGGGGGCGCGGCTGCGACTCGACTACTCGGCGCAGAGCTTGTGGCGGGTCGACCGGATGATCGAGGAGCTGCGCCGGGAACGGACGCCGTATGCCGCCGTGGAGAACACGCTGCGCGGTCTCGGCTCCTACGCCGGCGAGGTGATCGCCCGTCAGGCCGGCGCCGAGTGGTGGGCGACGGGCGGCGACCACTGGATCCGTACGCCCGATGGGCGGCTGTGGGATCCGATCGACGAGGCGCGGCGGTGTTTCGCGGGCGACGGGTCGCTGCGGCTGTTGTGCCGGGACGCCGTGCAGCGCTAGGCACGAGTGGCGATGACCCGGCCGGGGCTCCGTGACGGGCGGGCCCCGGCCGGGTCCTGCGAGGGCGTCAGCTCGCCCAGACCTCCGCCTCGTCGGCCGGGACGGTGGTGGCCAGGCCCAGCTCCTTGCGGGCGGCGACCGTCTTGTTCGGGTCGATGCCGGTGAACGCCGAGTCGTAGGCGATGTAGAACGTGTCCGTGTCGGCGGCGTTCGCGGCCTTCTTCCACTGCTCGGCCGTCTTCGTCAGGTCCGCGCGGAGCTTGCCGACCTCGGAGCCGTCGATGTCCTTCAGGCCCTTCACATGCGTGTCGAGGGCGGCCGCCACTGCCTTGGCCTGCGCCTTGTAGCCGGTGAAGTCCGCCTCGACGGAGTCCTTGTCGGACTGGTTGGCCCAGAACGCGTCGTAGACGGCGTTGGAACCGTTCAGGTACGCGGTCTGCTCGGGCTTCAACGACTTCGCGTTCAGCGCGCCGGTGAAGGTGCCCGAGTCCTTGGTGTAGCTGCAACTGACGGCGCGGTCGCCGGTCGCCCAGCTCTCCTGGGTCGGGGTGTAGTGAATGAGTCCGACACCCTTGGGGAGCGCCCAGGTGTCCGGGGCGAACTTCCCGGCCTCGGCGGGGCATCGCTCGTCGGCGATGGCGGCGACCGCGTCCGCGCCGGGGTACTTCGACCCTTCCTCGATTTTGAAGTCGCCGACGACCTGGCCCGTGTGCGCCTCGGCGCAGGGCACGATCTCGACGAGGATCTCCGTGCCCCCGGCCTTGTTGTTCGGGTTGTAGCAGTCCCCGACGTTCAGCGAGAACACCGATCTCTGGCGGGCCACCTTCTTCGCGCCGTCCTTGGCGCTGTCGACGGCATCCGTGACGTCCGCGCATCCCACCGCGCCGATCGCGATCAGGGCGACGGCGGTGGATATGCCGCGAAGGGAGCGAAATTGACCGCGAACTGACATGACGTTACATCCCCTTATGCGAACTTTATGTTGATCGCGCGCATCGTATGCCATCCCTGTGACAGGGCTGTGCGCAGGTCACGGCGACTCTGACTCGCGATGTGTGGCAATGGTTGTAGCGACCAGTCACGTGTACGGCCCCTGTGACACTTCTGTGAGGCCGGGCGCTGTTGACCGTGGAGGGGCGTGGGCAAGGGTGGCCGCACCGCGGGGTGCGAATCCGCCGCGAACCGGTACGGACAAGGACAGTTCTTGGGCCAGGGAGGGGAACCCCGACGCGGGCACG
Source organism: Streptomyces sp. NPDC012935 (assembly GCF_042900345.1). Classification (NCBI taxonomy): domain Bacteria; kingdom Bacillati; phylum Actinomycetota; class Actinomycetes; order Kitasatosporales; family Streptomycetaceae; genus Streptomyces; species Streptomyces sp. NPDC012935. Next base: position 41,873 of record NZ_JBIBBC010000029.1, read on the forward strand.
CGCACGACGGGGAGTTGAGCGCGGCCGTCGCGCGGGCTCAGGAAGGTGACGAGGCCGCCTTCGCGGTCGCGTACCGGCTGGTGCACCCGGCACTGCTCGGGTACCTGCGCGGGCTGGTCGGGGACGAAGCGGAGGACGTGGCCTCCGACGCCTGGCTGGAGATCGCCCGGGACCTCGGCCGGTTCAGGGGCGACGGCGCCGGATTCCGGGGCTGGACCGCGACCATCGGCCGGCACCGGGCGCTGGACCATCTGCGCCGTCAGAAGGTACGGCCCCGGTCGTCGGCGCTGGAGCACGACGTACTGGACCTGCCCGGTCCGCACAACACGCACGACCAGGCCCTGGAGTCGATCTCCACCGAGCAGGCCCTGGACCTGGTCCGCGGGCTGCCGAAGGACCAGGCCGAGGCCGTACTGCTCCGGGTCGTCGTCGGCCTCGACGGCCCCGCCGCGGCACGCGTCCTCGGCAAGCGCCCGGGCGCGGTCCGGACGGCCGCCTACCGGGGGCTGAAGCGTCTGGCCGAGCAGCTGGGCGTCGCAGGTGTGACGGATGACGGCCCCCGGACGCTGGGGGAATCGAAATGAACAGTGCGGGTGTCGGCGGCTGACAGGCGGCGCTGCGGTGCATTGCGCATCGGAACTACGGCGATACGGCCCCAGGCCGCCACGGCGTTTCGACGCGGCGAGGCGGCGAGGCGGCCAGCGCGGTGAGTCGTACGGGGCGCGTCGGACGTACAGGCTCTGTGAGCTCACGAGTCACAGCGGTCACGGCAGTCGCGACTGTGACAGCAGTCGCATGGGCCACAGGGGCTCAAGTGGGTGCGGGCCGCGCAGACCGCGGCGGCTGCGCAGTCAAAGGGCGGCACAGGCCAACCAAGCAGGTCGGACAGGGACGGGAAGACGGACATGGGTGAACGGCGGAGCGGCGGCGGAGAACCCGGCCGTCGGCATGCCCGCCCTTACGACAGGGCCTCGGGGCATGCGTCCGGCCCGGCTGTGACCCTCGACGACGCCGCGCTGGAGGCGCTGCTCTCCGCCGCAGTGCTGCGCGGGCACCCCGTGGACACCGGGGGCGAGCAGCGTGCCGTGGCCGCCTTCCGGGCCGCCCGTGCCGCGGGGGCACACCAGGCACGCAGCCGACGCCGGGACGACTGGCGGCCGCGCGAGCCGCGCCGACTGCCCCTGTCGCTGAAGACCACCCTCTCCCTGTTCGTCGCGAGCCTCGCGCTGGGCGGCGTGGCAGTCGCCGCGATCGGCTCGTCCGGCCCCTCTAAGGCCCCCGGCGACGACGGGACCAGGCCCACCCCGTCGGCCGGCGTCCCCGACAGGCCCACCGACGGGCACCCCTCCGCGGCGTCCGGCGCCGCCTCCGCCAAGCCCGGCCACCCGCCCACCGCCCAGGACACCGAGGCCAGGTGCCGCGCGTACGACCAGGTCGAGGATCGCGGCAAAGCCCTGGACTCGACGGCCTGGCAGCGGCTCGTCGCGGCGGCGGGCGGTGCGGACAAGGTGGACGCGTACTGCGCCGAGCGGTTGGCGGAAACGGAGAGCGGGCCCACGAACGGGTCGGCCAACGGACCCACGAACGGGTCGGCGAACCGTCCCACGAACGGGCCGACGAACGGGCCGACGAACCGACCCACGAACGGGCCCACGAACGGGCCCACTAATGGGCCGACGAACGGGTCCACCAATGGGCCGACGAACGGGCCAACCAACCCGCCTACGAACAAGGGCGACGGGGCGACCGCCCCTGGCCCGCCGGGGCCGTGAAGGGTGACTGTCCCGCATCGGGGACATCGCCGCCGGCCGGGTCGGCGCTCCCATCCGACTCGCCGTCGTGGCAACCCACTTGCTGACCGCGCTCATCAACCACGAGTACCAGCACGATCAGTGGATCAGTGAAGTACGCGGCGGCGACCTCGGCCACGCGCTGCCGTCCGACCCCTCCAGCGAGCACATCCGCCGTATCGACGGCTACCTCGTCGTCGACGTCCGGTAGCCGGGCCGGGCCCTGCGCGAGACGACCGGGGCCGCCACCCCCCACAGGAGAGGCCCCGGCCGTCGCGCGGCACGGGCCGCGCGGCGGCCCGTACTTTCTACAGCGCCATGACTGCGTTTTCTGTCACACCTGGGCGGAGACATCGCCGGAATCCGGGGTAGTTGCACGTTGTACGGACATGGACGAGCAGCGCTTTCAGGCCGTAACGTGCCTTTCGCGCCGGACGCGGCAGGTGTATGACCACCGCAACGACCTGCGGTTCCAGAACCGCAACCATCAACTGAGGAACCACGACGGCGAGAACCGGTCCGCGACAGCGGCACCGGCTTAGGCGCAAAAGGGGCGCAGTGCTGGGGGACGACGCGGAGCTGACCGCCGCGGTGCTTGCGGCACAGGACGGGGACGAGAGCGCGTTCCGGACTGTGTACCGCACTGTGCACCCGCGGCTGCTCGGGTACGTACGGACGCTGGTCGGCGACCCGGACGCCGAGGATGTCGCCTCAGAGGCGTGGTTGCAGATAGCGCGTGACCTGGAGCGGTTCAGCGGGGACGCGGACCGCTTCCGCGGCTGGGCCGCCCGGATAGCCCGCAACCGTGCGCTGGACCACATACGCATGCGCGGCCGTCGCCCCGCGATCGGCGGTGACGAGACGGAGCTGACTGGGAAGGCCGCCGAGTCCGACACGGCGGGGGAGGCCATGGAGGCCCTGGCCACCGACGGCACCCTCTCCCTCATCGCCCGCCTGCCGCAGGACCAGGCAGAGGCTGTCGTCCTGCGCGTGGTCGTGGGGCTCGACGCCAAGACTGCCGCTCAGACGCTGGGCAAGCGTCCGGGCGCCGTACGAACCGCCGCACACCGGGGTCTGAAGCGGCTCGCCGAGCTGCTCGGCGACGATCCGGAATCGACCGGGGTGCTCGACGCTCTGCCTCCGCAGCGAGGAACCCGCGACCGTGCGGTGACGTCTGCGAGTGTGACGCATATGCGTTCGCGGACGCAGAAGGATGTGTGATGGCCGACGAGCAGTACAGGTGGCTGGACCGCGAAACGGCGGAGCGTTTGCTGCGCGGAGAGTCACTCGAAGCTGTCGAACCGGTCGACCGCGACCAGGCCGAACGCCTCGCCAAGACGCTTGAGGCGCTGACCGCCGAACCCCCGCTGAGCAGCGCGGAACTCCCTGGAGAGGCCGCAGCGCTGGCGGCGTTCCGCGCGGCGCGCGCGGGTCGGCTCACCGGGTCCGCGAACGTCGTCCACGGCCCCGCATCCGGTGCTTCCGAGGGCTGCGCCGACCCCGAAGCCGGGTTCGGCGACGTCGGCCTCGTCCGTATCGGTGGCGCCGACAACGGTGTCCGCCGACCCCGCTGGGCACGTCCCGTACGGCTCGGTCTCGCCGCCGCGCTGGCCGTCGGCATGGTCGGCGGGGTCGCGGTCGCGGCGGGAACCGGAGTCCTGACATCGCCGTTCGTCGGGGACGAAGGAGGCCGCCCGGCCGCCACGGTCTCGGCACCGGTACCACCCGAGCGCCCGCTTCTCTCGCCCTCGCCGGAGGGCGGCGTGCGGGGCGGGCCCACGCCCGACGACGACTCGCAGGCACCCACCGATCCAGGGGCGACCGAGGGCGCCGAACCCGGCGGTCCCGCCCCGGACCGCGGATCGGCCCCCGACCGGGACAAGGCCGCCCGCGGCTGGTGGAAGGTCGCCACCGCGTACTGCCGTGACCTGCACGACGGCAAGGAACTGTCCAAGGACCGCCGCCGTGCCCTGGAGAGCGCGGCGGGGGGCTCCGAACGCGTGCGGAAGTACTGCAAGGGCGTCCTCAAGGCCGTCAGCGACGGCACCTGGGGCAAGTCGGGCGGCGGCAAGGACACGGACCGCGACCGGGACCGAGACGGGGAACGGGACAGGAACCGAGACCGGGACAGCGACGACGACGAGGGCGACCGCGCCGATTCGCGGGGCGACGGCTGGGACGGCCGGCACGGCGACGAGGACCGTGACCGTGAACGTGACCACCGCGGTGACCGCGGCCGTGTCCGCGACGGCGACCGCACGAGGGGCGCCGTGGCAGCAGCCCCGTCCACCGTGGTGGCGCGCGCGGCGGACCTCCTGCCGGACGGCGTCCTCACTTCCGTAACAGGTCGCTGACCTGCAGTTTTGTGATTGGTTGAAAATTCTTCGCCGCAGGAGTGACACTTTCGGCCGCCATGGCGCTGATGTGAGTGAGCCGACTGGTCATCGGCCGTCGCACAGAGCCGGGGTTCCCCCCGTACCTACGGCTCGTGCATCGGCGCGGGCGGGACACGTTCCCCCGGTCCCGCCCGCGCCCCACACCCACTCCCCGCGCCTCACCAGTGGACGACGACCTTGTCGCCGGTCCTCACCTGCGCGAACATCTCCCCGATCGCCCGCTCGTCCCGGACGTTGACGCAGCCGTGCGAGGCACCTGCGTAACCCGTGGCCGCGAAGTCGGACGAGTAGTGCACCGCCTGGCCGCCGCTGAAGAACATCGCGTACGGCATCGGCGAGTCATAGAGCGTCGACACATGGTGCCGTGACTTCCAGTAGACGCTGAACACACCTTCTCGGGTGGGTGTGTACTGCGACCCGAACCGCACCGGCACCGTCAGGACCGACCGCCCGTCGATCATCCAGCGCAGCGTCCGACTCGACTTGCTGATGCACAGCACCCGGCCGGTCAGGCACCGCGCGTCCGGTGCGTCGGCCGGCTGGCCGCCCATCAGGTACAGGTCCCACTTGCCGGGCTCGCGGGTCATCCGCAGCAGCCGCTGCCAGGTGACCTCGTCGGTCTTCCCCGTCCTCGGCAGCCCCCGCTTGCCCTGGAAGCCCCTGACCGCCTGCTCCGTCAGATCGTCGTAGGTCCCGGTCGGCCCGTCGAAGAGCCAGGCGATCTGACGCAGACGGGCCTGGAGCTCCCGGATGTCACGGCCCTCGTCGCCCCGCGACCACAGCACGGCGGGTGGCGCCGCCGGCGTGGGCTTCGCGCTCGGCTTGTCGTCGGGCGGCGCCGACTTCGGGGACGGCGTGCCGCTCGGGAGCTCTATGTGCACGGGCGAGCGCCGCTCCTCCTCGCCGGAGGCCTGCACGGTGCAGCCGCACAGCACGCTCAGCGCGGCACCGCAGGCCAGTGCGGCGGTCGCTCTCCCCAAGCCCATGCCCCGTGTCCGCCCCATACCCCTGGTACGCATCCCGGCCCCCGTCGTCTCACCGCGGCCGCCCCGACCGCCCGACCGCCCTGGTGTCACCTGAGATGCTCCCCGCACGTGACCGGTTGCGAACTACGCGGCATGGTTGGACACAGAGGTGAAGGACACGGTCCGCGGTGGCGGGCGACAACCTAGGCACCCTCGGAGGCACACCATGGCGCGTGAGTCTGAGTCCGGAGCGCCCATCGAGCCGGTCTACGGGCCGGACGCGCTCAGCGGCTGGGACCCTGCCGAGAAGCTGGGGGAGCCGGGCTCGTACCCCTTCACCCGCGGCGTGTACCCCACGATGTACACGGGCCGCCCGTGGACGATGCGCCAGTACGCCGGCTTCGGTACGGCGGCGGAGTCCAACGCCCGCTACCGGCAGCTGATCGCCCACGGCACGACCGGCCTGTCGGTCGCCTTCGACCTGCCCACCCAGATGGGCCACGACTCCGACGCGCCGATCGCGCACGGCGAGGTCGGCAAGGTGGGAGTCGCCATCGACTCGGTCGACGACATGCGGGTGCTGTTCGGCGGGATCCCGCTCGACAAGGTGTCGACGTCGATGACGATCAACGCGCCGGCCGCGCTGCTGCTTCTGCTGTACCAGCTGGTGGCGGAGGAGCAGGGGGTCCCGGCGGACCGTCTCACCGGCACGATCCAGAACGACGTGCTGAAGGAGTACATCGCCCGTGGGACGTACATCTTCCCGCCGAAGCCCTCGCTCCGGCTGATCGCCGACATCTTCCGGTACTGCCAGGCCGAGATCCCGCGCTGGAACACGATCTCGATCTCCGGCTACCACATGGCCGAGGCGGGCGCGTCCCCCGTGCAGGAGATCGCCTTCACGCTCGCCGACGGCATCGAGTACGTCCGCACGGCGGTGGCGGCGGGCATGGACGTGGACGACTTCGCGCCCCGTCTGTCCTTCTTCTTCGTGGCCCGTACGACGATTCTGGAGGAGGTCGCCAAGTTCCGTGCGGCGCGCAGGATCTGGGCCCGGGTGATGCGGGACGAGTTCGGTGCACGGAACCCCAAGTCCCTGATGCTGCGCTTCCACACGCAGACGGCCGGCGTCCAGCTGACGGCCCAGCAGCCGGAGGTGAACCTGGTGCGCGTGGCGGTGCAGGGCCTCGCGGCCGTCCTCGGCGGCACCCAGTCCCTGCACACCAACTCCTTCGACGAGGCGATCGCGCTGCCCACGGACAAGAGCGCCCGCCTCGCGCTGCGCACCCAGCAGGTGCTGGCGTACGAGACGGACGTGACGGCGACCGTGGACCCCTTCGCGGGCTCGTACGCCGTGGAGAGGATGACCGACGACGTCGAGGCGGCCGCGGTGGAGCTGATGCAGCGCGTCGAGGACCTCGGCGGCGCGGTGGCGGCCATCGAGCACGGCTTCCAGAAGGGCGAGATCGAGCGCAGCGCCTACCGGATCGCCCAGGAGACGGACTCCGGCGAGCGGGTCGTCGTCGGCGTCAACCGCTTCCGGCTCGACGAGGAGGAGCCGTACGAGCCCCTCCGCGTCGACCCGGCGATCGAGGCCCGGCAGGCGGAGCGCCTCGCGAAGCTGCGCGCCACGCGCGACCGGGACGCGGTGGACTCGGCCCTGGCCGCGCTGAAGAAGGCCGCCGCGGGGGAGGACAACGTCCTGTACCCGATGAAGGACGCGCTGCGGGCCCGGGCGACGGTGGGGGAGGTGTGCAACGCGCTGCGGGAGGTCTGGGGGAGGTACGTCCCGAGCGACGCCTTCTGATCCGCGCCGTCTCGCCCGATGAAATCCGGGATCGGATTGTCGTACCCCCGTGCCACACTCCTTTCCATGTTCGGTGTCATCGACCTCCCCACCTACCTCGCGGGCCTGATCCTGATCGTCCTGCTGCCCGGTCCCAACTCGCTGTACGTGCTGTCCGTCGCCGCGCGCCGGGGCGTCCGTCCCGGGTACACCGCCGCGGCCGGTGTCTGGTGCGGGGACACCGTGTTGATGACCCTGTCCGCCGCCGGGGTCGCCTCCCTGCTGCAGACGAACGCCGTGTTGTTCGGGATCGTGAAGTACGCGGGGGCCGGGTATCTGACCTGGCTGGCGATCGGGATGATGCGGGCGGCCTGGGGGATGTGGCGGCACCGGCGCGCGGCGGCCGTGGAGGAGAGCCCGGTCCCGGCCGCCGAGGAGCGGCCCTTCCGGCGGGCCTTCGTCGTCAGCCTCCTCAACCCCAAGGCGATCCTCTTCTTCGTCGCCTTCTTCGTGCAGTTCGTCGATCCGGCGTACGCCTACCCCGCGCTGTCGTTCGTCGTGCTCGGAGCCTTCGCGCAGCTCGCGAGCTTCCTGTACCTCAGTGCGCTGATATTCGGCGGCACGAAGCTGGCGGCGGCGTTCCGCAGGCGCAAGCGGCTGTCGGCCGGAGCCACTTCGGCGGCGGGGGCGTTGTTCCTCGGGTTCGCGGTGAAGCTCTCGCTCGCCGGCAGCTGATCACTCGTCGGTAGCCGATCGGATGCCGACGCCCGCCAGGTAGGCAGACAGGTCGTCGGCCGTCTCGCCGGCCCACCCCACGTACCCGTCCGGCCGGACCAGGAGCAGGCCCTTCCCGTACGACGCCTGCTCCTGGCCGCCGACCACCCGTACCGCTTCCGGCAGTTGAGGTGCCTGCGCGCCCACGGCGACGAGCGTCCAGTGCGGCCCCCGGAACGCGTCGAACAGCCGCACGCCACCCAGCGTCCCGTCCGGAGCGCGGTCGCCCGCCCGCACCGGACCCGGAGCCGGCCGTGTCTCCCGGGTCAGCGACGACTCCCGGTAGCCCAGCCCGAGCTGGCGGGTCGCCTCGCCGCGGCGCACCTGGCCGCGGTGCACGCTCGTCGACAGGCCGAGCATGTCCGCGGCGATGGGACGCCGTTCCTCCTCGTAGGTGTCGAGGAGCGCCGCGCCGGCCCCGTCCCGCAGCACCGCGCCCAGTTTCCAGCCCAGGTTGTAGGCGTCCTGGACGCTGGTGTTGAGGCCCTGCCCGCCCGCCGGCGAATGGATGTGCGCGGCGTCCCCCGCGAGGAACACCCGCCCGTCCCGGAACCGGTCCGCCAGCGCCGCGCGCGGCCGGAAGTCCGAGGCCCAGCGGACCTCTGTCACGTCTTCCGGCGCGAGGTGGGAACGCGCGGCGACCGCCTTGCGCACGCCGTCCGCCGAGACGTCCACCGACGCCCCTTCGGGGAACCGGGCCGCTACCTGGAACTCCTCCGTGCCCGCGAGCGGACAGATCGCGAGGAAGTCCTGGCCCTCCCCGTGCGGCGGGAAGATGTGCCAGTTGTCCCGGTCCAGGCCCGTGATCCTGACGTCCGCCACCAGCGTCGGGCTCGGATCGACGGTCTCCCCGGTCATGCCGATACCGAGGGCCCGCCGTACGGCCGACCGGCCGCCGTCGGCGGCGACGACGTACCGCGCGCGCACGCTCTCGCCGGACGCGAAGCGAGCCGTCACGCCGTGCTCGTCCTGCGCGATCCCGACGACCTCCCGGTCGAAGGCGACCTGTCCACCCAGCTCCGCCAGCCGCGCGAAGAGAATCTCCTGCGTCCGCCACTGCGGAACCATCCACGGCTCGGTGTACGGCGAGTCCTCCGTGACCTCCGCCGGGTCGAACATCTGGTGCTCGCCGACCCGCCGGCCGTCCTGCCAGATCATCCCGACCGGATAGCTGCCGCCCGCCGCGTGGATGGCCTCGAGGACGCCCAGGTCGTCGAAGACCTCCATCGTGCGCGGCTGGATCCCCTTGCCGCGCGACCCGGGAAAGAGCCGCTCGGCCCGCTCCACGACCAGCGCGTCCACGCCGCGCCGGGCGAGATCGATGCCGAGGGCGAGGCCGGTGGGGCCCGCGCCGACGATCAGTACATCCGTGTCCACCGGTACATCCGCATGCGCGTTCACGAGCACCGTCTCCTTAACGTTGTTAAGTTCCTTCGGTTACGAGCGTGCCCTTAACGGCGTTAAGCTGTCAAGCGTGAATACGGAACGCCGAGCGCCCCTCGATCGCACACGCGTCGCGGACACCGCGCTCAAGCTCCTGAACGAGGTGGGCCTCGACGGCCTGACCCTGCGTGCCATCGCCAAGGAGCTGGACGTCAAGGCGCCCGCTCTGTACTGGCACTTCAAGGACAAACAGGCGCTGCTCGACGAGATGGCGACCGAGATGTACCGGCGGATGGTCGCCGCGACGCCCCTCGACCCGGACGAGGGCTGGCGGGAGCGGCTCCTGAGGTCCAACCGCGGGCTGCGCGCGGCGCTGCTCGGCTACCGCGACGGGGCCAAGGTGTTCAGCGGCTCACGCTTCACCGGCATCGAGCACGCCGAGCAGATGGAGGACAACCTGCGCCTGTTCACAGCCGCCGGCTTCGCCCTCGCCGACGCGGTCCGCGCGACCTCGACGACGTACTTCTACACCCTCGGCTTCGTAACTGAGGAACAGGGCGTCGAGCCGGTCGCGGGTGGGCGCCGTGAGGGGTACGACATAGAGCAGCGCGCCCGCCTGATGGCCGACTTTCCCTTGTCGGCTCAGGCGGGCGCGGAGATCTTCACCGACTACGACCGGCACTTCGAGGAGGGACTGGCGGTGGTGATCGCCGGTATCGAGGCGCGGTACGGGGTCGGCTGAACGGGGCGGCGGATCACCTCGCCCGGCGTCGGGCGTTGCGGATCGCACGGGTGACGACCGGCGGCAGCACATCCGCGGCGAGCCTGCGGGCGCGGCTGCGGGGTGCCTTCGGCCGCGCGGGGCGAGCCGCGGAGGCGGCAGCCGCGGCGGGTGCGGCGGGCTCCACGGGGATGCTGTCCGCGTGCCGGGACGGCGGGAACGGCGGGGCCTGCGTGCCCTTGGCCTTGAGTCGGATGATGCGGTGCCCGGCCGCCTGCTGGACGCTGAGGTGGCAGTCCTTGCGCGCCCGCACCATCGCCAGCAGCTCCTCCTGGACCGGCTCGGGGTCGCTCCAGGTCGCGTACAGCTTCTGTGTGCTCAGGCAGATCGGGTGCAGGCCACGGTTGATCACGGCCTCCCAAGTGGCTATCGCCACTCCCGGCGTGTGCTCGGAACGGAAGTCGTCCAGGACGACCACCCCGTCGGGCAGCAGGAGGTCGTGGGCCGCGCCGATGTCGCCGTACACGTGCTCGTACAGGTGCGAGCCGTCCACGTGGACGAACCGGCACGAGCCCGCCGGGACCTCGTCGGGCACGATCGAGCTGGGGCCCTGCAGGACGCGCGGCAGCTCGTCGTGGAAGGAGAGGTAGTTCTCCTCGAAGGCCTGCCGGGTCAGCGCGCTGTACGACTTCGCCGACTCCGCCTTGTTGGCGTCGTCCGGTGCGTCGCCCTCGAAGAGGTCGCACACCGTGTAGCGCTCACCCGGCTGGAGGCGTTGGCCGGTGAAGATCGCGCTCTTGCCCATGAACACCCCGATCTCCAGCAGGTCGCCGCGCATCCCCGCGGACTGCTGCCGGTCGAGGAGCCAGTCGAAGAGCACCTGGTCGAGCGGGGGAAACCAGCCGGGGACGTCGTCGAGGGTGCGAGGGCGTCGGACGGCGGGCGTGGACTGTGTGGCTGCCATAGGCGCGAGCACTCCGTTGTGATCCTGCGAGTCGGACGGGGTACTCCGGTGTCTGCCCCGTGCGAATACGCCAAACCAGCTGTGCGATGAACGCCAGGACAACATCGCATGGTCAACGGGGGGCTCATCGGTTTCCGCGCGGTGTACCGGATCGACGGGCCGTGGCAGGCTGCCCCGGGCAGGGCGCCGGACCAGCGGTTTTCAGTCCGGATACCCCCACGCGCGCGCCAATTCTGCCAGCCGCTCCGGAAGCTCCACGTCCGGGTGTGCGGTGCGGGCGGGCTGGATGCGGCCGGACTTCAGGGTGCTGGACCAGTCGCCGAGCTGGGGGCGGAGGGTGCCGTGGTCCTGTGCGCCGTAGTCGAGCATGCCGGGCTCCCACGGCAGGCCGAGGTAGGCGCAGATGTCGCGGGTGACCCGCTCGGGCTCGGCGGTCAGCTCCTCGTACCGGATCACGTGGCCGTCGAGGTTCTGACGCGCCTCCTCCAGCTTCTCGCTGTAGCCGAGGACCTCGGCGCGGATGGCCTCGTGGTCGGGGTCGGCCCGGCGGCTGGTCAGGGACGCGATCACGGCGGCCGGGTGCCGCAGCAGGAGGATGTGGCGGGCGTGGGGCCAACATCGGTGCAGCCGGGGCCAGATGAGGGTGTTCGGCGGGGTCTTGTCGACGATGACGTCCTTGCCGCTGCGGGTGAGCTCCAGGTGCAGCACCCGGTCCCACAGCAGGTGCTCCAGCTCGTCCTTGTCGAGCTCCAGCTCCCGCATGGCGGCCGCGGTGAACTCGCGGGACAGGTGCACGTGCAGGGTGCGCAGATGCATCTCGTGCGGGGCCCGGATACGGCTGTGGCTGTTCAGCAGCACTCGAAGCAGCGTGGAGCCGGAACGCACCGAGGACAGGACGAAGACCGGCGACCGAACCAGGCGCGGCGCGGGCGGGGCGGTGTAGCCGGCGTCGGCGTCATCGGCGCTGCGGGGCGAGGGGACGGCGTTGAGGTTCCCGCGCGGCGGGCTCACGGCCTGCATCATCAGCCTGCCCCGACGCTTCAGTCCTTTGCTGATCGCCGTCATCCGAGGGTCTCGCACGGTGACACCTTTCTCTCGCGCATTGCCCTCCGCATCCCAGGGGCGGTAGTTGAACGGCAGATGACGCGTAGGAGACGCGAAGCGGGGATGTGCGTGCGCACATCCCCGCTGACCAGGTGTCTTACCGCTTCCTTAATTCTTCCTGTTAATCGTGGCCAGCTTGCGACGAATCAGCGGAGTGGCCCAGTCCTCCACGTACCGGTTGAGCAGCCGGGCGAGCAGCAGCATCGCGCCGACGGTCAGCAGGACGGTGGCGTACGACGGGATGTTCAGCCCCTGGTGGAGTGCCTTGATGGCGACCCAGCCCAGGTGCTCGTGCACGAGGTAGAAGGGGTACGTCAGGGCGCCCGCGACCGTCAGCCAGCGCCAGTTGGCCCAGTGCAGCCAGCCCAGCGCGATCGCGGCCACGGCGACGTAGCCCAGGGTGACCACCAGCATGATGCCGAAGGAGCTGCGGTAGGAGAAGGCGTCCACGTCGGGGGCGTGCCACAGCCGCGACACCGCGTAGTGCTGGCCGATCAGCCAGCTCACGATCACGATGCCCCAGGCGTACGCGTCCTTGCGGTCGCGGTGCACCAGGTACAGGCCGACGCCGCCGATGAAGTACGGGGCGTACTCGGGCATCAGGACGATGTCGAGGAGCGGCTCCTGCGCGCCCTCTGTGATGACTGCGGCGAGGGTCCAGACGGCGCAGAACAGGATCACGCGGCGGCGAGTCGCGCCGGGCAGTACGACACACAGCGCGAACAGGGCGTAGAAGCGGATCTCCGCCCACAGGGTCCAGCACACACCGAGCACCCGGTCGACACCCAGCGGCTGCTGAAGCATCGTCAGGTTCACCAGCGCGTCACTGGGGGACACCGCCTTGTACGTGACGACCGGCAGCGCGAAGACGAGCGTCACGATGATGATGGCCGCCCAGTAGGCCGGCAGCAGCCGGGCGGCGCGGGACGCGAAGAACGACTTCAGCGGTCTGCCCCAGCCGCTCATACAGATCACGAACCCGCTGATCACGAAGAACACCTGGACGCCCAGGCAGCCGTACGCGAAGTAGCCGTGCAGCGTGGGGAACTGCTGTTGGGGCGAGCTTCCCCAGGCGTCGGTGACCTCGCCGCCACGGCCTCCGTAGTGGTACGCCGCCACCATCAGCGCGGCGACCAGGCGCAGTCCGTCCAGTGCGCGCAACCGGGGCTCGCGGGGCTTGTCCGGCTTGGGTGGGCGGGACGAGGCGACCGGTGGGAGGACGGTGCGTACCACGGTGCCCGTGGAGGTCACTTTGGTGTCCTCGGGCGTGTCGATCACAGGATTCCCCTCGCTGGGATTCAGCCGGACCACAGCACACTAGTCCGAATCCAAGCGCCCACTTCGGCGAGCGGCGCAAGATTCGCCCCGCCGTCCGCGCGAGTTCACCTATGCGTCGCTTCCAACTCCGGCCCCACCGGCCCCACCCTCGCGACGCCCTTCGGTTGTGAAAACGCCGCATAGACGGAGTGTCGTTTCGGCGACGTAGGGGTGCCGTGTTGGGGGCGGAGTGGGGAGTTGAACAACTGCTCGAAGAGGAGCGCGAAGCGGGCCCTGCGGGCAGGTGCGAGCGCTTCCTCGACAGACGCCGTCGGGGACGGGTTGCTGAGACCCGGTTGCTGAGACCCGCGCTGCTGGAGAGCCGCGCGCCGACGGCGGCCGCGGCAGACCGCTGCCGCAGGGACCCCAGGGCGGCGGGCCGGAGCGGAGGGAAGCAGCACGCCCTGCCCGGGCACCGAGCTCCCCCCGGCCCTCGGCATCAGCCTGCCTCTGCCCGGGCACCGAGCTCCCCGGCCCTCGGCATCAGCCCGACACCCCACCACCTCACCCTGCCCGGCCGGTGCGCAGCCCGCACCGACGCCGAGTGCGCGCCGTCGCGCGGGAGGGCCCATCTCGCCAGAACCGGGGCCGGGGCACCCCCCGTGCCCCGCTCACCCCCCGCCGACAATCCCCCGTCAGCTCTCCGTCGGCCCCCCGTCGGCCAGGCGCTAGCCGCGTACCGCCCGCCGCAGGTTGCGGGCCTTGCGAGCCACGCGGCGGACCGTGGCGTTGCGGGGGATGAAGGACAGCTGGGCCGGAAGGCCGCCGGGCAGGGCCAGGGACGTCAGGCGCTTGCGCTTGAAGTAGCGGAGCGTCCGCTCGCTCAGGTTCTTCGCCAGGTACCGCTCGGTCTCCTCGCGCAGCCCCGGCAGGATCTTCGGCTGCATCGCGAAGCCCACCGCACGCACCAAAGACCCCAGCGCATCCACGTCCATGCTCCGGCGCTGCTCGGTGACCGCGCTGCGGTCGCCCAGTTCCGGAAGCAGCGCGTGCACGATCGTGACCGGCACACGGTTGCTGTTCTCGTACGGCGTCAGCCGCTCCAGCAGCAGTTCGGTGCCCACCTGCGCGACCGGAAGGCCGTACAGCGCGGACGCGGTGAGCAGCGCGGTGGAGAAGCAGCCCACGACCAGCGCGGGCCGCATCCGCTGGTACAGCACCTCGGCGAGGACCGGCGTGTCGAGCACCGTGAGCTCGACGCCGAGCTTCTCCGCCTCCTTCTCCAGGCTGCGGGTGAAGCGGGCCGGAGCCGAGGGGTGCGGCTTGAACACCACCTTGTCGTGGCCCAGTCCGGCCGCGCCCTTCAGCATCCGCACATGCAAGGCCTCCTCCTCGTCGTCGCTGAGGATGCCGAGCGCGGAGAGGTACTGGCCCAGCAGCAGCGCGGGCTCCTCGATCTCCGGCAGCGTGTCGCCGGAGGAGACGAGTTCGGCCAGCACCTTGGTGATGGCCGGCGTCGGCACGATCTCCGCCGGCACACCGAACTCGGTGAGCAGCAGCGGCTTCAGACCGGGCACCAGGTCGAGGTGCAGCACCCGGTCCACCCGGGTGCCGACCAGCGGGTCGATCTTGTTGCGGGTGGGGCCGTAACTCATCAGGCCGTCGGCGTAGACGGTGACTGGTGCGCCGGTGAAGATCTGTGCGATGCCCAGGGAAGGGTTGACCTGGATCGACTCGACCGCCAGCTCGACGTCGTCGTCGCCGAGTTGCCACTCGTGGCGCAGGAACCTCTCCCACAGCGGCAGGTCGTCCTGCCGCGGCGACCAGCCACCGGGGTGGAAGGGGAAGATCGTCTCGTTGTACGACAGCACGTCGTCGAAGCGCTCACGCAGCCGCTCGAAGCCCGGCATCTCGTCGAGGCCGGGCGTCGTCTCGGGCGTGGCGGCGTTGTTGCAGACCAGCAGGATGCGCCGGTCGGCGGGGCGGAAGCAGCCGGAGTCCAGGGCGGTGGCGAGGGTGGCCACGCCGTACAGGGTCGACGCCTGGAAGATCTGGGTGGTCACGCGGCGACCCCCGCAGGGGCGGGACGGCGACGCAGCCGGCGCAGCCGCGTGGCGCGCTGGATGTCCATGGAGTCCAGCGCCTCGTCCAGGACGTTCTGCGGCATGCGCCGCAGGGCCGCGGCACTCATGGATTTCAGCTTTTTCGCCACCGCGGGCTCGAACCTTTCGATGGATCCCAGATGATGGGAAATGATGGCGCAATATGTACGCACGGCCTTCGGCAGGAGTTTGTCCGCCTCCGGGTCCTGCGCGGTTTCCTCGATGACCTGGTCGAACGCGCGAATGAAATCGAGTTGGCGCACATCGCCGATCTGGGTGAGCGACGAGGCGACGCCACGCCGGTAGAAGACGCCGAGCAGGCTCACCGCGGCGAAGGAATCCGCCTCCCGGTGCAGCTTCCAGATCCACGGCCGGTCCTCGGCGGTGCGGAGCCCGTCGGTGAAGTGCAGCACCCCCTTGTCGACCAGCCGGCGGTGGTAGATCCCCGCCCAGGCGTACGCGTAGTCGACGGAGGTGGAACGGTCGGCGGGCAGGATCGCCTCGCGCGGATTCATCACGACGTTCCGGCGCCCGTGCGGCACCCGGTGCACGGCGCGCGCCCGTGCCGTGCACTGGACGTGGTCGGTGCGCAGGAAGTCGCAGCCCAACTCCTCGATCGCGGCGACCAGCCGGGGGTAGTAGCCGGGGGCGAGCCAGTCGTCGCCGTCCAGGAACGTCAGGTACTCGCCGCGCGCTCGGTCGATGCCGGTGTTGCGCGCGGTCGCCAGTCCCCCGTTCTTCTCGTGTCTGACATGTACCGCGCCTGGCAACTCGCGTTCCGCGCGCGCGAGGATCTCTGGCGTCCCGTCGCGCGAACAGTCGTCGACGAGAATGAATTCGAAGTCCTCACGTGCGTTCGCACGCAGGCTCCTGAGGGTGTCGGGCGCGTATTGCTGCACGTTGTAGAACGGCACGATGACGGAGAGCTTGACCACGCAATGGACGTTAGGACGAAGCCCGTCATTCGTCTTGACGATCGCCTTGAATCGAGGTGAACGACGTGTGGCGAAGCCGTGAACCGGGCTTTTTTACTGCCCGTTCCCGGCTCGATTCGCCGTTCGTCGATGTGCTGTTAACCGTCTGTTGCATTCTGGTTGGGCAGAACCTCGAAAAGGCTTCCTAGCGTCTTCGATGTGCCAGCAAGTGCGACGAAGACCCGACGAGTTGCCGTCCTCGCGGATTCCGATACCCGGTGGAAATGGGGCGCGCTCACCGCGAACCGTATCTCCCCGGAGGATTCGGACATCCGTCTGGACGGATTCCTCCTGCGTGGCCGGGCCACCCCCACCGCCCGCCAGCTCCAGGAGGTGGGCGTCCACGCCGACTCCCTCCGTGAGGTGAGCGCCGTGGAGTTCCTGCGCACCATGGCGCAGGAGTCGTACGACGTCCTGGTCCTCGCCCTCGTCGGCGGGGGCGTACAGGCCATGCTGCACGGCCTCAAGCGGGTCTGGGAAGGGCAGCCCCAGCGGCCCGTGGTCGTCACCGGCTACGTCGGTGTCGTCTACGAGAAGCTCGCCGACGGCCTGCTGCTGCGGCACGGCGCGGACCTCGTCCTCGCCAACTCCCGGCAGGACGCCGAGCGTTTTTGCGCGGTGTACGACGGGGTCGGCGCCGACTCCTCGGCGGTGACCGAGGTCGCCCTGCCGTTCCTCGGCGGTGAGCCCTACCCCGGCGAGCATGACCCCTACACGGTCGTCTTCGCCGCCCAGCCCTCCGTGCCGGACAGCCGCAAGGACCGTACGTACCTGCTGAACCGGCTCATCCAGCACGCCCGCAAGCACCCCGAGCGCGAGGTGCTGCTCAAGCTGCGCTCCAAGCCGGGCGAGCACACCACGCACATCGAGGAGTTGCCGTACCAGAAGCTGGTCCAGCGGCTCGACCCGCCGGCCAACTTCAAACTGGTGTACGGGAACATGGGCGAGGTCCTCGACCGCACCGACCTGCTCGTCACGATCAGCTCCACGGCGGCGCTGGAGTCGCTGCACCGCCGTATCCCCACCGTCGTCCTCAGCGACCTCGGTGTGCGCGAGGTGCTCGGCAACCACCACTTCGTGGGCTCCGGCTGCCTCGCCTCCTGGGACCAGCTGGACGACGGGCACAGCCCGACGCCCGACGAGGAATGGGTCTCCCGGCAGGGCGTCTGCGCCGACGGCTCGTACGCCACCGCCTTCGACGCGGCCCGCGAGCGCATCGCCAAGCTGCTGGAGCGTCCGGGCGGCCTGCCCGCCCTCACGCCGTACTACACGCCGGCCACCGCGCCCGGCTATCTGCCCGGCATCCTCGCCCGCCACCACCTCGGCCCGGACGGCAGCCCGCTGCCCGGCGCCCCCGCCCACGACAGCGAGCCCGGCCCCGTCCGGCAGATCGTGCGCCGGGCGGCGCGCGGCGCCTACCGGCACGGCGTGCAGCGCGTGGCGCCTGTCATCCGGCGGATGGGGGAGCTGTGAGCGACCCGACCGGGGTGCCGGGACGCGCCCCGAAGCCTTTGCAAGGAGCCCAAGGAGTGGAGCCCATGTCCAACCCGGAAGCAGGTCAAGGCACCTCGGTGCCCAGGGTGCTCGCCGTGATCCCCGCGCGCGGCGGCTCCAAGGGCGTGCCCGCGAAGAACCTCATGCCCGTCGGCGGCGTACCGCTGGTGTCGCGTGCCGTGCGTGAGTGCCGGGCCTCGCGGCTCGTCACGGACGTCGTCGTCTCCACCGACGACCAGGGCATCGCGGCCGCCGCCCGCCAGGCCGGCGCCGAGGTCGTGCTGCGCCCCGCCGCCATCGCCGGCGACACCGCCACCTCCGAGGCGGCCGTCCTGCACGCCATGGACGCCCACGAGGCGCTGCACGGCTCGCCGGTGGACGTGGTCCTGCTCGTGCAGTGCACCAGCCCGTTCATCATCCGCGAGGACCTCGACGGCGTCGTCAAGGCGATCGTCGCCAACGGCGCCGACACGGCCCTGACCGTCGCGCCCTTCCACGGCTTCGTGTGGCGCCACGGCGACGACGAGCCGGCCGCTCTGCGCGCCGAGCGCGAGGCGGCCGAGGGCGGCACCGACACCGTCACCACCCGCACCACCACCAGCGGCGGCGGCTACGGCGTCAACCACGACAAGTCCTTCCGCCCGCGCCGCCAGGACCGCCCCCAGGACTTCCTGGAGACCGGCGCCGCCTACGCGATGGACGCCGCCGGCTTCCGCGAGCACAAGCACCGCTTCTTCGGCCGCACCGAACTCGTGCGCACCGACCCCGCCCGGGTCCTGGAGATCGACGATCCCCACGACCTGGCCCGCGCCCGCGCGTTGGCCCCGCTGTTCGACGCGGACCGGCCCGGCGCACTCCCGACCGCCGACGACATCGACGCGGTCGTACTGGACTTCGACGGCACCCAGACAGACGACAGGGTGCTGATCGATGCCGATGGAAAGGAGTTCGTCTCCGTGCACCGCGGAGACGGCCTCGGCATCGGGGCCCTGCGCAAGAGCGGGCTCAAGATGCTCATCCTCTCCACGGAGCAGAACCCGGTCGTCGCCGCCCGCGCACGGAAGCTGCAGATTCCCGTGCTGCACGGCATCGACCGGAAGGACCTCGCACTCAAGCAGTGGTGCGAGGAGCAGGGCATCGCGCCTGAGCGCGTGCTCTACGTCGGCAACGACGTCAACGACCTCCCGTGCTTCGCCCTCGTGGGCTGGCCCGTGGCGGTCGCGAGCGCCCACGACGTCGTGCGCGGCGCCGCACGCGCGGTCACCACCACCCCCGGTGGCGACGGCGCAATCCGAGAGATCGCCAGCTGGATCCTCGGCCCCTCTCTCGATTCCCTCACCAAGTAAGGACATCTCTGCCATGAGCACCTACTCCCGCCTGCGCAACTTCGGTTCGCGTGAAGTCGGCCCGGGCAAGCCCGTCTACATCTGCGGCGAGATCGGCATCAACCACAACGGTGAGCTGGAGAACGCCTTCAAGCTCATCGACGTGGCCGCCGAGGCCGGCTGTGACGCCGTGAAGTTCCAGAAGCGCACGCCGGAGATCTGCACCCCGCGCGACCAGTGGGACATCGAGCGCGACACCCCCTGGGGCCGGATGACCTACATCGACTACCGCCACCGTGTGGAGTTCGGTGAGGACGAGTACCGCCAGATCGACGAGTACTGCAAGTCCAAGAACATCGACTGGTTCGCCTCCCCGTGGGACACCGAGGCCGTCGCCTTCCTCGAGAAGTTCGACATCCCGGCCCACAAGGTCGCTTCCGCGTCCCTCACGGACGACGAGCTGCTGAAGGCGCTGCGCGCCACCGGCCGCGCCGTCATCCTCTCCACCGGCATGTCGTCGCCGAAGCAGATCCGCCACGCGGTCGAGGTCCTCGGCTCGGACAACATCCTCATGTGCCACGCCACCTCGACGTACCCGGCGAAGGCCGAGGAGCTGAACCTCCGTGTGATCAACACGCTGGAGAAGGAGTTCCCGAACGTCCCGATCGGCTACTCCGGCCACGAGACGGGCCTGCAGACCACCCTCGCCGCGGTCGCGCTCGGGGCGACCTTCGTCGAGCGTCACATCACCCTGGACCGCGCGATGTGGGGTTCGGACCAGGCCGCCTCGGTCGAGCCGCAGGGTCTGGTGCGCCTCGTCCGCGACATCCGCACCATCGAGGCCTCCCTCGGTGACGGCGTCAAGAAGGTCTACGACTCCGAGCTCGGCCCGATGAAGAAGCTGCGCCGCGTCGCCGGTGTGGTCGCCGAGGCGGAGATCGCCGCGGCGGCGGGCGAGCCGGTTTCGGTCTGACCCGAAACGCCCAGAGTTCGAACGTGCGCCGATGTCCGAGTGCCCCGAGCAAGGGCGCTCGGGCTCGGCGCCCTTCGAGCTCCCCGAACACGAGCAGCGCGAGCTGCACGAGCTGAATACGAGCGCCGCATGAGCGCCTTACGACGGGACGGTCGTACGTCGATGAGCCCCCGCGCCGGGAACACCGGCCCCCACACTCTCGCCTTCGTCGAGAGCCCGGTACAGCTCCTTAATGTGCTGGAGTGGGCGCACGCCCGCCGGCATGCCGTCGGCACGGGACTCACCCTCGTCGTCCTGTCCCCGAACGACCCCATGACCCGCGGCCAGCTGCGCCGCATGGCCGAACTGGCGCGCGAGGACGGGCACGCCGTCCGCTGGGAGGAGGCGCGGGGCGGCCCCGCGGCCCCCTTCCAGACGATCGGCGGCCTGGCGGGCCTGCTCCGCCGTGCCGACCGGATCGTCCTGGGCGACCCCTTCTCCCGTTACGTGCAGCTCCTGCTGACCATCACCAAGGCCCGTGACATCGTCGTCGTCGACGACGGCACGGCGACCATGGAGTTCGTCGCCCAACTCGCCCGCGGCGAGCGCCTGGTCCGCTGGCACCGCAAGGGCGGCCGCCCCGGCCCGCGCGACCTGGTCTTCGCGCCGGTGTCCTCCGCCGCCCGCAAGCGCCTCACACCGAGCGAGGGCCGCAAGGTCGAGATCTTCTCCTCCATGCCGATGGAGGAGACTCTGGCCGGCGTGACGGTCACCGCCAACGCCTTCGCCTGGACCCGCGACCGCTTCGGGCCGCCCCGCATCACCAAGGGTGCGGACATGGTCGGCACGTCGTTGGTCGAGACGGGCGTCGTGGACGGCGACCGCTACCTCGAAGCCGTCCGCTCCCTGGCCAAGGCCCACGGTGCCACGCGCTACTTCGCCCACCGTCGCGAGAGCGCGGAGAAGCTGCACCGCCTGGCGGTGGAGACGGGCCTGGAGGTCGTACGGCCGGACCTGCCCCTGGAGCTGATCGCCCGCCGCGGTCCCATCGGCCGTACGATCCTGAGCTTCCCGTCGACGGTCGTCCACACCCTGCCGCTGGCGCTGTCGGGGACCGAGGTCCGCGTGGCGGTGTGCGACATCGACCCGGCGTGGCTGACGGAGAACGCGTCGCCGCGGGCGCAGGGGTTCTTGTCGGGGGTTACGGGGACGGCGCGGGATGTGCACCGGTTGTCGGCGGTCACGGCGGTGTGATCACTCGGCTGACGGCGCCTTCAGCGCTTCGATGAACGGGGTGAAGGCGTCGGTCGGGAAGGTGAGGGTGCCGACATTCGGGTCCTTGGAGTCGCGTATGGCTATGCGGGTGCGGGAGTTCGCGATCTCTACGCAGGAGTCGCCGTCGCCAAAACTTGAGTAAGACGACTTCCGCCAGCTGTCAGAAGTGGACATCACAGTTCCTTCGCCACGCGGTTGATCAAGTCTCGTGACTTGTCGGGGTTGAGCGACGCGGCTTCCAGCTTACGGAAAAGCGTTCGAAGGGTGCTGAGTTGGGCTTCTGAATCGATGTAGGCCGCGCCGTTGGGGGCGTCACGCACGACGGTGTCCAGCTGGGGTACGGCGCCGCCTGCGTGCATCATGGCGCTCGCAGCGCCTGCGAACCCCTCCAGGGCGAAGGGGATGACCCGCACGGTGACGTGTTCCGCTTCGGAGATTTCGAGGACTCCCGCCAGCTGGGCCCGCGAGGCTGCACGGTCGCCGACCATGATGCGCAGCGCCGCCTCGTGGATGAGAGCTTCGTACGGTGTGCCGTCGAGGATCACCTTGCGTTGCATCCGGTGCCGGACGCGCAACTCAAGCTCCTCTTCCGGCAGATTCGGGATTCTGTAGGCGAAGACGGCCTGTGTGTAGTCCTTGGTTTGGAGCAAGCCGGGGATGTACAGGAACTGGGCCTCCCGTAGGAACGTGGCGTGGTGTTCCAACTCGGCGAGATCGAGGAACGGTGTGGGCAGCAGCCCGCGGTACTCCTCCCACCAACCCCGCGTGCGGTCGGTCGCCATGGCTACCAGGGCGTTGGTCAACTCATCGTCTGCACAGGAGTAGTTGGCGGCCAGGCGGCGCAGTCGCTTCTCACTCACCCCTGCGAGGCCGGTCTCGATCTGGCTGATCTGAGGAGCACTCACCCCGAGCAGTTCTGCCGCCTCCCGTGATGTGAGCCCTGCCGCGTCACGGAGCCTGCGCAACTCGACGGCCAGACGCATCTGACGTGCCGTCGGTTCGGTTCTCTTCGCCACGGGCGTTCCTCCCAACACGCCTTGAAGCGCGACTCGTTCGAAGGTCAGGTTACGTGATCCGCTTGCGGGATCTAAATAGTGACCCCTACTGTCAGTGACGCGACGCACACTCTGCGGAACCCGGGACCCCGGAAGCGCACCACTCCGTCCTGCCACGACGGCTGCGGCACTGCCACCGCCCGCCGACCGCAACCCCCCACCACCGAACCGGAGCTGACGCATGCCCGAAACCGAGCCCGAGTCCGAGCCCTGGGAGTGCTCCCTCTACATCCCGAACGACGTCCGAGCCGTCACGGTCTCCCGCCGCACCCTCCGCCTGATCCTCACCATGCACGGCCTGATCAACCACGTCGACGTCGCCGAGCTGGGGGGTCACCGGCCTCGCCGGGCGTACGGCGTGGTCGCGGTCGTGGCCCCGATGACCTCGCGACGGAGCTGGTCTCCAACGCCGTACGGCACACGAAGGGGCCTGCCGCCCTACGGGTCCGCTGGTCGGCGGGCGTGCTGCGGATCGGGGCGTGGGACGCCGATCCCGAACCGCCCGAACCGCCAGGGTCGTTGGACCAGCCGACGGAGCTGGAGGACGGGCGCGGTCTCGTCCTCGTCCGGGCCTGCGCCGACCTGTGGGGGTGGCAGCCGCTGTCCCGGCACGGCAACCGGGGCAAGTACGTGTGGTGCGAACTGGCCACGTAGGTCAGGTCACGGCTGCTTGCGGGCCAGGACGAACGCACGTGGGCGTTTCTCCCCCTCGACCGGTTCGCGCAGCACGCGGGCCTGGACCGGGAGGCCCGCCTTGGCCAGGTGGGCGGCGACCGCCTCCGGGGTGCGCCAGTAGTAGTCGAGCGAGATCTCGTGGCCGAAGCGTTCGGCGAGGTGGAGGTGCTCCTCGTCGTCGGCTCGGCCGGACTGGAACCCGAGGAGTACGTGGCCGCCGGGGACCAGAACGCGGTGGAACTCGGCGAACGTGGCGGCGAGGTGCTCGGTCGGGATGTGGATGACCGAGTACAGCGCGATGATCCCGCCCAGCGTCTCGGCGGGGAGGTCGAGAGACGTCATCGAGCCGACATGGAACCGGAGTTCGGGATGCGCGCTACGGGCCAGGGCGACCATCCGCGGCGAGAGATCGACTCCGAAGACCGGTACGCCGAGGTCGTCGAGGTGGGCGGTGACGTAGCCGGGGCCGCTGCCGAGGTCGGCGACGGGGGCCGGGATGTGCTCGCGGGCCAGCTCGGTGAAGGCGGTGATCAGGGATCGGTCCATGGGATGGCTGTCGGCCAGCCAGTCGGGGAAGCGGTCCGTATAGGCGGGGGCTATCGCGTCGTACGAGGCCCGGGTGGATCGGAGGAACTCCGGTTGCGAGTCGGTCACGGACGCACCCTACGAGGCGTGCAGTGTGGGAGTCCGGGGGTTCGCCAGCATGTTGCCGGGCGTTCCCGGTCAACGGGCCGCCCAGTGCTGCCAGGCGCCGCAGTCGAGGGAGCGAAAGGCCGGGCCGCTCCACGCGCCAGGGCAAGCTACTCAGCCATAGCGTCTGAGTACTAACCAATTGATGCGGACGATCATGGTTGGTACGCTCACCCGGTTCATCCCCGGAGCCTCTGACCAGAGCGGCCGGGGCATATTCGCCCAGGGGGGCGACGTTTATCGGCGGTCTGACCAGCTCGCCGAAGCGTGAACAGGCACGGGGGAGCCACATTGAGCCTGCCATCAGATAGACGCGCCCAGCACGTAAGTGAAGAGGGCTGCTGCGGACTGGCCGACGCGCCTCGGTGGGTGCGCGACCCAGATCTCACACGCCTGACACCGCGTGAGTGCGTCGTGCTCGTCGCCTTGGGCGAGTGCCTTACGAACGCGGACATAGCCCGTCGGTGCCATATAACGGAGCGCACGGCCAAGAAACATGTCGCCAGTATTTTCGTCAAGCTCGACATCGCGTCGCGTGCGGAAGCGGCCGTCATAGCAGCGCTAAGGAAACGCGAACTTCGCTCGCCAAGAGTGTCCTTTCGGACACTGGTCGTGCCAGCGCGGCGATGAAAACCTCTCCTGTGTAATCAAACCGAAAGGATGAGGTACATGCCCGTAACCGATCTGGCACCGCATACCGCTGTTTACGCACAGCAGATCACCTCGCGCGCCGTCGAATCCGCCCAGTCGAAGCTCGACAAGGCACTTGTCCGTTACGATGCCTGGTTCCTGGTCGTCGTCGCGGTAATTCTCGCCCTCGGTGCCACCGTCGCTGCCGGCCTGGCCGTCTGGTGCGTGGTCAAGCAGAACAAGTCCTTCTCCGGCCGCTGGGAATTCAAGAACTTCGGCCTGAAGGTTCACTTCGAATGCGTGTAGCGCCTGCTGTCATTTAGTCGGCTGGCATCTCTCCCGGTAGTGCCCAGTCAGCCTCTATCCATGAACGCTCAAGGTTGCCTGGGCACTCCCGTTGGGCAGACTCAGTGAAAGAGCAAGGCAGAATGACCCTGCTGGATGTAAAGAATCTAAGCTATTCCTACGACGGCACAGTGAACGTTCTCGCCAACGTTTCCCTGTCGGTCGAGGAAGGCACGATCGTCGGTCTCGTCGGCCCCAACGGGTCCGGCAAGTCCACGTTGATCAGGAACATCTTCGATCTCGTGCATCTCCAGTCGGGTTCCCTCTGTATCGGAGGACACGAGCACACCTCCGCGAAGGCGAAGTCCCTGGGCATGTATCTGTCCAGCAACGACTATCTGCCGGAATTCCTCACAGCCCGTGAATACATCGCCCTGATGGGGACGTTGTTCGGCGTCGAACCGGACGATGCCGAGGCTCACGACCTGTTCCGCAAGTTCTCGATGGAGGGGCGGTACGACCACCTCATCGAGGACTATTCGCACGGCATGCGCAAGAAGACCCAGCTCGTCTCCGCGCTGCTCATGCGCCGTCCCCTGACGGTGATCGACGAGACCCTCAACGGGATCGATCTCGAAGCGCTCCACCTCAGTGAGAGGGAGTTCAGGCACGTCCGCGACGAGGGCCGCTCCATCCTGCTGTGCACGCATGACTTCGCCGTCCTGGAACGACTGGCCGACCGGATCGTGTTCCTCGACCTGGGGCAGGTGGTGTACGACCTGCCCACGCGAGACCTGATCGCCGAGCACGGCTCGGTGGCAGCCATGGTCTTCGACTACCTCGGATCGGATGAGCGGTGAGCGTGAGGCTGCGGCATTCAGCCGTCCTGGCCCGCATGCTCCTCGTCTTCTTCAGACGCAGGGTGCTCAGAGTTGGGGTTCTGCGTTCGGCTTCCGTGCGGGTGTTCGCGGTCTCGGCGGCCGTCCTGCTCCTGGGTGTCATGTGCGTCTCCGCCTACCTGTTCCTCAGGCCGGTGGGTCGAGACAGCGCTGTCTGGCGCCTGTTGTTCGACACCTCGACGGTCTCCCTCGTCCTGTGGGTGCAGATCGCATTCCTTCTCGTGAAAGTCCTCTTCATCAACGCCGAGGGAATGCTCCAGCTGAGCTATCAGCTGCCGGTCACCAACCGTGAACGCTCGGCGGCGTTCTTGATGTATGAGGCCGCGATGACCGGAGTTGTGGCCGGCGTCGGGCTCATCTCCCTCGCGGTCAGCGCGTTGCTGGTGCTCGGTCCGTCCGCCCTTCCCTTCATCACCGCATCGGTGATCCTGCCTGTCGCCCTGACGTACCTGACTCTGAGCGTCCTCTACCAGCTGCTGACACGGTTGTGGGCCCTGGTGGGACTCAGACGCATCTCGAACGTGCTGTCCGTCCTGGCCCTGTTCGCGTTGCTCGCGGTCTACTCCGTCCAGATGAAGACGTTCTTCGGGGACCTGAGCACTGCCTATCTCACCAAGCGGCCCCACCACGTGTGGGTCACGTCCGTCTCATGGGCCTGGCACCGGTACGGGGCACTGCCGACGTTCACCGCATCGGTGCTCCTCACGGCAGTGCTCATGGCTTTCGCTCTCGCGCTCGCCCCGAACCAGCACGTGCGACAGTCCCGCTACCTGACCCTGTGGGCGAGCAGATCGCCGAACCGCCTCCTGAGTCCGTACGACTGGTGTCTGCTGCGCAGTTCGCAGACCGTGGCAGGTGCGGTGATGGCCGTCGCCTTGTTCGGCTACCTGCTGCTTCGACCCTCGGTGAGTCCGCTGTGGGGCCTCACGGTCCTGTCTCTCGGCGGCCTTTATCAGTTCACCGCCACCCAGCCCCTGCGGATGCTGCCCGGCGCCGGCGAATCCGCCTGGCGTGTCTACGGACGCCTGCTCAAGGCGCAAGTCGTCCTGCTCGCTGTGTTCGCCGTGCCCGGACTGGGAGTGCTCTGCTTCGTCGCTCCCGACCTTGTCGCCGAGAGCGGACAGGCGCTTGTGGGATGCCTGGGCGGGGCGGTCTTGACCACATGCATCAGCATCGTTTTTCCGGCGGAGAAGGACAATCCCTTCTCCGTGTTCCTGGGTCTTTCCGTTGTTGCTGTAATTCTCGCCCTTTCGGCGATCGGCCTGGGCATGCTCAGTCTTCCGCCATGGGCAGTGATGGGATGCCTGGTCGGCGCTACCGGTCTATTCGTCTGGTACGCGGTGGAAGGAATCCAAGCAAGTGAGTCGAGGAGAAGAAATGAAAAAGGCACTGTCGGTCGTGAAGCCCGTCGTCGTAGCCGCCCTGCTCACGCTGGTGACCGCGGTGGCCGCGCTGTTCATCCTGATGTTCTCAACGGACGGTGACAAGGAGATCCGCCGAGAGACCCTTTTCGGGTCGTTGTTCTTCGAGACGCAGGAAAAGGCCGGCGGAGTACTCGGCGTTGAAGCGGGCGTAGCGAATCCTACAGCGCTGATCGTCCTCTTCTTCGTCCTCGCCGTCGTCCTGATATTCACCCAGTTCATCTACCGGGGGCTGAAGAACCGTCGTGAGTACCTCATCAAGGAGATATCTAGAGGCTAGGGCGAGGGTCTACAGTCGCAATGACCTGCGAATACGTACGGTCGCCGCAGCAGTAGTCACCCAGGTGTGGCCCCTTCTGGCATTCCTTGGCTTTCTTCTCGCCGCGGGACTGGCCTGGTTCGCACGGTCTGGTGACGAGGTGCCCGCCGAAATGGCATGGGGGTTTTTCAAGACGGCAACACTAGGTCTGGTGGCGTCGTTCGTGCTGCACGAGTCGGCCCACGCCATCGCGCTAAAGCGCCTTCGGACCATCACGCACATCGCGGTCGATCGTAGTGCGTGGCGTACGTCGGTCGTCCCCATCGGGACCATGACGGCACGCCAGATGGCCGGTGTGGCCCTTGTCGGGCCGTTGTCGTGTGCGGGCGTCGGCGCGTTGCTCTGGCTCTCCGGCCTGAACCGGCCGTTGGCCTGGTGGCACCTCGCGCATGTGGTTTTCCTCTTGCCGTTCTTCGGCGACGGCAGAGCCCTTTGCACCGCACTCCGGACGGCGAAGGGGAAAACCCCCACGAACAGCTCGTCGGATTGAGCGGTGGGGCGTGCGATCCCCTCGGGTTGATCGCTTCACGAAGGGGTGTGCCGGAAACGCCGCAGTCGTACCGGGTTTCCGGTTCCCGCCCCAGGGTCCCGTCCGGGAGGTCGAGAGACGTCATCGAGCCGACATGGAATCGGAGTTCGGGATGCGCGTTACGGGCCAGGGCGACCATCCGCGGCGAGAGGTCGACTCCGAAGACCGGTATGCCGAGGTGGGCGGTGACGTAGCCGGGGCCGCTGCCGAGGTCGGCGACGGGGGCCGGGATGTGCTCGCGGGCCAGCTCGGTGAAGGCGGCGATCCCGCGTGGGTGATGCTGCGCCCAGGCCTCCCTGTGCGCCTGCCCGGGCGCCCGCCCCTGCGCCGGCGCCCGCCGAAGCAGTCCTGCCGTCGGGCCTGTCGCCCGCGGCCTCCTCGCCGGCACCGCCGTATGGCTGCCGCCCCGCGCTACCGGCACCTCGCGGCCCTGCCGAACCGCCCGCGGCGGCGATCACCTGGGCGACCCTGGCTCCCCGGCCACGTTCGGCATGCTCGCCCGGACGGGGCGCGTCACCCACGTCCGGAACATCTGAAACATCCGGAATGTCCGACTGTAATCCGCCTCCCCCAGGTCGGCGGCGACACCGTGCCCCGGGGTCGACGCATCGCCGACACCCGGCTCCGACAGGTGAACAGAACCGACGGGATGGGGCTGAACGTGGTATCCGTGAAGGAGAGAGATCCTCACTCTCCGTCGATTTCATGATCGACTCGACGGAGTCGGGAGAGTTTACCCACCCAAACCGATACCTACGCGTCGGGCGGCCAGATTTTCTTCCCCAAACGGGTTGAACTTTTGTTGATCGAGGGTCAGTTGGCCACCTCGGCGTCCTACCCTTTAGAGGGTGAACCAACTGATGTCCTCCGAGTCCGAGTCCGAACATCCCGGGGAAGCCGCTCTTCCCGGCACCTTGCCGGAGGCGCTCCGTGCCGAACTCATCGAGTTCCGGCGCGACTTGCACATGCACCCGGAGCTCGGCAACCAGGAGTTCCGTACGACCGCCGCGATCAAGGGCCGCCTGGAGAAGGCCGGCCTCAGGCCCCGCGTGCTCGACTCCGGAACCGGGCTCATCTGTGACATCGGAGAGTGGGACGGCGAGACCCCCATGCTCGCCCTGCGCGCCGACATCGACGGCCTGCCCATCCCGGACACGAAGAGTGAGTGCCCGTACCGCTCGACCGTGCCGGACCGCGCGCACGCCTGCGGGCACGACGTGCACACCACCGTGGTGCTGGGCACCGGCCTGGTCCTGGCCGAGCTGCACAGGCGCGGGCAGCTGCCCCGCCCCGTCCGCCTCCTCTTCCAGCCCGCCGAGGAGGTCCTCCCCGGCGGCGCCCTCGACGCCATCGAGTGCGGGGTGCTCGAAGGGGTCGGCCGGTTCCTCGCCCTGCACTGTGACCCCAAGGTGGACGCCGGGAAGCTGGGTCTGCGGGTGGGCCCCATCACCTCCGCCTGCGACCGGCTGGAAATCGCCCTGGACGGACCCGGCGGACACACGGCCCGCCCTCATCTGACGACCGACCTGGTCACCGCCGCCGCCCGGGTCGTCACCGACGTGCCCGCGGTCGTCGCGCGGCGCACCGACGCCCGCAGCGGCCTGTCCGTGACCTGGGGCCGGATCGAGTCCGGCCACGCGCCCAACGTCATCCCCCAGCACGCGGAGCTCTCCGGGACCGTGCGCTGCCTGGATCTCGACACCTGGCGGCAGGCGCCCGATCTCGTCGTCGCCGCCATCGACGAGGTCGCCAACCTGCACCGCGCCAAGTCGGAGATCAACTACGTCCGCGGCGTCCCGCCCGTCGTCAACGACCCGGACTCGACCGCACTGCTGCGCGCCGCCATGACCGCCCGCCGTGGCGCCGACTCCGTCGAGAGCACCGAGCAGAGCCTCGGCGGGGAGGACTTCTCCTGGTACCTGGAGCACGTGCCCGGCGCCATGGCCCGGCTGGGGGTCCGGGTGCCCGGTGACCGGATCGGGCGGGACCTGCACCAAGGGGACTTCGACGTGGACGAGTCCGCCATTCAGGTGGGCGTGGAGCTGTTCACGGCGGCAGCGCTTCTCGACGCCGCGGGTTAGGCGTGGCCCAGTCGCCGTAAGGGCTCCGGGCCCGTCGTGGCTGGTCACGCCCGCCCCGCGGAGCCGCATGTCGACACAGCGCAGCGCCCGCTTGCGGCATTGCCGCGCAGGGCGTGGAACCCGACCCTCGGCTCCGCTTGCGGGCGGCGTCGAGCGGGGGGAGTCTTGGGCCCATGGCGGGCGGTCCTGAGCGCCATCGCGGCGGAGGCGCCACTGGTGCAGTCGCCCCATGCGTGCCTTTCGATCCGGTGGTTCACAAGGACGTAACCGGCCATCGGCACGAATGGATAACGGCCGGGCGAAACCCCGTTCCCAGGAGTGTCTACGCGCGTTAATGTGCGCCGAACTCAGCACCCACTGCGGGGCTTGGAGAATGGGGACTTCACGATGCGTCGGACATCCAAACTGACCCGTGTCGCGGTGGGGGTCGCGTCGATCGCGCTCGCTGCCACGGCGTGCGGCGGTACCAGCAGCGACAGCGGCAGCGACGACGGCGGCGACACCAAGGGCCTCGCCATCGCGTACGACATCGGCGGCAAGGGCGACCAGTCCTTCAACGACGCCGCGTACGCCGGTCTGCAGAAGGCTCAGAAGGAGTTCAAGTACAAGACGGCCGACATCGAGCCCACCGAGGGTGAGACGAATGCCGACAAGGAGCAGCGGCTGGCGTCCCTCGCCAAGCAGGGCTACAACCCGGTGATCGGCGTCGGCTTCGCCTACGGCCCCGCGATGGAGGCCGTGGCCAAGAAGTACCCGGACACCACCTTCGGCATCGTCGACTCGGTGGTCGAGGGCGACAATGTCGCCTCACTCGTGTTCGCCGAGGAGCAGGCCTCCTACCTGGCGGGCGTCGCCGCCGCCAAGGCCACCAAGAGCAACACGGTCGGCTTCATCGGCGGTGTGGACATCCCGCTGATCCACAAGTTCGAGGCCGGCTACAAGCAGGGCGTCCAGGACACCAGCGGCGGCAAGGTCAAGGTCCTGTCGCAGTACCTGACGCAGACCGCGGAGGAGGGCGGCTTCTCCAGCCCCGACAAGGGCAAGGCAGCCGCCGAGGGCCAGATCGAGAAGAACGCCGACGTCCTTTACCAGGCGGCGGGTCTGTCCGGTCAGGGCGTCATCGAGGCCGCCGCCAAGGCCAAGGTCTGGGCGATCGGCGTCGACTCCGACCAGTACGAGCAGGCCGCTCTGTCGTCGTACAAGGGCTACATCCTGACCTCCGCCCTCAAGGACGTCGGTGGCGCGGTCTACGCGCTGGCCAAGTCCGTCGAGGACGGCAAGCCGCTGACCGGCACCCAGACCTTCGACCTGAAGGTCAACGGTGTCGGCCTGTCCGAGTCCAACCCGGAGTTCGCGAAGATCCCGGGCCTCGCGGACGCCGTGGCGAAGGCCAAGGAAGGCATCATCGACGGCTCGATCAAGGTCAAGACCGAGTAGTCACCGTCGTCGTACGAGGTCGCACCAGGCCGTGGTGGGCCACACCAGGTGGTACGGCTGGAAGCGGGCGGGCATCCGAGGATGTCCGCCCGCTTCGCTGTTCCCGGCCTCCTCCACCCCCGCTCCCGCTTTGCGATCGGCAAGCCCCGGGTCAAGGTCGCGCGTGGACTTGGCCACGGGCGCATAACAAGGTGGACAGAAGGGGTTTTCAGGTTGGTCTACGCGCGTTAATCTGCGGCGAAAGCCAGCGCCGTTGCTGTGACTGCTGTACCGAGCTGTACCGTCCGGCGCTTGTACTAAGGAGCACCCACACATGCGCCGGATTTCCCGGATCACGGTCGCAGGCGCAGCGACCGCCTCCCTGGCCCTCGCGCTCTCCGCCTGCGGCGGCACCTCCACCGAGGCCTCGTCGGAGTCGAAGGGCGGCGACAAGGGCCTCGCCATCGCGTACGACGTCGGCGGCAAGGGCGACCAGTCCTTCAACGACGCCGCGTACGCGGGCCTGGAGCAGGCGAAGAAGGAATTCGGCTATGACACGGCCGACATCGAGCCCACCGAGGGCGAGACGAACGCCGACAAGGAGCAGCGACTGGTGTCGCTGGCCAGGCAGGGCTACAACCCGGTCATCGGTGTCGGCTACGCGTACGCGGCCGCCGTCAAGGGCGCCGCGGAGAAGTTCCCCGACACCACCTTCGGCATCGTGGACGACTCCACGGTCGAGTCGAAGAACGTCGCGGACCTGGTCTTCTCCGAGGAGCAGGCCTCGTACCTGGCCGGTGTCGCCGCCGCCAAGAGCACCAAGACGAACACGGTCGGCTTCGTGGGCGGTGTGGACATCCCGCTCATCCACAAGTTCCAGGCCGGCTTCGAGCAGGGCGTCAAGGACACCGACCCCAAGGTCAAGGTCCTGTCCCAGTACCTCACGCAGACCGCGGAGGAGGGCGGCTTCTCCAGCCCGGACAAGGGCAAGTCGGCCGCCGAGGGCCAGATCGAGAAGAAGGCCGACGTCGTCTACGCGGCCGCCGGTCTGTCGGGCCAGGGTGTCATCGAGGCCGCCGCCGCCAACAAGGTGTGGGCGATCGGTGTCGACTCCGACCAGTACAAGCAGGAAGCTCTCGCCAAGTACAAGGACTCGATCCTGACCTCGGCGATGAAGGACGTCGCCAAGGCGGTGCACAACCTGGCGAAGTCGGTCGAGGACGGCAAGCCCGAGACCGGTATCGTTCGTGGCGATCTGAAGACCGGCGAGGTGAGCCTGTCGAACTCCAACCCGAAGTTCGCGGACAACACCGAGCTGCAGGACGCCATCAAGACGGCCAAGGAGAAGATCATCAGCGGCGAGATCAAGGTCAAGTCCAGCTGATTGCAGCAACACCCTGAGCAGCGGTAACCAAGGGGTTACGTTCGCGCGACGGGGTGCGGGGAGGATTTCTTCCCCGTACCCCGTTGTCGCGGTGCGTCGGCCCCTTATCAGGCCATAGGGGCGCTACGCGCGTAGACGACCCCCGTCCCCAGGAGAGTGCGCCATCAACGCGTCCAGCAGCCCTCCGGCCGGAGCGGCGGTCAACGGTCAGGTGACCGCCGTCGAGCTCGCCGGGATCACCAAGCGTTTCCCGGGCGTCGTGGCCAACCACGACATCCACCTCACCGTCCGCAAGGGCACCGTCCACGCCCTCGTCGGTGAGAACGGCGCCGGCAAGTCGACGCTGATGAAGATCCTCTACGGCATGCAGAAGCCGGACGAGGGCACCATCGCCATCGACGGCCGGCAGGTCACCTTCTCGTCGCCGGCCGACGCCATCGTCCGCGGCATCGGGATGGTGCACCAGCACTTCATGCTCGCCGACAACCTCACCGTCCTCGAGAACGTCGTGCTGGGCAGCGAGAAGCTCCACGGCATCGGCGCCAAGGCCCGCCGCAAGATCAAGGAGATCTCCGAGCGCTACGGCCTCGGCGTGGAGCCCGACCGCCTCGTCGAGGAGCTCGGTGTCGCCGCCCGCCAGCGCGTGGAGATCCTCAAGGTCCTCTACCGCGGCGCCACCACGCTCATCCTCGACGAGCCCACGGCCGTCCTGGTGCCGCAGGAGGTCGACGCGCTCTTCGGCAACCTGCGCGAACTGAAGTCCGAGGGCCTGTCGGTCATCTTCATCTCCCACAAGCTCGGCGAGGTCCTCTCCGTCGCCGACGAGATCACCGTTATCCGCCGCGGCACGACGGTCGGTACGGCCGTGCCCGCCGAGACCACTCCGAAGCAGCTGGCCGAGATGATGGTCGGCAGCGAGCTGCCTACGCCGGAGACCGCCGAGTCCACGGTCACCGACCGCCCGGTCATCACCGTCGACAAGCTGCGCCTGGAGGCGGTGGGCGGCAAGGCCCTGCTGGACGACGTCACGTTCACCATCCACGCGGGCGAGGTCCTGGGCATCGCCGGCGTCGAGGGCAACGGCCAGACCGAGCTGGTCGACGCGCTCATCGGCCTCAGGGGCGCCGACTCCGGCACGATCACCCTCGCCGACGAGGAGATGACCGGCTGGACCACCCGCAAGCGCCGCGAGCAGGGCATCGGCTACATCCCCGAGGACCGCCACCGCCACGGCCTGCTCCTGGAGGCCCCCCTCTGGGAGAACCGCATCCTCGGCCATGTCACGGAAAAGCCCCTCGCCAAGGGCGTCTGGCTGGACCCGAAAGCCGCGCAGGAGGACACGCGTCGCATCGTCGAGGCGTACGACGTCCGCACGCCAGGCATCGACGTCACCGCCGCGTCCCTGTCCGGCGGCAACCAGCAGAAGCTGATCGTCGGCCGCGAGATGAGCCACAAGCCGCGCTTCCTGATCGCCGCGCACCCGACCCGTGGCGTGGACGTCGGTGCGCAGGCCGCGATCTGGGACCACATCCGTGAGGCCCGCCGCGAGGGCCTGGCTGTGCTGCTGATCTCCGCCGACCTGGACGAGCTGATCGGCCT
>NZ_JBIBBC010000030.1:0-47408 GCF_042900345.1 Streptomyces sp. NPDC012935
CCCATCTCCAGGATGGTGGCGTGCAGGTCCTGCGGAATCGCGCGCTCCGGGTAGCGCAGCCGCGTGAGCTTCGCCACGTGCTGGGCCAGGTCGCCCGAGCGCTCCAGGTCCGCCGACATACGCAGTGAGGTGACGACGATACGGAGGTCCGTCGCCACCGGCTGCTGGCGCGCCAGCAGGGCTATGGCCCGGGCCTCCAGGTCGTGCTGGAGGTCGTCGACCTTCTGGTCGGCCTCGATCACGCTCTCGGCCAGCTTCAGGTCGGTGTCGAGGATCGCCGCCGTGGCGCGCCCGATCGCCGAGCCGACCAGCCGGGCCATCTCCACCAGACCGTCGCCGATCGAGTCCAGTTCCTCGTGGTACGCGTCCCGCATCAGGGTCCCTCTCTAACGTGTGCCTCGGGGGTTCCGGGGCCAGGAGACTGTCGTCGGACCGGCAGTCCTGTAGTCGGATCTTGTCGAATCCCGTTGAACCGGAAGTCTTACCGTCATGCCCTCCGACAGTAAGACTGTCGCGAAAACGTCAGTCGGACTGTCGTGAAACCGCCAGTGTGATCCCAAGCTAAACCGCCTGTGCGAACCCCACGCATCCACGATCCGGTCCGTACGCGTCCGTTTCCGCCACCCCAAATGAACCAGCACTGGCTCCAAGGTGAACTCTGGGCGACGAGTGTTCGAGGTCGCACTCCGACGGCTGTGGCCACTGCCTGCGTCATGCCTAACCTGGGTGCATGGACGTGAACGCGGCGGTCGCCGCAGCGGCAGCGATCGCCGGGGTGCTTACCGGTGTCATCGCCATGCTGGCGTTCCGCTGGAGCGAACGCGACCTGAAGCGACCCACCCGAACCTCTCTGCACACCGACCCGGTCCTGCCGCCCGGCGTGGACACGGTCCTGTCGGTGCTGCGCTCCTCCGCCGTCGTACTCGACGAGGGGGACGCCGTCGTCAAGGCAAGCTCGGCGGCGTACGCCCTCGGTCTGGTGCGCGGCGGCAAGCTCTCCGTCGAGCCCATGCTCCAGATGGCCCGGGACACCAGACGCGACGGTGAGATACGGCAGGTCGAGCTGGATCTGCCCAGGCGTGGCACCGGACGCGGCGAGGCCCTCGCCGTGTCCGCGCGCGTCGCGCCCCTCGGCTCCCGCCTCGTCCTCCTCCTCGTCGAGGACCTCACCGAGGCCCGGCGGATAGAGGCCGTGCGGCGTGACTTCGTCGCGAACGTCAGTCATGAGCTGAAGACACCGGTCGGCGCGCTCTCCCTGCTGTCCGAGGCCGTCATGGACGCCTCCGACGAGCCGGAGGCCGTGCAGCGCTTCGCCGGGCGCATGCAGATCGAGGCGACCCGGCTGACCAACCTGGTGCAGGAACTGATCGACCTCTCCCGGGTGCAGAACGACGACCCGCTGGAGGACGCCGAGCCCGTCCGCGTCGACGAGCTCGTCGCCGAGGCCATGGACCGCTGCCGGCACGCCGCCGGGACGAAGCAGATCACCATGGCCGCGGGGGGCACCACCGACCTCAGCATCTGGGGCAACCGCGGCCAGCTCGCGGCCGCGCTCGGCAACCTCGTCGAGAACGCCGTCAACTACTCGCCCGCCCGTACCCGTGTCGGCATCGCCGCCCGCCGGGTCAGCGCGCCGGGCGGTGACAGTATCGAGATCGCCGTGACCGACCAGGGCATCGGCATCTCGGACAAGGACAAGGAGCGCATCTTCGAGCGCTTCTACCGCGTGGACCCGGCCCGTTCCCGTGCCACAGGCGGCACCGGCCTCGGCCTCGCGATCGTCAAACACGTGGCCGCCTCACACAGCGGAGAGGTCACGGTGTGGAGCTCCGAGGGACAGGGCTCCACCTTCACCCTGCGGCTGCCGGAGGCGGGTGCGGCCCGCGACCGCGCACAGCAGCACCCCGATCTCGACGACGAGGCCGGGCAGTCCGCCTCATCCCATCACCGCACCACCCCCGATTCACCCGCTGACTCAACCGCGTACGAAACGCTTTCCGCCCCGGAGGTCCTTCCGTGACCCGTGTGCTCGTCGTCGAGGACGAGGAGTCCTTCTCCGACGCCCTGTCGTACATGCTCCGCAAAGAGGGCTTCGAGGTCGCCGTCGCGACCACCGGGCCCGACGGACTCGACGAGTTCGAGCGCAACGGCGCCGACCTCGTCCTCCTCGACCTGATGCTGCCCGGCCTGCCGGGCACCGAGGTCTGCCGCCAGCTGCGCGGCCGATCCAACGTTCCGGTGATCATGGTCACCGCCAAGGACAGCGAGATCGACAAGGTTGTCGGCCTGGAAATAGGAGCCGATGACTACGTCACCAAGCCGTTCTCCTCGCGCGAGCTGGTCGCCCGTATCCGGGCCGTCCTGCGCCGCCGCGGTGAGCCGGAGGAGGTGACCCCGGCCGCCCTGGAGGCGGGCCCGGTCCGGATGGACGTCGACCGCCACGTGGTCACGGTCTCCGGCTCGAAGGTCGACCTCCCGCTCAAGGAGTTCGACCTCCTGGAGATGCTCCTGCGCAACGCGGGCCGCGTCCTGACCCGTATGCAGCTCATCGACCGCGTCTGGGGTGCCGACTACGTCGGGGACACCAAGACCCTGGACGTCCACGTCAAGCGCCTGCGCGCCAAGATCGAGCCGGACCCGGGCGCGCCGCGGTACCTGGTGACGGTCCGCGGCCTCGGCTACAAGTTCGAGCCGTAAACCGCTGCCGTGTAAGCCGCTGCCGCGCGAACCGCTGCCGTGATGAGGACGCGGCCGTAAGGACTGCGAACACGGTCGCCACGTACGTCGAAGGGCGGGACCTCCGATTCCGGGGGTCCCGCCCTTTTTCTACGACTGTGCAGGTGCCGTACGACGATCCGGCGCCGTGCGGCCGCTCAGTGCCCGGAGACCGTCTGGGAGGCGCTGTCGCTCGGGGTGGCCGTGTTGCCGGCCTGTGCCCCGTCCCCGGCCGCCCCGCCGGTCTCCGTCGCGCCCGCGGACGCACCGTCGGTCGGGGTGGCCCCCGCTCCCTCGCCCGGGGTTCCGGTCGGCGAGCCGGTGGGGGAGGACGTGGTGCCCGGCGTCGCCGGCACCTCGCTCGGGCCCCAGCTCTCGAAGTAGTGCTCGGCGGGCACGACGAACGCGCGCAGGCTCACGTCACCGGTCTTGCTGAAGGTGAAGGTGATCTTCTGCGCGTTGCCGTCCTGGATGGCCTCGCGGCTGCTGGGCAGCACGGCGGTGGCGTTGTCCTTGCCGCCGATGATCAGCGAACCGCCGGCCGGGATGGTCAGGCTGCCGCCCTTGGCGGGCTTGAGCTCGGCACTCTTGGCGGTGCCGTCCACCTTGATCGAGTCCAGCGTCTGCGCGGAGCTGCCGGAGTTGAACAGGGTCGCGGAGATCGCGGCCGGGCCGGTCGACTCCAGGTCGGGCTGGGTGATGACGATGGCGTTCTGGATCTTGATGTCGCCGACGCTGGTGGCTGCGTTGTCCGGCTTGATCTCCAGGGTCTGCGCGTTGTTGCCGGCCGCGCACGCGGAGAGCGCGGCGATCGAGAACGTGATGGCGGCGGCGGCGAGGGCGCCGCGTCGAAGGCTGCTGCTCACGGCGGCGGCAACTCCTTGACTCGAACGGGGCGGGCGCGTAGTGCCGCCCTAAGTGTCTGTCAGCGGCCTTAGGTTACCGAGCCGTTCCCGCGCTACCGCACCCGACCCTCCCCCGAGCGGCGATGAGCCGTGGAAGTACGTCCGAAGCGCCGCTTCCGGCACCCCTTCCTTCACCCACAAGTGGCCCGGTTGTCACTTTGCCCGGAGCTCTGTCCGTCATTCACATAAGACGTCTCGCAAGTCCCCGCGCAAAATTTCCGTGAAGGAATGCGCGACCCTCCCGGAATTGATCACCAGATGTGCCGCCGACCTGGCTGTGATCAATTCCGGATTCGCCCGGGAGGTGACTCGGGACGCCGAACGGAGTAGCGGAAGTCGCACACTTGGAACCGGACATATGTGGACGTTCGGCCACTCGGAGGCGCCTCTGGATGTGTGTAACGTACGCGTTTCACCTCGCCCGCAGAGCCGCTCCCACCTGCGAATACTTTCTTCCGCTCGGCCCGCGCAGCACGTTCCTGTTGGAGTTGTCAAGCCCCGAGATATGCCCTGACCTGCGAAAACGCCATTCAGAACCCGCAGTTTCCGTGTTACCCTGGATAGCCACGGAAGGGGTACCTGTCACATGACGTTCAAGGTTGGCGACACCGTGGTCTATCCCCATCACGGGGCCGCGCTGATCGAGGCCATCGAAACTCGCCAGATCAAAGGCGTGGACAAGACCTACTTGGTGCTGAAGGTCGCCCAGGGTGACCTGACGGTACGTGTGCCAGCGGACAATGCGGAGTTCGTCGGCGTGCGTGATGTGGTCGGTCAGGACGGGCTGGACCGGGTCTTCGAGGTGCTGCGCGCGCCGTACGCCGAGGAGCCCACGAACTGGTCGCGTCGATACAAGGCAAATCTGGAGAAGCTCGCCTCCGGCGATGTCATCAAGGTCGCGGAAGTGGTGCGTGACCTGTGGCGTCGTGAGCGCGAGCGCGGACTCTCCGCCGGTGAGAAGCGCATGCTCGCCAAGGCACGCCAGATCCTGGTGAGCGAGCTCGCCCTCGCGGAGAACACCAACGAGGACAAGGCCGAGGCGCTGCTCGACGAGGTTCTCGCGTCCTGACGCGGTACATCCGCCTCAGTTTCAGCACAGTGGTTTCGGAAGCGTGCTGATTTTTTTCAAAGAAGTGCCGCGGTGCCCGATGACGTAATTGCTGTCGCCGGGCGCTGCGGCATGTTCGCTCACAGGCGCGGTACGTCCTACCTCGGGGGCGCCCCCGATACTTGATGTGCCGGGTCCGGGCAGCCGGCTCGACCGATGTCACGGAAGGGTTCGGTCAAGAAAGGCCCACCCGGCACGCTTGAGGCCATACCCACGTAGGCAGAGCACACAAACCTGACAGGAACCGATGTCTGACGTTTCGCGTCCTTCGCCCACGGGTGTCCCCGCGGACACGCGTGCCGGGGCCCGTACCGCCGTCGTGATCCCGGCCGCCGGAAAGGGCGTACGCCTCGGTCCGGGCGCCCCCAAAGCGCTGCGCGCGCTGAACGGCACGCCGATGCTCATCCACGCCGTGCGCGCGATGGCCGCGTCCCGGGCCGTCTCCCTCGTGGTCGTCGTGGCTCCGCCCGACGGCGCCGCCGAGGTCAAGAGCCTGCTCGACGCGCACGCGATGCCCGAGCGCACCGACTTCCTGGTGGTCCCCGGCGGCGAGACGCGCCAGGAGTCCGTGAAGCTCGGCCTGGACGCGCTGCCGCCGGAGTACGACATCGTCCTGGTGCACGACGCGGCCCGCCCGCTGGTGCCGGTGGACACGGTGGACGCGGTGATCGAGACGGTACGGGACGGGGCGCAGGCCGTGGTCCCCGCGCTGCCGCTCGCGGACACGGTGAAGGAGGTCGAGCCGGCCGGCGTCACGGGCGAGCCCGAACCGGTGGTGGCCACCCCGCGGCGAGCCCGCCTGCGTGCCGTACAGACTCCGCAGGGCTTCGACCGCGCGACGCTGATCCGTGCGCACGAGACGGTGACCGGCGACGTCACCGACGACGCGAGCATGGTCGAGCAGCTCGGTCTCACCGTCGTGGTCGTGCCCGGCCACGAGGAGGCCTTCAAGGTCACGCGCCCGCTGGACCTGGTCCTGGCGGAGGCGGTCCTGGCGCGCCGGAGGCTGAACGATGGCTTCTGACGCATCCGGTCTCCGGCCGCCGCCGGATGAGCCCCCGCTTCCCCAGGTCGGCATCGGCACCGACATCCACGCCTTCGAGGAGGGCCGCGAGCTGTGGTGCGCGGGCCTGAAGTGGGAGGGCGAGGGGCCGGGTCTCGCCGGCCACTCCGACGCGGACGTCGTCGCGCACGCCGCCTGCAACGCGCTGTTCTCGGCGGCCGGGCTCGGCGACCTGGGACAGCACTTCGGCACGGGGCGCCCCGAGTGGTCGGGCGCCTCGGGCGTCGTACTGCTCACCGAGGCGGCCCGGATCGTGCGCGAGGCGGGCTTCCGGATCGGCAACGTCGCGGTCCAGGTCGTCGGCCCCCGCCCCAAGATCGGCAAGCGCCGCGACGAGGCGCAGAAGATCCTGTCGGAGGCGGCCGGAGCCTCGGTGTCGGTGTCGGGCGCGACCACGGACGGCCTCGGCTTCCCGGGCCGCGACGAGGGACTGATGGCGGTGGCGACGGCGCTGGTGGTCCGGGTCGGCTGAGACCGGTCGGCGGGCCGTCCCGGCGGCGGCCCGACCTGCCCCCAGCGGCCCGCGAGTGACCACGAACGGCCAAACCGCACTTACGCACCGGGCACTCCTGTCCGCCCACTACCCTGGTGTCGTGACTATTCGCCTGTACGACACCAGCGCCCGGCAGATCCGTGACTTCACCCCGCTCCAGCAGGGCTGTGTCTCGATCTACCTCTGTGGCGCCACCGTGCAGGCCGCACCGCACATCGGGCACATCCGCTCCGGGCTCAACTTCGACATCATGCGCCGCTGGTTCGAGTACCGCGGCTACGACGTCACCTTCATCCGGAATGTCACGGACATCGACGACAAGATCATCTGGAAGGCGGAGCAGCAGGACCGCCCCTGGTGGTCCATCGGCTACGAGAACGAGCGTGCCTTCACCGACGGCTACACCGCCCTCGGCTGCCTCCCGCCGACGTACGAGCCCCGTGCCACCGGTCATGTCACCGAGATGGTCGAGATGATGCGCGGGCTCATCGAGCGCGGACACGCCTACGAGGCGGACGGCAGCGTCTACTTCGACGTCCGGTCCTGGCCCTCCTACCTGGAGCTGTCCCGGCAGGACCTCGACGAGATGCGGCAGCCCACCGAGGAGGGCATCACCGGCAAGCGGGACCCGCGCGACTTCGCGATGTGGAAGGCCGCCAAGCCCGGCGAGCCCGACTGGGAGACGCCGTGGGGCCGCGGCCGCCCCGGCTGGCACCTGGAGTGCTCGGCGATGGCGCACAAGTACCTCGGCTCCGCCTTCGACATCCACGGCGGCGGACTCGACCTGATCTTCCCGCACCACGAGAACGAGATCGCCCAGGCCAAGGCCTACGGCGACGACTTCGCGCAGTACTGGGTGCACAACGCCTGGGTCACCATGAGCGGCGAGAAGATGTCGAAGTCGCTCGGCAATTCCGTCCT
Organism: Streptomyces sp. NPDC012935; assembly: GCF_042900345.1. NCBI lineage: Bacteria > Bacillati > Actinomycetota > Actinomycetes > Kitasatosporales > Streptomycetaceae > Streptomyces > Streptomyces sp. NPDC012935. The sequence continues at coordinate 7,206 of NZ_JBIBBC010000030.1, forward strand.
GGTCTCCGAGATGGTCAAGCAGTGGCGCCCGATCGTCCTGCGCTACTACCTGGGCACCCCGCACTACCGCTCGACGATCGAGTACAGCGAGGAGGCCCTGCGCGAGGCCGAGTCGGCGTTCGCGCGCATCGAGGGCTTCGTGCAGCGCGTGGTCGAGATGACCGGGCACGTCGTCGAGCCGTCCCCCGAGGTGCCGCTCGCCTTCGCCGAGGCGATGGACGACGACCTCGGAGTCCCGCAGGCGCTGGCAGTCGTCCACACCACCGTCCGCCAGGGCAACAGCGCACTGGCCGCCGACGACAAGGAAGCCGCCGTGGCCCGCCTCGCCGAGGTCCGCGCCATGCTCGGCGTCCTCGGCCTCGACCCGCTCGACGAGCACTGGGCCGGCGAGTCCGACCGCGGCGAGGACCTCCACGGCGTGGTCGACACCCTGGTCCGCATGGTCCTCGACCAGCGCGAGGCGGCCCGCTCCCGCAAGGACTGGGCCACCGCCGACGCCATCCGCGACCAGCTCAAGCAGTCGGGTCTCGTCATCGAGGACGGTCCGCAGGGCCCCCGCTGGACCCTCGGTCCACGCTGACGGATTCCGGTTCCCGGAAGATCGATTGTGCCGCCCGGCCCTCCGGGCGGCACACTGCATAGACGTACATACGAACGCCTCACGACAGACAGGTAGGTCATGGCCGCGAACAACCGCCGCATGTCCGGCAAGAAGGGCGCGCAGGTCGGCAGTGGCGGCCAGCGACGCCGGGGCCTCGAGGGCAAGGGCCCGACCCCGCCCGCCGAGATGCGCAAGGGACACAAGAAGAACCGCATCGCCACCTCCAAGGCGAAGCAGACCGCCCGCCGTCCCGCGCCCCGGGGCCGCGGCGGCAAGTCCACGTCCGAGCTGGTCGTCGGCCGTAACCCCGTCGTCGAGGCGCTGCGCGAGGGCGTGCCCGCGAGCACGCTCTACGTCCAGCAGTTCATCGACAACGACGAGCGCGTCCGCGAGGCCCTCCAGCTCGCCGCCGAGCGCGGCGGCATCAACCTCATGGAGGCCCCGCGCCCCGAGCTGGACCGCATGACGAACGGCCTCAACCACCAGGGCCTCGTCCTCCAGGTCCCGCCGTACGAGTACGCCCACCCCGAGGAGCTGGCCGACGCGGCCGCGGACGAGGGCGTGGACCCGCTCATCGTCGCCCTCGACGGAGTGACGGACCCGCGCAACCTGGGTGCCGTGGTCCGCTCGGTCTCCGCATTCGGCGGCCACGGCGTCGTCGTACCGGAGAGGCGAGCGGCCGGTATGACGGCCGGCGCCTGGAAGACCTCGGCCGGCACCGCGGCCCGCACCCCCGTCGCCCGGGCCACGAACCTGACCCGCGCCCTGGAGGCGTACAAGAAGGCGGGCATCGTGGTCGTCGGCCTCGCCGCCGACGGCGAGGCCGAACTCGGCGACCTGGAAGCCCTGGAGGGCCCGGTCGTCATCGTGGTCGGCAGCGAGGGCAAGGGCCTGTCCCGACTCGTGGGCGAGACGTGCGACTTCCGCGTCCGCATCCCGATGCCGGGCGGCGCGGAGTCCCTCAACGCCGGTGTGGCGGCGGGGATCGTCCTCTACGAGGCGGCTCGCCGACGCGGCTGAACACGCGTCCGTGGCGTCACCCGTGCGGGGTAATTCCGGTGACAGTGGTGCGACCTGCGCATCCTTGACGGGGTCCGGACAGATCGGGCCGGTCAAGGCAGTGTCCTAACCACACGTCACTCGGTTAGTTGAGTGTGGACACCAGAACACCCCGCACACCCACGGGGGACCGTTCGTCGGGATACGACGACGCTCCCGCGCTGAGCATGGTGAAGGTGCCGAGCGATCCGGCGCAGATCATCGTCAATCACGCGAGCTTCCGCGTGTTGTTGGGCGCGTCGACCGGGCGCACCAAATCCCCCCGGATCGCACGGCACTTGAGCGCCACCGAGGACACCACCCGCATCCCTGTCGTCGGCGCGGCCGGCAGAGCGGGCGCGGCCACCGGCGCCCGCCGCCGGGTCGCCGTCTGGAACGGCACGTCCGCGCCCGACGACACCGGCGCCCACCGCCTGCTCCAGGCCGTGCGGGACGGAAGCGTCCGCCACGGCGAGGAGCCGGCCCCCGGCCTCGGGGGAGCCACCCAGGTCATCCCACGGGTCGACGTCGGCGGCTACGACGGCTATGACGGCTACGACGCCGGCTACGACGACGACTTGTCACGGACCGTCGAAACGCCGATCGTCGGCGCCCAGCGCACGCACGAATCCCTCGAAACCCGGCTCCTGCCCAACATGCGCACGGTCGAGAGCGCATACGACGAGGAACTCGTCTACGACGACGAGGAGTTCGCGGAAGACCCCCGCAGCACGCACGCAACCGACGAGCCCCCCAAGCGGCCCGGCGGCGACGACCCGGCCCGGCATGCCTATTACCCCGGCCGCCGCATGAACCTCGGCGTCGTGCTCCTCCCGCTGCGCGTCTTCCTCGGCTTCATCTCCATCTACGCCGGCATGGGCAAGCTCTGCGACCCCGTCTACTTCGACGGCGGCAAACGCGGCTCGATGGTGAAGTGGCTCAACACCCTGCACCCGTGGGAAGTGGCCGAGCCCCTCCGCCAGTTCGCCCTGGAGCACCCGGTCGGCTCCGGCCTGGTCATCGCCTTCTTCCAGGTCATCGTGGGCGTCCTCACGGTCCTGGGATGCTGGCAGCGAGTCGCGGCGGTAGTCGGCGCGCTGCTGTCAGCCGCGCTCCTGGTCACCGTCAGCTGGAAGAGCGTCCCGGCCTACGACACCCCCGACATCATCTACCTCGCCGCGTGGTCCCCGCTGATCATCGCCGGGGCCCCGGTCTACTCGATCGACGGCCGCCTCGCGGGCATGGCCTGGCGCCGCCTCGGCCCACGCGCCGACATCTGGGAGCTCCGCAGTTACGTCCTGCGCCGGGGCGCCCTGGTCACGGTGATCGTCACCGGCCTGACCCTCCTCATCGGCTCGCTGCTCGGCGGCGCTGTCCGAGACGCCGACCGCGTCGTCGTCCCCGGACCCGGCGAGGCCCCGCGCAACGAACTGCCCGGCTCCCCGCTGCCGCAGGAGCCCGGCCAACGGCACAAGAAGACGCCGTCGGCCTCCAACTCGCCCACGCAGGGCGCCACGTCGGGGGCGGCCACGCCGTCCGGCGCCGCGACGACGCCGGGCGCGACCAGCGACACGGGCAGCGCCGGGGCGGGTACGCCCAGCCAGACGCAGGGCACTGGGGGGCAGGCCCCGCCCCAGCAGTCCACTCCGGCCGACGAGGCGCCCAGCACCAGCACCGGTCCGACCTCCGGGGGTCCCTCCTCCGGCGGCGGCTCCACGGGCGGCTCCGACGCCGACGAACCGGGCCTTGTGGGCGGCCTGTTGGGGTAACCCTGCCGGTGGACCCCCTGCTCGCCCCCTCGTCCACCGGCTGACCCGGAGCAGCACAACCACGATGGGCCCCGCACACACTTCCTGTGCGGGGCCCATTGCTACGCCACACCTTCCGATGTTTCTCGATGCCGGCCCAGGCATCTCAGCCCGTCCGGCGTTTGAGGACGAGGCCGTTCAGGCCGATAGGGGGTCCAGGGGGCGCAGTCCCCTGGCAGGGCTGAAAGGCCGAAACAGGCCGCAGCAGGCATCCCGCCCGACCGCCGGAGGCGTCAGCGCCCCAGCGCCGCCAGTTCCTTCGCCGCCTCCGTCAGGTCCTTCGCCGTGTCGATGGCGCGCCAGTAGGCGCCCTGCGGGATCGGGAACCCGGCCAGGCGGCGTTCGCGGGCCAGGTGGGGGAAGGTCGTGCGTTCGTGGTCGCCGCGCTCGGGGAGGAGGCCGGAGAAGGCGGGGGAGAAGACGTACACGCCCGCGTTGATCTCGAAGGTCGACGGCGGCGCCTCGATGAAGTCCGTGATGTGCCCGAAGCCGTCCGTCTTCACCGCACCCCAGGGAATCCGCGGCCGCGCGAGCGCCAGCGTGGCGACCGCGTCGCGCTCGGCGTGGAAGTCCGCCATGTCGCGCAGCGAGAACCGGGTCCAGATGTCACCGTTGGTCGCGTACCAGGGCCGGTCCGGATGCGGCAGGTGCGCGGCCGCGTACTTCAGACCGCCACCCCGCCCGAGCGGCTCCGTCTCCACGACGGTGGTGACCCGCACCGGCAGCTCGGCCGACTTCAGCCAGTCCTGCAGCACCTCGGCGAGATGCCCACAGCTGACCACGACGTCGGTCACGCCCTCTTCGGCGAGCCAGGTGAGCTGGTGGCCGATGATCGGCGTCCCCGTCCCGGGGATCTCCACCATCGGCTTGGGCCGATCGTCGGTGTACGGGCGCAGCCGGGAGCCCTGGCCACCGGCCAGGACAACGGCTTGAACGGGGCGGGACGCGGCGTTCGGATCAGTCATGACCGAACTGTACGCGGCGCCCCGCTCACGGCATTCACCTGCAACCGTTCCTTAATCAGCCGTTACGGTCCGGTAGCGGAGTGTTCTCCGAAAAGGGGATGGCTAGCCGTGCGCCGCGGCGACCCCTGACGCGAACGCGGTGTCACAGACGGGCCGGGCATACGACTGTGCCCGCGTCGGCCCGTACACACGGACCGCCGCGCGCCCCAGCGCCCGGGCGATCGACGCGCAGTGCCGGCCCAGCGACGGGCGGTCGTGGACGGCCTGCTGGAGGTGGGTGAGGGCGACGCCCGGGTCCTCCTGCTGGAGCTCGGTCAGGAGCTGGTCGCGCAGCACGTCCTGAGGGGCGCGCGGAGCGGCGTTCTTGGTGTCACGTGCGCTCGAGACGTCGGTCGCGGTCAGCACCGAGTCCGAGGGGTTCCCCGACCAGTTGACCCGGGTGACCGCGAGCGTCCCGGAGAGCACCAGGACGACGGGCAGGACGAGGGCGAGAGTGCGGCCGAGCTGGCGGGCGGGGCCCCGCTGGCCGCGTCGTGTCTGTTGGATGGTGGAGTGCTTCACGCGAGTGAGGGTAGCGTTCAGTACTGATATGGCGACATTTGGTCACCGTTTCGAGGGACGAAGAGGTGCCTCTCCCCTTGTAGCGTGTTGACGTACAGCACTCGAAATCACCGGGTATGCCGGGGTATTTGTCGACAACGAAGAGGGCCCCGCAGCGCTCTGCGGGGCCCTCTTCGTCAACCTGGGTGAATTACCCGGGGTTGTGCTGCCTTTACGTCACGCAGTCGGCGCTCTCTCAGTCGGAGAGCCGCGCGCCCGTGGAGGTCGCGAACACGTGGCTCTCGCCCGCGCGCGGGACGACGTGCAGCGTGCTGCCCTTCTCCGGGACGTCACGGCCGCTGACACGGACGACGAGGTCCTTGGAGTCGTCGCCGCCGACCTTGGCGGTGCCGTAGACGTACGCGTCGGCGCCGAGCTCCTCGACGACGTTCACCGTGACCGCGAGGCCCTGGTCCGAGTCGGCGCCGGCCACGTCGAAGTGCTCGGGACGGACACCGACGGTGACGGTCTTGTCGGTGGCGGCGGACAGCGCATCGCGGTCGACCGGCACCACGGAGTTGCCGAACTTCACGCCGCCGTCGGTGATCGGGACCTCGACCAGGTTCATGGCGGGGGAGCCGATGAAGCCGGCGACGAAGAGGTTGGCCGGGCGGTCGTACATGTTGCGCGGGGTGTCGACCTGCTGGAGCAGACCGTCCTTCAGGACCGCCACGCGGTCACCCATCGTCATGGCCTCGACCTGGTCGTGGGTGACGTAGACGGTGGTGATGCCGAGGCGGCGCTGCAGCGAGGCGATCTGCGTACGGGTCGACACACGGAGCTTGGCGTCCAGGTTGGACAGCGGCTCGTCCATGAGGAAGACCTGCGGCTCACGCACGATCGCGCGGCCCATCGCGACACGCTGGCGCTGACCGCCGGAGAGCGCCTTCGGCTTGCGGCCGAGGTACTCGGTGAGGTCGAGGATCTTCGCCGCGTCCTCGACCTTCTGGCGGATCTCGGCCTTCGGCACGCCCGCGATCTTGAGCGCGAAGCCCATGTTGTCGGCGACGGTCATGTGCGGGTACAGCGCGTAGTTCTGGAACACCATGGCGATGTCCCGGTCCTTCGGCGGCAGGTGCGTGACGTCGCGGTCACCGATGCGGATGGCGCCGGCGTTCACGTCCTCGAGCCCCGCGAGCATCCGGAGCGAGGTGGACTTGCCGCAGCCGGACGGGCCGACCAGAACGAGGAACTCCCCGTCCTCGATCTCGATGTCGAGCGCGTCAACAGCGGGCTTCTCGGTACCCGGGTAGATCCGGGTCGCCTTGTCGAACGAGACAGTGGCCATGGTGAATGGGCCCCCTTCTACCGGCAGGAACGTGCCGGACGATCCGTTGTAGGAAGGTGGTTGGTGTAGTCCACATGTGCGGACTGGATCTGGACGGTACCTGGCGTTCGCCTGTATGTCAGTACCTGGAGGCATGTGAACTTCGCGGAAATTTTCGATGGGGCCCGCTCGGAACCTGGGTACACTGCACGGGCGCGTGCGTGAGAGTGCGTGCAGGCCTCCTTAGCTCAGTTGGTCCAGAGCGGCTGTCTTGTAAACAGCAGGTCGTCGGTTCGAATCCGACAGGGGGCTCAATCAGCGGGGCGGTGGTCGATGACACCGCCCCGCAGTTCGTTTTTCATCCCCTCATTTCATTCGCCCGCCGAGCGACTTCGCGGTCCGCGAATGCACTCTCGAACGCCCCCATGTCCCCGCTGGGACACGGGACATGCCCAAACGTGGATTAGCTTCGCTACTGCTAGTGTTCATTCAGTCACGGTAGGCAATCAGCCTCAATGTACATGTAATGAAAACCGAGGGTTCCATGCGCAAGCTTCACCAGGTCATGATCGTCGCAGCGGCGGCCGGCGGCCTGTCCGCCATCGGTGCCGGTACCGGTGTCGCCTACGAGAGCGGGCCGAGCGTGTCCGACCTCTACCGCCCCTACCAGGAGTGCAGCCCGCAGACGGTTGGCGAGGCCTCCATTCCGGTCGCGGTGCTCGGTCTGTCCGAGACCTTCGACACCACTTGCGGTCAGTTCAACAACGCCTTCACTGGCTGAGGTCGGCGGCATAGTCGTGCGCGACGCCTTCCGCGGGCCCCTTCGGGGTCACCCCCGAAGGGGCCCGTTCATGTGCGGCTGCCCGGAGCGCGAGGCCGCTCCCTGGGCCCGTATGCGTTCGCTGCTGTCCTGAACTCCGGCGCACCGATGAGCGATTGGTCCCCCGAGGACCAGTCACCCTCAGGTCGGTCCTTCACTTCGTAAGCGAAACGGCCCCGAACGTCCCGGGCATGGACCGGACACGGTGGCCCGTCTCTCCGATTTCCCCAGGGCCCGGCGCGGCCGCTTCGCGGTGTATTGCGCTCGGGCACCCCCCGCAAAAGGAGACGCAACACATGTTCATCGGAAAGAAGATCGCGGCTGTCACCGGGCTTCTCGGTGGCCTCGCCATGACCTGTCTCGGCGCCGGCCAGGCTCACGCGGCGGGCCCGGGCGTCTGCTCGCTCGACTCCCAGGGCAACATCATCTGCACCCAGCAGATCCAGGGGCAGACCCCCGAGGGTGACGGGTTCGCCGTCCGCCGGTCGGTGAGTTGCCAGCCCACCCAGCCCTTGACCCTGCCGTCTCCCGGACTTCTGTCCAACGGGCAGACGAAGATCGGCCCCCACATCACCTGCGCCGAGATGTCGCCCATGCCGGCCGCCGACACCAGTGACACGAACGACTCCAGCCCGCTGCTTTCCCGCATCCTGGGCTGAGTTTCCGACGGCGGATGGCCGGACCGGGTCAACCCGGTCCGGCCATCCGCCGTTTCGTATGCCGACACGACACAGGGGAAGGGTTAAAGGTCCCAAATTGCTACGGTTTGTTTGTATATGCTCACATTAAGTAGTCAACCAGGGCTTCGTGCCCGGGAAGAAAGGGTCAAACTATGCGCAGGTTTCAGCGCGTTGCCGTCGTAGCCGCAGCGGTCGCAGGGCTGTCCGCCTTCGGTGCCGCCGGCAGTGCCTTCGCTCACGAGGGCGACGGCTTTGACGGTCAGATCGTCTCCGCGGTGTCCACCTCGACGGCCAACGCCGTTGCCACGTGGGGCGCTCCGGCCGACAAGGCGCACGCCGCTCCGCAGGCTGCCCCGCAGGTCGCTCCGGAGGCTGCCCCGCAGGCCGCGCCGGAGGCCGCTCCCAAGGCCGCCGCGCCGGAGTACGGCTACGGCGAGTACTCCGCTCCGTACGCCGCTCAGTAAGGAAGTGCCGAGGGCTCGGTGCGCGAGTTTCAGGGCACTGTGAATGTCGTCGTGACCACCGCGGGGCGGGCGGCTCCCAACTCCCAGCCGCAGTCAGCCCCTTAGGGCATCGCCTCGGAGCGTCACGACGGGCGCATCGAAATCCGTCGGAACACCGTTATGCATATCGCGCGATCCGAAATCCCAGCTCCTGGACCGGGTCGAGCTGTTTTCGACGGTGTGCTGGACAACACCCTTAGCAAATGCAGCCCGGACGCGCGGCAGACCCATCAGGGTGCGCGTCCGGGCTGCAGCAGTTTCCGTATTCGACCTTCTCCTTGCAAAGGAACGCCGTACATGATCGGTCGACAGAAGATCGCAACCGTCTCGGGGCTCCTCGGGGCTCTCGCCGTGATCTACAGCGGTGCCGCGCCGGCGTACGCCGACGAAGACCCCAAGGGTGCCTGCACGATCACCGCGCAGGGGGACATCGTCTGCGTCAAGAAGAGCGAGGTCGTCCACAGCGACAAGCGCGACGGCTATGTCGTCAAGCAGAAGCACGACTGCTCGACGACGGAGCGGCCGCGCTTCACGCTGCCCGAGGGCCGCATGGCGGAGGGCGGGTCCACGACGAGCGGTCCGGTCGTGGAATGCAACAACCGGGCGGAGCTGCCCAAGGGTGTCAAGCTCCCGAAATTCCACTTCTGAGGCGCTTTCGAGGCGCGAGCGGAAGATGCCGGACCGGGCGTGATCCCGGTCCGGCATTTCGTTCTTCCAGGGGCTGCGCCCGGTCGGCAAAAGACCGGTGCCCCGGCATGGGGCCGGGGCACCGAGGGGAAGCGTGCGGCTCTAGGTCACTTGCCGCCGACGGTGTTGCTGCAGCCCATGGACGAGCCCATGCCGGTCTCCTGCGAGCCGGGGGCGCCCTCACCGTTCAGCAGGTTGCCGCCCAGGCCGTTCGCGATGCCGACATTGCCGAGGATGTCCACGTTGGCGTCGTGCGACTTGCAGTTGCTGCTCTGCAGGACGCTGAAGCTCGAGCCCTTGCCCTTCTGGCCCCAGCCGCCTCCGTCGGCGTGGGCGACGCCGGCGCCAAGGAGTCCGACGCTCCCGAGAGCGGCGACCAGGACGGCGGCCTTGTGGAGCTTGTGCATATTCATCTCCGGTGGAGTGCAGTTGGTGCGATCCCTGAGAGATCGACTTCGAACAGTTACGGAGGCTAATAGGAAATATTTCGGGAGAAATCAGCGGCACGCCGAATTGGGGAAAGTCTCACCATCTTGGCCGATGGATATTAAATTCATATTGTTGTAGGGGAGTGAAGCGAATTACGGCGTATGTGTGCCACGAAAAGGGCCCCGGTACCGGGCCTGAGGCTCGGTACCGGGACCTGGTTCCCGCTCCGGTCGACTGGGCGACCGTCAGTGCCTGGATCAGAAGGCGCTGTTGTTGCAGCCCATCGACGAGCCCAGGTGGGTGTCCTGCTTGGCCACGTCGCCCTCGCCGTTGAGCGCGGCGCCCAGCAGGCCGTTGAGCACGCCGACATTGCCGAGGACGTCGACGTTCAGGTCGTGCGACTTGCAGTTGGAGCTCTGCAGGACGCTGAACTTGCCCCCGTCCTTGCCGCCGTGGCCGTCGGCGGAGGCCGTTCCGGCGCCAAGGAGTCCGACGGTGCCGATGGCAACGGCCACGACGGCAGCCTTGCGAAGCTTGTGCATGTCATCTCCGGTGGAGTGAGGTGGGTGCGATCTGTAGGAGATCGACTTCGTACAGTTACGAAAGACTAATACGAAGTATCCCGTTATGTCCCGAAGGCACGCCGGGGCTCGTGATCTCGTGGCAGAAGCACCCGGAAGCCGCATCGCCCACCGTGGCGTGAAGTGAAACCGCTGGTCACAGCGGCTCGTTGAGCTCCTGAGGGCTCCTCGAGCCGCGCGCCCTAGCGCGACTGGGCGTGGGCGAAGGAGTTCGCCTGGCTGTTGGCCTGGTCGCAGTCGACGCCGCGGCTCTCGGCGGCGGCGAGTACGGCGACCGGGACGGCCGCGTTGAGCACGGACTGCGGGCTGCACTCCTGGTACGGGCGGAACAGGTTGGCCTGCTCCACGGGGCCGGCCGGCGCCACGGCGGGCTGCGGGTTGACCTGCGGGCTGATCTTCGGGCTCAGTTGGGGGTTGAGCTGCGGGCTGACTTCGGCGCCCCGCTGGGGAGCCGGGGCCGCCTGCCGGTGCGCGGCCGGTGAGTTGGAGGACTGCGCGGTCGCCTGTGAGCGGGTCCACGAGGCGGCCTGGGTGTCCGGCTGTCCAACGGGTGCCGGAGCACCGCCGTATCCGAGGGGCACGTCGCCGGCGACGCTGGGCGCGACTCCGATGGCCGACAGACCACTGGCTGCTGCTACGACGAGCGCGACCTGATGAAGCTTGCGCATGGAACCCCGGCCCTTCATTGACCTATGCATGGAACGTATGGAAATGCGGCTGCGATGGACCATCGCTCTGACCCTGTGGGGGGAACGAGGTAAATGCCGGTGCGGTCACGTGGGTCGGGGCATGGTCACCCGTTTGCCAGAGGGTGTTATTCGTCGACAAGCCGCAGAGCCTTTTATCGGATCGATGGCAATGGGGTGACGAAAATTCTGATCCCGTGACCTGGCCGGAGAAAAGTCGTTGCCAGCTGGGAGAGGGCAGCGATCTGGAATCAGAGAGAGGCATCGGGTCCGCTGCCTGCTCCGGCGTGAAGTCCACATGACAGCTCAGGCATTACCCCTGTAAGGGCGCAGTACGAATATCAGACTGAGCGCACGCATGACTGCACTGAATACAACGGATTTCCCTGTACAGGTAATGAAGGGCCGAGGGTTCCATGCGCAAGCTTCACAAGGCCGCGCTCGTCGTAGCAGCGGCCGGCGGTCTGACCGCCATCGGCGCCGGCGTCAGCGAGGCCGCCGAGTATCCCGTCGGGTACAGCGGTGCTCCGGCGCCCGCTCCTGAGTATCAGGCGCCTCAGTACGCTCCGGCGCCTCCTCCGCAGTACGCGGCGCCCCAGTACGCCCCGGCGCCCGCTCCTCAGTACCAGGCACCTCAATACGCCCCGGCGCCGGCCCCGCAGTACGCGGCGCCCCAGTACGCCCCGGCTCCGGCTCCGCAGTACGCGCCGCCCCAGCACAGTGCTCCGCAGGCCACGGCTGCGGCTCGGTCGACGGGCCACGCGCAGGTCACGCGTTCGCAGCCGGCGCCCCACTACGCGCCCCCGGCCCCGGCCCCGGCGCCCGCGCCGGCTCCGGCTCCGCAGCAGCAGACCGGTTACGCCTCCGCCTCGGCCAACTCGGGCGGCTTCGCGCAGGCCGGCTCGCCGCACTCCTCGGCGCCTGCCGCTTCCCAGCCGTCCGTTCCGCAGGTCGTGCCGCAGGTCACCCCGCAGACGGCCCCGCAGGTGATGCCGCAGGTCGCGCCGCAGGTCTCCGCGCCGCAGGTCTTCAACCCGGAGCCCGCGCCGAAGGTCGCGCCGCAGGTGAACCCGCAGGTGAACCCTGAGGTGAACCCGCTCATCAACCCGCTGATCTCGCCGGCCAGCGCACCGCAGGTGCCCGGGCTCGGCCTCGGGCAGGTCGCGGCGCCTCCGGTGGGCCAGCTGGGTCTGCCCCGGCTCGGCTGACGGTCGTTCCGTAAGCCTTCACCGTTCCAACGCGTTCCGCAGCACCCCACATCCGCTCGACCAACGGAGAAGAAATGCGCAAGCTTCAGAAGGTCGCCCTCATGGGCGCCGTCCTCGGCAGTGTCGGCTCCTTCGGTGTCGGCACCGCCGTCGCCCACGGTGAGGCGCGCGCCCACGACGTCGACATCACGCAGGGCATCGAGTGCCGCTCGCACGACATGAACATCGACGTCCTCGGCAGCCTCGGTCTCGTCAACGGCGCGCTGGGCAACGCCCTCAACGGCGAAGGCTCCCCGGGTGCGCAGCCCAGCCACCTCGGCTCGGACATGGGCTGCAACAGCGGAGCGCTCAAGTAGACCGTACGAAGAGTTCGGTTCAACGCCCGCTCCATCACGGGGCGGGCGTTTGGACTACGAGCCGGAGAGACCGCATGAGACTGTCCTACGCCGACGAGATGCTGCTGTTCAACGGGTGTCCGGGCGTCATCGGCCTGGCGGCGGTCCTCTCCGGCGAGCAGCCCGACGTGGATCAGGTGCGGGCCCTCGTCGCCGAGCGGTGGGCGGGCCTGGAGCGGATGAACTGCGTGCTCGAGGGTCCGAAGGACGGTGGCGGGACGGCGCCGCAGGGGCTGTTCGGGCGGCCCGGGCGGTCAGGGCGGGTGCGGTGGGTCGTACCGGGGCCGTTCGATCCCGCCGTGCATGTCGCCGTGGCGCGGCACAAGTTGGACGACCTGTGGGCTCAGAACGTGAACCGGCCGCTCGCCGGCGGAGTGCCGCCCTGGCGGCTCTTCGTCGTTGCGGACACGGCACATGGCGGGGACTTCGCTCTGGCGCTCGTGGCCCAGCACGCGCTGCTGGACGGGCGTTCCCTGGCGACGTTGCTGCGCGCGCTGATGGACAGCCCCGTGACGGCGGGCGAGCCGGTCCGGCCGGTGCCGTTCGCGCGGACCGGGCTGCTGGCGGCGGGCCGCGAGCTCAGGACGATGACGGCCCCGGGGCAGGCGCTGCCGGTGCGGCCGCCGGGGCAGGTGTGTTCCTCGGTCGCGGTGACGGAACTGCCCGCGCACACGGTCCGAGCCGCACGCCGGCAACCGGCCGACGGCCGTGGCGCGACGCTGAACGAGCTGCTGGTGGGCGCCGTGGCCGGAGCACTGCGCGCGCAGTACGGTCCGGTGCGGCGGTGGCGGCAGCGGGACGAGCCCGTCTACACGGCCGTACCGTGTGACCTGCGTAGTCGTGCGAACACGGGGGAACTCGGGAACACCCTCACGGTGATCCGGGTCCCGCTGCCCGTCGACGTGGACGGTCCCGTGGCGCGGCTGCGGGCCTGTCAGGCCGCGATGGCCACCGTCCCCGAGCGGGCCGCCGTCCACGCGAACGTGCTGTTCCCCGCCGCAGCGGCGGTTCGCCGGACGGGCTCCTGGGTCACCAGGTTCCTGGCCGGCCGCAGCCGGCACTCCTGCTTCGCGGCGACCGCGACCACGGCCATGAAGTGGCCTGGCGGATCGAGCACCTTCCAGGGCCGCCGGCTGGTGCGCACGGTCGGGCTGCCGCCCTTGCAGTACCCCGGGACCGTCAGCCTGACCCTGGCCCAGGCGGGGGACGCGTTCACGCTCACCGTGGTGTGCAACCTGCGCCCGAACGACGCGGGACGGCTCGCGGAGGCGGTCGTCACGGAGTTCGAGACATGGGCCCGGATGGCGACGCCGTCAGTGCCCTGACGGCACCAGGAGATGGAGGCAGTTGCATGGAAGCGGAACACGGCGGGGCAGCGGAACACGGCGACGTATGGGAAGCGCTGCGCCCGCTGTGCGCGCGGGTGATGTCGGTGCCGCCGGAGGCGGTGGTGCCGCAGGCCCGGCTGGTCGCCGACCTGGGCGCCGACAGCCTGGACATCACCGAACTGGAGGCGGCGTCGGAGGAGTTGTTCGGGGTGTCCCTGCGGGGGACCGACAAGGCCGCGGTGTCCACCGTGGGTGATGTCGCCGACCTCATCGTGCGGCTGCGTACCCCTGCCGCCCGCACCCCCCTCGCCCGATGACCGGCCGACCCGCTGTCGCCGTCACCGGCCTGGGAGTTCGCTGCGCGGCCGGGGCGAGCCCGGCGGCGCTCTGGGAGAGTCTCGTGCAGTGCCGTTCGGCGACGCGGCTGCACGCGTTCGACGACGCGGGCGCAGTCCGCTACCCCGCGTGTCCGATGACCGACTTCGACCCCACCGGCTATCTCGCGCCCAAGGAGGTACGGCGAGCCGACCGGTCGGTGCAGCTGGCCGTGTGCGCGGCCGTGGACGCCGTCGAGGACGCCGGCGGACTGCACGTCGGTCCCGGGCGGCGGGCGGTGGTCACGGGCACCGGGTACGGCGGGGTGATCAGCCAGGAGAACGGCATCGGGCATCCCGATGTGCTCTACGCGCCCCGGCTGATGAACAACGCGGGGGCGTACTGGGTCAGTGCCCGCCTCGGTATCACGGGGCCCAGTCTGACGGTCTCCACCGCCTGTGCCTCGGGCACGCATGCGGTGGGGGAGGCCATGCAGATGATCCGGGCCGGGTGCGCGGACGTGGTGGTGGCAGGGGGCCATGACAGCCCGCTGACGCCCACGACCGCGCTGGCCTTCGGGCGGGCCGGGGCGATGGTCACCGAGTGCGAGGATCCCGCTTCCGCGTCACGGCCGTTCGACGCCGGGCGGCGCGGTTTCGTCCTCGCCGAAGGGGCCGCGTTCCTGGTGCTGGAGCGGCTGGACCTGGCCCGCGCGCGCGGTGCCCGGATCTACGCCACGCTGACCGGATACGGACGTACCTCCGACGCCCACCACCTCACCGCACCGCATCCCGACGGTGCGGGGGCCCGGGCGTGCATGGAGCAGGCGATCGCCGACGCCGGCACGACCGCCGACGCCGTCACCCACGTCAACGCGCACGGCACCGGCACCGAGCTGAACGACCTTGCGGAAGCGCAGGCCATCGCGGCCGTGTTCGGCCCGCGTGCGGTGCCGGTGACCGCGCCCAAGGCCGTGACCGGGCACGGGCTCGGGCTGGCGGGAGCGCTGGAGGCCGTGATCACGGCCTGGTCCGTGCGCGAAGGGCTCGCGCCTCCGACCGCCCATCTGACGCGACTGGATCCCCGGTGCGAACTGGACGTGGTCACCGGTGAACCGCGCAAGATCCTGGACGGGCCGGTGCTCAGCAACAGCTTCGCCTTCGGCGGTCACAACGCCTGCGTCGTGTTCGACTCACCACGCGGTTGATCACGCGAGCACGAGAGGTAGTGGAGCATGCGGCTGACCGCCGTCGAGGAAGGGCACCTGCGCAACGGGATGCCGGGGACGATCGGTATCGCCGCGGTGTTTCCCGGCGCGCCGTTCGACCTGGCGCAGGTGCGGTCCCGGGTCCGCGACCGGTGGGGCGGGCTGGAGCGGATGAGCCTGGTGCTCGGGCGGCCCGGCGGACCGGCCGCGCTGTCGGGCCATCGGTGGCGGACGGCCCGGCCGTTCGATCCCGTCGCGCACGTCACTGCCACCGACGAGGACCTGCGGTCGCTGCTCACCGACGGCGTCAGTGAGCTGCTGCCGGCCGAACGGCCCCTGTGGCGGCTGCTGGTCACGCGCCAGGGCATCGTGCTGCTCGCCCATCACGCGCTGCTGGACGGCAGATCCCTGGAGACGCTGTTCCGGCTGCTGATGGACGACGCCGTGACCCCGCGGCCCGGCGTCCCGGCCGGGGCGGACCCCGCCGCGGTCGTGCGACAGAGGTCGCGGGTCGGTGCCGGCACCGTGTACCGGGAGTTGCGGCGTATCGGGTTCCCCGGCCAGCCCCTGCCCGCGACGCCCGAACTGCGCCCCTCGGTGGCGGTGGTCGAGCTCGACCCGCAGGTGATGCGGGCCGCCCGACGTCAGCCGGCCGGGGGGCGCGGAGCGACCCTCAACGAGCTGCTGCTGAGCGCGTACGCCGGTGCCCTCCACGCCTGCTACGGGCCCCTGCGGACCTGGCCGAACGCACCGACACCCCTGTACGCCACGGTGCCGGTCGACCTGCGGACCCGCCAGAACGCGGGCCAACTCGGCAACGGCGTCACCGCGCTGCGGATGCCGCTGCCCGTCGACGTCGAGTCCCCCGTGGCCCGGCTGCAGGCGTGCCAGGACGAGGTAGCGGGGTTCGACCGCCGCTGCGACGCTCACCGCGCGTTCCTTCCCGCGCTGAAGGGTGCCGCACGGACGGTGCCGTGGCTGGCCGGGGTGATGGCCGAGCGGCTGGCCCGCCCCGAGCTCACCACGAGCCTGTGCACCGCGTTCAAGTGGCGGGACAACCCCAGCCGCTTGAACGGCCGCCCACTGGCACGCATCGTTCCCCTGCCGCAGCTGTCCCCGCCCGGCACGGCGAACCTCTGTCTCGTGCACACCGCCGACGCCTACACCCTCACCGTCGTCAGTCACCTGCGCGCAGGTGACGCCGAGATGATCGGTGACGCGGTCGCCCAGGAACTGAAGGCGGTGGCGGCGTCTGCCGCGTGGGTGAGCTGAGGGCTGCGGTCGGTCAGCCGCGCGGCGGGCGGAGCCTTCTGGCGATTTCCAGTTGCTCCTCGTCCAGCGGGCGGCCGTCCTCGATGTCCCAGAGGCAGTTCTGCAGGAGTCGGCCGTACGTCCATGCACGCGCGCGTGCGCGGTCCAGGGCGAGGACGTCGGTCATGGCGTCGAAGCGCCAGCGGAGGTCGTCGGCGTCGAAGCGGTTGGCGAGGGCGGGCCACAGTTCGAAGCCCGGGTCGCCGGCGAGGGGTTTGGGGTCGATGGCGAGCCACGGGGCGCGTGCGGAGGCGAGGACGTTCTCGTCGTGGAGGTCCCAGTGCAGCAGGCGGTCGCCGGGCTCGTCGACGACTTCGCGTACGGCGGCTGCGCAGCCGGCGACGATACGGCGGGCCTCGGGGTCCGGGATGTGCTCCAGCGCCCGGGGCGTCCGCTCCAGCATGTCCTGCGCGATGTCGCCGAGGCGGCGCATGCCGGCCGGGGCGGTGAAGGACGTGAGGTGGGCCAGCAGACGGGCGATGACCAGGACCGACTCGTGGATGTCCGGCTGGTGCGCGAGCATGCGGGACGGGTCGAGGCGTTCGAGGAGCATGGTGCCGGTGGCCTCGTCGTGGCCGAGGAGGCGCACCGCCCCGTCGCCGTCCCACAGACGCAGGGCGACCGGCTCGCCCTCGCTCTCCTCGTCGCGGAGTTGCAGCTTCAGCACGGCCGGGGTGCCGTCGCGGCGGGTCACGGGGAGGACCAGGGCGCTGACCCCGTGCATCGGCCGTCCGTCGACCGTCAGCTCCCAGCGGTCGAGGAATCCGGCCGTCAGGTCCGGGAGCCCGGCGATGAAGGCGCGGCCTGCCTTCCCGTTGTACTCCTGCTGTGATGCGGCGAGCTCCGGCGGAATGTCGATCACTTTGCGGACCCTACTGGGCTGCCGGAATCGGCTCGCGCGAATTAACGTCCTCCCATGAGCAGCTCGGTCAACGGTGCCGTGAACGGCGCCATCTCCTTCTGGTACGCGCACGACGGCCTCCCCTCGGTGCGTGAGCCGCTCGCGGGGGACACCTCCGCGGACGTGGTGATCGTCGGCGGCGGGTACACGGGACTGTGGACGGCGTACTACCTCAAGAAGGCCGTCCCCTTCCTTCGGATCACCGTCCTGGAACAGAAGTTCTGCGGCTACGGCGCCTCCGGACGCAACGGCGGCTGGCTTTACAACGGCATCGCGGGCCGCGACCGGTACGCGAAGCTGCACGGCCAGGAGGCCGCCGTACGGCTGCAGCGCGCCATGAACGACACCGTCGACGAGGTGGTGCGGGCCGCCGCGGAAGAGGGCATCGACGCCGACATCCACAAGGGCGGGGTGCTCGAAGTCGCCCGTACGCCCGCCCAGTTGGCGCGGTTGAAGGAGTTCCACGCGCACGAGCTGTCGTACGGCGAGAAGGACCGCGAGCTGTACGGTGCCCGCGAGACCGCCGAGCGGGTCCGGGTGGCCGACGCCGTCGGGTCGACGTGGACGCCGCACGGCGCGCGTCTGCACCCCGTCAAGCTGGTCAAGGGGCTCGCGGCGGCCGTCGAGGCGCTGGGCGTGACGATCCACGAGCTGACGCCGGTCACGGAGATCCGGCCCAAGCACGCGGTCACCCCGTACGGCACCGTCCGTGCGCCCTATGTCCTGCGCTGCACCGAGGGCTTCACGGCGGGCCTGAAGGGCCAGCGGCGGACCTGGCTGCCGATGAACTCGTCGATGATCGCCACCGAGCCGCTGTCGCAGGAGCAGTGGGAGTCGGTGGGCTGGGCGGGCCTGGAGACGCTCGGCGACATGGCGCACGCCTATATGTACGCGCAGCGCACCGCCGACGGGCGGATCGCGCTGGGCGGGCGCGGGGTGCCCTACCGCTTCGGGTCGCGCACCGACAACGACGGCCGGACGCAGCCCGAGACCATCGAGGCCCTGCGGGAGATCCTCGTCGGGTTCTTCCCGGCCCTGGCGGGGGTGCGCATCGAGCACGCCTGGTCGGGCGTACTGGGCGTACCGCGCGACTGGTGCGCCACCGTCACCCTGGACCGCTCGACGGGGATCGGCTGGGCCGGCGGCTACGTCGGCTCGGGCGTGGCCACCGCCAACCTCGCCGCGCGCACGCTCCGCGATCTCGTCCAACTGGACTCCGGACAGGGCCTGCAGACCGAACTGATGGACCTGCCCTGGGTCGGGCACAAGGTCCGCAAGTGGGAGCCGGAGCCGCTGCGGTGGCTGGGTGTGCAGGGCCTGTACGCCACCTACCGGGCCGCCGACCGGCGGGAGCGGCTGAGCGGCGCGGGGGAGTCGTCGCGGTTGGCCCGGGTGGCGGACCGGGTCGCCGGGCGGCACTGACATACCCACCGCCGGGGCGGTGGGTGGGGGAGGGGCTCCGCGGTCCGGTGGGGCCCCTCCCCCCGTTCGTGGAGGCCGGTGGCAGGTGGCTGTCAGGCCACCGACTCCGGGATCGGCGCCTTCTGCTCTGTGCCGTGCTTCGGGGGTTTCGCCGTCACCATCAGGGCCGCGACCACACCGGCCAGCAGCATGATGGCGGCTGCCCACCAGATGGCGACCGTGTAGCCGTGCACGATCCCCTCCTTGGTGACCAGGGCCCGCTGGGCCGGGTCGGTCAGGTGGGCGGTGAGGTAGGCGGCGCTGCTGGTGGTGGCGATGGTGTTGAGCAGGGCCGTACCGATCGAACCGCCCACCTGCTGCGAGGTGTTGATGGTCGCGGAGGTCACACCGGAGTCCTGCGGGGCCACGCCGGCCGTCGCCGTGGCGAACACCGGCATGAAGATCAGGCCCATGCCGAGGCCCATGAGGATGAGGGCGGGCAGGATGTCGCTCGGGTAGGAGGAGTGCACGGTCAGCCGGGTCAGGAGCACCATGCCGATCGCGGCCAGCAGGGCGCCGGGAGCCATGAGAAGGCGCGGCGCCACATGGTCCAGGAGCCGGGCGGCGATCTGGGTGGAGCCGGTGATGATCGCGACCGTGAGGGGGAGGAAGGCGAGGCCGGTCATCACGGGCGAGTAGTCGAGGATGACCTGGAGGTAGTAGGTCATGAAGAGGAACAGACCGAACATCCCGATGACGGCCAGCGCCATGGTGAGGAAGCAGCCGGCGCGGGTGCGGTCCTTGATGATGTGCAGCGGGAGCAGGGGCACCGGGGCCCTGGTCTGCCACCAGACGAACGTGGCGAGGAGGGCGACTCCGACCACGAAGAGGGTCAGGACCATCGGGTCGGTCCAGCCGCGCGGCTCCGCCTCGGCGAACCCGTAGACGATGGCGACCAGGCCGCCGCAGCCGAGCAGCACGCCGGGCACGTCGAGGCGGGCGCCCGCGTGGCCGGGGCTGTCGTGGAGCAGGGTCAGCGCGCCGAAGACGGCGATCACCGCGATGGGCACGTTGACGTACAGGCACCAGCGCCAGTCCAGGTACTCGGTGAGCAGGCCGCCGACGATGAACCCGATCGCGCTTCCGCTGCCGGCCAGCGCGCCGTAGATGCCGAAGGCCTTGCCGCGCTCCTTGCGGTCGGTGAAGGTCGTCGTCAGCAACGACAGGGCCGACGGGGCCAGTACGGCGGCGAAGACACCCTGGAGGGCGCGGGCGCCGAAGAGCATGCCGGCCGTGGTGGCGGCACCGCCCAGCGCGGAGGCGGCGGCGAAGCCGACGAGGCCGATGACGAAGGTGCGTTTGCGGCCCACCAGGTCGGCGATCCGGCCGCCGAGCAGGAGCAGTCCGCCGAAGGCCAGGGTGTAGGCGGTGATCACCCACTGGCGGTTGCCGTCGGAGATGCCGAGGTCGCTCTGGGCGGAGGGGAGCGCGATGTTCACGATGGTCGCGTCGAGGACGACCATGAGCTGCGCGAGGGCGATGATCACCAAGCCCCACCAGCGGCGGGGGTCGGCATCCGAGGTGGCCGCGGGGGGTTCACCTGTTCGGGTGAAACTCACCTGGCCAGAAGACCATGGTTCAGGACGTGTCGCATCTGGGGACGGCTGCGGAATCCCCTCCCGGGACGGGTGCGGTATTTCCTGGCGGGCGTGCTTGCGGCTGGTCACGGCTCCAGTACCACCTTTCCGGTGGTGGCGCGCGTCTCCAGGGCGCGGTGGGCGGCCGCGGCCTGCGCGAGCGGGAAGCGCTGGACGGCCGGGGTGAGGCGGCCTTCGGCTGCCTCGGCCAGGGCGCGCAGTTCGAGGGTCTGCACGGGGTTGGGGCCGCCGGCCCGCTGCATCATCACGGGGCCGAGGACCTGCTGGGAGACGCCGTCGACGAGGTAGGGCTCGCCGTCGTGCAGCCCCGCGCCGGACCAGCCGAAGACGAGGTGTTTGCCGCCGGGCCCGAGCAGGGCGACGGAGTCGCGGGCCACATCGCCGCCGACGCCGTCGAAAACGACCGTGGCCGGGCGTCCGCCCAGGAAGGCGCGGACCTTCCCGGGCCACCCGGGGATCTTGTAGTCGACGGCGAGATCGGCGCCGTTCTCCCGTACCCGGGCGACCTTCTCCGGGCCTCCGGCGAGGCCGACGACCACGGCGCCGGCGTTCCTGGCGTACTGCACGAGCAGGGTGCCGATCCCGCCCGCCGCCGCCGGGATCACGGCCACCGCGTCCGGGCCGAGCTCGGCGAACTGCAGGATCCCCATCGCCGTACGGCCCGTGCCGATCATCGCGACGGCCTGGGCGGAATCGAGGTTCGCCGGGATCTCGTGCACGCGGTCGACGTCGGTCACGGCGAGTTCGGCGTACCCGCCGGGCGCGAAACCGAGGTGCGCGACGACGCGCTTGCCGAGCCAGAGCGCGGCCACGCCCTCGCCGAGGGACTCGACGACGCCGGCGATCTCGCGGCCGGGGATCGTGGGCAGCGTGGGCAACTGCGGCGCCGGGCCCGCCATGCCCTCGCGCAGGGCCGTGTCGAGGAGGTGGACACCGGCCGCTTCCACGGCGATACGGACCTGGCCGGGGCCTGGTACGGGATCGTCGACCTGCTCGTGGGCGAGGTTCTCGGCCGGGCCGAAGGTGTGCAGACGGATGGCGTGCATCGAAATCCCCCATTGCTGTGAACTCGGGTCTGTCAGGCGTCCGCCCCGTCACCGGAGCCGGCTGACCGATGCTCCAACCTCAAGCTTGCTTGAGGTCAAGGGCGTTGCGGCCGAGGGCGAGCGAGACGGCTGTGAGAGCGCTGTTGAAGGAGACCTCGGACAGGACGCCGGGGGCGGCGACCTGGTCACCGGCAAGGTAGACCCCGGCACCCCGGTCGACGGCCGGGCGGTCGCGCCAGCTGGTGCCGGGCAGGTCGACGGCGCCCGTACGGCCGTTCGCGACGGACTCGCGCCGCCAGGTGACGCGCTCGCGCCAGCCGGGGAAACCGAGGTCGAGGAGCTGCTCGGCACGCGCGATGCCGGCCGCCTTGCTCTCGTGCGGGGCGATCGGGATCTGCCCCTGGACCAGCTGCTCACCGGCCGGCGCCAGTGACCGGTCCTGCGCGGTGAACCGCTCCAGCCATCCGGTCTGGTCGAGATCGGAGACGGCGAAGGCATCACCACGCCGGGTGCGCACGGCGAGGTCGATCAGTGCCGTACGCCCGCTGGTCCACGTCAGCGAGTTGTCCCCGAGGAGGCGGCGGGCGGCGTCGAGGGAGGTCGCGACGACGACGGGCGTGCCGGTCGTCAGGTCGTCGAGGCTGTCGATGCGGGACAGGGTCTCCATCCGCACCCCGAGGTTCCACGCCCGGGCCGCCATCCGGTCGATCACGGCCCCCCAGCCGCCGCGCGGGTAGTGCGCCTCCGGGGGCAGCTTGGTGGCCCGGCGCAGCCGTTCCTGCACGAACGCCGCTGACAGCGCGCCGGGGTCGTGGTGGAACAGGGCGACGGCGGAGTAGTGCGCGGCGGCACGGGCTCCCTCCTCGCCGGCGATCCCGGTGGCCCACGTCATGAAGTCGACGTCCACGGGCGCCTGCGGCAGGCCCCGGCGCAGCAGCTTGAGCATGGCGAACGGCGGGGTGCGGCGCAGGACTCCCCGGTGCCGCAGCCGCAGCCGGGCCGCCTCCAGCGGCGGGATCGGTGCGAGCGGCCCGATGAGGTCCCGCTGCTTGAGCCAGGCCCAGTGCGGGCCTCCGTTGTAGAGGGCGTGCGGTCCTTCGTTCGTCCGGTACGGCCCCGCGGCGGTCCGCGCCCGCCCGCCGAGGGTGTGATGGGCTTCGTACACGGTGACTCTGGCGCCCGCCTCGGCGGCGGTGATGGCTGCGGTGAGTCCGGCGAAGCCGCCGCCGATGACGGTGATGCGGTGCATGGCTGGGGGTCTCCCTCGTCTCGGGGTCGCCTTGCTTCCCTGTTCTGTGAGTACGACGGTCCTGGGCGCTCGGAATGTGACATGGGGGGAGCGGGGGTGCGGGGTCGGGTGGTGTCGGCGCGGCACCGGTGTCGCGTCGGCGTGGAGTCGGCGCAGGTCAGAGGGATTGTCAGTGGTGGGGTGCAGCATGGGGGCATGGCGAGGCGAGCGATGGGTGCGGGCGGCGGGGCGGGCGGTCCGGGCAGGGGCGGCGTGAAGCGCGCGCGGCGGCCCGAGGTGCAGCTGCCGCGGCTGGAGCCGTTCCGGGACGGGGAGTTGGAACCGGACGGGGACTACGACGGCTTGGAGTTCCGGGAGGAGGACCTCACCGGACAGGACGGCGGGGGCGCCCGCTTCATGGACTGCGCGCTGCGGGGCTGCGCCCTGGACGAGACGAGACTTCACCACGCCCGCATCCTCGACTCGGTCCTCACCGGCCCACGCGGTGTCGGGACCGACCTCGCCGAGTCGACCCTGCGCGATGTGGAACTGGTGGACGCCCGGCTGGGTGGGGTGCAGCTGCACGGGGCCGTCCTGGAGCGGGTCGTGATCCGCGGCGGCAAGATCGACTACCTGAACCTGCGCAAGGCCAGGCTCCGGGACGTCGTCTTCGAGGGGTGCGTCCTGGTCGAGCCGGACTTCGGGGGCGCCCGGTTGGAGCGGGTGGAGTTCGTGGACTGCGCGCTGAAGGGGGCGGACCTCACCGGGGTGACTCTCACGGACGTGGATCTGCGCAGGGCGGGCGAGCTGGACATCACACGGGGGGTGGAAAGGCTGGCCGGGGCGGTGATCAGTCCTTCGCAGCTGCTGGATCTGGCACCGATGCTGGCGGCGGCGGTCGGGGTGCGGGTGGAGGCCGAGGAGTAGGTGTGCGGTGCCCGGACGGGTGCGGTATGATTGATCTTGCAGCTGGTCGCCGGAACTCTTGGTGGTCGGTGTTGCGTTGGTGGTCCAAGGAAAGACGTCCCGCTTCCTGCGGGGAGATGCAGGTGCAAGGCCTGCCCGGCGCTCGGATCAGGAGCCCCATCCCACACTGTGCGGGATGGGGCTCCTTCGTTTCCGTGGTCCGTGGTCGGTGGTCCGTTCGTCGCCCGTGGGAAGCCGGGGCTAGGCCGGCCTGGGAAAGCGGGCCTGCAGGGTCCAGATCGCCGGGTTCTCGGCCAGGTCCTCGTGCAGGTCGATCAGGTCGGCGATCAGATCGTGCAGGAAGTCGCGGGCCTCACGGCGCAGTTCGGCGTGCGAGAAGGTCAGCGGGGGCTCCTCCGCCCGCATCCAGTCGGCCTCGATGTCGACCCAGCCGAAGCGGCGCTCGAAGAGCATGCGGTCGGTGGACTCGGTGAAGTCCAGTTCCGCGTGCTGGGGGCGGGCGGCGCGGGAGCCGGCCGGGTCCTGGTCCAGCAGCTCGGCGATGTCGCACAGGGCCCAGGCGAAGTCGAGCACCGGCACCCATCCCCAGGCTGTGGACAACTCCCGGTCCGCCTTGGTGTCGGCGAGGTACACGTCGCCGCAGAACAGATCGTGGCGCAGGGCACGGACGTCCGCGCGACGGTAGTCCGTCTGCGGGGGGTCCGGGAAGCGGTTGGAGAGGGCGTAGCCGATGTCGAGCACGGGGGTGATGGTGTCACGGGTCGGTGCGGGGCGCGGATGCGAGGTGGCACGGCTCGGGCGTGGGGGTGTCGCGGCCCGCGTGCAGGCATGTAGGCCCGCCGGTGTCGTGGCTCGCGGCTGTGCGCGGAGGTGACGGTGTCGTGGCCCGCGCTCATAGGATCGCGGGTGTGTCCCGTTCCGTGCCTGTTGTCCCGCCCATCGCCTGTGGCCTGCTCGCCCTCGCCCTCACCGCGTGCGGCGGCGTCCACGGCACTCCCGGTGGTTCCGGCGTGCGCGACCCGTACTTCCCCAAGGCCGGCAACGGTGGCTACGACGTCACGCACTACGACCTCGACCTCGCCTACGACCCCGACGACCGCCACCTCACCGGCACCGCCGAGATCACCGCACGTGCGGGCAAGGACCTCTCCGCCTTCGACCTCGATCTGAAGGGCATGGACGTCGAGCGGGTCACGGTGGAGGGCGAGCGTGCCCGCTGGAGCCGTAACGGCCAGGAGGTCGTCGTCCGGCCGCGTGCCGACCTCGACAAGGGCGAGACCTTCCGGCTCACCGTCCGCTACTCCGGCACCCCCCAGACCATCACCGACCCGGACGGCTCCCAGGAGGGGTGGCTTCCCACCGCCGACGGTGCGCTCGCGCTCGGGGAGCCGACGGGGTCCATGGCGTGGTACCCCGGCAATCACCACCCGTCCGACAAGGCGTCGTACGACATCGCCGTGACCGTCCCGGAGGGGCTCCAGGTGGTCTCCAACGGTGAGTTGGCCGGGCGGGCCACCGAGGGCGGCCGTACGACGTTCCACTGGCGCACCGCCGAGCCGATGGCGAGTTACGTGGTCACGCTCGCCATCGGGGACTACGACGTCCGCCGCTCCAGCGTGCCGGGCGCGGCCGGCAGCGCGCTGCCCGTCTACACCGCCGTAGCCCCCTCCCAGGCACGCTCCAGCCGCGAAGTCCTCGCCCGGCTCCCCGAGATCGTGGAGTGGGCCGAGTACAACTTCGGCCCTTACCCCTTCTCCTCCACGGGCGCCATCGTCGCCCGTGAGAACGCCTCCGCCTACGCCCTGGAGACCCAGAACCGGCCCGTCTTCCCCGGCACTCCCGGCACCGAACTGCTCGTCCACGAGCTGGCCCACCAGTGGTTCGGCAACTCCGTGACGCCGGAGAGCTGGCGGGACATGTGGCTGAACGAGGGCTTCGCGACGTACGCGGAGTGGCTGTGGCAGGAGGACAACGGCGGCGACAGCGCGCAGGAGACCTTCGACTCCCTGTACGACCACGGCGAGGACGAGTACGAGGACCTCTGGTCCTTCCCGCCCGCCGAGCCCGCGAGCGCCGCGCACATCTCCGGCGACCCGGTCTACCAGCGCGGTGCGATGGTTCTCCACAAGATCCGCCAGGCCGTCGGCGACGACACCTTCTACGACATCGTCCAGGGCTGGACGGCCGGCCACCGGCACGGGAACGCGGACACCGGGGACTTCACGGCGTACGTCGAGAAGTCGGCTCCGGACGAGGACTTCACGTCCGTCTGGGAGGACTGGCTGTACGGGGACGGAAAGCCCGCGCAACCGTGATGCCGGCCCGTCGGCCCGCCGTCCGGTGGCCCCGTCGCAGGCGGAGGACCGGAACGCCTCCCGTACGGCCGTCCCGCTCGCCCGCCCGGGTCTGGTCGCGGCCGGTGACGGCGGCGGCCGCGTGTATGGCCTCGTAGGCCAGGCGGTACTTCGTCAGGACCGTCACATAGGTCTGCCGGCGTTCCTGCCGGGTCCGGTCGGCCAGGTCCCGGCGCCAGCTGGTGCGGTCCGCCAGGCAGGAGCGGCGAGCCGACGCCGACGCACGCGCCGAGGGCGGTGCCTGCCGGCGGTGTCCAGTCCACGCCGGTTCAGGCCTCCCTGCCCGCTTCCCACTCGTCCAGCAAGCGGGGCAGGTCCGGGGGCCACAGGGGCTCGGGGGCCTTGGCGAGGTCTGCTCGGGGCCACCACCGCCACGAGAGGATGCCGTCGGCGGCGTGGGCCGCGGGGAGGTCAGGGCCGGTGGGGCTTCGGTGTGGGCCCCGGGTGACGTAGATGTGCTCGTGTTGGCGGACCGGGATGCCGTAGTGGGTGAAGTCGTGCTCCCAGGTGCAGAGCAGGGCGCCCGGTTCGAGGTCGGTCCAGCCGGTCTCCTCGCGCAGTTCGCGCAGGGCGCCCTCCTGGGGTGTCTCGTCCGCCTCCAGGCCGCCGCCGGGGAGGGCCCAGTGGGCGCCGACCTCGACGTTGTCGCACTGGAACATGAAGACCGCGCCCTCCGGGTCGAGTACGGCGACTCGGGCGGCCTGGCGTGGGGTGCGCGGGGGGCCGTCGGGATCCATGAGCGGCTTGCGCAGGACCGTGCAGGCACGGCCGAGTTGGAGGTCCTCGCCGTAACCGACGACCTCGTAGTCGAGGGCGGTCCAGAAGGCGATGGCGTCGGGGTTGTTGTCGAGGACGGCGAGGCGTACGGCCGTACGGCCCGCGGTGCGCACGCGGTCCTCGACGAGGGTGGCCAAGTGGCGTCCGTGGCCCTGGCGTTGGGCGCTCGCGTCCACCATCAGCAGGCCGATCCACGGGTCGGGGTCGGACGGGTCCGGGTGACGGGCGAGCGTGATCACGATCCCGACCAGCTGCCCGGCACTGCGGGCCAGCAGGACCTCCACGTCAGGGTTGGCCAACTCGTCGGCCAGCGCGGCCGCCACCTGCTCGGGCCGTACGTCGTCCGGGTCCGGGAACTCGCCGCTGAGCGCGTGGAACTCACGGTTGGAGGCGTACAGCGCGGTGAGCTCGGTCAGGAGCGGGGCCGGGATGTCGCGGTCGGGGCTGAGGGGGAGCGGGTCGAGGATCACGTGCGGCAACCTATCGAAGACATGAACGATCGAAGAGGTGGACGACCGAGGCCCCGAACGATCCGGGGCCCTGAACGGCCGAGGGCCCCGGAACGCCGGAACCCCCGGCCGAAGCCAGGGGTTCCAGCACAGCGAGGCGTCCGTCAGACGTTCACGCCGAAGTCCTGCGCGATGCCGACCAGGCCCGAGGCGTAGCCCTGGCCGACGGCGCGGAACTTCCACTCGGCGCCGTTGCGGTAGAGCTCACCGAAGACCATGGCGGTCTCGGTGGCCGCGTCCTCGGACAGGTCGTAGCGGGCGATCTCGGCCCCGCCGGCCTGGTTGACGATGCGGATGTAGGCGTTGCGGACCTGGCCGAAGTTCTGCGAGCGGTTCTCCGCGTCGTAGATCGAGACCGGGAAGACGATCTTGTCGACGTCGGCCGGGAGGCCGGCCAGGTTGACGTTGATCGCCTCGTCGTCGCCCGCGCCCTCGCCGGTGCGGTTGTCACCGGTGTGGACGATGGTCTGGTCCGGGGTCTGCTTGTTGTTGAAGAAGACGAAATGTCCGTCCGAGTAGACCTTGCCCGTGGGGTTGACCGCGATCGCCGAGGCGTCGAGGTCGAAGTCCGTGCCGGTGGTGGTGCGGACGTCCCAGCCGAGGCCCACGGTGACGGCGGTCAGGCCCGGTGCCTCCTTGGTGAGCGAGACGTTGCCACCCTTGGACAGGCTTACAGCCATTGTTGGGAGTCCCTTCCCTCGTTGCGGTACGGCTAGAAGCTACAGCTACCCCTATGAACGCGGAGAGGGGTACCTCAAGTTCCAGGTGTCTTTACTTTCTTTGCCAAAGAGCACCCGTAGGGGATATTCGGGTGACGTGGACCGGACAGAAGCGGGAACATGTACGGCATGTCTGGTCCGTACGTCATCCGTGGCTCCGTCTCCCTGCCCGAGGCCGAGCTCATGTGGCGTTTCTCGCGGTCGAGTGGCCCGGGGGGCCAGCACGTCAACACCAGTGACTCCCAGGTCGAGCTGCGGTTCGACCTGGCGGGCACTCAGGCGCTGCCCGAGGTGTGGAAGCAGCGGGCGCTGGAACGGCTGGCGTCCCGCCTCGTCGACGGTGTCCTCACCGTCCGCTCCTCCGAGCACCGCTCACAGTGGCGCAACCGCGAGACCGCCGCCGTCCGCCTCGCCGCCCTCCTCGCCGAGGCGACGGCCCCGCCACCCAAGCCGCGCACACCGACCCGCATCCCCCGCGGCATCAACGAACGCCGGCTGAGGGAGAAGAAGCAGCGCTCGGAGACCAAGCGGGGGCGGACGGGGCGGGGCTGGACGTAGTCCGGGTCGGCGCCGACCGTCGCCTCCGCCGTACGGGGGAGGCGGTCGCGACCTTCGGATGATCCCTGGACACCGGGTCGCCGGCGACGATCGAGGCCCAAGCCATCACACGTCCGGATTGGATCCTCCCTCGTGCTGAAGTGGACCCTGCGCGCTGTCGCCGTCCTCGCCATCGTCGCCGCGATCGCCACCCCGGTCGCCACGCCCGCGCCTGCGCCCGCACCCGAAGCGGCCGCCGTGGCACCCGTATCCAACCCCGACGCCCAGGGGACCGGGCTCACCTCCGCCGTCTAGGGGGAAGGCGAGGCGCCTCCGTCACATCCCCGTCACCCCGTCCGTCAGGGCAGTGACGACTGCGACGAGGGACTGCGACGAGAGGCTGGGACAGATGAGCGGCGGCGACTGCAAGGGATTTCGGGACACCGGCCATCGGGACGCCGACTTTCTCGCCCAGCGCTTCGAGGCGCACCGCGGACACCTCCGTGCCGTGGCTCATCGGATGCTCGGCTCGGTCGCCGAGGCCGAGGACGCGGTGCAGGAGGCGTGGTTTCGGGTGAGTCGGTCCGACACCGCCCGTATCGACAATCTCGGGGGATGGCTGACGACCGTCGTGGGGCGGGTCTGTCTCGACATGCTCCGCTCTCGCAAGTCCCGTGCCGAGGAGCCGCTGGACCGCGCGCCTGCGGGCCCCGGTCCCGGTGCGGCCGTGCCCGGCACGGACGCCGGCCCCGAGCAGGACGCGGTCCTCGCCGACTCGGTGGGCGTCGCCCTGCTCGTCGTACTGGACATGCTGACGCCCGCCGAGCGGCTGGCGTTCGTGCTGCATGACCTGTTCGGGGTGCCGTTCGAGGAGGTGGCGGACGTCGTGGACCGTACGCCCGCCGCGGCGCGGCAGCTCGCCAGCCGTGCCCGGCGCCGGGTGCAGGGCGCCGATGTGCACGAGGCCGGCCCGGCCGGGCGGCGCAGGCAGCGGGAGGTCGTCGGCGCCTTCCTCGCCGCCGCGCGGGAGGGTGACTTCGAGGGGCTGCTGGAGGTCCTGGACCCGGACGTCATCGCGCGCACCGAGGCCGGGGTGGCCACGGGGGCGGCGGCGGTGGCGCGAGGTGCGGCGACGTACGGGTCGCTTGCCGGTGTCGCGCGGCTCATGCTGGTCGACGGCGCCATGGGGGCCGTCGTGCTGGTCGGCGGGCGGGTGGAGCGCGCCTTGCGGTTTGCGTTCGTACGGGATCGGATCGCAGTGATCGACATCGTGACGGACGCCGAGCGGGCGTCCCGGCTCGACGTCAGGCCGATCTAGCCGGTGCGGTGCCGGTCCGGTCCAGTTCCAGCACACCCACCGTCTCGCCCTCGCTGGTCTCGCCGTTGGGGCGGAAGCCGAGGCCCAGGTAGAACCCCTCCGGGCCGTTCGGGCCGGGGTGCCAGGTGACGTAGAGCTGCCTGCCGCCGCGGCGGCGGAGCTCCGCGGCCACGGACTCGACCGCGAACCGGCCGTACCCCCGGCCCTGTTCGTCCGCGGCGATGTTCAGCCGCCACAGTCCGGAGCGCAGGAGGGTGCCGTCGCCGCGCCAGTCGATGTCGAAGAAGGCCATCAGGAACCCGACCGGGCGGCCGCCGTCGACGATCAGGCGGGGCCAGGCGACGTCCGCGGGGTGGACGTACGCCTCGGCCAGGGACTGCATCACCGGGGAGACTGCGAATTCCTGTTCAGGACGCACGCGTATGCCGGTGGCGGCCTCGAAGTTCGCGGGTGTGATTTCTTCCAGGCGGGGCGCTGAAGTCGTCGACGTCATCCCGGCACCGTAAGCCGGATGATCAGTTCCCCGCCATGGAATTGCGAACGGTCCTGTCCGCGAGATCATCCCAACTGCCGGTAACGGCCCCGGAAATAGGTAAGCGGCCCCCCGTTCGCACTCGGCAGAGAAGCCGACAGCACGCGGCCGATCACCAGGGTGTGGTCGCCGGCCGTCACGCGCTGCTCGGTGCGGCACTCCAGGGTGGCCAGGGCGCCACCCACGAGCGGGGCGCCGGTCTCCTGGCCGCGGACGTAGGGGATGTCGGCGAACAGCAGGCGGTCGCTGACGCGGCCCTTCATGGCGAAGCGGCCGGCGATGTGGCGCTGGCTCTCGGAGAGGACCGAGACGGCCCACAGGGGCTGCTCGTCGAGCAGGTCGTCCATGCGGGACCCCTCGCGCACGCTGACCAGGACCAACGGCGGGTCCAGGGACACCGACATGAACGCCGTGGCCGTCATGCCGACGTCCTCGCCGACGGGTGCGTGCGGGTCGTCCGGGTCCAGCGGCGGCTCCAGTGCGGTCACCAGGACCACACCGGCGGCCAGCCGCGACATGGCGGCACGGAACTCGTCGTTGCTCACTCCCTCAGCATGCCCGGCGGCGCTGCGCGAGGCGGGGAGGACGGCGGGCACGGGCGGCGCGGGCGGGGAAGTGTTCGGCACGCCGGAAACGCTAATGTCGGCACCGCGCATCCGGCATCGGGCCTTCGCCCGAGAACGGACCGGGACGTGGACCTAGGACCATGGACGGACGACTGACGTACCTGATCAAGGCCGTTTCGTGGCATCTCCACACACGCACAAAGTTTGCGTTCAGTAAACGCACAGGAAAAACGCAGAAACACCGCTCAATTGTTCACGTTTACCTGTGACTTGAGTCACAAGGGCCATTAATTGTTGACCCTGTGTACCGAGTGAGCAGCGCGCTGTGATTCAGTGGCGGGGAACTAGCAAGGGAAGTTACGCCGAAGTAGAACCCTTGATTCGCTGCGAGGTCTCGGGGGGAGGGCGAGCATGGAGACCGAGTCGGAGCCGTACGTCCGTCTTGCGACCCTGCGACAACTGCACCAGGTCATGGCTGACATGAACACGGCCCGCAGCCTGGCGGACACGCTGCAGACAGTTGCCGACGGTGTCGTCAACGGCCTCGGCTATGAGCTGGCGTGCGTCAATCTCGTACGCCCCGACGGCGATCTCGTCGTCGCCGCCTTCTCCGGCAATCCCGCCGCCGAGGCCCTCATCACCGGCCGTGTCGGCTCCCGGGACTCCTGGGACCGTCGGCTGAGCATGGGTGAGCGCTGGGGCGACCTGGTCTTCATCCCGCACACCGAGGGCTGGATACTCGACGACGACGACGTCCCGCAGTGGTACACCGACGGTCCCGCGCCCCGCTTCGAGGACGAGTGGCACCCCTCGGACCGCCTCTTCGCCCCGATGTACACGCCCGGCGTGCAGGGCAGCGCCTGCGGCGAGCTGATCGGGGTCCTGTCCGTGGACCGGCCCCGCAATGGCCGGCTCCCCGGCGCCTGGGGGCGCGAGGCGCTCCAGATGTACGCGTTCCAGGCGGCGATCGCCATCAGCAACGCACGTCTACGCGCGAATATGCAGCGGGCACTGGTCAGGCTGGAGCGGGAGCAGCAGGCCCTGCGCGCCAGTGAGGAAAGCTTCAGGCAGGCCTTCGAGTACGCCCCGTCCGGCATGGCCATCGCCGAGATGGGCGGCGACCAGCACGGCCGGATCCTGCGCACCAACGACGCGCTGTGCCGCCTGCTCGGCCGCCCCGCCTCCGCGATGCGCCGCTACGCCTTCTCCGACCTCGTCCACCCCGAGGACATCGGCACGCTGCTGCGTACGTCCGCCGAGGGGGGTCGCGCGGAGCTTCGTCTGATCCGCCGCGACGGCACGTACGTCTGGGTCTCGCTCCGCAACTCCGTCGTCGCCGACGCCGCCGACGGACCCCGCTTCCTGCTCACCCACGTCGAGGACATCGAGGAGCGCAAGCGCCGCGAGCTGCAGCTCGCCCACCGCGCCTCGCACGACTCCCTCACCGGACTGCCGAACTCCGCCGAGCTGCGCTCCCGCCTCGCCTCGCGGCTGTGTCAGCGCTCCACGCACCCGGGTGCCGCCCTGGAGTCGGTCGACGCGGCCTACGGCCACCCGGCCTACGACGCCAACGGCCACGGCTTCGACTTCCGTCCGGCTGTGGCGGCGTTCGACGCCTACGACCACCATGTGCACACCGTCGCGCCGGTCGAGGGCGAGCGGGACGACGGTGCCAAGGGACTCGCGGTCCTCTTCTGTGACCTCGACGGCTTCAAGTCGATCAACGACCGGTTCGGGCACAACGCGGGTGACGCGGTTCTCATCGAGGTGGCCAGGCGCCTGTCCCGCCAGGTCCGCGACGGCGACACCGTGGCCCGGCTCGGCGGCGACGAGTTCGTGATCCTCGCCGACGGGCTCGGCAAGGCGGACGCCCAGGACCTCGCCGTACGCCTGCGTAACGAGATCATCCAGCCCATCCGCGCCGAAGGGCGGGCGGTCCGCGTGGGCGCCAGCTTCGGCATCGGGTGGGCGCACTGCGGGATGACTGCGGACGAAGTGTTGAAGTCCGCTGACGAGCGGATGTACGTAGAGAAACGATCTCGTCCCAAACAACACAGACGCGCCGGGTAACCCCCAGGTCAGCGAGCTGATGCGATCCGAGTCACCCGTTTGGGCCATCAGGAGCGGGTAGGCTCGCCATTCTGACCACACGCATCGCATCCGCCCGCACCTGGTGAGGAGTACCAAGGGATGACGTCCGGCAACAACGGCGCCAGCACGCCCGAGGACGACGACCCGTTCGGCTACCTCTACGCCGACGGGCAGGCCAACGGCGCCCAGCCGCCGTCGGGGGGCTACGGCTACCCGGGTTCGGTGAACCGTGTGCGCCCGGTCGGACAGCGGCAGTACGGCCAGCAGGCCCCCACGGCCGCGTACGGCCAGATACCGCAACAGCAGGGCACGTACGGCCAGCCGAACGCGCACTACGCGGCACCGGAGACACACCCCGACGGCGTGACCACGGCCAGCCCACAGCCGTCCTACAGCGGCGGCCACGGCTCGGGCGGCCGCGGCGGACCCAACACCAAGGGCCTGCTGATCGGCGCGATCGCGGTCGTCGCGGCGGTCGTCATCGGCATCAGCGTGGCGATGCTGGGCGGCGACGGCGAGAAGGACGACGCGGGGGGCGACACGGGGTCGACCCCGACGCAGTCCCAGGAGAGCAGCGCGCCGAGTCCGTCGAACAGCAACAGCCAGGCGGCGGAGGACGACCTGCCGACGATCGACGCCAAGGCGCTGGCCCTCGCCGGCGGTGCCACCACCGCGTCCGACATCAAGGGCGCCAGGGCGGACGGCGGCGTCTACGTCGCCGGGTTCAACGCGGTCGGCTCCTCGGTCAGCTGGAGCGTCGACGAGATCCCGAAGTCCGGCAAGTACACCGTCTTCGTCGGCTACAGCGTCCCGGGCAAGGACCAGAACGCCACCCTCACGGTCAACGGCACCCCCGCCAACACCCCGGTCGACCTGAAGAACTGGGCGGGCGGCCCCGAGGGCGACTACGAGAAGGGCTGGACGAAGACCTACAACTACGTCCAGCTCAACAAGGGCACAAACACGATCAAGGTGTCCTGCGAGCAGGGCAACCAGTGCGACGCCCTGCTCGACCAGATGTGGCTGGTGAAGGGCTGGATCAAGTCCAGCTCCTGATCACGCGGCGGTGACCTCCCCGGTCACCGCCACCCGCCCCAGCAACTCCTCGTAGGCCCCCCGGTCGAACTCCCCCGCCACCGGTGCCACCACGCTCGCCGCGCTGAGCGCCGTAGCTCGGGTCAGGCGGTCCGGCCAGGCGAGGTGTTCCACCAGACCCGACAGCAGGCCCGCGACCGCCGCGTCGCCGGCGCCGGTCGGGTTGCCGTGGAGGCGGGCCGGTGGGGTGGCTTGCCAGCGGCCCTCGGGGGTGACGGCCAGGAGGCCGGACTTGCCGAGGGAGGCGACCACCGTGCGGGCGCCCCGGCGGCGCGCGTCCTGGGTGGCACGCAACGGCTCGTGGGAGCCGGTGAGTTCGGCCAGTTCGTCGGCGTTGGGCTTGATGATGTCCGGGCGGGCGGCGACGCCCCGGCGCAGGGCCTCGCCGCTGGTGTCCAGCAGGACGGGGACGCCCGCGGCCCTCGCGGACCTGACCAGGCCGGCGTACGCCCCGACCGGTACGCCCGGCGGCAGGCTGCCGCACAGGGCCACCGTGGCGGCCGAGGTGAGGAGGTCCTCGTAGGCCTCCTGGAACGCGGACCACTCGGCCGGGGTGATCGTCGGGCCGGGTTCGTTGAGCTGGGTCGTGTCGCCGGTGAGCTCGTCCACCACGGCGATCGTCCGGCGGGTCGCTCCGGTCACCGGGACCAGCGCGTCCACCACGGCGGGCGTGGCCGCGAGCAGGTCCTGGACCTCGCTCCCCGTCGCGCCGCCCGTGAAGCCCGTGACTGTCACCTCGTGGCCGAGGGCCGCCAGCACCCGGGCCACGTTCAGCCCCTTGCCGCCGGGGCGCTCGGTCACCTCGGAGACGCGGTGGGAAGCGTGGGGGCGCAGGGCCCGCACGCGATAGGTGATGTCGAGAGCGGTGTTCAGCGTGACCGTGAGGATCACCTGTACTCGACCTCCCCCGAAGAGTTCAGCATGCGTGTGCCGTCCGTCCGCCGGTTGTCCTTCCGGCAGCTGCCGATCATGCCAAAAGGGCGGCGGCCGTCCCAGTCTCGCAGGACAACCACCGCCCTCAACAGCAGGACAGATCACCCCAGTTGGGGATTCACCACCCATTCGCCCCGGCGCATCACGCCCTTGAGGTCGAACTCGGAGTCCAGTACCACCAGGTCGGCGTCCTTGCCGGGCTCCAGGGAGCCGATGCGGTCGTAGCGGCCGAGCAGCCTGGCGGGGTTGGCGGACAGGGCCGCCACCGCGTCCTCGACCGGCAGCCGGTCGATCGTCACCGCCCGCTTGAAGGCGCGGTCCAGGGTGAGGGTCGAGCCCGCGATCGAGCCGCCCTCGACGAGGCGGGCCACTCCGCCGGCGACCTCCACCTCCAGCGGGCCGAGCATGTAGCGGCCGTCGCCGAAGCCGGCCGCGTCCATCGCGTCCGTGATGAACGCGACCCGGTCCGCGCCCGCGTGACGGAACGCCAGCTCCAGCGCGGCCGGGTGCAGATGCGTGCCGTCGTTGATCAGCTCGACGGTCACCCGCTCGTCCTCCAGCAGGGCCGCGATCGGGCCCGGCTCGCGGTGGCCGAGCGGCGGCATCGCGTTGAACAGGTGCGTGGCGACCGTAGCGCCCGCCTCGATCGCCTCCACCGTCTGCTCGTACGTCGCGTCCGTGTGCCCGATCGCGGCGATCACGCCGTGCTCGGCGAGCAGCCGTACGGAATCGAGGCCACCCGGCAGTTCGGTGGCGAGGGTGACCATCGTCGCGTGGCCGCGCGCCGCGTCGATCAGCTTGCGCACGTCCGCCGGGTCCGGGTCGCGCAGCAGTTCCTCGGAGTGCGCGCCCTTGCGGCACGGGGAGATGAAGGGGCCCTCGAAGTGGATGCCGGCGATGTCGCCCTGCTCGGCCAGCTCGGACAGCAGGCCCGCGCGACGGGTGAGGAAGTCCATGTCGCCGGTGACGGTGGAGGCGACGAGGGTGGTGGTGCCGTGCAGGCGGTGGGTGTGGATGCCGGTGACCACGTCGTCTGCGGTGCCCGACGTGAACGAGGCTCCGCCTCCGCCGTGGTTGTGGATGTCCACGAACCCTGGCAGGAGCCAGTGTCCGGTGAGGTCGATGCGGTGGGCGTTCTCCGGGGCCGTACCGGCGATGCGGGTGCCGTCGACGATCACTTGGCCCGCTGCGAGGGTCCCCGTCGGCATGACTACGTTGGCGCCGGCCAGGATGAGGGGCACCTTGTCCGTCGCGGGCTGCGGGTGCGTCGTGGCTGATCGAGCCCGCGCGGCGGTAGCCGCAGATTCAGCGCTGTCCCGCGCCCCTAGGTCGGCTGCCATCAGGGAGTTACCTCCGTACGGTCGGTTCGGTCGAGGAGATCCCAGGCCAGGAGGCCGGCACCCAGGCATCCGGCGGTGTCGCCCAGGGCCGCGGGGACGATGGACGGCAGCTTCTGGAAGGTCACCCGGCGCCGGACGGCCTTCCTCAGCGGTGTGAACAAGGTTTCCCCCGCCTCCGCCAGGCCGCCACCGATGATCAGGGTGCGCGGGTCCAGCAGGGTGAGGGCGGTGACCAGACCGTCGGCCAGGGCGTCCACGGCCTCGTGCCAGACCCGTACGGCGTTCGGATCACCGGACGTGACGGCCTTGGCGCAGTCGGCCGCGTCCGCCTCCGGGTCCCCGCACGCGGCGGCCCACGCCTCGCTCACCGCCGCAGCGGAGGCGAACCGCTCCAGGCAGCCGCGCTGCCCGCACGGACACGGCGCTCCACCGGGCCGTACGACGATGTGGCCGATCTCGCCCGCGAAGCCGTGCGCACCCGCCTCCACCCGGCCGTCGATGCCGATGGCGCCGGCTATCCCGGTGCCGAGCGGCACGAACAGGAACCGGTCGGCACCCTTGCCGGCGCCGATCCGGCCCTCCGCCAGACCGCCGGTGCGCACGTCGTGGCCGAGGGCGACCGGGACGCCGCCGAGCCGTTCGGCGAGCAGCCGCCGCAGGGGTACGTCACGCCAGCCCAGGTTGGCCGAGTAGGCGGCGACGCCCTGATCCTCGTCGACGATGCCGGGG
Source organism: Streptomyces sp. NPDC012935 (assembly GCF_042900345.1). NCBI lineage: Bacteria > Bacillati > Actinomycetota > Actinomycetes > Kitasatosporales > Streptomycetaceae > Streptomyces > Streptomyces sp. NPDC012935. Next base: position 44,296 of record NZ_JBIBBC010000030.1, read on the forward strand.
ACGGCGATGCCGGCGGCCGCCGCGGGCTCGCCGAAGCGCTCCTCGCCGTAGGCGCGCAGCTCGCCGGCGAAGTCGAGGATGCCCTCGACGACCGCGTCCGGTCCGCGCTCGCGCCCGGTCGGGCGGCGGGCCTGGTGGAGCAGCTCGCCGCTCGCTGCCGCCAGGGCGGCCTTCATCCCGGTGCCGCCCACATCGAGGGCGATGACATGTCTCACGGGAACAGTGTGTCTTGCATACCCGCGAGAGGTCTAGTCCACTTACGTGGTGTAGACCTTATGGGGGCAATATGTATGACGTTTCGAAAGTTTCGAACATGGGTGTGGGGCGGTTTTGCGTGCAGCGGCGTAGGCGTACGGGAACGATTGCGGCGGTGTCCGCGCTGGGCCTGTCGGCGGTTCTGGGCGGCTGTGGGCTGACCGGTGGTTCGGACGAGGTGACGCTGAGGCTGGTCGCCGCGGACTACGGGGACAGCGCGGCGAACAGTTCCCAGAAGTACTGGGACAGGCTCGCCAAGGAGTACGAGGAGCAGCACGAGGGCGTGCAGATCGACGTCACCGTGTACTCCTGGAACGACGTCGACGCCAAGGTCAAGGAGATGGTCGACGCCGGGAAGGCGCCGGACATCGCGCAGATCGGCGCGTACGCCGACTACGCCGCGAAGGGCCTTCTCTACGAGGCCGACGAACTGCTCTCCATTCCCGTCCAGGCGGACTTCGTCGCGCAGCTCGCGGACGCGGGGCAGGTGAACGGCGTCCAGTACGGCATCCCGTTCGCCTCCTCCACGCGCCTGCTCTTCTACAACAAGTCCCTCTTCGAGGACGCCAGCCTCACCCCGCCGACCTCCTGGAAGGAGCTGGCCGCCGCCGCCGAGGCGCTCAAGGCGGAGGGCGTGAAGTATCCGTACGCGCTGCCGCTCGGTGCCGAGGAGGCACAGGCCGAGACCATGCAGTGGCTGCTCAGCGGCGGGGGCGGGTACACCGACGCGGAGACCGGTACGTACAGCATCGACTCCGCGGAGAACGTCTCCACCTTCAACTGGCTCAAGAACAACCTGGTCGGCAAGGGGCTCACGGGGCCGGTTCCGCCCGGGGAGCTCAACCGGGCCGACGCGTTCTCCGCCTTCGCCGCGGGGGATGTCGGCATGCTCAACGGGCACCCCTCGCTGATGCAGATGGCCGAGAAGAAGGGCGTGAGGTTCGGCATGGTGCCCATGCCCGGCCTTGAGGGCCCGACCAAGGTCTCCATGGGTGTGGCCGACTGGATGATGGCCTTCAAGCAGAACGGTCATGCCGAGCAGGTGGGGGAGTTCCTCGACTTCGCCTACGACAAGAAGAACGTCCTGGACTTCTCCCGGGAGTACAACCTGCTCCCCGTCACGAACTCCGCGTCCACGGTGATGGCCGGGGACGACCAGGACGCCGCCCTCAAGCCCTTCCTCGATCAGCTCCCGCTCTCCGAGCTCTATCCGGTGGGGCGGACGTCCTGGGCCGCGGTGAGCGCGGACGTCAAGAAGAGCATCGGCAGGACGGTGACGTCCGGGGGGAGCCCGTCGGCGATCCTGGGGCAGCTGCAGTCGGGGGCCACTCGGGCGGAGAGTGCGGAGTAGTTGCCGGTCGGCTCGGCTGTCGGCTCGGGTGTCAGTGGGGTGAGCTACGGTGCGGCACGTGAACCAGGAGCAGGACCAGGACCAGGACCAACCCGAGGCCGCCGTTCTCGCTGAGCGGGAGCGGGCGATTCTTGCGCTGGAGCGGCGGGGGTTCTCGGGGCCCGGGGCCAAGGAGCGGGCGATACGGGAGGAGCTGGGGCTGGCGCCGGTGCGCTACTACCAGCTGCTGAACGCGCTGTTGGACGACCCGCGGGCGCTGGCGCATGATCCGGTGACGGTGAATCGGTTGCGGCGGGTTCGGGAGCGGCGGCGGGGGGAGCGGTGACGCGCGGCGGCGCTGCAGGGGTTCTTCGCCCCCGCCGCCCCTACCCTTCCCGTCCCTGAGGGGTGCCGCCCCCAGACCCCCGCTGTCGGCCTGAACGGCCTCGTCCTCGAACTCCCCCAGAGGGGGCACCCCCGGACGGGCCGGATCTGCCTGGGCCGGGATCGGGAAACCCTCGTCGGGATGGTCCAGCACCCGTCCCCCGATAAGGTCGCCCCATGGGCAGTCACAAGGATCACCTCCCGACCCCCACGACCCAGCCCGGCCGCGACGGCCTGGCCGCCATCCTCACCCGCCCCGCGCGCTCACTCATCGCGCTGGACTTCGACGGCACCCTCGCCCCGATCGTCCCGGACCCGGAAAAGGCCCGGGCCCACCCCGACGCCGTCCCGGCCCTGGCCGCACTGGCGCCGAAGGTGGCCGCCGTCGCGGTGATCACCGGCCGGCCGGCCGAGGTCGCCGTGAAGTACGGCGGTTTCGCCGACACCCCTGGCCTGGAGCACCTCGTCGTGCTGGGCCACTACGGCGCCGAACGGTGGGACGCGGTAAGCGGTGAGGTCACCGCACCCGACCCCCACCCCGGCGTCGCAGCAGTCCGCGCCGACCTGCCGGGCCTTCTCGAATCCACCGCGCAGGGCACCTGGATCGAGGACAAGGGTCACGCCCTGGCCGTGCACACGCGCCGCGCGCCCGACCCCCAGGGCACCTTCGACGCCCTCCGAGCGCCCCTCACCGACCTCGCCACCCGCAACGGCCTCATCGTCGAACCCGGTCGCATGGTCCTCGAACTCCGCCCACCCGGCATGGACAAGGGCGTCGCGCTCAGCGAGTACGTCCGCGAACTCGGCGCCGAGTCCGTCCTCTACGCCGGCGACGACCTCGGCGACCTCCCCGCCTACGCAGCCGTCGGCAAACTCCGCTCCGACGGCACCCCCGGCCTCCTGGTCTGCAGCGGCAGCGAGGAGGTCACCGAACTCTCGGAGAGGGCGGACGTCGTGGTAGACGGCCCGGAGGGCGTCGTACGACTCCTGCAGACGATCGCCACGCAGGCAACCTGATCCGGAAGACCGCCGCGAGGCACGCTGCCGCAGCCGGTCCTGGTCGGGCAGGCTGCGGCAGGCGGTTGCCCTGGGGTGAGCTGGTCCGAGCGTTTGCGGTCGGCGGTCTGGTTCGCGTGGTCGCCGC
>NZ_JBIBBC010000030.1:47505-54791 GCF_042900345.1 Streptomyces sp. NPDC012935
CGCGTAGGCGATCTGAATCAGGCGATCACGTCGGGCAGGCCGCTGCAGGCAGCCGCCGCGCCGGGGCAACCTGATCCGGAAGACCGCCGCGAGGCACGCTGCCGCAGCCGGTCCTGGTCGGGCAGGCTGCGGCAGGCGGTTGCCGTGGGCTGAGCTGGTCTGAGCGTTTGCGGTCGGTGGTCTGGTTCGCGTGGTCGCCGCGTAGGCGATCTGAATCAGGCGATCACGTCGGGCAGGCCGCTGCAGGCAGCCGCCGCGCCGGGGCAACCTGATCCGGAAGACCGCCGCGAGGCCCGCTGCCGCAGCCGGTCCTGGTCAGGCAGGCTGCAGCAGGCGGTTGCCGTGGGGTGAGCTGGTCTGAGCGTTTGCGGTCGGCGGTCCGGTTCGCGTGGTCGTCACGCAGGCGATCTGAATCAGGCGATCGCTGTCAGGCACCGCTGCCCCAGGCGGACGCCGCGCAAGGGAGACCTGATCGAGGGGGCCGCCGTGTGGCAACCCTGGCGGCGGGCGCCGGCACGCGGTCCGGACCGGTGAACCTGGCCGCGCCGCTCAGTCGCCCCGCTCAGCCGCCCCCTCTTCCCCGTCCTCCAACGCCCTCAACTGCTCCAGGAACCACTGCGCCGGCGGCAGCGCCGTGCCCGCCGCCGCCAGCCGCTTGGAGCGTTCCGCCCGCTCCTCCGGCCCCATGGACAGCGCCTCGTGCAGGGCGTGCGCCGTGCCGATCACGTCGTAGGGGTTGACGGCGATCGCGTCGTCGCCCAGTTCCGCGAAGGCGCCCGCCTCGCGGGACAGGACGAGGACGCAGCCCTCGTCGGAGACGAGCGGTACCTCCTTGGCGACGAGGTTCATGCCGTCCCGGATGGGGTTGACGAGGGCCACGTCAGCCAGGCGGTACGCGGCCAGGGAGCGGGCGAAGTCGTCCTTGACGTGGAGGACGATCGGGGTCCAGGTCGAAGTGCCGTAAGCGGAGTTGATCTCGTCCGCGAGTCGCTGGACCTCTGCCGTGTAGTCCCGGTACACCGCCAGGTCCTGGCGAGAGGGGTAGGCGAAGGCCACGTGGACCACCCGCTCGCGCCACTCGGGGTGGTCGTCGAGCAGCTGCCGGTAGGCCAGCAGGCCGCGCACGATGTTCTTGGACAGCTCGGTCCGGTCGACGCGGACGACGGTCCGGCGGGCCGTCCCGTCCGGCGCGGTGCCGATCTCCGCCCGCAGCGCGGCCATCCGCTCCTCGACATCGGCCTCGTGGGAGCGAGCGCGCAGGAACTCCGCGTCGGCGCCCAGGCCGTGCACGCCGATCCACGTGGTCCGCAGCGGGGGACGCCCGGTCGCCGTGTGCTGGACGGACGCCGGGGCGCCGCTCGGCGACGACGGGACGATCCGCTCGCGGTCCACGGCCTCGGCGCACGCCATGAACGCCCGCGCCCACCGCCACGTGAGGAAGCCCAGCCGGTCGGCGCCCAGCATCCCCCGTACGAGCTGCGAGCGGATGTCGTCCGGAAGCATGGAGAAGTACTCCGGCGGCGCCCACGGCGTGTGCGAGAAGTGCCCGATCCTGATGTCAGGTCGCAGCTCCCGGAGCATCCCGGGGACCAGGCACAGGTGGTAGTCCTGCACCAGGACCGCCGCCCCCGGCGCGGCACGGTCGGCCAGCGCCTGCGCGAAGGCGCGGTTGTACGTCTCGTACGACTCCCACTGGCGCCGGAACTCCGCGTCGAAGACCGGCTCCAGCGGGGTCTGGTAGAGCATGTGGTGGACGAACCAGAGGACCGAGTTGGCGATGCCGTTGTACGCGTCCGCGTGCACGCCGGCCGGGACGTCCAGCATCAGCACGCCGTCCTCGCCGACGCCGCGCCGCACCGCCTCCCGGTCCCCGTCGGACAGCGCCGAGCACACCCACAGCGCGTCGGCGTCCGGCCCGATCGCCGACAGCCCGGAGACGAGTCCGCCACCGCCCCTCCTGGAGTGCAGCGAGCCGTCCTCGCGCACGTCGTACGAGACCGGGCCGCGATTCGACGCGACCAGCACCTTGGCAGCACCCTGCGTGGAAGCCATACGCCACAACCTAGCCCGGCCCGGAAACGCTCAAACGTACGGTTCCACTCAGTGGCCGGTCCGTATACGATCAGTGGCCCAGCCAGGCCTATGACCCGGTATCGGACGTTACGCGACCTTCCGTTTCGCGTACTCGGCGATCTCCACCATCGGCGGCCGCTCCTCCGTGTCCACGGAGTACGTACGCGGCTCGAACCCGTCCTCGCCCCGCTCGAACTGAGTCAACGCCGGCCGCACGAGATGGCCGCGCGCCAGCCGCAGCTGGGCCGTGCGGTAGATCGCGGCGGACATCCGCCCCAGGGCCTGTCCGTCCTGGTGGCGGTGCTTACGGACACCCACGTCCACCTGGGCCAGTGCGTCCAGGCCGACCAGATGCAGGGCGTCGACCAGCATGCCCAGTTCCACGCCGTACCCGACGGGGAACGGGAGCTGTTCCAGCAGGGAGCGGCGAGCGGCGTACTCGCCGCCGAGCGGCTGCACGAAACCGGCCAGCTGCGGCCAGTGCATGTTCAGCAGCGGGCGCGCCATCAGTTCGGTCACCCGGCCGCCCTGCCCGGCCGCCCCGCCGAGGGGACGGTCGTACATGCCCTTGACCAGGTCGATCCCGGGGTCGGTGAGCAGCGGGCCGACGATCCCGGAGACGAAGTCGGAGGAGAACTCCTTCAGGTCCGCGTCGATGAAGCAGACGATGTCCCCGGTCGTGACGAGCAGGGAGCGCCACAGGACCTCGCCCTTGCCGGGCACGGCCGGGATGCGCGGGAGTATCGCGTCCCGGTGCACGACGGTGGCGCCCGCAGCGGCGGCCACCTCGGAAGTGCGGTCCGTGGATCCGGAGTCGACGACGACGATCTCGTCGACCAGCGGAACCTGCTGCATGAGGTCGTGACGGATGACCGCGACGATGTCGCCGACCGTCTCCTCCTCGTTCAGCGCGGGCAGCACGACGGAGACCGACTGGCCCGAACGCTGTTTGGCGGCCAGTATGTGGTGGAGCGGGCGATCGGTCGCGGACCAGGAGCGGGTGCTCAACCAGCGCTCGACTTCTTCCAGCACAGTCGGCGACTCCTCACTGTCGTGATCACAGCAGGTAATCGTGTGATCCATCTCGCGGTTCGGACGACTATCTCAACTGTCCTGGCCTTCGGTTACAGTCTTGAACAACGCGGGTGACCATCGCATGTCCGAGGTCGCCCGTAGTTGACAACCGAATACAGCTCATCCAGAGGGGCAGAGGGAAACGGCCCGATGAAGCCCCGGCAACCCTCCAGCCGGTCTCGTGGCGATCACTGTCGATCGTCTCCGCGAGGCTCCCGGCTAGGGAAGGTGCCAAATCCGTCTCACGGCGAGATGCGTCGTGAGGAAGATGAGGAGAAAGGGCCTCGCCTCACATGGCTGTGCAGACTGTTGCAAGCACCACCGACTCCACCGTAGACCTCGGTCCCGCCGCGGCGCTGTCCTGCCGCGAGTGCGGTCACCGGGTACCCCTCGGACCGGTCTTCGCGTGCGAGGAGTGTTTCGGCCCGCTGGAGATCGCGTACGACTTCTCGGCCTACGACACCGAGGAGCTCCGCAAGCGGATCGAAGCGGGCCCCGCGAACATCTGGCGCTATGCGCCCCTGCTGCCCGTCCCGGCCGACGTGGCCACCAAGCCGAACATCAACCCAGGCTGGACCAAGCTCGTCAAGGCCGACAACCTTGCGGGCGCGCTCGGCGTCGACGCCGGGAAGCTGTTCGTCAAGGACGACTCCGGCAACCCGACGCACTCCTTCAAGGACCGCGTCGTCGCCCAGGCCATCGAGGCCGCGCGCGCCTTCGACTTCACCACCCTCTCCTGCTCCTCCACCGGCAACCTCGCCGGTGCGGTGGGTGCCGCCGCCGCCCGCGCCGGCTTCCGGTCCTGCGTGTTCATCCCGCACGACCTGGAGCAGGGCAAGGTCGTCATGGCCGCGGTCTACGGCGGCGAGCTCGTCGGCATCGAGGGCAACTACGACGACGTGAACCGTTTCTGCTCCGAGCTGATCGGCGACCCCGCCGGTGAGGGCTGGGGCTTCGTCAACGTCAACCTGCGGCCGTACTACGCCGAGGGCTCCAAGACCCTGGCGTACGAGATCTGCGAGCAGCTCGGCTGGCAGCTGCCGGACCAGCTGGTCGTGCCGATCGCCTCCGGTTCGCAGCTCACGAAGATCGACAAGGGTCTGCAGGAGCTGATCAAGCTCGGGCTCGTCGAGGACAAGCCGTACAAGATCTTCGGCGCGCAGGCCGAGGGGTGCTCGCCGGTGTCGACGGCGTTCAAGGCGGGCCACGACGTGGTCCGGCCGCAGAAGCCGAACACGATCGCCAAGTCGCTCGCCATCGGCAACCCGGCCGACGGGCCGTACGTGCTCGACATCGCGCGCCGTACCGGCGGGTTCGTGGAGGACGTGACGGACGAGCAGGTCGTCGACGCGATCAAGATCCTCGCCCGGACGGAGGGCATCTTCGCGGAGACCGCCGGCGGGGTGACCGTGGGTGTCACGAAGAAGCTGATCGAGAACGGTGTGCTGGACCCGAGCCTGACGACCGTTGTGCTCAACACCGGCGACGGGCTGAAGACGTTGGATGCGGTGGCCGGTACCGGGCTGACTGCGACGATTCGTCCCAACCTCGATTCGTTCCGCGAGGCGGGTCTCGCCTGAGACAGCCCCGCCCCTCGGGGCGCCGCCCCACCGAACCTGCACACTGACCGGAGGCCACACCGTATGAGCGTCAACGTCCGCATCCCCACCATCCTGCGCACCTACACGGGTGGCCAGGCCGAGGTCGCCGCCGAAGGTGCCAACCTCGGCGAGGTCATCGCCGACCTGGAGAAGAACCACACCGGGATCGCCGCCCGCGTTCTCGACGACCAGGGCAAGCTGCGTCGGTTCGTCAACGTGTACGTCAATGACGACGACGTGCGTTTTGAGCAGGGTCTGGAGACCGCGACTCCGGACGGTGCCGGCGTCTCCATCATTCCGGCCGTCGCCGGTGGCTGACAGGGTGACCGAATGACCGATCATTACCATCGGTAACACAGGTAACTAAGAGTTCATCGAATTGCCCCCTCCGTGAGAGAAGCGGAGGGGGCAATTCTGTGTGGTTGAGCGAGGTACAGTTGGGGAACGTGCCGCCGATCCACTGGTTGGCTGCCCTTGATTTCTGCCGCAAGCCCGACAAGAAGTAGCCAAAGTGTGCGGGTTTTTTGCGGCTTTTGTTCCCTATGCCGGGTCCGACTTGACCTGAAGTCAGGGGAATTGTCCCCACATTCCCGACCGGTCGTGCCCGGATTTCTCGTCCGATTGACCTGTTGCAGACGGCAGTTGGGCAGATACATTCAGCCGCGGTCGACGCGTTCCGGCGCACGCCCCCGACCGATGGGGGGTGAGGTCTGACCCGGATCCGCGAAGTGTGGATCTGTGCAAGGGCCAGTAATAGGGGAGTTAGGCATGGCTCAGGGCACCGTCAAGTGGTTCAACGCGGAGAAGGGGTACGGCTTCATCGCGGTCGACGGTGGTGCGGATGTTTTCGTCCACTACAGCGCGATCCAGATGGACGGTTACCGCACCCTGGAGGAAGGTCAGCGGGTCGATTTCGAGATCTCGCAGGGCCAGAAGGGGCCGCAGGCGGACATGGTTCGTCTGGCCACCGGCTGAAGCACGCGTCGACTAACAGCAGCGACGTTCTTCTTCGAAGGGCTCGCACCTCCCGGGGTGCGAGCCCTTCGCCATGTCCGGGGCCCGCGCGGGTCGTGTCCGGGGCTGCCCCGGCCCCGCCCCGACCCTGCCCACCCCCGTTCGCCCACCGCAGAGGATGCCGCCCGATACCCGAGAGCCGCTTGCACTCGCCTACCCCGAGTGCTAATCATTGCGTTAGCACTCTGAAGGTGAGAGTGACAAAGAAGGACCGGGTCGGTGAGGCCCGCAGGCCGGGTGGGGCAAGGAACCACGAGGCATGTGAGCCGTCCGTCGCGGGCGCGGGCGCGGTCCGAAGGAATCACCCCCAGTCCTGGAGGGACCACTTCACATGGCCAAGATCATCGCGTTCGACGAGGAGGCGCGGCGCGGCCTCGAGCGCGGCATGAACCAGCTCGCGGACGCCGTGAAGGTGACGCTCGGCCCCAAGGGCCGCAACGTCGTCCTCGAGAAGAAGTGGGGCGCCCCCACGATCACCAACGATGGTGTCTCCATCGCCAAGGAGATCGAGCTCGAGGACCCGTACGAGAAGATCGGCGCCGAGCTGGTCAAGGAAGTCGCCAAGAAGACGGACGACGTCGCCGGTGACGGTACGACCACCGCGACCGTTCTCGCCCAGGCCCTCGTCAAGGAAGGCCTTCGCAACGTAGCCGCCGGCGCCAACCCGATGGCCCTCAAGCGCGGTATCGAGCGTGCCGTCGAGGCCGTCTCCGCCGCCCTGCTCGAGCAGGCGAAGGATGTCGAGACCAAGGAGCAGATCGCCTCCACGGCCTCCATCTCCGCCGCCGACACCCAGATCGGCGAGCTCATCGCCGAGGCGATGGACAAGGTCGGCAAGGAAGGCGTCATCACCGTCGAGGAGTCCCAGACCTTCGGTCTGGAGCTGGAGCTCACCGAGGGTATGCGCTTCGACAAGGGCTACATCTCGGCGTACTTCGCCACCGACATGGAGCGGATGGAGGCGTCGCTCGACGACCCGTACATCCTGATCGCCAACTCCAAGATCGGCTCCGTCAAGGACCTGCTCCCGCTCCTGGAGAAGGTCATGCAGTCGGGCAAGCCGCTGCTGATCATCGCCGAGGACGTCGAGGGCGAGGCCCTGTCGACCCTGGTCGTCAACAAGATCCGCGGCACCTTCAAGTCCGTCGCCGTCAAGGCCCCGGGCTTCGGTGACCGCCGCAAGGCGATGCTGAACGACATCGCGATCCTCACCGGTGGCGAGGTCATCTCCGAGGAGGTCGGTCTCAAGCTCGAGAACACCTCCCTGGACCTCCTGGGCAAGGCCCGCAAGGTCGTCATCACCAAGGACGAGACCACCATCGTCGACGGTGCCGGCTCCTCCGAGCAGGTCGCCGGCCGGGTGAACCAGATCCGCGCCGAGATCGAGAACAGCGACTCGGACTACGACCGCGAGAAGCTGCAGGAGCGCCTGGCGAAGCTCGCCGGCGGTGTCGCGGTCATCAAGGCCGGTGCCGCCACCGAGGTGGAGCTCAAGGAGCGCAAGCACCGCATCGAGGACGCCGT
>NZ_JBIBBC010000031.1:0-44992 GCF_042900345.1 Streptomyces sp. NPDC012935
CTCCGCGCCATCGGCGAAGCCCGCCTGATCACCCCGCTCCGTTCCGCAGGCGGACACCGCCGCTACTCCCGCTACCAACTGCGCATCGCCGCCCGTGCCCGCGAACTCGTCGATCACGGAACCCCTATCGAGGCCGCCTGCCGCATCGTCATCCTCGAAGACCAGCTCGAGGAAGCCCAGCGCATCAACGCCGAATACCGCCGCGCCGCCGGTTCAGCGGACCAAGCGTCTGCGGCCGCAGACGGCTGAGCCCTGCCGCTCCCCAGGGACTTCGCGGCTGCCGCTCACGCAAGTTGCCCGGAACGCAGGTACTCCGGATCACGCAAGTTGCCCGGAACGCAAGCATCCCGGGCAACTTGGTCTTTGCGGCCATGCCCAAGCCTCGCCGGTGAGGGGGCGGGTGGCGACGGCCTGTTCCCTCTGTGCGTGGGTGCGGGCGCCGGAGAGGGCGACCGCCGCGGGGGAAGCCGGTGGGCGCTCTGGTTGCCACCGGCTTCTCGGCGGACCTGCCCTGCCGTTCTCGCCGTCACCCTCTTCGTCTGCACCGTCGTCTACCGGGCCGCTGCAGCAAGTGGCGCTGAGTGGCCTGCACCAGCGCTGCCACATATCACATTGTCATCCGGGCGAGACCTGGCTGCGCTGGTGTCGGCGGGCCGGCCTGAGCGAGAGTGCCGCCAGCCCCTAGCGATATTGAGGTCTGTCGTGACTGCTGTGCCCTTCCTTGCCCCGTGGCTGGCCCTGGCCTCGGCGCTGTGGACGATGCTGCCCTTGATGTTCCCCCGGCGGCGCCGGGCAGGAATTCTCATCGCCCTCGCGCATCTCCTCGCCACCGCGGCCCTCATGCGCCCCTGGACGCAGGGCTGGTACTGGCGCGACGGCGCCTGGTTGCTCCTGGTGTTCGGTCAGGGCGCCCTGGTCTCGCTGGGACGGCTCGGCTTCGAGCTCAGCCCGCTCGGGGCCCGCTCCCGCACAACCCCCGCCGACCTGGACGGCACTTCGTAGCCTGCGGACAGCAGTTCGTGCGCCCGCACGCCGACGACGGGCCGGAGCCGGTGCACTTGCATAAAGACGGCCTTTGCTGTCCGGGTTGTCGGTGGTGCGCTTGCGGCGCGGCGCCCCGCGGACCGCCCCGCACCCCGCCGCCGAGGCACGGGTTGTCTGTGGGGCACCGTCAGTCCTCTCGCGTGGGCTGGCGGGGTCAGAGGTGTTCGCGGAGCCAGGCCAGGAGCCCTCCCACGGCGACGGCGCCCAGGGCTGTGGCGGCTCCGCGGACAAAACCGGTCAGTGCGGTTCGGGACAGGTGCCGGGACAGGCGGCGCTGTCGCAGCGGGTGCCGGCAGCTGCGGCCGGGCTTGGGGTGCGGTGTGGTGCTGATGGTCGGGCTCCAGTCATGTGGGCCGATGCGCCCCGGGTGTGCCGGGGTTCTGGTCTGCGCATTCGGGCCTCGTCGGACGTGAACACCTGAGACGATGCCCGGGCCTGATTTGTTGCCCAAGTCGCAACAAATGCTGTGAGCAGGTCTTTTGGAGTGATGTACGTCATGGCGAGCGGCGGCCCGGGAAGTTCGGGCGGCGGGGGAGCGGGTCGCGGCCGCGGCCGACCGCGTAAGGATCTCGACCCGGAACTGGCCCCCGAAAGTAGCCCGGTGGGCCGGCCACTTACGGAGGCTGATCGGCGGCTGCTTCGCCCGGACGCCGACGCGGCGCGCGCCCTCGGGGTGACACCGGTGACGCTGTCGTACTACCTCTCCGGCAAGAAGGAAGTGCCCGAGCGGGCCTTCGTACGGCGCCTGCACACGGTGCTCGCCCGGCAGAACAACACCCCCACCGACGCCGAGGCGGTGGAGCAGACCGATCAGCTCTACCTGGCCGCACTCGCCGTGCTCCAGCCGCTGGTGTTCAAGCTCCACATCCTCACCGACCAGAGGGAGGAGGCCTTGATGAGGGAGCAGGCTGCCCGCGAGGCACTGCGCAGGGCCCGGTCCTCGTTGGAGCTCGCCGAGCGCGAGGTTGCCGGGCTGCGCCGACAGCTGCGGCTGGCCCGCAAGGAACGGGAGGCTCTTGCCTCTCAGACCGAGGACCTTGTGCGGCAGTTGCGCCGGGCACACGAGGAGGCAGCCGGCGCTGTCGTCGCGGAAGCGATCAGGATCGCCCAACAAGCCGCCGTGGCACAGTCCGCCCGTGACGCGGCCGGCCGCAGAGCAGGCAAGATCATCGTGATGGTGTGTGCGGCAGCCTCTGCGGCCGCTGCCGCGGTGGTGGCACTCGGACCCGTGATGCTGGGGGGCGACACACCGTGGCAGGCGTGGGGATGGACCGCCTGCGCCGGCACGGCCGTGGCCCTGGGGGCTGCGGGCGCCAGGCGCTACCGACTGCTGCGACGCCTGGATGTGTACTGGGACTGGCGCGCGCACCTCCTGCTCCTGGCCCTGTCGGTCGCGATGGTCGCGGGCTGCGCGTTTCTCCTGGCTGCGGGCCTGGCCACCCACCAGGACTACGTGGCACGCCGGCTGCGCGTGTCGGCCGACGTCAGCAACTGCCGACAGACCGGCAGAATCCTGATCAAGGCAGCAGACGAGAACGGCCCGAGCCAGTACGCCCCCATGTACGACTGCGATTACGAGTGGACGGTCAACGGCCGCACCTACCGTCAACGCACCGACGGCCTGCAGGAGTTGGACGGGGAGCGCACGACCGTCTTCGTGGAACCGACGCGACCGGACACCATGGTCCCCGAGGTCATGTCCCCGTACCGGGGCCTGTACGGCATGGCTGTGCTCGTCCTCCTCATGCTCGTCTTCCCCGGCTGGCATCTCAAGGAACTCCAGGACAAGGTCGCCGACCAGGTACGCAAGCGCGTCGACCATGCCCTCTCCAACGCGAGGGAATCAGTGGTGACCACATCCTCCTGAGTTCGGTGCGTCGACCTGCGTCAGCGACCCATAGCATCGCTCCCTGCGTCGCCCGTTCCAGTCCGTGGTGGGTGAGGGCGCTGGGAAGACCACCGCTGCAGGGGAGGCCAGCAGCCAGCCCGCCATCTCAGTGTTGTCGGTGAACGCGCCGGGCTAGTGTGAGTACAGGTTCAGCGCGCCGAGGTCTTCTTCGCCGGGTGAACAGCAAGCCCCGGCCGCGCCTTGCTCGGCCGGGGCCGAACGCTGTCGTCGTCACCTCGGGCGGCATCCTCGCCGCGCTGTGCGGCACGCTGCTCTCGTTGCCGCACGAAAGAGTCGTGGCCCTCAACTGGGGGACCGTCAACGCCTTACTGATCGTTTCAGAATGACTGCTGCGCTGGTCGCCGCCTCACGTCAGGCGGGGTCCTTCTCCCAGTAGTTCTGCGACCCGCTGGGCGGCCTCGTCTGCTGGTAGCTCGGCCGGCCAGGGGAGTCGTTCGGCGCCGTCCTGGACTGGTTTCTCATCACGATCCAAGGGGATGAACTGCCAGTCTCGGCCGTGCCGCCAGAACACGATCACTCCGTGAGGCCACGCAGGAAGGCTGGTGGTCCACCAGAATGCTGTCCCGCCAGCCTTCCTCGTGGCGCTCGTCGGGGCCGTGACCTATTGCGATGCAAGCCGCGGCGAAAGCGGCATCGGCGGTACGTCGATGCTGCCAGAACAAAGCCACTGACCGATCTTATCGATGGCTTCAGCGAGTCTGCGATCTTGCGTCTGGCGATCTTGATCGGCAGGCTGTGCGGGTGCGTGCTGATCTTGCCTGACTTTCAACGAGCACGCTCACTTCGCCGGCGATCGCCGCCGCATGCTCATCTACCGCTGAACCAGGCAGTCATCTACTCGGCCGGCGCTGCCAGGGACACAGCGGGGCCGCGCCGAAGAGCGCGTACACGCAGGCACGGACCTGGTCTGCGACCACCTCGGGTGTGGAGCTGTCCAGCTTGCCGTCGAGGTGCAGGAATGCCAGACCGTGGACGAGGGCCCACACGGTACTCGCCGGGGCGCCCGAGCTGTCCGCAGCCGGGAAGGGCGCACGCCCCGGCACCACCGCCCGGACGAGGGACTCGGACGCTCCCGGGGCGGCCTGACCTGCAAGATCCACCTGGCCGGTGAAGGCGGACTCCGCCCGCTGGCGCTGCTGATCACGCTGGGCCAGTGGGGCGACGCTCCGCAGCTCATCCAGGGGCGGACGGTCCGCCGGCTTCGACAAGACGACCTGCAAACGCAGGAGCGAAGTGGAGCGGACGATCAACGCGTTGAAGTTGGCTCCGCCCATGATCAGCCGGGCAGGCCCTAGACCTGCCCGGCGAGGGGATACCTTCACGTCTCGGCGCGGCGCAACTTACGGTTTGTGGGTTACCCAGAGCAGTTCCGCCGGCCAGCGGTGTGCCCAGTCGGGTGGGTCGGTTTCGTTGTAGCCGTTGGGTGTTCCGGGTTCGGGCCGCGGCTCGATGAGGTCGTCGATGATGAGACCCGCGCCGCGCAGAACCTTGACCCAGTCGCCGTAGGTGAGCTGATAGCTGGTCGCGCCGTCGTCTTCGGCGATGGTGTTCAGCCCGAAGTAGTCCTGCTGCAGCGTCGTAGTCACGCGGCCGGCGGCTTCGTCGTAGCAAGCTTCGAACCATGGGCTGGCGACGTTGAACACCAGGCGCCCGCCTCGGCCCAAGACGCGTGCGGCCTGCGGGACGGCCAGGTGCGGGGGCGCCCAGCTGAGCCCACCGAAGTCGCAGAACACCAGGTCGAAGCTTTCGGCGGCGAAGGGGAGCTGTTCGGCGGCGCCCTGCACCAGCGGGTAGCGGGCCGCTCCCATCGCGCGGGCCGCTGCGGCGAGTTGGGCTTCGGACAGGTCGAGCCCGACCACGGTGGCGCCCTCGGCGGCGAGCACCCTGGACCACTGGCCGGCGCCGCAGCCGAGTTCGAGGACGCGCTTGCCGGTGACGTCGCCCAGGGCGTGCAGGTGCGCGTCGGGGATGGAGTACATGCCCCACAGCCGGGGTGCGGCGCCGATTTGCGGATCGTGCTCGTGCTGGTAGGCGCTGCTGATCTGGTTCCAGAGCCGCCGGTTGGCGGGGATGCTGTCCACGCGCCGACTCCAGCACTGCCTGCCGGGGGCGGTCAACACGATGAGGGCACCGGCCGGCCCTCGCCTCGCTCCGGCCCTGTCTCGGCCATGATCCGCCGGACGAGCCCTAGCCCCGGCATGTACTGATCGTCGTTGGCCGTGCGCTCGGCCCCGAACGCCGGCATCGCGGCGAAGTGCCCGTCTGCGTGTCCGGCACAAACCCTCGCCCCACCTGCCACGCACGGCTGCGCCTTCGCCCGCTTGAGCCCAAGCTTCTCCAGCCGCTAGATGTAGACATGCATAGGAGACATAAGCCCACTGTCCCCACTCGGTAACGTCGCAACGCGAGCGCCGTGCGCCCTGGCGGTGGCCTGCTCGGCCTTCATGCCCTCCGGTGTGATGCTGCGCGAGTGGGTCCGCCCCATCGCGTAGCCGACCGCCGGGGACGCCGGGTTCTAGGCCCGCCCGCCGACGGCGTGGGCACCGCGTCTCTCGTCATGCAGTGCTCACACGGAGAGGCTGGAGATACGGGCCCAGACGGTCTTTCCGGTCGGGGCGCTTGCGGCGAGCCCAACTGGCTGCTCAGGGCGTCACGATGAGCAGGCCCCGGCTGTGTCCGCCAGGTACTCCAATGGGCGACGCGAGGGGGCGTGGGGCTGGGATCGGGCACGGCGCACACCACCGTGCTGCCGGTGCGGGCTATGCCGAGCCATCCCTTGGGCTGCGCATCGCCGGGACTGGGCAATGCGTGCTGAACGGCGTTGGTGGTGAGCTCGTTGACCACGGTCGTCAGGTCTACGGCGAGCGCGTTCAGCCGCCAGGCGCTGATGGTCGTGAGAATGACGCGGCGGATGGCCTTGAGGCTGTCGGGATCGCAGGTGAACGCGCGGGCGGCGAAGTCGGCCGTGCTGATCCCCAGTTCGAGTCCCTAGTCCGGTGTGATGGACAAGGCCCGGGCAGGTGCGAGTCGCCCTCGCTGCCGGCCCTCGATGAGCTCGGCTCCCGCGGCGAGCTGGACCCGCGGTAATCCATCGGTTGCACGCCGATCACGGCGTTGTCCTGCCAGTCTTCGCCCTACTCGAAGTAGCCGTCCATCCCGCACTGTGGGGCACACAACCGTCCTGCTTGGCCTTGGCGGAGCGGGTCGTTGCCCGGCGCGCTCCGTCCTGGTAGTCAGGGGCTGGCTGTCGCTTTCAGGGCGGCTTCTACCTTCTTCACCTGTCGCAAGACCAGATCTGTCGGGAGTACCGGCATGAGATCCGCCTTCTTCTGCTTCGGCAGAGTGCTGCCGAAGGTTTCATTGATGTTGAACCAGACGAGGACGTTACTGCTGCGCACGATCCCGTACGCCGTGTGGTTCTCAATCCCGTTCATTGAGAAATGCATGCTCACCCTGAGCGACTCGTCGCCTGGTTCGAGTGGTTCTCCGAGCGAGAGCTTCGCGCGCACCGATTGGACGGACTTGTACACCACCGACGGACACGCCTTGAGTGACTTTTCGACCGAAGCGAACACCTGCTTGGCCTGACCGGTGGGATAGCTGGTCAGTGCCACCGATTTGGTCCCTACGCTGTTCTCGGGGTCACGCAGGTGGAACCGCGTATAGCCCACTGTGCCTTCCGCCCAGCCGTGGTGGAGCAGCTTCACGCGGGCAGACAGATCTCCGGCGTGGTGGTGGTCACCGCCGGCTTCATGTCCGCCGGTGTTTCGGTGCCGTGCGCTGCTCCGTAGCCGCTCGCTTCGCCCTCGGCCAGTCTCGCGGCTTCCAGTTCTCCCTGAGTGAGTGCGCGAGCCTGGACGGCGGCAGCCTTGGGGCTGGATGCCTGCGCCCCGCATCCGCTCACGGCCGACACAGCAAGGATCATCACCGACGTCGCCGCCCAGAGTCTTCGCCGAACAAGCCCGATGGGCCCGCGGCCCCTACGCGAACTGCGAAACATCCCCGCCCCTCCCGAACAATTGGGTCGAGAGCATAAGCCAAGCGTCGGCGTAGCAGCCCGGGCGGGATGCTGAAGCATCGCAGAACGTGTAGGCCCGGATCCTGACTACGCAGTGACCTCCCGTGTCACGACACGCCTCCCGTCCTGCTGACGACCCACTCTGTGCGGGCGGCGGCCTCCCGGTCACCTGCGAACACTGGGGCCAGGCTCTTGGCATCTGCTGATCTCGCGCGGGTACGCGGCAGGTCCTGACAGCGGCCCGAGTGCCAACTGCCGGGCATGGGGTCGGGGTCCGACCGGGGCGAACGGGCCCGATATCCGCGCCAAGTCACGGTCTACGGCTGGGGTACCAGGCATGGGTCAACGGCCGCCGTTCCCCGTCAGGGTTTGATGCGTCGAGTCATTGCCTTGACGAGGTCGGTCCTGGCGACGTGGAGGGCGAAGCCGTCCTCGCCGTCCGCGGCGGGCTTCGCGTACCAGGGCAGCGCGCGGCGGCGCCACTTCGCGGCGGTGAGGTTGCTGGGGAGCGCCGGGAGGGGCAGTGCCCAGTCGCCGAGCCGTAGTTCGCCGTGCCAGATGCCGGCGGGGAATTCGGCGACGGAGACGCGTACGACGAAGGAGCCGCCGGTGGCCGAGGCGACGAAGGAGGTGCTGTCTCCCCGGTCGTTGCTGAGAGCTACCGCGAGAGCGCCCTCGGGGTGGGCGGTGAGGGTACAGCGGCCGGTGAACTCCAGCTCGGTGGGGGCGTCGGGGGCCCATCGGACGGTGTCGTTCAGGCCGAGGTGGGGCAGCACGGGGTGCTTTTGTTCGCCGAGGTCGAGCGTGAAGTTGCCGTGCGGGTGGGTGGTGTAGAGGGTGGCGGCCCGTGGCCCCGTGGTCGTGTTCACGACGTGTGTGGCGGCTTTGCCGGACACGGCGTTGGCCCGCTTGCTGCCGATGCGGACTTCCCGAGTGATGCCCTGGGCGCCGATGGCGAGGGAGATGTCCCACAGTCCGTCCCGGAGCGGATCGCCGTCGGCGGCCGTGGTGATGTCGACGGAGGCCTCGAAGCCGGCCTTCTCGTAGGCGTAGTGTCCGTTGTCCTCATCGGCGCCGAGTCCGGGCGTCGCGGTGTGCGTGACCGGCAGCCGGAACTCCTCCTTGGAGTCGCGTTCGCGCAGGACGAGTTCTGTGCTGACGTCCTCGGTGGCGACGCGGTGGAGGTAGCCGTGTCCGGCGAGGTGCAGCGTGGTGCCGTGCAGTTCGGCACGGTCGATTCGGTGGCGTACGCCGAGTTGAGCCGTGACGTCGTAGCAGTTGTCGGGGATGGCGCGGTCGGGGTCGCGGAGGAAGGGGTAGCGGGCGAGGGCGCGGCCGCGGTCGATGATGAGGGGGGTGGACACGGAGCTCCGGGCGAGTTCCTTCTCGAACCGTACGAGTGCGAGGAGTTCGTCCAGCATCCGGTGCCGTACGAGGTGCAGCCGCAGCCGGGCCATCGCCGAGAGCCGCTCGTTGAGGCCCTCGTGCCACAGCGGGGCGATGGTCTCGGCGAGGCGGGCGAGGGCCTTTTCCTGCTGGGGGCGGGGCTCGTGGACCAGATGGTCCAGGAGCTGCTGCACCTCGACGGTGAGGTGCCGCTGCGCCAGGTGGTCGCGTCCGGGGCCGGGCGGCACGCTTTCCAGGATCATGTCGACCACGCGGGGCAGGAAGGTCAGCCGGGGCTCGGTTCCGCCCGTCCGCAGGGTGATGTTGCCCTCGTCCTCGCGCTGTACCCAGAACAGGCAGTCGTAGGAGGCCAGTACCGAGATGCCCGCCGCGTGGAGGTAGGCGGGCCCTACGAACAGCTGGTCCTCGCCGATGGACAGGTCCACGGGGAAGCGCAGGGCGTGACGCTCCAGCAGTTCCCGGCGGAAGAGCTTCATGGGGTTGAGCGTCCAGTAGACGCGGGAGGAGAACACGTCGGTCTTCGGCTGGTCACGCCGGAACATCGAGGCGGGGGCCTCGCGTCCGCCGACGCCCACCATCTTGCCCAGCACGACGTCGGTGCCGTTCTTCTCGGCCATGGCCACCATGCGTTCGAGGGCTTCCGGGCCCAGGTAGTCATCGGCATCCAGGAAGAACACGAAGCGTCCGCGTGCGTGGTCGAGTCCGGCGTTACGAGGTGCCGAGGGGCCGCCGGAGTTCGGCTGCTCGAAAATGGTGATCAACCCTGGGTACACGCCCGCCAAGCGGTGAAGTTCCCTGGCGGTCTCGTCGGTTGACCCGTCGTCGACGACGATGATCTCCAGCTCATCCTGGCCGATGCTCTGCTCGGCGACGGATGTAATGCAACGCGTCAGATAAGGCATCGCATTGTACGCGGCGACAATTACGGAAACGGCCGGGGTAGCCATCGTCACGCTCTCCAAGGAATACAGGGAACGCCCCGTATTCTGGATGGCTTTTTAATTGGCCGATCGAATGCTGTTGGGCGTCAATTGCGAGGGAAGGTGCCACAAAGGAATGTGAAGATACCATGACCTCTCTGTGCCCGCGTAATGACCACTCGATGAAGGGCCGGTTCGAGCCAGGTCGGATCTGCTGAGATGGACGACACTGCGCCGCAGGTCAGCCGAGTGGCGATGCCTTGGAGGCCCCTTCGCTGCGGTTGATGCCGAGCTGATCCCATGCGCTCCCTATGGGTGATATGAGCATTCGCTGTGATCTTTGTCATACCCGCGAGTAACGGGATGTGTATTGCGTGTGCGCTTCGCGTAAAGGGATGATCACTTGACCTTCTTTAGCTTCTCTTTATGTACGAGGTATCTGTGTCAAGGGTGGGGAAAGGCTGGCGGCTTGGTGCTGCCACTGTTCTGGCGGGGGCACTACTGACATGGGAGGGCACTGTAGGCGGTACACCCGCCACAGCCGCCGTTGCGTGCCCGTCGGGTATCAATTCGGACTTCAACGGCGACGGCGTCAGGGATACGGCGATCGCCGACCCTGAGGCGAGTGTCGACGGCGTGCAGAAGGCGGGGGTCGTGCATGTCGTCTACGGCGGCGGGAAGGGCACCCTCACGCTCTCGCAGGCAACAGACGGCGTACCGGGCGTGCCCGAGGCCGGCGACCAGTACAGCCACGCGCTGGCCGTCTACGACGCCGACCTCGACGGCTGCAGCGACCTGGTGGTCGGATCCCCGTACGAGGACATCGGCGCCGCGCCCGACGCCGGCGGCGTGCAGGTGATCTACGGCTCGACGAACGGGCTGAACGCCGGCGGCAGGGCCGTGAAGGAGATCTACCAGGGCAGCGACAAGCCGCTGGGCGGTACCGCGGAGGCCGACGACTGGGTCGGGTACGCAGTCGCGGCCGGCAAGACCTCCGGCGGCACGCCGTACCTGCTGATCGGCAGCCCCGGTGAGTCGATCGGCACCGTCGAGGACGCCGGCTCCTTCTACTACGTGAGCGGCACCGCACAAACAGTCGTCGGCATGGACCAGGACACCGAGACCGCTGGCGCTGTCCCCGGCGTGGCCGAGCAGGACGACCGCTTCGGCAGCGCGCTCGCCGCGACGCCGACCCACTTCGCGGTCGGCACACCCGGCGAGGCGCTGGGCACCGCGACTTTCGCCGGCGGCGTGGCCTGGTTCAGCCACACGCTGACCTCCGACTATCCGAAGCCGCTCGGCGGACTCGGGCAGGACCAGGACACGATCGACGGGGACGCGGAGATCGGCGACCAGTTCGGCACCGCACTCGCCATGGTCCCCCACCGGCCCTCCGGAGCCACCTCCACCACCGAGTCGCTGCTCGCGGTCGGTGTTCCCGGCGAGGACGGCAAGACGACCGTCGACGCGGGCGCCGTCCAGGTCTTCCGGCTCACGGCCGGCGGCACCTTCAGCGAGACCGCCTGGATCAGTCAGAACACCGCGGACGTGGACGGCGCGGGAGAGGCCGGCGATCTCTTCGGCAAGCGCCTCGCAGCCGTCAACACCTCCCCGAACGCGACCTCTACGGCCACGACCACCAGGCTCGCGATCGGCGTGCCCGGCGAGGAAACGACCGAGGAGTTCCCGGACGAGGGCGGCGTCCACATCGTCCCGCTGGTCGGCGCGCCGGGTGCTTCCGACGTCTCGATCGACCCGGCATTCGGCATTCCGTCCGCACCGGCACCGCGCATGCTCACCGGCCTTGCCCTGGACGGCACTTCCTCGCTGCTGTACGTGGGCGTGCCCTATGGGCCGGCCGAAGGACGCGCGGTCTACGGCTTCCCCTGGAACGTGGCCTCCGGCGGTGCGCCGACGCAGACCTTCAAGCCCGGCGAGGGCGATATCCCGGCGGGCGGCGTCGCCTTCGGCGCCACCACCCGCTGACAACGTCACCACACTCGTGGCACTCACATGCCCGACGGCCGTGCTGACGCGCGACCCGATGAGGGCGGCAGCCCTCGCGGGGACGCTGCCGTGCGCCTCCGGTTCAACTGACGACCCGTCAAGTGCCTGGCATGGCCTCACCGGAGCAGGCGTTCCGGCGAACCGGACCTTCTGACAGACGTGAACCAACTGGAGAGCAGACCCGTGTCCGCAGACAGACACAGACCGATACGCCGAGGCGTGGTGCTTCGTGCCGCCGTGGCGGCGGCCGTCACCGGCGCGGTGGTGGCCGGCGTGACGGTCCTCCCAGGCGGGGGAGACCAGCCGGCGCAGCCGCAGACGCCGGTGGCCGCCGAACAGCCGATGCAGACCGAGGAGCAGGCCCTCGCCGTCGCGCAGGAGACCGGCAAGAAGACCGAGGTCGTCGGCCTGCGTACCGAGCGTAGGGAGATCTTCGCCGAGCCCGACGGCTCCTTCACGGCCCGGGAGTACACCGAGCCCATCCGTACGGTCCGGGACGGCAAATGGTTCGACATCGACGCGACGCTGGTGGAGCGGGCTGACGGCAGTTGGGGGCCGAAGGCCGCCACCGTCGATCTGAGCTTCTCCGCCGGGAAGGCATCCGAGCCGTTCGTCACGATGCAGCGGGCAGGCCGTGAGTTCGCCCTGACCTGGCCGTACGGCAAGCTGCCCGCGCCGCGCGTCGAGGGCGACACCGCCACCTACGTCGACGCCCTGCCCGGCGTGGACCTCGCCGTCCGGGCCGAGGCCGACGGGTTCGGGCATCTGCTGGTCGTCAAGTCGCCCGAGGCGGCGGCCGACCCGCGGCTGGACAGGGTCGACCTAGGCCTGACCACCAAGGGCCTGAAGGTCGCCGAGGACACCGCCGGCGCCATCGTGGCCGAGGACGCCGCCGTCGGCGGCACCGTCTTCCAGGCGGGCGAGCCCGCGATGTGGGACTCGGCTGCCGTGACCGAGGCCGCAGCCCGCAAGCAGGGCCCCAAGGCCGTGTCAAAGGCTCTGAGTTCCGCCGTAGCCGGTGCGGACGAAAACACGACGCCCGGCCCGCAGGCTCATACAGCCCCCGAGCCCGCCCTCGAAGGCCCGGGCGGCGGCGGACGAGTCGCCCCGCTCAGCGTCGAGGTCGGCAAGAACAAGATGAGTCTGCTCCCCGACCAGAAGCTCCTCCACGGCGATAACACCGTCTTCCCGGTCGTCATCGACCCGATCCAGCGCACCACCTCGCGCACGTCCTGGACCGGCATCATGTCCGGAATGCCCAGCGAGCAGGACTGGAAGTACTCGGGCAGCGCGGGTGTCGGAAAATGCCCCACCGACTACAACCCGGTCTCCTGCAACGGCGTCGGCGTGCGCCGCACGATGTTCACGATGCCGCTCTCCTACTACAAGGGGAAGCAGATCATCGGAGCGACCTTCTCCGCCCGGGTGGAGCACATCTACAGCGCCACCCCCACCGCGGAGCCCATCCGGTTGTACCGGGTCGGCGGCAAGGACTACTCGCTCACCTCGTCCAGCAACTGGTCCAACACCTCCGGCGACTGGGTGGACCAATTGCAGACCGTTGACAAGGCGATCTCCCCGACCTCCTGCTCAAGCCAGGCCAACCTGCACTTCGAGAGTGGTGAGACCGGCGAGCTGACCAACGAGATCAAGACGGCAGCCGCGGGCGGCTGGAACGCGATGACGCTGGGCCTGCGCGCTGCCGACGAGACCCGGTTCGCCGAATGGAAGCGGATCTGTGGCAACGCCTACCTGTCGATCAAGTACAACAACCTGCCGCGGCAGATCAAGACGTCGGACATGTACACCGACCCTGGTGGCCTGTGCCGCTGGGGCTCGACCCGCGCGTACGTCGACCAGCCTCCGACGCTGCAGGCCATCGCCAGCGACCCCGACCACGGAAACGGCCAGACCGACAAGGTCAAGGTCGAGTTCAAGGTCGAGTGGACCGAAAACGGCATGGCCAAGTCCTACACACACCTGACCAAGGAGTGGCTGTCGCCGACTTCCGGCACCAAGTTCGAACACACCGTCAGGTCGACGATCCCGCAGAACACCGTCATCTACTGGAGTGCCCGGGCCACCGACGGTGATGGCTACGGCCCCTGGAGCTCGGAGGGCGACACCGCCCAGCGCTGTGAGTTCACCTACGACGGGCGCTGGCCGGGCAAGCCGCTGGTGAACTCCACGCAGTATCCGCCGGGCACCGATTACCACGACGGAGTGGGTACCTACGGCACCTTCACCTTCTCGCCTAACCCTAACGACACCATCCCGGACACCGATGTCGTCAAGTACCGGTACTCCTTCGACGGCGCCGCGCTGAAGGACCTCCCCCCGGCCACGCCGGGCGGCTCGGTCTCCGTTGACTGGATGCCGACCTGGCCGGGACGGCACGTGCTCGAGGTGATCGCCGTCGACAAGGCCAACCACGCGAGCAGCACCCCGTATCACTTCCTGGTCAGCGAGGGTAAGCCCGTTCTCGCCCAGTGGAACCTCGCCGACAAGGCTGGCAACACCGAGGCGCATGACGAGAGCGGGGAGTTCTCGGCCACGGCCGGCACGGCTGTTACCTTCGGCGTGGACGGCCCGGGCGGAAAGGTCGACAAGGCGGCCCGCTTCGACGGCAGCGCCGATGCCTGGCTGGACACCGGCAAGACGGTGCTCGACACCTCCAAGAGCTTCAGCGTGAGCGCCTGGGTGCGGCCCACCGCCCTGGACCGGAACATGACGGTGATCAGCCAGGACGGCACCGGCGAGCCCGGCTTCACTCTGGGCTACGACGCTGGGGCGCAGGCCTGGAAGTTCGCCGTCCCAACCAACGACGTCGACTCGCTCGGAGAGTGGAAGGCCGTCTCCACCGGAGTGTCCGTGGTCAAGGACCAATGGGTGCTGCTGACGGGTGTGTACGACGCCCAGCGAAGTGGCGGCCCTCAGCTCCAGCTCTACATCAACAAGGACCTCAAGGCCTCGGCCGGCCGGCGCTCGACCTGGAAGTCGTACGGTCCGCTGCAGATCGGTCGTGCGACGGCCAAGAGCGGCTATCGCGACCACTTCGTCGGCGACCTCGCCGAGGTCCGTGTGTTCGACCGCGTCCTGCCGCCGGCCCAGGTCGCCGAGCTGATGACGATCAAGCCGGTGCGGAAGGGCTATTGGCAGCTCGACGATGCTGCCAGCGGTGCCTCCGCCGATACCGGCGGCGGTCAGGCGCTGGCTCTCGCGGGCAACGCCTCCATCTACCGCCCCGATCCGGACGACCCGTTGGGCACCGCCGCCTTGGTGGGGGACGGCCACCTGGTGGTGGACGGAGACGGGGACTACGCGTCCACCGCGACCGCCCCGGTCACCGGCAACAGCAGCTTCACGATCTCAGCCCGCGCCCAGCTCACGTCGCTGGACCCGGTCAAGTCGCAGACGGTGCTGTCCCTGCCGGGCGCCAACGCCAACCGCGTCCAGGTCCGCTACCAGGCCGCCACCCAGCAGTGGGAGCTGGCCGTGGCGAAGACCGACTCGGCGACCGCTGAGATCGTCACCTTCACCGACAACCAGGAACTGGCGAAACCCGACGGCTCCGGCCAGCACCTCGCGGTCGTCTACGACGCAGTCGCCAACTCCATCCGTTTGTACGTGCAAGGCCAGCTCGTGGCCGGTGCCTACGGCGAGAACGACACCCTGTGGTCCGCCACCGGCGGTCTGCAGGTGGGCCGTTCGCTGCGCGGGCCAAGCGAGTACTTCGCCGGCGCCCTGGACGAGGTCCGCGTCTACAGCGGTGCCGCCGACCAGATCGCGGTGCAGCAGATGGCCGCGCTGACGGCGGTACCAGACATGTGACGCTACGTCACTTCCCTGGGTGTGCCGGGGCCTTGAGGGCCCGGCACACCCGTCCCATGCCGCTTTCCCCTCCAATCCATGACGTTCTCCTCTGAAAGGGAACCGACCTCATGTTTCGTGGCCGCTCACTGAGCCGCCGCATGCCGAGACAATCGGTCGTCGCGACAGCGATGGGGCTCGCCCTCGCACTGTCCGCGTCGACCGTCCAGGCAGTGGCGCTCGACGACGGCGCCCGGGGCCGCACCAGCCGCCCCGGCGTCCAGGACGACGGCGATCCCGCCAAGGGACGCGACGCCAAGTCCAAGTCCCGGCCCTCGGACCCGGCCCGCAAGGCCGCGGTCAAGGGCCTCGACAGGGCGGTGTGGCCCAAGCGGGGCGGCACCGAGGTGAAGCTGGGGGCCACCGCGGAAGCGGGCGGCCTGCCGCTGAAGGTGCTCAAGCCCAAGAGTGCAAAGGCTGCCAAGGCCGCGCCCAGCGAGGTGCAGGTCGACGTCCTCGACCCGGCCCGCGCCGCGAAGCTCGGTGCCGGCGTCCTCCTCGGGGTCGAGCGGTCCGACGGCGGCGACAAGGCCGCCAAGGTCCGCCTGAGCGTCGACTACTCCGACTTCGCCGAGGGCTTCGGCGGTTCGTACGCCTCCCGGCTGCGTCTGGTGCAGTTGCCCGCGTGCGCCGTGTATGCCGCGCCCGGCAGCAAGGAGTGCCCGCAGCAGCCCAAGGTGCTGCCCACGGTGAACGACGTACGCGCGGGGACGGTCTCTGCGGACGTGACGGCCGCCCCGGCCGCAGCCGAGGGCGTCTCCACGATGGCGGGCACGACGGCCTCCCTGCTGGCGGTGGCTGCGGGCCCGTCCAGCGCGCAGGGCACCTACAAGGCGACGGCCCTGTCGCCGTCGGCCAGCTGGAACGTCGCCACCTCCTCCGGCGCGTTCAACTGGAACTATCCCCTGCGTTCCGTCCCGACCCCGGGCGGCCAGGTCCCCACCGTAGGCCTCGGCTACTCCTCCCAGTCCGCGGACGGCCGCACCTCGGCCACCAACAATCAGGGCTCCTGGATCGGTGAGGGCTTCTCCTACGACCCCGGCTACATCGAGCGTCGCTACAAGCCCTGCTCCGAGGACGGTCACACCAACTCCGGCGAGCAGTGCTGGGCGTTCGACAATGCAACCGTCATGCTCAACGGCAGCGCCGGTGAGCTGGTAAAGGACGACACCACCGGCAAGTGGCACCTGTCCTCCGACGACGGCAGCAAGGTCGAGAAGCTGACCGGCGCCACCAACGGCGACAACGACGGCGAGTACTGGCGCATCACCACCTCGGACGGCACCGAGTACTACTTCGGCCAGAACCGCCTGCCGGGCTGGGCCACGGGCAACGAGGAGACCAACTCGGTCTTCACCGCCCCGGTCTTCGGCGACGACTCCGGTGAGCCCTGCTACAACGCCACCTTCACCAGCGCCCACTGCAAGCAGGCCTGGCGCTGGAGCCTGGACTACGTCAAGGACACGCACGGCAGCGTGATGTCCTACTTCTACGAGCGCGAGACCAACTACTACGCGCTCAACGGCAAGACGGACGTCAACGGCACGGCGTACCACCGCGGCGGCTACCTCAAGCGGATCGACTACGGTCAGCGCGACGGTCAGGTGTACGCGGCGAAGGCCCCCGCCCGGATCGTCTTCAACACCGCCGAGCGCTGCCTGCCCACTGCCGACTTCGACTGCGCGGTGAGCAAGCGCACCAAGGCCAACGCCGCCCACTGGCCGGACGTCCCGGTCGACCAGGAGTGCAAGGTCGACACCAAGTGCACCTCGCCGGTCCAGACGTTCTGGACGACCAAGCGCCTGACGTCGGTCGTCACGCAGATGCGCAAGGACGCCACGACCTATCAGGACGTGGACGCCTGGACCCTGACGCACCTGTTCACCGACAACGGCGATGACTCCAAGACGTTGTGGCTGTCGAAGATCGAGCATGAGGGCCGCGCCGGTACAGCGGTGAAGCTGCCGTCCGTCGACCTCTTCGGTGAGCAGCTCGCCAACCGTGTCGACGCGGTCGGCGACAACATCGCGCCGTTCCACCGTTTTCGTCTGTCGATGGTCCTCAGTGAGACCGGCGCCCAGCTCGACGTCACCTACGCTGCGACCAACTGCACCAAGGACGCACTGCCCAAGCCGGGCGAGGCGATCAAGCGCTGCTACCCGGTGAAGTGGGCCCCGCCGGGCTACACCGATCCGATCACGGACTGGTTCCACAAGTACGTCGTGTCGTCGGTCATCGAGACGGACCGCACCGGCGGCAGCGACGGCATGGTTACCCGCTACACATACGAGGGCGACGCAGCCTGGCGTAAGGCGAAGCCGGACGGCATTACCGACGCCAAGTACCTCACCTGGGGTGGCTGGCAGGGCTACGGCAAGGTCACTGTCACCAGCGGCACCGCCGACAATCAGACCACCCGCATCGACTACACGTTCATGCAGGGCATGAACGGCGACGCGGATCCGGCCGGCGGCATCCGCTCGGTGACGGTCAAGGACTCCACGGGCGCCACGTACACGGACGACGAGGAGTTCACCGGCCACCAGTTGGAGGCGGCGACCTACGACGGCGACAAGCTGGTCTCGAAGACCATTGCGACTCCGTTCCGGCACTACACCGCCACCCAGACGCGCAGTTGGGGCACCACTCGTGCGGCGATCGTGCGTACCCAGACTGGTCGCGGCTTCGAGCTGAAGTCCGACGGGACCTGGCGGGAGACGAAGTCCACGACGACATACGACACAGCGAAGGGCGGCCGGGTCACCCAGGTCGAGGACCTGGGCGACGTCTCAACTACCAAGGACGACTCCTGCACCCGCACCTGGTACGCGGACAGCACGGCGCAGAACATCCTGTCGCTGCCGTCCCGCAGCGAGTCGGTGGCGGTGAAGTGCTCCGCCACTCCGGACTACAAGACGCAGGTCCTGGCGGACGAGCGCACGTCCTACGACGGTGGTGCGTACGGTGCGGCGCCGACCAAGGGTGACGCGACGAAGACCGAGCGCCTGACGTCCCACAACGGCACCACGGCGACGTACCAGGTCACCGGCACCACGACGTACGACAGCTACGGCCGCCCGCTGACCCAGAAGGACGCCAAGCAGAACCTGACGAAGACGGCGTACACGGAGACCAACGGCCTGCTGACCAAGACGGTCGTCCACAACGCCCTCGACCACGCCACCACCACCGACTACGCCCCTGCCTGGGGCATGTCCAAGGGGCAGACAGACCCCAACGGCAGACGGACGGACCTCGCCTACGACGCAATGGGCCGCCTGACCTCGGTGTGGCTGGCGGACCGGGCGTCGACTCAGACACCGAGCATCAAATACTCGTACAACGTCCGTAAGGACAAGGTCACCTCGATCAAGACCGAGAAGATCGAGAACGACGGCTCATACGGCAGCGAGTACCAGCTCTACGACAGCCTGCTGCGGCCCCGGCAGATCCAGACCGAGGGCCCGGACGGCACTCGCATGGTCGCCGACACGTTCTACAACGGCACCGGCAGCATCAAGAAGACCAATTCGACGTACAACGCCGCCGGCGCCCCCTCCGACGAACTGCTGCTGGTGAGCAACAGCCAGGTCGGCCAGCAGAGCCTGCTGGAGTACGACGGCCTGGGCCGCACCACGGCACAGATTTTCGCGGTAAGCGGCGCCGAGCAGTGGCGCACGACGACCACGTACGACGGCGAGCTGACCCACGTCAACCCGCCGACCGGCGGCGTGCCCTCGACGACGATCACTGACGGCCAGGGCAACGTCTCGGAGCTCCGCCACTACCGGGGCGCGTCCCCGGGCGCGGGTGTGCCGTACGACGCGATGAAGTACACGTACACCACGCGCGGTTCACTGGAGACGGTCACCGACGCCAAGGGCAACGTGTGGCGTCACGAGTACGACCAACTGGGCCGCAAGACCAAGTCGATCGACCCGGACGCGGGCACCTCGCGCACGGAGTACGACGAGCTGGACCGGCCGGTCGCCGCGTACGACGGCCGCAACAAGAAGATCTCCACGGTCTACGACAGCCTCGGCCGCGTGGCGACGACCTGGCAGGGTGAACCCACCACTGGCACCAAGCTGTCGGAGACCAAGTACGACAAGGCCGGCTGGCTCGGCCAGGCCTACGGCTTCCTGAGCTACGTCTCGCCGACGGAGTACTTCACCACCGCCGTCCAGTCGATGGACGAGTTCTACCGCCCCCTGAAAACGGCCTACCAGGTCCCAGCGTCGCAGGGCTCCCTGGCCGGCACCTACGTCTTCACCGCAACGTACAACCGTGACGGCACCCTCCAGAGCACCGGCCTGCCCGCCATCGGCGACCTGCCGTCGGAGGCGCTGACCTACACCTACGACGCCCTCCAGCGTCCCAAGACGATGACGGGCTCCACGTCGTATGTCACGAACACCGTCTACTCGCGCACCAGCCGGCTCCAGCAGCTGGAGCTGTACTCGGGCAGCGGCAAGAAGGTCTGGCAGACCTTCAGCTACGAGACCGGCACCGACCGGCTGACCCGCTCGGTGGTCGACGTCTACGGCGCCACCGCACCGGCGAAGGACTCCACGTACTCCTACGACCAGGCGGGCAACGTCCTGTCCATCGCGGACACGGCGAACTCGGCCACGCCGGACGTGCAGTGCTTCGCGTACGACAGCCGCCAGCGCCTCGCGGACGCCTGGACCCCGGCGGCAACGGAGACGACGGCGGGCGGCACGGGCACCCGTGGCTCCACCACCCCGGTGAACGGCACGGGACCGGCCGCCTGTGACGCGGCGCCCGGATCGAACTCGCTCGGCGGCCCGGCCCCGTACTGGAAGTCGTACGAGACCGACGCCCTCGGCAACCGCACCGCGGAGACGCTGCACGACACCGGCCTCGACACTGCGAAGAACATCACCCGCAGCTACGAGTACGGCACCGCCGGAGCCCAGGGCGATGGCCCGCACCAGCTCACCAAGGTCACCGAGCAGACCCCGACCGGCGACAAGCAGTCGACGTACGAGTACGACGACGCGGGCAACACCACCAAGCGCACCATCGGGGGCAACGCCCAGTCGCTGACCTGGACCGACACCGGCAAGGTCAATGAGGTCACCGAGGCGAACGGCTCGAAGACCAGCTACCTTTACGACGCCTCCGGCAACCGGCTCGTCCGCAAGGACCCAACTGGTACCACCGTCTACCTGCCCGGTACAGAGCTGAAGCTGTCGGCCGACGGCACCAAGACGGAAGCCACCCGCTACTACGAGTTCGCCGGACAGGCGGTCGCGGTCCGCACCGCGGCCAAGCTGTCCTATGTCGCCTCGGATCACCACGGCACGGGCGAGGTGGCGATCGACGCCACGACCGGCGCGATCAGCCAGCGCCGCTTCGACCCCTACGGCGTAGCCCGCGGCGAGAAGACCGGAACCTGGCCGGGTGAGAAGGGCTATGTCGGCGGCACCATCGACGCGTCGACCGGACTGACGCACCTTGGGGCGCGCGAGTACGACCCGGTGATCGGAAAGTTCATCTCGGTCGACCCGCTCATCGACTACACGCAGCCACAGCAGATCAACGGCTACGCGTACGCGACCAACTCGCCGGTCACCAACGCCGATCCCACTGGCCTGAAGAACGCGGCCTGTGAGGACCCACGGGTCGAGTGCCGCGGAGGCCAGCCTGTCGGCTATAACTCGGACCCCGTTGTAGACGCTCAGTCCGATGCCAGCGCGGCTGCCGCGAATCTGGCGGGCGCGCAGTCCCAGCAGTCCTCCGCCAAGCAGCGGATCAAATCCGCGGGCAAGGCCCTAGTCAAGATCGCCCGGGACATCCTGGGCGTGGACGCAGCCCTCGACTGCATCTCCACCGGGGACGTCGGAGCCTGCGGCGAGACCCTGCTCAACATCGCCGGCAGCTTCGCCGGCGGCCTGGCAGGCAAGATCCTCGCCAAGTACGGCGCGCCGTGGAACTGGGCCAAGGGCATCAAACTAGCCAAGCGGGTCACCGGCCTGATCGGCGACCTGATCGGCGGGGCCAAGGACCTGTGGAAGGCCAACAAGGCGGTCGGCAAGGCGAGAGCCGGCCTCTCCCGGGCGACGGACAAACTAGCGGACGCCAGGAAGAAGGCAGCGGAAGCCCTCAAGAAGAGAAAGAAGAACGAGGACAGCGGCTCCTGCCCAATCGGCGGCAAGCACAGCTTCCTGCCTGGCACCAAAGTGCTGCTCGCGAGTGGAAAGACCAAGAAGATCGAGCAGGTCAAACTGGGCGACGAGGTTGTAGTGACGGACCCGAAAACGGGGGCAACCAAGTCCCGGGAAGTCGTCGGCACGATCGTTACCGAGGACGATAAGCATTTCGTCGACCTGACGGTCAAGAGCAAGTCAGGCAAGACCGAAACCCTGGTATCCACCACGACCCACCCCTTCTGGGCGGACTCGGAGCAGCGGTGGGTGGAAGCCGGGCAGCTCAAGCCAGGCATGCGCCTGCACATCGCGGACGGCAGCCCGGCCGAGCTGACGGCCACCCGATCCTTCGACCAGCGCCAGCGTACCCACGACCTCACCATCAGTGACACGCACACGTACTACGTCCTTACGGAGGAAATTCCCCTCCTCGTGCACAATTGCGGGACTCACCCGGACGACCGTTCGGGTGATGACTTCACCGACGCCGGTCGGCAGAAGGTCTACGACGAGAACCTCGAGGCCAACGACGGGGTCCTCCTGTGTGACTACTGTGGTCGCACGGTGGAACGGCGCGCTTCGCGGGACGCCGACGGCAACCCCATCAAGGGACAGCCGGACGACGCTCAGATCGACCACGAGATTCCCAAGGCGCAGGGAGGTTGCGGGTCACCGCACAACGGTTGCGTTGCCTGCCGGCGGTGTAACAGAGACAAGTCTGCGAAGACAGTCGAACAATGGGACGACGAGTTGCGGGAATTCCTGCCCGAGGAGTAGATGTGTCCGAATCGAGCGAGCGGCCGGTCTCGGCCAGTGGTGCGAAGCTGTTCAAGGTTGCCTTTGACCTTGAGGCAGAGCACGCGGACTGGCCACCGGTCTCGGTGGAACGCCTCTGGGGCGAGAAGACGGACGTCAGGTCCGAGATCAAGGTGGTGAACACACCGTTCTTCGTGCGCGGCATCGCGTACGGAGACCTGATCCGGGTCAGGCCGGACCACGAGCGACGTGAGCTCGTATTCGAGAGCTTCACGTTGGAGTCCGGGCATTCGACGATCCGAGTCGTCTTCCTGCGCAGCGGCCTCCGGGAGTCCGTGGAGCGTCGGCTTCGTGACGCGGGCTGTAGCTGGGAGACCGCGGGCGGCTTCGAGAACCTCTTGGCCGTCGACATAGCGCCGACGATCAACTATGGAGAGTTGCGTCAGTGGTTGGCCGAGCGAGTGGACTCAGGAGACCTTGAGTTCCAGGAAAGCGCGATCTCGGCGATCCACCGGAGTCAGCTGAACAGCACCTCCTAGGCGCCTCCCAGGCCAAGTTAAGAAGATCCAACGGGGCCCGGTTTGCTTCCTCAAGCCGGGCCCTTGACCTTGCCGTCTTCGACTGCGCGCCGGACGAGACGACGGGGCCCGGCCAGCGCGAGCGCAGACGCGGCGCTGCGAGGCCGGGATGGTGCTGGCGGTGCTCCGACCTTGCTGCACACCGTGGATGAGCTCTAACTTCTGCGTGCCTGTCGGCCACCGGCGGCCAGCTTGGGGTGCTGGTAGGTGCGTTGCCAGCTACGGGGCCAAGGTGAGTTCCGCCAGGGGTCGATCGTGTTCAGAGCGTGGGTGGTGTCCCAGGCGTCCTTGCAGGGCTTTCCGGCGTGTCTTGGGTGCGAAGGTGCCGAGTCGCAGGACAACCTCAAGGCGGAGACGATCAGCGGGAGCATGGCGTGCTGTCCGTCAGTGACAGGCGGGGCGCGGCACTCGCATCGTCCGTCCTCGCAGAGGAGGATTTCCGCCCAGCCGCTTCGGGCGGGTTTCGTCTCCGGCAGCCGCACTCCATCGGCCGCTGGACGAAACGAATTTAAAGGGGGTTCGTGAACGTGGATTCGCTTGACTCTGACCTCAACCCAGACGTTCTTGAAGCGGGAAGTCTCATCTCGTTGATGGAACTGGCGGCTGTGAAGAAGAGCCTCGACCTGGGGCGGGTTTACAGTCACCACGCGTCGGGACCCGACCTGCTCACGTCGGCCGAGCTGGATTCGAGTCGAGGAAGGATCTCTATTCAGCTCGACAGCCAGAGCAGGGCCTTCTTCGTTGCAATCCAAGGGCAGGGGTTCACCTGGGCCGACGGTGCGACCGATGATCTCGACGATCTGATTGATGCGGTAGCGTCCTGGCGGGATGGCATTTCGGTGGATGATTTCGCCGGAAAGTTCCCGTTTATGGCGCCGGGGCGTCAAGCAAGAGCCCGCGAGTCAGGTGATCCAACGCTCGCTCAGTGGAATTGGCTGCGGACTGCTGAGGAATTTTCCGAGGAGCGTCCTCTCGTGGAAGAAGCCTATTCGTATGGTCGCTTCGGTGGTTTCTTCCCGACTCTCAGCCATGGAACGCTACGACTTCGCTCACGCCGCCGATTTCAAGGGGGCGGGGAGGCTCGCCTCACTCCACTTTCCGGAGGTCTCTACCGTGTGGAGAATGCCCTCTTTCATGACCAGAAAGTCGTGGATTCTCTGAGGGAAGCCCTTTCTGTGGCTTCTGAATCTCTCGCCGGGGACGACTGAGTCGTTCGCCTTGGCGGATCAGGGGCCCCGTCAGGTCAGAGTCGACGGGGCTCCTGCGGCGGCGACGGTAGTTGACGGGACGTCAGCGAGGCAGCGCATCGTGGCAGGTCGTCGCTGTTGCCATGGGGGTCGTTTCGGCGATCGCCAGCCCCTTGAGCGCGACGCCAAGGGCGTCGACGTCGCCTCGCAGGAGGCGGAACCGCCGCCTTTAGCCGACAGCGCGCTGCCCGGCGCCCCGGGCCCACGGTTGCCTAAAGCGTGTTGCACAAGGTCGTGTCCGGGCAGGTCAGAGCCCGTGAGTGGCGATGTCTGTTCATAAGGCGAGGGCGAGGTTGTGCATGTGGGCGACGGCCTGGACCGCGTGATGGAGACTGTCGCCGCGCTGGCGGCAGTCGCGGAGGATCTTGTAGTTCTTCATCCGGCCGATGACGTGTTCCACGCGGGCGCGGACTTTGCGGTGCTCGGCGTTGTCGTCCTCCTCAGCCTTCAGCAGAGCCCGTCCCGGGCGTTTGCGGTGTGGTACCGCCATCCCGCAGTTGAGGTAGGCGCCGTCGCCGAGCACCGTCACGTCCTGGCAGTGCTGGCTGAGCCCGGATGCCCGCCAGGCATGCGCGTCCGCCGTGGTGCCCGGAACCGGACGGGCCGCCGCTATCACCAGCCTGGTGTCCGCGTCCACGATGACCTGCACATTCGCGGAGAAGCGGTAGTTGCGGCTGGAGGCGGCCACCTTCCGGTCACGGACCGGGACCAGCGTGCCGTCCACGATTCACATCCGTTCCGGGGCATTGGCCGGACGGGAGGCAGGCTCGAGTGCGAGCAGCGGCCCCAGCCGTCGGATGACATGGCATGCGGTGGAGGAGGAGACGCCGAACAGCGGGCCCAGCTGCCGCATGGTCAGGTTCGTGCGGTAGTACACCGCAACCAGCAGTACCCGCTCGGCCAGCGGCAACGACCACGGCCGGCCCCGCAGAGTGCCATTGCCGCCCCGCTCCCGCACAACCTTCAACAGACGCGCAAACTGCGTCACCTGCAGCCCGGTGAATGTCTCCACCCACACCCGCTCAGCCCTTAACACCCCGGCCATACCAGGGAGATGCCCAGCTCAGAGCCTTGTGCAACGGCCTTTAAGGCTTGTCCCGCAATGGTCGCAGTGCTGAGTCGGCGGACCCTGCGTCTGGCCCCGCGGGTCATCCAGCGAGGGCGATGTTGTGAAGGTGCGCGATGCCGAGCATCGCGTGGTGAACGCCGTCGCCCTTGAGGCGGCAGTCGCGGAGGATCTTCCAGCCCTTCATGCGGGCGAAGGTGTGCTCGACGCGGGCGCGGACTTTGCGGTGCGAGCGGTTGTGCTCCTCTTTCCAGGCCGGAAGTTCTGCCTGCCCGGGTTCACGGCGGTGCGGGATGATCAGTCCCGTGCCGCGGTAGCCACCATCGGCGATCACTGTTGTGTGGACGACGGCGGACTTCGCTCCGGACAGCTCCCATGCCTTGCAGTCATTGCGGTTGCCGGGCAAGGGCTGACCGACCGTGACTACGAGGCCGGTGTCGGCGTCGATGACCACCTGGTGGTTGGTGGAGTACCGGTAATTCTTGGACTGCTCAGCCACCGTGTGGTCCCGGGTAGGCACCAGGGTGCCGTCCACGACGAGGACGGTGTCCTTACGGAACCGTCGACGCTGCCGAAGCGCGAGAAGGGGCCCAAGATGGTCGATGTCACGGTCGGCCGCTGACTTCGAGATCCCGAAGAGGGTGCCGAGCTGGCGCAACGTCAAGTTCGTCCGCCAGTAGGCCGCGACCAGCAGCACCCGGTCGTCCAACGGCAGGCTCCACGGCCGACCCCGCCGGACCGCGCCCGCTCCGTCGCGACGAAGTGCAGTCACCAACTTGCGGAAGCAGCGCGGGCTCAGCCCGGTGAACGGTGCTATCCAAGACGACTCCGACGCCGTGATCACTCCAGCCACACGAAGATCATCACACCCTGCGAGCCCTATGAGGACGCTGAGACAGCCGCTCGGACGCGGTCCAACCGAAGCCGGTTTTCCTCCAGCCAATCCGAGGCGACGTCGATCGGTACACGCACCGCAATCTGCGTCGACGGCGAGTCGTGCACAGTCACCCCCACCGGGTCATCGGGAACCACGTCCACCCAGGCGCTGCGGCCACCGGCCGGCCACTCGGCGCCCTCCTCAGCCTGAAGGGCATCGAGGCAACGCTCCCACTCGTCCAGATCCTCATGCGATACCTGTAGACCGATGCGCCCATTGACAAAGCCGCTCTTCAGAACGATCTCTGCTGGGTAGCGCCGCTCTTCGCCCATCGTCAGAGGCGCACCACATCTCACCTCAACGGCGACGCTTTGGACCGTATCTGCGAACCGGAAGAGCTCGAGCGTCTGCGCGCCGTCAACCACAGTTGCCTCTTGAACACTTGATGGGCCAGGTTGCCCTGATCCTCTCTCACGCACCGGCCAGGATGACAGCCGCGGCCTGACATGCGGGACAACCCTTAAAGGCTGTTGCAGAACGCGGACCGATCTCGCAGCAGGGGCTTCGAAGGCCTCACCAGAACGGTGGAAATCGTCGCGCAATCGGGCAGTTGACCTTGCTGCGGGTGGCCGGAACCTGCCGTGATCGCCGATCTGCAACAGCCTTTAGCCCGCATCGGCCTCTTCCAGCATCTGTTCCAGTTCCGCATTGTCATCGTCGCTCCTTAGCTCCCTGAAGAGGCTATGCAGGGCTTCCGCCTCTGGGAGCTGGCGTTCGAGCATCTGCCGCAGCAGTTCGCACACCTCGCCGGGAGCGCGGTGACGAGCAACAGCTGTCAAGAGCACATGCGGGCGCCAGTCTTCCTTGTAGAAGAGCCACAGGAGGTAGTCCAGACTGTGAAAAGGCAGGTGTTGCGCAGACAGGTCGATCAGCCGCTCAGCAGTCTCGTGCAGGGCGGTCACCCGTAGTTGCTCGACGAGCCGGACAATCATCATGGCGTCGCTCAGCCGGACCAGGCCCGTGAGGAACGCCTCCACACGCTCGTCAGCGCCGACCTGGCACATATGGCGAGCGATGGCCTGGGGCGAACGGCCGCGAAACGACGGACGTTCAGCACGGCGTCGTCATCGGCATGCGGGAGCAGACCAGTGCCGTTTCGCACAACCAGATCCGGTCGGAAGGGCTTCCAGGGCTCAAGACCGGCCACGACGCGCCATAGCCGTGAGAACCGCTCGGCCTCGGCCTCGGCATCGCGAACCGGCCGGGCCATGCCGGCGAGAGCCATGACGATGGCGACGACCACCGCACAACTGGCGTTCTCCCCATGACCGGTGAGGACCTGCCGCACACGTTCGTGGCTCACCGTCGTAGGAGCGTTGTCGTTGCCGGCGATGGAATCGCTGATGTCCCGCAGACTCGGGCAGCCCGCGGCGACGTACAGCTCGTGAAGTCCAGCAGTGAGCTCCCTCAGCGGCCCGGCCGGGGGCACATGATCGCGCCCCACTGGTAACCCCAACGCCTGGCCAGCAGAATTCACGTCATGGACGCAGGATTTGCAGGACTCCTCGGCGGCGTCATCGGCGCTGCCGTCGGCGCCGTCGGCGCTACGGCATCCGCATGGATTACCGGGAGAAAGGCAGAGCAACAGGCGAAGATTCAATCTGAGACGCAGTTAGGTCAAGCTCGCCTTCAGATAGAAGCTGACCGGGCTCGTGCTCTGAGCGATTCACGCAAGAGCGCCTACCTGGCTTTCGCCGAAGGCTGGAGCCAAGTGCACCGGGCACTGGGCGATGCGGCCATCAAGCTGGGAGGCATCGCTGCAAGCGACCCGCCTGAGGAGCGGGAGGAGCGCCGCCAAGCCGCCCGCCGCCTCTGGAACGAAGCACGTGCTCTGAACGAACACCTCAGCCGGCTCATGCATGTCATCTTCGTGGAAGGCCCCTTTCCGATGGCCAACGGGGCTCAAGCGGCAACTGGCGCCCTGGTAGATGACTTTGGCGCAGTCATCGACTGGCTGCATGCGGTGGACAACGGAACGGAGACGCCGCAACACGGGGCAGAACAGCAAGCAGCCCACGGCAAGGCATACGGCAAGCTCCTGGAGTTCCTCTATGCCGCCTCGGATGCCACCGCGCTGGACCAGGCGAACATCCGGAACCCGTGAGCGTGTGGTGTTCGCGCGCTACCGTCGTTCGAGGATGCCGAGGCCCTGGCCAGCAGGTAGTAGCCGCAAGGCAGGAGGCGACGGGCCTTGTCACGGTCCACGAGCTCACGGCTCCGCAAAACCCTCAGGTAGCTTGACCGACTGCCCGCCCGGCCGCCGACGCGGATGATCAGGCCGCGGCACGCCCGCCACATGAAGGCGGGTTGATGGGAGCGTCGTTCGGCGGGGGCCCCTCAGTCCTCGTCGTTGAGGGTGTCGTCAGCTGACATGTGGTGAACATTGACGCCGGCTCGGCAGCGGGCGGCGCCGATCGTGTGGTGCAGCCGGGCGAACAGATCGGGCCGGATGAGCAGATCAGCTCCCGCGACCGCGGGCAGGAGCGGTTCGTAGTTTCCGTCGTGGACGAGGTGACCGTGCCACTGGCGGCAGATCAGTGCCTCACCGGTGGCGTCGCTGAGGCTGAACCCGCAGATGCCCGCTGTGGGTTCAAGTCCGAGTGCGGCCACGACGCTGGCGGCGGGTGCGAGTACGTAGAGGGGCAGGCCGAGGCCGCTCAGGGTTCGAGGGCGAGGCGTATCGATCAGGCCAGTGACTCCAGCGTCGGTGAGGGCCGTCAAGGCCTGGTCTGCGGTACTGATGTGCTCGGCTGCTGACTCGGTCGTAAGGCCGAGTCCCAGGCGCCGCCACGGGGTGGTCCACAGCTGCCAGGGGGCCTGGGAGGCGGGCAGCGTGCCGGGCGGCGGGTCGTCGTCGAGGGCTTCCAGGCCGACGGCGATCTGCAGTTGCCGGGCGGGCTGACCCGGGTATCGGCGTGCAGGAGTGCGCTGCCGCTCGAACAAGCCGATCTGTACCCAGCCCTCGTGTGGTCCTTCACCCACGCGAGCAAAGGCCATGGCGTTTCCCGGCAGGGACCCCAGGCCCGCGACCGAAGCGAAGCCGGAAGGCGGCCAGGGCTCATCCGTTTGCTGGCTGTCACTGAACCATGGTGCTGGATCGAGCGACCACACCAGCGCCTCGGGCCGAGTCAGAGGGCGGGGAATGCGGGCGAGTTCGCCACGCAGGGCCGCGCGGGGGGCATCGCGCAGTCGCGCGGCCGCGCCGCGTTCAAAATTCTGGGCGTTGCCGAGATGTCCCGCTTGGGCAAGCGCGGCACGCAGGCCGGCGGCAGCGCGCTGCAGGGAGTCTTCGGCGGCGGCCTGGTCGGCGAGGTAGGCGTCGGGAAGCTGGCTGCGGCGTCCATTGGCCAGAAGATCCAGCTGTGTGCCCATCAGCGTCTCGACGTGGGGGAGGGCATCGACCACGAGGTCGATGACGGTCTCGCGCAGCCCGGCCGGACTGCCGGCGGCGTCGAGACGATCGCCCAGGAAGTGGTCGACGAGGTGGGTCGCGAACTCCCGAGGGTTGTTCATGCGCTGCCCTCGGAAGGGGAGAGGGCGGCGGCGATGGCGCGTGCGAGTGTCGGATGTGCTGCCGTTGCCGCGGGTGCGGGCGCCTGATGACCGGCGCGCGCCAGGATGGCGGAGGCATCCGCACGGACGGACAGCTCGTCACTGCCGCACAGCGTGACGAGCTGTTCGAGGAGCGCGGCATCCAAGGGTCCGTCGGGCAGGTGGCCTTGTAGGACGGTCAGGAGCCAGGTCAGGGGGCCAGCGCCGAGGTCGAAGGAGAGGATGCGCGCCAGGGCTGCTTGCGCCTGGTCGGAACGGCTGGCCAGCAGAATCGTCGCTGCGATCAGGGCGCGGCGCTTGTCGCCACGTTCGGGCAGGGCAATCGTGGCCAACGCAAGCTCGCACAGCGCGGTGTCGATGTCGTGCTGGGTCGCCTGCTCCGGCACCGGGTGGTAGGCCCCCTGACCGAGACGTGCACGGCCCGGCAGACGGTGGGCGATGACGCCAAACGCCGCATCCCAACAGGCGAAAGCGCTGACAGCCCGGGGCGAAGCAAGCGGAGGTTGAACAGCGAACGCCGAGACCAGAGCCAGGCTGACACCGATAGTGCGGCTGTAGGACGCCTCGGCCACGGCGTGGGCCACCTGGTCTGCGAGGTTGCGGGCTGCGGTGGCCGGGTCCGCGGAGTGCGCCTGCTGCCACAGATCCAGCCGGTCATTGCCGCCGAAGGAACGCCATCCCCCAGCGCCTCGCATCTTGGTGTAGGCGAGCATGCCGGCCGTAGCGGCGAGCGGGCCGAAGACACCAGGATCGCTGTCCTGGCGCAAGCGGAGCCCCACGGCGAGGTCGGCCAGTAGCTCAAGAGGGTTGGAGGCGTTCGTCTCGTCGGCGATCCGGTGCAGGAACTGGGCGGCTGCCTCTGTTCCCTGACAGTCGATGATCTCCAAGAGCCGCCACCCGACCGCATTGGCCAGGGCATCCCTCGACCACCGTGGGCCCGAGGGGGCGTCGTATGCCTTGCTGACGCGGTCACGGACAGCGGCAAGCGCGCCAGCAACACCTTCTGACAGCGTCGGGCGCTGCTGGGCGTGCAGATACGCGTCTGTGGTTGGGCGCTTCTCGGGGCCGAACCAGTCACGTGAGGTGTTGTTGGGCACGGGGCGGGGCGCCCAGGGCGAGCCGCCCTCACCGCCACAACGCTGTGCTGCTGTGCGCAGCGCAGAAGTGGGCTCGTCCCCGGCAGCCTGCGATGCGGCGATCAGTGTCTGGTCGTCGTAGGTAGAGGTGATCGCATTGGCCAGCACCGGCAGGAGACGCGATGCACGGGCTGCGTCGTCGCCGGGCAGGTCAGCAAGCCTTGTGAGTAGAGCAACGTCCTGTTGGATGCTGCGGCCATCGGGTCCAGCGGCGATGCGGAGCGCGGCCAGGACGACGGGGTCGGCCGTGTCAGCCTGCGTGGCCAGCAGCTGCCGGTGGGCCGCGCCCACCCGGCCATCGGGCAGCCCGGGCTCGGCCAGCAGCACCTGGGCGCCCAACTGCGCGGCACCCCGCGGATCCAGGCGTGCAAGGGAACGCCACCATTCCTGCGGCGTTCCCGCCGTGCCCCGTCCGTCGGTGCAGTCCGCGACGAGATAGACAAGAGGCTGCGCACGCGCCAGACGCACCTGCGCCTGAACGGGATCGGCTTGCATGAGCTGAGGCAGCGGATCCAGCAGTTCCTCGATGGTGATGTCCTTGTGGCCGCCGTATGCCCCCATGTAGCGGGCGGCGCGCTCCCAGCATCGCTGTGCCTCGTGCGGGTCGTCGCAGGCGAGACTCACGCGGGCCATCTCAAGCTCGAAGTCGGCGTCCTCCGCATACAGAGCACGGCGCTCGGCTTGCGCTTCGCGCAGCGTGCGCATGAGCTCGTGCACGACGTCGGACCCTGCCTGGCCGACGCTCCCGGCGAGCAGGGACACCAGCTCCGTGGTGATCAGTGGACCGGTTCCGGCCATGCCCATGAGAGAGGTGGTGGTGCCCTGGCTGACAGCTTGCAGGGAGGCAATGCCCACAGCGACATCATCGCCGCGCAACAGGGCGACGGCGTCGTGCAGCACCTGCCGCACCTGCCGGTGGATGTCCGCAAGATCGCAGGCCCGGGGGCTGCCCGCGAACGCATGTGCATGCTGGGCAAGTTGTTCGAGCGCCACACGCACGGTGGCGGACGCGGTTTCGGCTGTGAGAGTGCCCGCCTCGATGTCGCGGTGCAGGCCGACGGTGGCAAGGGTGAAGCGCAGCCAGGCACGGTAGAAGCCATCGCCGTCCAGGAGGGGGAGCAGTCGGGCGGGCGCCTGCGGATCGGCGGCATGGGCCACGGCCAGCAGTGTCAGCCACCTGTTCACCGGGCCGGACAGGCCGCTGGCACGGTCGGTCAGTACATCCTGTGTTGCTTCCGCGAGAACCGCGGCGATGTCCCCGGAAAAGATCTCCTCGACAAGGTCTGACACCGCCACGCCATGGCGGAGCAGGCGCCGCGGGTCGCACGGCCCGCTGGCCCAGGCCGCGGTGGCCAGCGCGCGGGCAGACGGCAGCGCGCCGCCCACGGTGCCATGGGCGTCCGCAAGGTGCAGCAAAAGGGCCGCGCGCCGATCGGGCTGCTCGATGAGCTCCGCGCTCTCAAGCAACGGGTCTGGACCCAGACAGTCCAACAGCACACCCAGCGCACGCTCAGGCGAAGTCAGAGCCTCCTGGTCGAGGAACCGGGTCACCCGCTGCGCGAGCGTACGCGGAACCTGCCCGAGCTCGACATCGTCAGCAGCCCGGGCCGGCAACCGGATCCGTCCACGCAACTCCGCCAGGAACACCGACTCATCGCTCTCGGAACCGTAGTGGACACGCTCATCCTTGCGTGCCTCGTCCCAGGCCGTCAGGTACGCCTCCCACGGGGCGGCACAGCCGGCCCGGTCGACCGCCGCACACAGTTCCAGGCCCCACCGAGCCGACATCGTTGGCACACCCTCATACATCAGGCTCGCCGCCACGCGGACGGCTCCCACCAGCGCCACCAGCACATCCGCATACGGCACCAGGGAACCCGGCAGACCTTCGTCCTCATACGTCGCCCGCGCCCGGCTCAGTTCGACGCAGCGCACCAGAGTGGGCCAGTCGCTGCGGACCACCGCACTCCGCGCGGCAACGGTCAGAGTGTGGACGATGGCCTGAGGAGGCTGCAGCCCGGCAATCGCAC
The DNA here is from genome assembly GCF_042900345.1 of Streptomyces sp. NPDC012935. Classification (NCBI taxonomy): domain Bacteria; kingdom Bacillati; phylum Actinomycetota; class Actinomycetes; order Kitasatosporales; family Streptomycetaceae; genus Streptomyces; species Streptomyces sp. NPDC012935. The sequence goes on from NZ_JBIBBC010000031.1 coordinate 32,651, forward strand.
AGGAGAGGAAATCGGGCCCGATCAGCAGAGCGAGTTCGTCATCGCGCCCCAGTGCGGCCAGCAGTTCGGGCAGGTGCCGGAAGGCGCGAGGATCGGTGAAGAAGCCCCGACGGGACAACCAGTCAGCGGCCCGGGACCGGACCTGATCGACCCACCCGTCGTCGCCGTCGACCCGGCGGATGAAGCGGCTGAAGCTCTCATGATGGATCTTCAGTCCGCCGATACCCGGCTGCTGCGCGACGATCGGTGCCACGCTGTTCAGCGCGGCACCGATCTGCATTCCGGGCAGCGGGAAAATCTCCTCGAGCTCCGATGCGGTCACAGCGAAGTCGCAGACCGCGAGCATGCTGACAGCAGAACGCTGACCGGGGGTCAGACCGGCCAGCAGATAGGCGTAGTAGTCGTCGAGGTCATGCGCCGACGACGGCACCGTCCGCAACCTCTCCAGAGGATCGCCGGCACCATCCGGCGCCACTCCCAGGCGCGGGGCAGGACCAACGGCCTGCCGGCACAAATACGTGGCATACAGAGCATTGCCTCGAGAGCGCTCATCGATCAGTGCGACCGCGGCCTCCACCCGCGCAGCGGGATCGAGCCCCTCACCGGCAGGCGAGGACGCCAGGACCGTCAGCACGCCCAGACGGCCCGCCAGAGCATGCAGTTCGGCGCGGTCGAGCGGGGCAACGGTGAGACGGGAGGCATCGGCGGCGTGGACGGCCTCGAGGTGAGGGCCAGGTTGACTGGCCAGGACGAGCACGACACCGGGCGGCAGTTCCAGGGCGGAGAGGTCCGCGACCAGAGAAGCCGCCGGGTCCACCTGAGGACGAAAGGCGCTGCCGGTAGTGGACCCAAGAACCCGGCTGACATGGTCGATACCGTCCACGATCAGCGCGATCGGCCGGTCCGGAGCCAGGCCGCGCGCAGCAGTGACCGCAGCCGTGAGCGTCTCCGGCGTGGCCGCGTAGCGTGGCCGGACCTGCGCCAGCGCCTCCGGAACGGCCGTACCCAGCTGCTTCAGCAGACTGCCGACCACGACCTCGGTGAGCACGCGCTGTTCCCGGTCGATGTCCGCGGCGCCGAGCCAGCAGTGATGCCTCACCGCCAGCCATGTCTCCCGCAGCGCATCCCCGAGCTGCTCACACAACCAAGACTTGCCGATGCCGGGAGCGCCAGTGACCACCACGACACCCCCGTGCTGCGCAGCGTCTTTCACGGCCGCGACCACGCCCGTGAGCACCGTAGGACGTCTCAGCTCGGTGGCACGGTCCACCGGATGTCCCTCACGGACCGCTCCGAAATCGACTTCCAGGCCCAGACGAGGAAGCAAGTCCTCAACCATCACGGTCCCCGCCCGGCTGCGCGCCGCTTTGGCCGTCTCGATCAGGGCCAGCGCCACCTCCTCGGGCATGCGGTGCCGGTTCGGCGGCCGTCCGGCACCGAGTTCTTCGGTGATGCGATGCAGCAAGGCCACCTCGGCTGGCCCGGGCTCACGGATATTGAGCGAGCACGCCGGAAGATCCGTGTCGACGACCAGGGAGGCGCAAGCGCGGTTGAGCAGGTCATCACTGACCTGTGCGAGCATCTCCTTCCACGGAGCGTGTGCACGCAGCGCAGCGGCGTCGAAACGGAACCGTTTGCTGCTCAGGCCGTGCAGTGCAGGCCCGGGATCGGTGCTCGCGTGGACCGGGGTGAGCACCCGGGTCAGCTCGGGATCCTCCGGTTCCGTGTCGCGCACGACGAGGCGATGCGAGGCACCCGGGCCCGAGGTGAAGTCGTGTTCCATGGAGGAGAAGAGCAGATCCAGGCGGAGGCCTCGCTTGTCCTTCGTGAAACTCTCCAGCGACAACGCGCGGTCGTGATCCGTGTGCTTGATCTGCAGCCGCTCGCGGCTGCCGGTGTCCCACTCGCACGTGATGTCATCGAATCGGTCCCCGGTAAACATCTTCGTGTCGACCAGCAGGGAATTCGCACGTCCCACCGCCAGGTCCACCAGTCGCAGCGCGGTGAGCAGGTCCTGGTAGGCGTAGCCAAGGTGTGTTGGGCGCAGCCCCATGCTCACCTCCAGCGTGCCTTGTTCGTTTGGCACCCCCCATGGTGCGCGTCGCGGTCACCCTAACCTCCCTGACTTACCGGGACTGAACGGAAACCCAAGGGGAGACCGTGTGTACAAGATCCAGCTGGCCCGGGAACAGGTCTGTCACCCACTGCTCGTGCAGCAGGCGCTCTCCAATGACTATCCGGTGCGCAAGCAACGAATCAGGGATGGCAATGATCAAAAACCTCTAGGCTTCGTCAGCAGGAATGCGCACATCAGGCTTGGGGGGGTGTGGTGAGACCACACGGTTGTCGTCACTCAGTGAACAGCTGGTTGCCATCGGGTTTGAGGGCTCGCCGACTGTGCTGAGCAGCGTCCGGTTCGCCCAGAGGAACGAGTTGGTCTTTCGGGCACCGGAGGCCTGGCAGAGCGTGGGCGAGCTGCCATGGGATCAACTGGCCGCGCGTTCTGGGGAACTTCTCGCCGATGGACCACTGCTCCTGGCACCGACGTGGGAGCGAAGGACGGAGTCGGACGGGCGCTGTGCTGTTGGTTCCGACTCCTTCTACGCCGAGGTCATGATCTCCTGCCGCCCGCCTTCACCCGATGCTGTGATGGCGGTGCTGCTTCCCGCGTCCGCCTGGGTATCGGACCAGCCCTGGGCAGCCGAGATGCGCACGAAGGTGGCCGAGCACTGGGACACACTGCTGGTGGTCTATGGGGCGGGCATGCTGACGCAACTGCACGCGAATGTGGAATCGGCGGTTGTCCTCCTGCGGCCGCGTGCACAGACCAGGCCGGTCCTGAAGGTTTTCCAGGTGCCGCGCCCTCGCCCCGATGATGCATCTGTCGTCAAGGACTTCGAGCGGCTGCTGGCCCGGCAGGGCGGTAGGGGAGGTACGGCTATGTGCTGCGGGAGCCGCCCGGCCCTGAACAGGGCCTGTACTTCGATCGCTTCGACCCGCACATCCTTCAGCGCCGCGAGGACCTGGCAGGGTTCGGAGCCGTCAATGCTCTCGGTGATCTCTTCACATTCCACCGTACCTCCTTCAGTGACGCAGCCTTGAAGGGGAGCAAGCAGCTGACGTCATCGAAGGACCCTGACGGGGTGCGCATGGTTCGGCCACGGGACATCGGCCGGGACGGCACGATCGCCCCGCCGTCGGAGGAGACCCTGTGGGCGACCATCCCGGAAGATCAGCAAATCGCTGCGGGAGACCTGGTGATCCGCCGCCTGATCGCCCCGTTCATGGTGCCCCCGCACGGCTTCTTCACCGCCGAGGCCGGTGACGACGACCTTCCCGCGGCTGCGTCCGACCAGGTGGTGGTCCTGAGGCCCATCAAGCCGCTCTCCCGGCCACAGGCCCGCTTGATCACCCTGTTTCTGCGTACTCCGCTCGCCCTGACTCTGGCCGGGCCACGGCTGGCAACCACCACCATGGAAGCGTTGTCCGTGCTGCCTGTTCCGCAGCCCGACGAGGCGCTGACCAAGGCCCTCGACGAAATGACGGCCGCCAAGCAGCAGTTCAAACGTTGGGAGCAGGAGGCCGAGTCGGTGATCGAGTCCGTCTTCCTGGGAAAGACCGCAGCCCGCTCACGTGCCCGTGTCATCGACTCCGGCCGCGCACTGAGGTCGCGAGTCGAAGCAGCCTCACTGCTCGACGATCTTGGCCACAGCGTCCGCACCCGCTTTCCTTACCCCGTCGCCTGCCGCTGGCGCGAGACCGAGGCTCGCATCAGCGCCGGCGACGCCCAGACTGCCTACGCCGCGATCCTGAACACCGCAGAGCAACTGCTGTGCTACGTCGCCCAGCTCGTCCTCGCCCTCGCTCACGCCCAGAACATCACCTTGGGGGCCGTGACGGCGATCCGGGACAAGCTCGCCGGCGGGCGCAGCGGCCCCGGCTTCGGCGACTGGGCCAATGTACTCAACGAAGCCGCGACCAGCCGACAGCTCAACAACCTTCCCGAAGCCCACCCCCTCAATGACATCCGGACACTGCTGGCGCATGCGGATGCCGAGAAGGCCCGCCAAGCCCTGAGCGAACGCCGCAACGACCAGGCCCACCTGCGGCGTGTCGACCCAATCGACCTGCCCCACGCCATCGACGTCGCCTTCGCCGACCTGACCCGCCTGGTCGAACGAGCTCGTTTCCTGGCCGACCTGCAGCTGATTGAAGTCACCGACATCCGCTGGGACACCTTCGCCCGCAGCGCCCAGGTGGAATACCGCGAACTGGCCGGAGACCACCCTGTCGTCCCGACCCGCACCATGACTTCATCGAGTAACGACCTCGAGAAGGGCAGCCTCTACCTCCGCGACACCGATGGCACGCTGCACCTGCTGCGCCCGTTTCTGATCGGCCGGGACTGCCCGGCCTGCCGCACCTGGTCCACCTTCCACGCCGACTGGGCCCCCAAAAGCGCCGTGGTTTTCAAAAGCCTCGAACACGGCCACACCCTCGAAGACAGATCTCCCGATACCCGGCGTCTACCGGGGCAGATCGGATTGGCGTGAAGCGTCATACGCAGGGCGGGCGCCGGGAGTAGCCGACCACTGTCCCTGTGCCCGGCCTGCCGTTCAGCCACTCACAGGTACGCTCCGCCTCCACCCCGATTCGGGCGATCGGACTCCGCAGAGTGCCGCCGCTGCCCGGCGGCGGCTTGTCCACGTAGAGGCGCAAGCCGCCGAGCTTCTCTTTGAGATCGAGGAGACGGTAGTCGGGAAGGTCCGCGCGGACCTGCTCATGCAGACGCTCCAGCAACTGCCGCCAGCCCGGCCCCACCGCGTGGATTCGCGCGGGAATCTGCACTGGGTGCGCAGCAGCGTCAGCGGGGTCGTCAGCCGTGACCCCATCCTCGCGCGCAGCTGGCTCCCGCAGGCGCTTACGCAGGGCGCCTGTACGAACCCAATTCGAAGAAGTCGGCACGCCCGCTAAAAGAACGGCCGACCCGCGATTTTATTGAAGGACGTTAGGTAGGCCTCCAACGCAGCGCGGGCGCGGTCCTCGTTGCCGCCGAACAGTCCACCCTTGAGAGGGCCCCACTGGGCGCCTTGAGTCTCGAATTCGTGCATCAGGTCGGCGCCTGGGTTGCCGTGGCTTCCGGACCGCCACGCCGGCCGCCCGTACCAGTGGGTGCGGCTCCATGACCGCCCCTCTGGGTTTGCGGCCGCACGCACGTTCGTCACATCTTGCGCGAGCGCCCCGAGCACCGCCTCTGCCCGGTCGAACTCCGTGCTGTACGTGTCATCGTCCGGCAACTGGTCCGAGAAGACCGGGCGAAGGATGTGGTGGAGCCACTCGGCAATCGGCGTGTGATACCGGCCGTTGTTGCGTTCCGTGAAGTCCTTCAACGAGTCGCCCAAGTCCCTACCCGTCAAGGTGGCGCGCGCGAGAGCGTTGGCGATCAAGTCCGTGGTGGTGGTGAACGGCTGGTACGGATCCGTCATGTCGATGACTGGCGCCGGCTTGTGTTCGTAGCGGTCTCGGACGGAGGGGTCGACGACAAGTGACTTGAGGTTGGCCCAGTTGCTACTCGACGTACAGGCGAGCGCAGCGGTCATGATGCCCACCATGCCGGGAATATGGCGAAGACCAATGAGGGCTGAATTCCCGCTCTCCGGCCTGACCGCCGCTGCCACGAAAGACCGGATGCCGTTCGTCCATGGCGTCAACGATTCCGGCGTTCCCCATCGTGACGCGACCTGGAGCGACGCGCACAGCGGTTCGGAGAGGGCCCAAAGGTCTTGGGCCTCTTCAGCGATGCGAACGATCTGCTCCTCGTTCGTGCCGATCAGCGGTCCGGTCACGCGGTTCTGATCTTTCAGGACAGCGAGAACACGCTGGACTTCCTGGGAGACCAGGTCGTCCAACTCGATGCGTCGCGAGGGCTCGGGGAGCATCTCCTTGGTGAGCCGCTTGAGAAGGTCCACTCGGTCCGCGGCCTTCGACTGTTCGACAGCGGCAAGTGCGGTAGCCGGGTCGGGCCTCCTCTCACCAAGCAGACGACCGATCGTGGTGACGAGTCTGACCAGGTTGGCCGTGTGTTCCTCCCCGAACAGGTCTGAGTAGTTGAGGTCGCTCAGCGCGCGCCCTGCCCCCAGGTCCCATTCGGGGACGTTTCCTGCGTCGAATCTCACCGGGATCAGCCAGACGCGTCCCGGCGGACGGAGGCGCAACTCCTCGACAGCAAGCGCCAGTTCCTCGTTCATGAATGACTTGTCCTTGGCCCGGGAGTTCTCTGAGAAGCAGGCCAGGAAGACGAGTGATCCGTCCCTGATCGCCGTGCGAATCTTGGCTCTCCAGGCATCGCCCGGCCCCAGGTCCTGGCGGTCTCGCCAGTACGGGATCTGTGCCGCCTTCAGGACAGCGCAGAGGCCATCCACTTGACCCGAGTCCTCATGGACATAGGAGATGAAGACGTGTTTGACCACTTCGTCGCTCATGCGTCGGATGATAAGTCCCCGCTCTGACAGCGGGAGTTGCTTCAGAACCGGCGGATCAGCGACTCGGTCGATGTGACGTCTCAGTCCCAGCGGATGCACACGATCAGCCGGTACGGGCGAGTGTGAGCCACCTTCCTCCGCCGGGCCAGGATGCCCACTTGGCGACGCGGACGAAAGCTGCGGCGGCCTGGCCGAGGAGGCGGAGCGCACTTCGAGCAACTCCATCAGGTCCGCATTGCTGTCCGGCAGCCCACGCAGAGGGACGCCCGCTCGCGGCACCCACCTGCCCCCGCTTGAGACCGTCCTCGCCTATGCCCGCGCTGCCGGTGACTCCGGCACCTACTCCGTGCAGTGGCGGGAATCGAAAGCCCGGAGCCTGTGGAAGGCAGCCGCGATCGAGAAGGCCCGACCGCACCTGACCGGCCGGGGCAGACGCGCCCGACAGGTCCGCTCCCCAGCCTCCCTGGGTGAGGAACTGACGCGCCTGCGCCTGCAGGCCGGCCGACCCTCCTACCGCACGATTGAGCAGACGACCAAGGCCCACGGGCACCGTGTAACGCGCTCGACAGCCCACTTGATCCTGCGAGGGAAGATACAGCCCAGCCATGCGCAGATGTCCGCGCTCCTGAAAGCCTTCGACGTGAGCGCCGCGGACACCGCCGAGTGGCATGCGGTCCTCGAGCGCATCGAGGACCGCCAGCGACCGCCTGAGCCGCTGCCACGCAGGGGTTGGTACACGTGCGCGGACGCCGACCCTGCCGTGCAGGAGCATCTCGAACGCCGCGAGCGAGACGAGGAGATCAAGCGCCGCACCGGGCAGATCCATCCGGACGAGACGTACGAGGACTACGAGGAACGGATGCTCGAGAAGGCGCTCCAGCGAGCCGCAGAGAAATGGCTGTACGAAGACTACGAGGAACCCGAGGACGATGACCGGAGGACGAGGCTGAGAAGCAGGCGCGGGCCGCTGAGCAGGCCGCGTTCCGTGTCCGGCTCAAGGCCATGATGGAGCCCGGCGGCCCCACGGAGCCTGCTGCCGAACGGCCTTGACGGGGTCCCCGGTTCGACTGCCTGCCGCCCTCCGGCCACAGTCGTCTCTGCTGCATTGCTGTGAGCGGGCGCGTTGGTGGCATTGGGTGGGTGTCAGCGGGACAGGGTGCTGGGTGTCTGTTCATGGGGATAGTTGCGGGTAGGCCCGCTGTCATGAGGTGACCAAGCGGCTGCTGTTTTCTGGCCGGTGTGGGGTGGGTCGGCTGTCGTGGAGGTGGCTGTTCCTACGGTTTGAAGGACAACCGCAGGGACGCCCGCGAGACTCGGATTCGGCAGTGGACTGGCGAGGGAGCTCCGATGAGGACACCTGACGGGCTGGATGAGTTTCGTTGGCGGTGGATGCTTCTTCGCCGTCCGAGGACCGAGTGGTTCTTCCTGCTGCACGCCGCGACGCGGCCTGCTGGTTTCCAGGATGTTCGCGTCTACGGCCGTGACGGGATATCCGATGCGCGGCTCGTGTGGAAGGTCTGTCATCAGTGCGAGCGGGGCGTCATTTCGAAAATCTCGCTCTCCCCGGAAGTGCAGCGGCAAGGTCTCGGCACAAGTCTCGTCGACAGGGCACTCCTGGACGGTCCCGGGTATCGCTGGACGACCAGCAGCCAGTCCCCGGATGGTCGGGCGTTCTTCCGGGCGATGACGGCACGCACCGGCGCCGAGTTCGCGGCAGGAGCCCGAACATGCGAGCACATCTTGGAGAGCCGGCCCGGACGCCATAAGCCAGTACTGGATCGACGCCTCCACCGGGCACGTCGCTGACTGTCGGCGCCTCACCTCTGACTGAGGAAGAGGCGTGGGCACGCCTTCTTGACGCAGGTGCCGTTTGACCGGTCGGGCGTGAGACTCGCTGAGCCGGGATGGCAGTTGCCGCCACTGCCGGCATGCCGGTGCCTTCTTCGGTGGGCCAGGGTCAGTACAGGGCGCTGTCGGCGGGACGGGGTGCTGACGGCAGTCCGCGGGGCCGGGTCGTGGAACTGGTTGCTGTCATGGGGTGACTGGGTGGCTGTCACGGGTGTGGTTAGCAGGTCGTGGTCCGATTGTGTTGGGTTTGCCATTTTCTGTACGGGTGGGTGGCCGGGGCGGGTGGGGTTGGCCGTGTGACGGTTTTACAGACCTCGGTGGGGGAGGCGGTGCCGGGTCCGGCTGGTTCGGCGGTGGCCGGGCGGGTGGAGCGGGCCGTGGTGGTGCGGCGGCTGCTGGCGGTGGATCGGGGCGAGGGCGGTCTGTCGGCGTTGCATGTGCGGATCGCGGCCGGTTTGGCGGGGGTGTCGGAGCGGACGGTGTGGCGGTGGCTGCAGCAGGGGCGCGAGGGGCGGGTGGAGGCGCGGCGGCGGCAGGGTGGGTTCACGGTGGGCGATCCGTTGTGGGAGGTGCTCACGCAGGTGGGCGGGAACGTCGCCGAGCTGCGCCGCAGGATGCTCCGGGCGCAGGACGAGGGCGTGCTTCAGCGGTGGGGTGTCGAGGTGGTGCCGTCGTTGGCGACGCTGCACCGCGCGATCAAGGACGAGCTGCGGGCGGGCCGGGTGCTTCAGGTCGCCCGCGCGGCGTCGGGCCGGGTGGAGCCGAGCCGGTACGACCGGGCACTGGCCGAACTCGGCTCCGCAGACGGTGCGAACGGTCCGCCGGTCGTGGACGGCCCGGATACCGAGCCGTCTGGGACGGGCGGTGAACCGCGGCCCGGCGCGGTGAAGACCGCTTCGCGTACCCGGGTGTCGGGTGGGGTGCGCCTGTACGCGCCGGGGGCGCGGCTGGTGTCCACGCGGCAGGTGGCCGGGGTGGTGGAGGCGGTGGGGCACACGGTCGCCGCGCGGGGGATCGGCTGCGTGTACGGGGACACGGGGCTGGGGAAGACGGTCGCGGTCGAGCAGGCTCTGCATCTGCTGCCCGGCCGGGTGCCGGTGTGGCGGGCGGTGGTGGGGGTCGGGCCCGGGCTGCCGCAGGTGCGGGCCGCGTTGTGCGAGGCGCTGGGGCTGCCGTCGGGGTCGCTGACGCACCGTGCCGGACCGGCCGACCAGGCGTTGGCGGAGGCGCTGGCCGAGCCGGGTGTGCTGTTCCTCGATGACGCGCAGCGTCTGTCGCCGCCGGTGCTGGACTATCTGCGGCAGCTGTGGGATTCGCCGGGCTGTGCGGCTGCCCTGGTTTTGTGCGGGGCGGGCAGTGAGCGGGCGCTGGCCCGGGCAGCGGCGATGCGTTCCCGGGTCCTGACCTGGCACCAGGTCAGCCGCCTCGACACGGAGGACGTGCCGCGGACTCTGGGTCTGTTCCACCCGGTGTGGGAGGACGCTGATCCGGTCGGCCTGGTGCGGGCGGATGAGCAGACCGCCCGCGGCAACTTCCGCACCTGGGCGAAGATCACCTCGCATGTCTGCGCTGCCCGGGGCCGCGACCCCGGTGCGGGTGTGGGGCGGGACGCGATCGACCAGGCCTGTGCCCGGCTCGGTCCGTACTCATGACGGCCCCTCTCACGTGCCCGGGGCACACCGGGTTTGACGGCAGAGGGCCTCATCCCGTTCGGCGAGGAGGAGAGGCGGCGCGATGACGGACAACGGACCGCAGGACACCAACGGCGGCCACGGCGTTGACGCGGGAGGGCAGTGGCCGCTGCCGGGGGATCCGGCGGGTGTGCTCGGAAAGCAGTCGCTGGTTGCGCTGCGGGCGCCTGCGGTGCGTCGTCTGCTGGCGCTGAGGGCCCGGGGCGGTCTTTCGCGGCAGCACGTGCGGCTGGCGGGGGAGTGCCTGGGGGCGTCGGAGCGCACGGTGTGGCGGTGGCTGGCCGAGGCATCCCAGAGCCCGGCGGCGGCTGCGCATCCTGGAGCCCGCCACACGAGCAGGTTCGAGATCACCGCGGAGATCCGGGTGCTGCTGGCGTACTGGCACGGCAACGCCTCCGCAGTTCACCGCCAGCTCATGGAGCGCGCCGCGGCCGAGGCCGGGGGCGTACGCGCGCAAGCGTCCGGCGCTGCCGTATCCGTCCCGCCTGGCCTGGTGGCTGTTCCGGGCGGGGCGGCCCTGTCGCAGGTGCCGCTGCTGGATCCGGTCCCCTCTCTGTCGACGTTCCTGCGCGCGCTGCGCCGTGATCTGACGGCGGGGGAGCGCGCCGGTCTCGCCGTCGGACCGGAGGCGGCACGCGCCCATGACGTGTTCGGCAAGCGGCCGGCGTCATGGCGCAACTACGCCTGGGAGACCGACCACGTCCAGGCCCCGCTGCTGGTCGACGCCGACGGCGACCTGGTGCGCCCGTGGATCACCTGGTTCATCGACACCGCCACCAAGGTCATCACCGGTACCGCTGTCACTCCGGGCCATCCCTCCCGCGCGTCGGTACTGGCCGCCTTGCGCGCCGCAGTGGTGCGGGACGAGCCCTACGGCCCGGCCGGGGGAGTGCCGGAGCTGGTGAGGATGGACCGGGGCAAGGACTTCCTGTCGGCCGCCGTCACCACCGCGCTCGGCGCGATGGGCGTGACGGTCAAGGACCTGCCCCCCTACAGCCCGCATCTGAAGGGCACGGTGGAAAGCCTCAACCGGGCTGCGGACCGGATGCTGTTGGCCGCCTTGCCCGGATACACCGCCGGGCCCACCGGGCCCCGCTCGCAGCGGCGCGGACGTACCACGGGGGCGGTGTCCGCCCTGTCGTTCCAGGACTTCACTGCGGAGGTTCTGGAGTGGACGAACTGGTGGAACACCGCGCACCGCCCGAAAGCGCTGTCGGGCCGTACGCCGCTGGAGGCGTGGCAGGCCGATCCGACCCCTGTCACCGACATCGCCGCCGCCGACCTGTGGGCCTTCACCCTCGAGGACGAGGGCCGTCCCCGGAAGCTGACCAGTCACGGTGTGAGCTGGCGCGGCCGCACCTACACCGCCGCGTGGATGGCCGGCCAGGCCGGCCGCCAGGTTCGCGTGCGCTACATGCCGCACCACGACCACGAGATCGAGGTCTGCGATGCCCGTGGCCGCCACCTCGGCCCGGCGCACCTCGCGGACGCGGCCACTCCCGAGCAGCTGCAGGCTCTGCGCGAGGCACGCGCGGAGCGCGCCCGGCGCCTGCGCGCCGACGCGAAGGCCGCCGAACGCGTGCGCCGCCAGAGCTTCGCCCCCACCACCAGTGCGGAGCCCGCCCAGCGGCTGGGAGCCGTCACGGCTGCCCAGGCCGAGCGTGAACTCGCCGCCGCCGACTACACCGACGTCGCACGGCTGGCACTGCCCGACCTGATCCCGCCCGCCCCGCCTCCGGCGCACTGGCGCACCCCGCCCGCTCTGGCAGGAGACGCCTGATGACCGAGGACGCCTACCAGTACGTCGACCTGCCCGACGCGGCCGTCGTCACCACCCGGGCCCTGCTCACCGCGCGGGAGAACATCACCGACACCGTCGCCGCCCGCGCCATGATGTGCATCCACGGCGGCGCCGGCCACGGCAAGACGCTCGCGGTCAACACCTGCCTGCGCGAACTCGAACCGGGCGAGGACGTCCGACGGGTCACCTTCCGCGCCCGCCCCACCGCCCGTGCCGTGCGCTACGAGCTGTTCACCGCCCTCGACCTGCCCGGCGAGCCGCCCCGCCACCCCAGCGAGTTCGACCGCCTGCTGAAAACCGCGCTGGCCGAACACCCCCGCACCTTCCTCGTCGACGAGGCCCAGTGGCTCAACGGCGAGGCGTTCGAGTACTTCCGCTACTTGTGGGACGAACCCTCAACCCAGCTCGCGATCATCTTCGTCGGCGGCGAGGGCTGTCACACCGTGCTGCGCCGCGAGCCGATGCTCTCCTCCCGAATCTTCATCTGGCAGCACTTCACTCGCCTCACCTCCAGCGAGGT
>NZ_JBIBBC010000032.1:0-44839 GCF_042900345.1 Streptomyces sp. NPDC012935
CTGTCGGCCCTCGGCCTGTCGGCCCTCGGCCTGTCGGCCCTCGGCCTGTCGGCCCTCGGCCTGTCGGCCCTCGGCCTGTCGGCCCTCGGCCTGTCGGCCCTCGGCCTGTCGGCCCTCGGCCTGTCGGCCCTCGGCCTGTCGGCCCTCGGCCTGTCGGCCCTCGGCCTGTCGGCCCTCGGCCTGTCTACGTCGGCCCACCAGTCTGTCCCGTTGGCTCACCGGGCTCGTCGCGTCGGCCCACCGGTCCATACCGTTGCCCCACCGGCCTCATCGCACCGATCCACCGGTCTGTCCCGTCGGCAGTGGCAGCCCCTGCGCGTCGGTCCACAAGCCGTGCCTGTCCGATCAGGTAGGCAAGCCGACCCGCCCGCGTCGGGCCCTGCTGGCCCGCTCCTGGCCGTTCGTGGTGCTGACCCGCCGGCCCCATCGTGCTGGCGACCGGCCTCTCCCGCGGGGCCACCAGGCTTATGACGCTGTTGGCGACTGGTCCGTCGGTCTCTCCGTGTCGGTCCGCCGGTCTGTCTTGTCGGCCGAGTGGCCTCTCCCGCTGTCCCGCCGGGCTCATGGCGCTGGCCGCCGGCCCGTCCCGTTGGCCTGTGGGTCTCTCCGTGTCGGTCCGCCGGTCTGTCTTGTCGGCCGAGCGGGCTCTCCCGCTGTCCCGCCGGGCTCATGGCGCTGGCCGCCGGCCCGTCCCGTTGGCCTGTCGGTCTCTCCGTGTCGGTCCGCCGGTCTGTCCCGTCGGCCCACCGGCCTCATCGAGCCGCCCCACCAGTCAGTCCCGTCGGCTCACCGACCTCTCCCCGTCGGCCCCCGACCTCACCGCGCCGCCCCACCGTTCTCTTCCGCCGCCACACAGGCCATTCCGCGTCGGCCCCCGGCCGGCAAGCCCCGTCCGCAGCGGGCAACCCCTCCGCGTCGGCAACCACCCGCACCCCGTCCGATCAGGTCGGCAAGCCGACCCGCCCCCCGTCAGGCCCTGTTGACCCGTTCCCGGCACTCCGACGGCAGCGGCAGTACTGCAGTGACGCGCTTGCCGCCCGTCGGGAGGTCGGAGACCAGGACCGTCTCGGACAGCCTGCAGACGATCGGCCAGCCGCGGCCTCCGCAGCGGTGGCGGCCGTGGCGGTCGACCGGGTCGAGGGCGACGGGCCGGCGGCGCTCGCGGTCGCTGACGGACAGATACAGGTTCTCGCCGACGACCTCGACGTCGAAGCCGGTGACGCCGCCGCCGTGCAGCATCGCGTTGGTCGTCAGCTCCGACGCCACCAGCAGCGCGTCCGAGAGGGTGTCCGGCTCACAGGCGGCACCGCGGGCGCGCGACTGTTCGGACAGGACCCGCCGCACGGCGCCGCGTGCCTCCGCCGGACTCCGCGGCCCTCGGCGCACCCGCCCCGCACCCGCTGAGCTCCTGGTGACACCGGTCCGGTACTGCTCACTCATCCTTACGCTCCCTGACAGACGCGAGGAGGCCCGAGTTCCTTTCCCTCCTCCACACCGTGTGAGTTCTCTCTAATCGCGTGACCCGTCGACCGCCCGCCAAACCGCCGGCCCCGCCCATGCACGCAAAAGCAGTCAGAAGTGGCACCCGGGGGCGTGACGACGTACCGCTCGCTCGCACCTGCTCTGTGTGCTGGGGAGATTCGGGGGTAGGCGGCCGAACGCATCGACGGGACGGTCAACATGCGTGCAGCACAGGAGCGTCATGCCCGAAACCGCCTGCGACGGGCCCGCGAAAGGCGCGAGAAGCCGGTTGCGGGGAATTCTTCGCTCCACGATGCATTGAATCCGTCCGTCGGGGCACCCGTCACGATCGCCAACGCCTGTGGGAGGTACTTGTGTCCGTTGCCCAGAATCCCTTGTCGATCAAGGTGGAAGTGCCCCGGGAGGATGCCGTGTTGCTCACGGTCGAGGGTGACCTGGACATGGATACAGCGACCGAGTTGCAGCACCATCTCGCCAACCAGCTGCACCATGGCCGACGAAACTTCATCCTCGACATCGCCGGCGTCCCCTTCATGGACTCGTCCGGCATGAACATCGTTCTGCGGGCATATCAGGAGGTAAGGGAGATTCCAGGGGGCGTGTATGTGATCTCCCCTACGCCCGCCGTCCGGCGGATCATGGATCTCACCGGTGTCAGCATCACCGTCCCGATCGTGGGGAGCGTCGAGGAGGCGCTCGCCAAGGCGGACTCGGGGCCGGAGCCCGAGCCTCCGGCCGCCACGGTGGAGTGATGACCGCTTCGGACTGAAGACCGCTGCCCGAAGAGGCAGTTCACCGATCGCGAACCGCACCCGCATGCTCAATAGTTGCCGTTTGACAACTATGGCCATGAGGCAACAGAGTGAGCGAGTCAAGCGTGGGAGGGGGTGTGGACGTGCCGGTCAGCAACGACTACGGCCCGCGTCGCCGGGCGGCGGCGCGGGCCCAGCCCCGTCCCGGCGCCGCACCGCGGCGTCGGCGCGGGTCAGGCGCTCCTGACGTCGGAGGCTTCGTCGCCTTCGTGGATCTCCGCGGACGCCGCGGCGCAGAACGCCTCCAGGCCCTCCAGCAGAGCGGTCCGCTTGGTGGCGGGCATCTGCTCCAGCACGGACTGCAGCGCGGCCTCGCGTCGCGCGCGCAGCTCGGTCAGAAAGGTCCGTCCGCGACGGCTCAGGTGCAGTTGCAGCTCGCGGCGGCTGGCGGCGCTGGGCGCCCGCTCGACGAAGCCGACCGCCTGCAGACGGTCGCACAGCCGACTGGTCGACGGCGGTGTGGAGCCGAGAGCCTCGGCGAGCATGCGCAGGTTGATGCCGTCGCTGTGCTCCAGGATGAACAGCACGCGGATCTGGGAGGCGGACACCGGCGCCGTCGAGGCCCGGCCCCACAAGACCTCCAGCAACTCGGCAGCCTCGGAGGTCACACGCGCCACCTCGTCCGGCCGCGGTTGCGAGTAGGAGGAAGTCACGCTGCCACTCTTTCAGGCTTCACGGGCACTGTCAGCCCACCGGTTCGGACAATACGTGCAGAACACTAGATACGGACAAGAAGGACCGACGGGCGGCGTCCGCGGCAGCGCGGGTTCAGCGCCGTCACTGTGACAAGAATGGCGTACCCAACATCGTGAACAGATTCGTGGCAGCCGAGCGGGCACTTCGCTCCGCGGCCCCGCACCAACTGGTGGACGCGGTCCGCGAAGTACTGTGCAACGACTACGCGGCGAAGACCGTCCAGCTCTACCTGGCCGACTACGGCCTCGCCACACTCCAGCCCGTCCACACGGCTCCGAGCCCGCCCGAGTCCGTGCCCGCCTACGGCACGCCGGCCGGACGGGCCTTCGGGTCCCAGGAACCCTTCGTCGAGAAACTGAGCGACGGCCAGGTGCGGCTGCACCTGCCGGTGACCGTACGAGGCGACCGACTGGGCGTCCTGGCCGTTACGATGCCCTCGGCTGAGCAGGCCGAGGAGTGCCTGGACGAACTGGCCGAGGTGGCGAAGGTGCTGGGGCACGAAGTGATCGTCGCTGACCGGGACACCGATGTGTACGTCCGGGCGCGCCGCACCGACCGGCTCACCCTGGCGGCGGAGATGCAGTGGCAGCTCCTGCCGGGCCGCTCCTGCACCCGCCCCGAGTACGCTGTCGGCGCCCAACTGGAGCCCGCCTACGCCATCTTCGGCGACAACTTCGACTGGTCCGGGGACGCCGACCGCCTGATGCTCTACATCACCAACGGCATGGGCGAGGGCATCGAGGCCTCCCTCCTGACCAACCTGGGCATCAACGCGCTGCGCAACGCGCGGCGTGCCGGCCTGTCCATCGCGGACCAGGCCGCACTCGCCGACCAGGCCGTCTACGCCCAGTACCGGGGGGACGCCCACCTGTCCGTGCTCCTGCTCGACCTCGACCTGCGCACCGGCAGGCTGCAGGTCGTCGACGCCGGCTCGCCGCAGATGCTGCGCCTGCGCGGCCGTACCGTCACCGCCGTCGAGTTCGATGCGCAGTTGCCCCTGGGCATGTTCGAGGAGACGGACTACGTCGCCCAGCAGGTCGTCGAGATCGAGCCAGGGGACCGGCTCGTCTTCGCCAGCGACGGGGTGTACGCCGGCGCGGCACCCGGTGGTGAGCAGTACGGGGAGCGCGCGCTCGCCCGGGCCATCGTGTCCACCAGCCTTCTGCCCGCGGCCGAGGTCCCCCGTGCCGTCCTGCGGGAACTGGCCGGTCACCGCGGCACACCCGTGCCCGACGACGATGCGCTCGTGGTCTGCCTGGACTGGTTCGGGCCTCGGCAGGCATCGTGACCGTACAGTCCGGCGCTGCCTGTGAGATCGGGGCGGCGCTCACCAGATGAGGAGGGAAGTACGTGCCGGAGCACCAAACGGCAAAAGGTCAGACCGATCCGGCTGAGGAGGTCGGGAACTTCCTGCGACGACGCCGGGAGCAGATCGCACAGCGCTGGGCCGACGCGGCGCTGTTCCGCACCGTGTTCACCGTCTCCCGGGAGGAGGCGGTGGAAGCCGGCCGGGCCGTGGTGGAGGCGCTCGCCGCGGTGGCCGCGTCGGGGCGTGTGGAGGACTCGGAGGCGGACGGGTTCACCGTCGTCCGCGAGCAGTTGGCGCGTACGGCGCACTCACGGGCGCGGGCCGGCGCCACCCTCGGGCAGATCTCGGGCGAGATGGACGCGCTGCGGCCGCCCGTCGCCGACCTCCTGCTCGACGAGCTCTCGGAGGCGCCCGCCGAGCATGTGCGGGAGTGCACGACGGCCCTGACCGTGCTGATGGGCACACTGCGCCTGGTGATGCAGGAGGCGACGACGATCGCGGGCGAGGAACTCATCAACCGCCAGCGGCTCGAAATGCTCGAGATCGCCACCCCTGTGATCCAGTTGTGGGAAGGTATCGTCGCCGTGCCGCTGATCGGCACGCTCGACAGCGCCCGCAGCCAGGTGGTGATGGAGACGCTCCTGGACGCAGTCGTCGAGCAGCACGCCCGCATCGCCATCCTGGACATCACCGGGGTGCCCACCGTCGACTCCCTGGTGGCGCAGCACCTGATGAAGACCGTGGCCGCAGCGCGACTCATGGGAGCGGAGTGCATAGTCTCCGGGATCCGACCGGCCATCGCGCAGACCATCGTCCACCTCGGCATCGACCTGAGCGACGTGCTCACCCGCGCCAGTCTCGCCGACGCCCTGGCCTACGCCCTGCAGCAGCAGGGCGCCCACATCGTGCCGGACCCCACATCGGCCGTGGTGCCCGGGTGACGGGCGTGTCCACCTTCCCGTACGAAGGCCACGTGCCGGTACTGAGACTGGGCGGGGTCCTTCTGGTCACCCTCCAGGGAGACCTGTATGACAGCACCGCGGAACAACTCCGTCAGGACATCGGCGAGACGGTCTCCGACAGCGCGGTCAGAGGTGTGGTCATCGACCTGTCCGGGGTCGAAATCGTCGACTCCTTCATGGGCCGCGTGCTCAGTGACATCGCGGCCATGACCAAGCTGCTGGCCGCTCAGACGGTGGTTGCGGGGATGCGCCCGGCGGTGGCCATCACCCTGGTGGAACTCGGTCTGACCCTGCCAGGACTGCGCACCGCCCTCAACACCGAGGAGGCCATGCGCCTGCTCGGGGCCGAGGTCACGGTCCTGCCCCGCGGTGGGCGCGCACGCCGGGAGCGCTCGTGACCCACAGCACCGGCAGTGTCTCCGCCTGCCTGCCGATCCACTCGGACCTCGATCTGGTCCGGGTGCGGCAGCATGTGCGGCAGATGACCGCCCAACTCGGGTTCGGCCTGGTCGAGCAGACCAAACTCGTCACGGCGGCCAGTGAGCTGGCGCGCAACGCCCTCGTGCACGGCGGCGGGGGACAGATGGAGTGCGTGGAGGTGACCAACGGTGCGATGCAGGGACTGCGTCTCGTCTTCAGTGACGAGGGCCCCGGCATCCCCGACCTGGACCAGGCCCTCAGCGACGGTTACACATCCGGTCACGGTCTCGGGATGGGTCTGGGCGGATCCAGGCGTCTGGTCCACGAGTTCTCCATCGACAGCAGCCGTGGCGGCGGCACCACCGTGACGGTGACGTCCTGGATCTCCGGGCCGCCCCGTCCGCGCGAGGCGACCTGATGCCGCGCGTGTGGGAGGTGCCGGTGCACGACTCGACCCGCGTCCGCGGCGTGCGCGTGGCGGCCGGGGCCGCGGCCCGCCGTGCCGGGCTCGCCGAGGACCGGGTCGCCGCCGCGGAGCTCGTGGCCACCGAACTCGCCACCAATCTGCTGAAGCACGCCGGTGGCGGGCAGATACTGCTCGATCTCGTGGGGCCCTCCGTTCCGGTCTACGGCGACGAGAGGATCCCCATGGTGCAGATCATGGCCGTCGACCACGGGCCGGGCATGCGCGACAGCGACGCGGCGTTGCGCGACGGCTACTCGACCGCCGCCTCCCTCGGTGCCGGTCTGGGCACCTGTATGCGCACGGCCGACGACTTCGGCCTGCACAGCACCCCTGGCCGGGGAACGATCGTCATGGCCAGGATCGGCCCGCGACCGGACCGGGACCCCGCGTGCCCGCACACCGGCCCGCTTCCGGTGCGGGCCGGGGGAGTCAACATCCCCCTCGCGGCCGCGGATTTCTCCGGCGACGCCTGGGCGTGCGTCCGGACGTCGGACCACGTGACGCTGATGCTGGCCGACGGCCTCGGCCACGGACCCCTGGCGGCGCGCGCCTCCTCCGCCGCGGTGGAGGCGGTGCGAACCGCGCCCCACCTGCCGCCGGCCGACCTGCTGCGGCGGCTGCACGGCGCCCTGCGCGACACCAGGGGCGCTGCCGCGGCCGTCGCCCGGCTCGACGTCACCGCCGGACGGCTGTCCTTCGCCGGAGTGGGCAACGTGGGAGCCCGGCTGCGCCGCGGCGACAGCTGGCACGGGCTGGTCTCGCGCCCCGGCATCGTCGGCGCCCACTTCCCCGCCCACCTCCCCGCGCACCACGAGACCTGGACGGACGACTGCCTCCTGGTCCTGCACAGTGACGGCCTGCCGAGCCGCTGGAGCCCCGGTCCGGCCGTCCACGCCCCGACGTCCCTCGACCCCGCCGTGATCGCCGCCTCGATCGTGCGGGACGCCAGCAGCGCCGCCCGGCCGGTACGCGACGACACCGCCGTCGTCGTGCTGAGCCCCTGCCCCCCGGACCGCTCGTCATGACCCGAACCTGGTACGTCCGCAGCATCACCGACGCCGCACAGGCCCGCATCGCCACGGCGCGCCTGGCCGTCGCGTGCGCAGTACCTCCCGTCGAGCGCACCCGCCTGGTCACCGCGCTCACCGCACAGCTCAAACAGTGCCTCACCAAGGGCGGTGACTGGCGGGTCGGCGTGGCAGTGACCCTGACGCCCGGCGGGGGCGAGTTCAGCGTCGAGGTGGCCCCGGCGAAGCGCCGCCCCGAGGACCTGCAGCCCCCGTGGCGCGCGTCCGTCCCCTGCGCCGAGGACGCAGACGTCTCCGGTGGCGAGCACGCGGCCGACGATCCGGCGACGCTCGCCGAGGCCCTGTTCGGCGCCGACGAGGACGCGGCCCTGCTGCTGGAGCGGCTCGACGAGCAGGAGGCGCTGGTCGCCGTCCACCGCGAGGAACTCCACCAGACCAACCAGGGTGTTCTGGCCCTGCACGCCGACCTGGACGCCGCCGGCCGGGCGCAGCGCGAGCTGTTCGACGCCGAGCAGAAGGCCCGCAAGGAGGCGGAGAACGCCCGCGGCCGGCTGACCTTCCTGGCGGATGCCAGCGCCGCCCTGACGGCCTCCCTCAACCCCGAGGCCATCGTGCGGCTCCTGCCCGCCCTGCTGGTGCCGAGATACGCCCGCACCGTCGACGTATGGCTGTTCGACGGCGTGGACGACGCCGCGCGCAGCGGCCCCCATCCTGCCGCCGCCGTCCTCGCCGCCCGCCGCGGGCGCCCGCAGTACGCCGCCGACCACCGCGGCGGCCTGCCCGGCGTGGACGACCAGCCGCCGTCGGCCCTCGACCCCGGCCGGCCCCTCCTGTGCATCCCCCTGCTCACCCGTCGGACCTCACAGGGCGTCCTCACCCTGTCGCCCCCCGACGAGCGGTGGGACGAGGACGACGCCGTCATGCTCATCGAGCTGACCCGGAGGGCCAGCATCGCCCTGGAGAACGCCAGGCGCTTCGAGCACAACCGGGACATCGCCGAGACCCTGCAACGCGCCCTGCTCACCGAACTGCCCACCACGCAGGGCCTGACCCTGGCCGCGCGCTACCTCCCGGCCACCCGGGGCCTCAACATCGGCGGTGACTGGTACGACGCCTTCCGACAGCCCGACGGCAGCCTCATCACCGTCGTCGGAGATGTCACCGGCCACGGGCTGCACGCCGCGGTGATGATGAGCCAGCTGCGGACCGCCCTGCGTGCCTACGCCGTCGACGGCAGCAGCCCCGGCCAGCTCCTTACGCGACTGCACCTGTTCCTGCACCGCCTGCGCCTCGACCTCTACGCCACCGCGGTCATCGCGCGCTTCCACCCGGACGACCCCACGCTCACCTGGGCCGCGGCCGGCCATCCGCCACCGGTGCTGCGCACCCCCGACGGTCAGGTGCACACGCTCGACGCCAAGCCCGGCGCGATGCTCGGCATCCCGCTGAAGCAGGAGATCCGCGACCACACGGTGCCGCTCCCACCCGGTTCGACTCTGGCGCTGTACACCGACGGGCTGGTGGAACGCCGCGCCCACGGGATCGACCCCGGCATCCAGCGGCTCACCGAGGTACTGGGCGACTTCCGCCCGGCCGAGCTCGAAGACGAACTGGATGCGTCGGCCGACCGGCTTCTGCACCCGCTGCTGCACGACTCCGAACACGACGACGACGTATGCCTGTTGCTGTGCCACGTGCATGGTGACCCGGGGCGGCAGCCGGCGGTGGAGTCCTGAGCGTCGCCCTCAGCGTCCGGGCCCGGCGCCCGCACCGGGGCCCGGTCCGGGGGCGCCGGGGAGACCGCCCTCGTGGAAGGCGCGCAGTGCCTGTTCGAGCCGCGCGCGCTGCGCGTCAGGAACGCCGTCGAAGGCGGTGGCCAGCCGCAGTGACAGCCGCTCGGTGACGTCCCTCAGGAACGTCCGCCCCTGGGCCGTCACCTCCAGATGCACCTCACGGCGGTCGCCTGGCTCCACGCATCGCCGGAGCAGCCCGGCGTTCTCGAGCCGGTCGCAGAGCCGGCTGGCGGTGGGGAGTCCGACCTGCAGGTGCTCGGCCAGGGCGGTGACATTGAGCGCCGGTTGACGGCGTACGGCTCTCAAGGCGCGTATGTGGCGCGGCGGTAGCCGCGGACTGACCTCCGCGACGGCCGAGAACCAGAGCGACACCAGGTTCTCCACGGCGTCGACGAGCTGCCGTCCGACGATGTCGGGGGCGCTCTCGGGATCCGGTTCGCGGCCCACGAAGACTTCGCTCTCGGTCGACTCAGGCCTGGACTCCATCAGTGTGGGGGCCTACCCGAAGCGCGGGAGAGTACACAGGCGATCTCTCACCCGCTCCACGGCCTACTTCCCGGGGCTCCGGAAGGTGACCTCCCGGCCCGCCGCCTCGTCGATCTCTTCGAGCGTCAGCAGAGGAGTTGCGCGGGTCTGGAGGGCGCCACTGGCCTTCACGGCGAGGCTGGCAGCGGCCATGGAGACGGGATCGGGGAAGTCGATGATGCACACGAAGTCGTGCTCGCCGAAGGCGAAGTACATGGCTTCGACCGAGCCGCCCAGTCCGGTGACCACCTGTTCGACAGCGGCTCGACGGCCGCTCGCGCCCTCCTTGAGCAGCCCCTTGGTGCCCTCGGGCGTGTAGGTCGCCTGGATGAGGTACTTCGGCATCGGGACGCTCCCTGACCATCGCTTGTCGGTTACAGGGACGGCCTTCCCGTCGTCACGGCGTTGCCGGTCACGGCACGGGTGGATTCACTCGTTGGCAGCCGGACTTCACGCCCTCGCGCGGTCGGCACTCGCCACCGGGCGGCGGGCGTAGGAGGCGTCCAGCCCTTCCGGCCGGAAGAGGATGCGGTACATCAGGGGCGTGACGACGTGGTCGATGACCGTCTCGACGCCGGGAGCAGCTTCCCCGCGCTCGGACGCGCGGCCCAGGATGACGGCGATCTGCTCGGCCGCGTAGTCCGAGCACTGACCGGTGTTGCCGCCGTCCGGGCCGCCGGGCAGGGCGTCGCGGATGTAGGCACGGTCGGCGGGGGAGGCCATTTCGTCCGGGAACTGCTCGGCCCAGGCCGTCAGGTCCGAGGGCAGGTCACCGTGCTCCTCCGGTGCCGTCTCCGGGCGCAGGCGCTCGACGACGACGTCCGACAGGAGTTCCTGCAGGTCGCCCCAGCGGCGGTAGATCGTCGAGGGCGTCACGCCCGCGCGGTCGGCCCGCTCCGCCTGACACGGGCGGGCTGACACCGTTCAGGCCGGGGTTCACATGGATCTTGGGGCCGGGCCCGGCACCGTCGGGTCGCCCACCCGCGAGAACCGGACCGACCTCGTCGAGGCCGACGGTCGCTGCCACGAGGGGCCTGGGGTCGACCGCTCCGGAGGCGTAGGCGCGGATGGTGGCGTCCAGGCCGGGCGAGGCCGACAGGATGCCCACCGCCGTCACGTCCTTCAGCACGAGCGCGCGAGTGTCGATCCTGCTCGGCTCGCCGGCCAGCCCGATGTACACGACCCGGCCGCCCGGTTCGACCGACTCCAATGCCTTCTGCGGCAGATGGGCCGCGTTCGTGGCGTCCACGACCGCGTCGAAGGGCAGGGCCGGCAGGGACCGCTCGTCCCATACGTGCTCGAATCCCAAGTCATGCGCGAAGGCGGGGGAGCGGCCGGGGCGGTCCAGCAGGTGGACCTCCGCACCCGCCGCGCGAAGGAACATCGCCACGAGGAGACCGATGGTCCCGGGCCCCAGGACGAGAGCGCGGTCCCCCGCACGGGGCGCTGCTGCCTCTGCCGCGCGCAAGGCATTGCCGCCCGGCTCGACGAGCGCACCGAGAACCGCGTCGACCGAGTCGGGCAGAGCGTGCAACGAGGATGCCGGTACGGCGAGTTGCTCCGCCAGCGCCCCGGCCCGCGCTCCCCGGATGCCGACCTCCTGGCGCTTCTCGCACACGTGCTGATGTCCCCGAAGACAACGGCGGCAACTGCCGCAGCCCAGCATCGTGTCGCCCATGACGCGGCGCCCGATCCAGGCCGGGTCGACGCCCTCCCCGACCGTCGCGACCCGCCCGGCCCACTCGTGCCCCGGCTGCAGCGGGTAGGAGGAGTGCCCTTGGTGGAGGTACGCCATGGCGCCGGTGAAGAACTCCGTGTCGGTGCCGCACACGCCGACCCGCTCGACGTCGACGACGACTTCACCGGGCGCGGCCACCGGCGCCGCAAGCTCCCGGACCTCGTACGCGCCGGGCGCCGTCAGGACGAACGCGCGCATGAGCCGACGGCAGTCGGGCCGTCCTGACCGGGGGCTGTCGAGCCGTCGTACCTCTGCGTATGCTCCATGGCGTTCCAGACTGTAGACCTCCGTACCGACTGCCGGAAGAGGTCCCATGGTGAGGCTCCGCAGCGCACAGTGGTACGCGGGACAGGACCGCAACGCCTACATACACCGTGCGTGGATGCGCAGAGGCGTGCCCGGTGACGCGTTCACCGGCCGGCCGCAGATCGCCATCGCCAACTCGGCCTCGGACCTTGCCCCTTGCAACGCCCATCTCAACGAGGTCGCGTCGTCCGTGCGCGACGGCGTGTACGAGGCCGGCGGCATCCCGCTGAACCTGCCCGTGGTGTCGCTGGGCGAGACGAACGTGCGGCCGACGGCCATGCTCTGGCGCAACATGGCCGCCATGGCCACGGAGGAGATGCTGCGGGCCAACCCCATCGACGGTGTGGTCCTGCTGGGCGGCTGTGACAAGACGATCCCGTCGCTGCTCATGGCGGCGGCGTCGGTGGACCTGCCCGCCGTCGTCGTGCCCGGCGGTCCGATGCTGACCGGGACGTTCCGCGGTACGCCGCTGGGCTGCGGCACCGATGTGTGGCGGCTGTCGGAAGAGGTCCGCGCGGGCACGCTGTCGCAGGAGCAGTTCACCCGTTCCGAGTCGGCGATGATCCGCAGCCGCGGCCACTGCAACACCATGGGAACCGCCTCCACCATGGCCCTCGTGGCCGAGGCGCTCGGCACGGTCGTCCCCGGCGTGGCCGGGACCCCCGCCCCCGACAGCCGTCTGCTGGAGGCCGCGCATCACACCGGCCGGCTCGCGGTCGACATGGTGGGCGCCGACCGTCGGCCCGGCACCTTCCTCACCAAGGCGTCCTTCCACAACGCGATCGTCGCGCTGGCCGCCGTCGGCGGCTCGAGCAACGCCGTCGTCCACCTCCTGGCCATCGCGGGCCGTCTGGGCATCGGCCTGTCCCTCGACGACTTCGACCGGATCGGCTCGCGCGTACCGGTCCTGGTGGATCTCCAGCCGGCCGGCCGTTTCCTCATGGAGGACTTCCACCGCGCCGGAGGGCTGCTCGCCGTCCTGCGCGAGGTCCGCGACCTGCTCGACCCCGACGCCCTGACGGTCACCGGGGAGCCGTTGGTCGACGCGCTCGACGAGGCCCCGATCTGGGACAGCGAAGTGATCCGCACCCGCGCCGAACCACTGGTCGCCGAGGGCGGCATCGCCGTCCTGCGCGGCAATCTCGCACCCGACGGCGCGCTCATCAAGCCGGCGGCCGCATCCCCGCACCTGCTGCGCCACCGCGGCCGGGCCGTCGTCTTCGACTCCATCGAGGACTTCCACGCCCGCATCGACGACCCCGGACTCGACGTGGACGCGGACTCGGTCCTCGTCCTGCGCGGATGCGGCCCCAAGGGGTACCCCGGCATGCCCGAGGTCTCGAACATGCCCCTGCCGAAGAAGCTTCTCGCCCAGGGCGTCCGCGACATGGTGCGCGTCTGCGACGGCCGGATGAGCGGCACGGCGTACGGCACGGTAGTCCTGCATGTGGCCCCCGAGGCCGCGGCAGGCGGCCCGCTCGCCCTCGTGCGCACCGGGGACGTCGTCACCCTGGAGGTCGAAGCCCGCCGTATCGACGTCGACGTACCCGCTGACGAACTCGCCCGCAGAAGTCCGAGCGAGGCCTCCGCCAAGGCGTACGCCAGCCCCCGGCGCGGCTGGGAACGCCTCTACGTCGACCACGTCCTCCAGGCCGACAGCGGCGCCGACCTCGACTTCCTCGTGGGCTCCAGCGGTTCGGACGTCAGCCGCGAATCGCACTGACCGCGGAAATGGATCAGGTCCATCGGGGCCGCATGGTGCGGACCTGATGGACCTGATGGTGCTGATGTGCGGCTGAGGCTGCGTCAGGCGACGATGCCGCAGTCCTCGACGACGATCTTCTTGGCCGTCGCGCCCGAGCGGCTGCCCAGGGCCTCGACCGCCTTGACGACGTCGTCGCCCTCGATGACCTCGCCGAAGACGACGTGCTTGCCGTCCAGCCACGGCGTCGCCACGGTGGTGACGAAGAACTGCGAGCCGTTGGTGCCCGGGCCCGCGTTGGCCATGCTGAGCAGGAACGGCCGGTCGTGCTTCAGCTGGAAGTTCTCGTCGGCGAACTTCTCACCGTAGATGCTCTTGCCGCCGGTGCCGTTGCCCTCGGTGAAGTCACCGCCCTGCAGCATGAACTCCGGGATGACCCGGTGGAAGGGCGAACCCTTGTAGCCGTAACCGTGCTGGCCGGTCGCCAGCTCACGGAAGTTGCGTGCGGTCTTGGGCACGACATCGTCGAACAGCCGGAAGACGATGCGGCCGAGGTTCTCGCCATTAGCAGAAATACTGAAGAACACGTTCTCGCTCATGGCCCTGATTCTGCACAATCGACGCGGCCAGGTCGAACTGACCGGGCCGGACGGCCTCGAAACGCGTCTCGGACGGCCCCGAGCAGGCCCTGATCTGCGGGGGTCACCCGCCGAGGAGGGGCGCCGAGAAGCGGCAGTGCACGCGTTCGGCATGTGCCGGGTCGAGGGCGTTGAGGACGAGCTGAGCGGCGTTGGAGTCGTAGGCGATCGACAGGTGCTCGGAGCGGTCCTGGGGACAGACGTCCTGGAGAGTGATGTTGCGTACGGTCGCGCCCGGCCCCGCGGTGAGGAACTGGTTGTGGTAGGGCGTGACCGCCTCGTCGTACCGGGTGGCGATGACGGTGTAGGCGACGCCCCGCTGTGTGTCGCCGTCACGGTCGAGTGTGGTGTTCACCCGGGATCCCACCATCTGGTCCGCGTAGGCCTGCCCCGCCACGGCGGACACCGTCGGATTGAGGCCGAGTGCGGTGGTGAGGGTGCCGAGACCGGACAGGGTCGTGCCGTGGTTGGACGGGGCCAGACCGATGAGCCGACGCACCTTGTTGTGCGACGGACGCGCGGGCTTCGTGCCTCCCTCGAACCGCAGGTACCAGCGGGGCAGCAGGCCTCCGCCCTGGGAGTGCCCCACCAGGTCGACCTGCCGGGAGCCGGTCGCCTTGAGCACTCGGTCGACGTAACGGGCGATCTCGCGGGCGGAGTCGGGGATGTGTCGGGTGCCCTTGAAGGGAACTCCCGGTGCCCCGCCGTAGTTGGGCGCGAAGACGCAGTACCCGGCCCTCTTCAACTGGGGCGACAGCATGCTCCAGTTGGTGTGGGCGTTGGTGAGGGTGGCGTGCAGCAGGACGACGGGGCGGGGGTGGGCGGCGGTCGGCCGACACTTCCAGTTGTTCGCCCCGGGCGGCGCGGTGTCCGGCTGGAGCGTGCCACGGACGAAGGCCGCCGGGGCGGCGGTGATCCCTCCCTCGGGCGGGGTCGGGCGGTCGGCCGCGACCGATGTGCCGGGCAGGCCGAGTGCCAGGGCTGTGACCGCGCCGGCGGTTGTCCACCAGGTGATCAGGCGGGATCGTTGCGCAGGCCGGACACGGCGAAGGGACATTTCTTCCGCTCCTCGTCAGGGTCGGTCACATCAGCTGACGATCAAGATCCTCAAGGAGCCGGCGCCCCGCCCGCGGCCACTCCGCACCCAAGACCCCCGTTTGAGTGGCGGCTTTCATTCGTGCGGCTCCGCTTCCGGTCCGGGCCGTCACGCCCCGGGTGAACCGGCTACATTGCGATGGACCGCCGTCCACGCAACGTGCACGGCGCGGCGTGAGCTGACCATCAAGGCGGGTGCCGGACGGGTGCCGGTGGATGAGCTCCGGCAATCGGGGCGGCCCGGCACGTGCGTGAAAAATGCGGAGCGGGGGACTTGGCGAGGAGGCCGGGCTCAGCGGCGTTCCCCGTGGGGGCTGGCCTGGCCAGGCTCCTCTGGTTCAGACCTCGAGCCGGGGGAGCCGACCGTGAGGTCAGGACAGACCGCCGCGCTCGCAGATCATGCGGGCGACCTCGCGGAGTTTGATGTTGTTCTTCTGCGAGTACCGGCGCAGTATGTCGAACGCCTGTTCCTCTGAGAGGTTGTGGCTGCCCATGAGGATGCCCATGGCCTCGCCGATCATGTGGCGGGTGGCGACGGCGTTCTCCATCTGCGCGTGCGCGCGGGCACTGGAGAAGGCGACCGCGGCGTGGGAGGCCAAGAGCCAGCCCGCCAGCTCGCTGGCCTCGGTGAACGCGCCCGGCTCACGGGAGTAGACGTTCAGCGCGCCGAGATCCTCGTCCTCGGTGTACAGCAGGAAGCCCATCATGCTGCCCACTCCGAGCTGGTGGGCCTGAGGGGCGAAGGCGGGCCACTGCGACTGGTCCCGGGTGAAGTCCGGGATACGGAACACCCGCTCTCCGTCCTTGGTGCGAGCGATATCGAAGCAGGGCCCCTCGCGCAGCCGCTCCTGCAGCAGATCACTCTTGACGACCAGGTCATGCGTGGGCGCCAGCGTCTGGACCTTCTTGCCGTGCAGCACGAGGATGCCGGCCGCCTCGCAGCCCTCCACCAGCTGGGTCGCCGAGGTGGTGATCCGCTCGAGGGTGGCACCGACGGACTCCTGCGAGAGAAGATCCCGCGCCATCGACGCCAGGTCCTGCGCGAACCGAGCCCAGTCCATCGCGACCTCCACGTCTTGGTGCACCTCGGTGAGGCTGTGCACCCAGCATTCCACGCGCGGGCCGCTGAGTGGCGGGACGGGGCCGACGGAGGCTGTCACCTGGGGTGGAGTGAGGGCGTGTGCGGAGGAAGTCGCTGCCGGCGGGCATCGCGGATTCGATACTCGTCACACCGTGCGCGCAGTGGTCGCTGAGCGTGGCACGTCGCGACGCGGGCCCATGATCCTTCAGCCCGCGACTGGGCGATGTGGGGTACCGACTGGACCTGGCGGCCGGCCGCGTCCTCAGCAGGGCGCAGGAGCTCGTCCTGCGCGCTTGCTTTCGTCGAGGGCGCGTCCGGCGGGCGTCCTCAGCATGGCGCCGAGTTCGGCGGCGGCAGGGCCGCTGCGGGGCGGGACCGGGCGCCGGTCGTGTGCGCACGTCGCACCGGCGTGGTGCGGCATTGTCACCTCCAGCGCCCCGATCAGCTCGGCATACCGGCTGACGGGCCATTGCGCCGCACCTGCGCGCGCATACGACGGCCCGCCCCCGGCCCGCGCGGCCGCCCTCCAGGCCGCTACGTCCTCTCGGTCCTCCCCGGCACGCACAGCCATGCGAGGCCGGCGGCTGTGAGGTAGGCGAGTGCGCCGATGGCCATGCTCGTACGCAGCCCGGTGTTGTAATCGGTCGCTGTGGCGAGCAGGCTGCCGCCGAGCGCCACCCCGGTGGCACTGCCGATCTGGCGGGTGGTGTTGAACAGGGCGGAGGCGGCCCCCGAGTACGCCGGGGGTGCCGCGCCCATCACGGTGGCTGTCGAGCCGGTGAGGGCGAAGGAGGTACCGAACCCGGCGGCCATCATCGGTGCCACCAGCAGCGCGTACGCGGGATCGGCTCCCGCCGCGGCCCAGCCGGCCAGTCCCGCGGCGGCCAGGACCATGCCGGAGATCACCAGTGGACGATCGCCCGTGCGGCGGGTCAGCCGCCCGGACAGAATGGACGCGAACATGGTCATCGCCACGGCGGGGAACAGCGCCAGCCCGGTGCCGAGGGCGCTGAAGCCGCGCTCATGCTGGAAGTACAGGCTCGCGGTGAACACCATGCCGTAGAAGCCGAAGTTGAACAGCAGTCCGATGACGGCCCCGCCGCTCATGGCGCGAGAGCGCAGCAGGTTCAGCGGCAGGGCAGGCGCCCGGGCCAGCCGCTCGCGCATCACGAATGCCACTGCGGCCAGCACGGCCAGACCCACCCCGGCGAGCACCGCCGGGTCTGACCAGCCGCGCCGGCCGGCCTCGTTGAGCGACGCGGTCAGCAGTGCCACCGCGGCCACGACCGCGACCTGCGCCGGCCAGTCAAGGGCCCGGTCGGCACGCCGGGGTGAGCGTGCGACATGACGCAGCGTCAGCGCCAGGCAGACCACGCCGACGGGCAGGTTGATGAGGAACACCCAGCGCCAGCCCACCGTGGAGACGAGCAGCCCGCCCAGCAGTGGCCCGGCAGAGGCCGCGATACCCGCCATCGACCCCCACAACCCGAAGGCCCGTGAGCGGGTGGCCGGCTCCGGGTACGCCTGTTGGAGCAGCGCCAGGGACCCGGGCACGATCAGCGCCGCGCCCAACCCCTCCACCAGCCGGGCCACGACCAGGAAGGCGGTGCCCGGCGCGAGCGCGCACGCGGCCGACGACACGGTGAACACCGCCACGCCCGAGCAGAAGACCCGGCGATTGCCCAGCCGGTCGCCCAACGCGCCACCGGTCAGCAGGAAGCCGGCGAAGGCCAGGGTGTACCCGTCGGTGATCCACTGGATGCCGGTCAGCGAGGCCGACAGCTCCCGGCCGATCACCGGCACGGCGACATTGAGCACCGTCACATCCAGGATCACCATGAAGTAACCGGCGCACACCGCCAACAACGGCGCCCAGGACCGTCGCCGTGGCTCCGCGCCCGACTCCTGCGGGGGCGAGGACTCACCACCGGCCGACTCCGCGAACGCCACGGCCCCAACTCCATCCCGTCCGCGGAGGCTCTGGATCACGAGCCACAGTAAGGGGCATATACCGCATATCGAAGGAGCAGGTCACAGGCGTCACCTCGGCGTCCCCTACCACTCGCGCAGGGCAGGAACCGCGCCCCCGCCCGGCTGCTGTGGCTGGCGCCTGACCTTGGACGGCAGTGGGGCCACCCTCATGCTGCGGTTCGACGACCGCCCGCTGCACCGCCGCGCCTACAAGCAGCGCACCGTCCCGGGCACCCTGCACCCGCCGCTCGCCGCAGCCATGGCCCAGCCGGCCGACATCCGCCCCGGCCACGTCGTCATCGACCCGTGCTGCGGCGCCGGTACCCTGCTCATCGAGGCGGCAACCGCCCAGCCCGACGCCCGCTGCCACGGCTTCGACCTCGCCGCGGACGCGGTCGCCGCCACCCGCACCAACGCCGGTGAGCTGCCCGTCGCCATCCGTCGCTGTGACGCCGGTCGGCTCCCCCTTCCCGAGGATTCGGTCGACCGCGTGCTGTGCAACGCCCTGGGGCACCCAGGTCCACGCCCGCGGCCTGCTTGCGAACACCCTTCGCGCTGGTGGACGGAACTGCGCCGAGTCCTTGCCCCTGGCGGCATGGCCGTGCTCCTCCTGCCCGACCGCGACGACCTTGCCACCGCCATCCGGCACCACTTCACACCCGTACACGTGCAACGTCTGCGCTGTTCGGGGCGCAACCCTTCCTTGTTCGTCTGGCGCAGACAGGGGCTGAGGGCAGGCGCGGTGGCGAAACCGGCAGGCTCCGGCTGCAGCGCCCGCCGGCCTCCTCCGTCCGTCGCTGACGGCGCCCGTGAACTCGGCTCGCGTGAGGCTCACCTGCCCGGCCGCAGGGGGAGGTCCAGCCTGCTGTGGACCAGCTGCGCGAAATGGGTCAGGGTGCGGTCGCTGCCCATGAGTTCGGTGGCGGCCAAGCGGATGTCGAAGTGTTCACCCTCCCCTGGGCGGCGGGATAGACCGTGTGCGGCAGGGGCCGGTACACGCTGCGGTCGATGAGGGCCACGACGTCGGCGACCAGGCGGGAACCGCGCTCCCGGCCCGGCGACGGCCCAACCTTGTCGACACCACGCACCTACGTACTGCCGCCCACGCTCACCTGCTCGCCCTGGACGCACTCCAGCAGGGCAGGCCCATCGGGGGCCGCGCCTACTTCATCACCCAGGACGACCCCGTTTCCTTCGTGACATCACCTCCCACTTTCTGCGCGCGGCCGGACTTCGGGCCACCTGGTGCACCGTGCCTGCGCCGCTTGCCCAGGCCGCGGCGGCCACCAGCGAGCGCGTGCTGCGGCTGACAGGACTCACCCGCACGCACGCGCTCAGCCGCTTCCTCGTCGCCGAGCTTGTGCACCCTCACTGGTTCAGCATCGAAGCCGCGCGTCGTGATCTGCGATTCGAACCGCCGATCACCTTGGAGGCAGGCATCTCGGAGCTCACGGGCGCGGCACGAACTGAAGGGTGACAGCTATTCGGCCGCGCCGCCGAGCCACTTCAGGCCGTCGATGAGGAAGCGGTTCTGGGTGGGGCTCGCGAACGTGGAGGACAGGCGGGTGTTGGTGGCGTAGTCCATGGCGTTGTGGCCGAAGTTCGCGTACAGCATCCGGTACTGGGTGTTGGTCCACAGGATCGGGTAGTAGCCGCTGTACCAGGACTGGTTGGGGTCGGTGCCCAGCGGGAAGCTCGACGGGTCGACCGAGGCCAGGATCTTGATGTTCGGCTTGGTGCGCAGGTCGTTGGACCAGCTGTACCACTCACTCACAGCTGAGGTGAAGGTCGCCGGCAGTGCGGTCGTCGAAGGGTGCGTACGGTCCTCGGTGCGCAGGACCGCCGTCGTGGGACCCCAGGTGTTCGACCTGAAGTTCCCGCTGCCGAGGAAGTTGTTGTAGTACCAGGGCCACGATCCGGCGTCGGTCGTGAACGCCGAGACGTGGAAGCCCATCCAGCCGCCGCCCGCCCGCATGTACCGCTCGAAGCCGGCCCGCTGGGCCGCGGTGTCCGGCGCGTCGTCGAGGAAGAGGACGACCTGGTAGTCGTTCACCCCGCCGTTGGCGAGCAGGTTCCAGTCGGTCGTCGCCCGGTAGGTGAAGTTGTTCTGGGCGGCGGTGCGCGGGAACCACTCGTTGGCTTCCTTGACGAAGTCGATGTGCGCGGCGTCCCAGGTGCCGTTGTAGAAGGCGATGACCTTGAAGGCGGGTGCCTGGGGCGCGGCGGAGGCGTTCAGTCCGGCGGGCCCCGGCCCCGCGGTCAGCCCGAGTACCAGGGCCAGCCCCGCCAGCAGTCGTGCTGCCAGGCGCCTCACGGATAGCTCACCAGGTTGGCCACGTTGGTGGACGAGTTGGACGGGCCGCCCCGGTCGTTGATGACGTGCCGGATGGTTCCGGTACCGCCGAGCGAGACGGTCACCATGTTCTGGAAGCGGACGCCCGGGGTGTTGGGGACCTCGAAGGCGTGCTCTGCGGTGACGGACGGGTTGACGTTGAAGTAGCAGTAACTGCCCAGCCCGTACGCCTGGTGGCTGGTCACGGAGTTCGCGACCTTGTAGGCGGCGTAGCCCTGCGTGGAACCGTTCATCCAGGCGGCCTGGTTGGGCGGGTCGTAGGGCATTTCGTTCTGGTAGAAGTACGTCCGCCCGCCGTTGCCGTTCCAGATGGTCTGGTGCTTCTGGTAGTGCTCGACGAACAGGCCGTACATGGTGACGTTGTCGCCGTTGACGATGAGGCCGGTGTCGCCGGTGTTGCTGTTCCAGCCGATGCCGGTGCCGTGGTCGCCGCGCCAGATCCACATGTGGTCGCCGATGACGTTGTCGCTGTTGACGACGAGGCTGGTGGTCGCCTTGCCCACGGCCGCACCGCCGACGCGGAAGTACACGTCGTGCAGGGAGGTGGGGTTCGCCGCGTGGTTGGCGGCGGCGCCGGACGGGCCGATCTCCACCAGGGTCTGGGAGTTGGTCGTGCCGGCGTCGAAGAGGACGCCCGCGATCTTCACGCCGTCGACGTCGGCGACCGTCATGGCCGTGATGCCGTTGTCCGGGATGAACGTGGCCAGGCCGAGCCCGAGGACGACGGTGTCGGGGCGGGTGACCCGCAGGGTCTGGTTCAGGTGGTAGACACCGGGGGTGACCAGCAGGTTCTTGCCCTCTGCGAGAGCGGCGTTGATCTGCGAGGCCGTTGCGCCCGGCTTGACGACGAAGAACTGGTCGATGCCGAGGGAGCTGCCCGCCGCGGCCCCGTCGGCCCAGCTCGTGGCCGAGGAGTTGGTCCGCAGGGAGGGCACGAACACCCGGTAGGCGCCCGCGTTGTCGACGTACAGGAAGGGCTTCTCGCGTACGGTCGGTGTCTGGTTGACGGTGGTGTATGGCGGGTTGGGGAAGGTGTTGCCCGGTACGCCCTGGCTGCCGACGAAGACCATGTTCCAGTTGGAACCGGTCCAGCTGCCGAGCTGTGAGTTGCGGGTCAGCCACTGCTGCTGTGTCCCCGAGCGGACCTGTCCGTCGATCTTCGTGTCGGCCATGAAGCCGCCGCTCGACCAGCCGCCGTCGCTGAGTTCGAGGTTGCCGCGGACGTGCATGCGCCGGTACCCGGACGCCTGGGAGACGGACCAGCGGTCAGTGCCGCCCGTGGGGTTCACCGAGAGGTTCTCCGCGCCCCGCCAGAAGTTCTGGGTCGCGTTCTGCGGAGGGAACCAGTCCGCTTCGACGTGCACGGCGCCGTTGATGGTGACCGAGTCGGGGGACTGGCCCAGGCCCAGGACCTGGGTGTAGAAGCCGACGTTGACGTCGTTGCTGTACGTGCCCGGCTTGAACATCACCGCATAGCGCTCGGAGCCGAACTGGTTCGTCTCCTGCTGCCGGAATATCGAGTCCAGTCGGCTCTGGATCGTGGACGACGGCATCGACGGATCGAAGACGGCCACGTTGGGACCGAGGTCGACATCCCCCGGGGCGGTGCTCACGGGCGCGACCTGGAAGCGCTGGGCGGACGAGCCGTTGCAGGTGTACTGCACCAGCTGGACGCTGTCGGCCGTCGAGGCGGACGGTACGTCAAGGCACTTGCCGCTGTGCCGGTTGACGAAGTGGTAGGCGCCGCCGCCCTCGTCGACGGCCTGCCACTGCTGGTTGTTGCCGCCGCCGTACGTCCACAGATGAACGGCTGCGTTGTCGGCCGTGGACACATCGCTCACATCCACCACCTGCTGCGCGTCGTTGCGGTTGTTGATCCGCACATAGCCGTCGCTGGTCGGTGTGAAGCTCCACTGCTGCGCCGTGCTGTTGTTGCAGGCGTACTGCTGCACCGCGGTGCCGTTGACGGTGCCGGCCGCTCGTGCGTCCAGGCACTTGCCGCTGCCGCTGTTCACCACCGTGGACCAGCTGGTGGGGAGGGCGGCGGCGGAAGGGGCTGCGTCGGCGGCACGTTCCGGGAGGGCCTGGGTGGGCTGGACGGCGCTGAGGAGCGAGGCGGCCGTGGCGGCGGCGACAAAGGCCGCGGTCAATGGACCGCGGCCTCTGATGGCTGGTCGCGATGTAGGGGGCATGTCATCTCCTGCGCCGGCGATGCGGCATGAGTGGGGGGTGAGGGGGTGAAGGGGGCAACGCTTATTTCACTGCATGATTTAAGAAGTGACGGAAACCACTGTCAAGACTTTGGTATAGGCCAACTCTGACGGCTGAAGGTCGCACGACCATCCGGACGGCTGCCAGCGCGGCGTGCCGCCGGCCGCGGCGCCCGTGATGTGCGCTGGGAGGCCAGAACGGCTCACCCACGAAGGAGACATCCGGCATGCTCGGTCAATCGCAGGCGTACAGCGGCTTCTCGGTCGACGATCTCGACGCGGCCCGCCGGTTCTACGGCGAGACCCTCGGCCTCCAGGTGGAGGATATGGGGCAGGGCGAGATGCGCATGCTGATCGTGAGGCTCGGCGGTGGCGGACACGTCTTCGTCTATCCCAAGGACACGCACACCCCCGCGACGTTCACGATCCTCAACTTCCCCGTGGACGACATCGAGGCCGCCGTCGCCGAACTGGAGCGGCGCGGCGTGACTCTTGAGCGCTACTCGGGCTTCGACCACGACGAGAAAGGCATCGTTCGGGTCGGCGAGGGCGGCCCCACGGCGATCGCTTGGTTCACCGACCCCGCCGGGAACGTGCTCTCCGTGGTCCAGGAGGACTGACCGGCCGATCTCGGCATCGTGCACAGACCCCTCAACCACTCATCCGTACGGCGGTGTCGCCGGGGCCCGCCACCGTCCCGGCCCGCCCCCCGTCGCCGGGCACGCCACGGGCCGCGATGTGAGACTGCTGAACGACGCGCCCGAACTGCGTGCCACGGTCCCGACGAGAGGAGACGAGGTGGTGACGGCCGAGCCCGGCGACGGTCTGCTGGAGGAGTTCCTCGCCGACCCGGAGAACGCGGCGCTGGACCTGTCCACCGCGGTGGCCCGCTGCTCCAAGGCCCTGGGACTGCACCACGCGGTGGTCTACCTCGCCGACCTCCAGCAGCGCAGGCTGCTCCCGCTGACCGACGCGGGCTCCCCGCTGCCGGTCGACGACTCGCTCGCCGGCTGGACGTACCGCACCCAGTCCCTGCGCGTGGAGGAGTCCGAGGCCGGCGGCATGACAGCCTGGCTCCCCCTGGTGGACGGCGCGGAGCGGCTCGGCGTCCTCGCGGTGCACTCACCGACCCTGACACCGGCCTCACTGCGCCGCAGCCGTACGCTCGCCGCTCTCCTGGCCATGATGATCACGTCCAAGCGGGCGTACAAGGACTCCTTCGTACGACGGACCCGCACCGAACCGATGCAGCTGCCCGCCGAGATGCTGCGCGCCTTCCTGCCGCCCCGCACGATCGGCACGGCGCACGTCGTGTCCACGGCCGTTCTGGAGCCCGCCTACGAACTCGGCGGCGACGCCTTCGACCACTCCCTCACCGAGACCACCCTGCACGCCGCCGTCCTCGACGCCATGGGCCACAACCTGGCCTCGGGCCTGACCACCGCCGTGTCGCTCGCCGCCTGCCGCAACGCCCGGCGCACCGGGGCCGACCTGCCGGAACTGGTGCGGAGCGTGGACGACGCCTTGGCCCGGTGGCTGCCCGACCAGTTCTGCACCGGCGTCCTCGCCCAGCTCGACCTGGCGGGCGGCGTGCTGCGCTGGACCAACTGCGGGCACCCCGCGCCGCTGCTCATCCGGGACCAGCGGCTGCTCGTCGACGCCATGGAGCGGGAGCCCGAACCGCCGATGGGGTTGCCGTCCTTGCTTGCCCAGCGCACGCGGCAGACCCATGAGATCGCCCTCCAGCCCGGCGACCGCGTGCTGCTCTACACCGACGGCGTCACCGAGTCCCGTACCCGGGACGGCGGCATGTTCGGTCTGGAGCACTTCACCGACTACATCATCCGCGCCACGGCCGCGGGCGAACTGGCGCCGGAAACCCTGAGGCGACTGATCCACTCGATCCTGGACGCACAGCCCGGGAGCCTCCGGGACGACGCGACGCTGCTGCTGTTCGAGTGGTGGCCGCCGACGCGGTGACGCGGCTGAGCGGTGGCAGGGAGGCCTGCCCTACGTGGGGTCGACTGACGCGTCGCCCTGCGCGGGTGACGACGCGGCGATGAGCTCGAAGGACCGGAGGCGGTCCTTCAGTCCGTACACCGGCGAAACGAGCATCAACTCCTGGGCCCCGGTCGCGTCGGTCAGCTCCGTGAGACGGCGCACGACGGTCGCGGGGTCGCCGTACGCCTGGTGCGCGTGGAACGCCGCGAGGGCCTGACGCTCCTGGCCGGAGAAGGGATGCACAGCCGCTTCGTCAGGGGTGGGAAAGGCGATGTCGCTTCGCCCTTGGAGAAGTCCGACCTTGACGACGTTCATCGGCCCGACGAGCCATTCGGCCTCTTCACGGGTCGGGGCGCAGACCACCTCCACGCACAGCAGCACACGCGGTCTCGGGCACCAGTGGGACGGCACGAAGTGCGCGCGGTAGTGCTCGATCGCAGCGGCGGTGTTCTCGGGACGGAAGTGATGGGCGAAGGCCATCGGCAGACCGAGCTGCGCGGCGAGAGCGGCACCGGAGGTGCTGGAGGCCAGCAGCCAGGGCTCGGGCAGCGAGCCGAGTGCGACCTCGTCGACCAGGAAGCGCAGCGTCGCCACCACGTCGTCGCGGTACTCGTCGTCCGTCGCCGGTCCCGCCCCGCGCCGCAGGGCCAGGGCTGTCGCCTCGTGCACGGTTCCCGGGCCACGGCCGATTCCGAGATCGACGCGATCAGGGTGCAACGCGGCGAGCGTGCCGAACTGTTCGGCCAGCATGATCGGAGCATGGTTGGGCGCGAGGACGCCCCCGGAGCCCAGCCGGATCGAGGACGTCGACGCGGCGGCGTGCGCGACCAGCACCACCGGCGGGAAGGCGCCGATGGCGGGGGAGTGGTGATGCTCGGCGTACCAGAGCCGTCGGTAGCCGAGCCCTTCGACGCGACGGGCGAACTCGGTCGTGTCCCTCAAGGTGTCCATGGGGTCCGTACCGCTTTGGACCATCGCGACTTCGAGTACGGAGAACGGCACACCCATCATGTGATCAGCATGGCCGAACGCCTCGCGGCTGGAGGCCTCTTGCATGGTCAGCCGGTCAGAGGACGCCAGACGTCATCCGTCGCGTGGCCGGACCCCCTGCGCCACACCAGCGCCCCACCGACCAGGCCGGGCTTGTCCCGCGTGGCCAGTGCCGGGGCTTCGAGCATGTCGGCGGCTTCCTCCAAGTAGGTGACCAGCGTGTCGAGTTCTTCGTCCCAGGCGTCGTTGTAGAGGGACCAACGGCCCAGGTAACCGGTCGCAGCGTCCAGGTACAGGCCGGAGGTGGTGTCGGACGCACCGTGCGAGACGACCGGAATCCAGGTCGCCTTCCACACGGTTGTCCGCTCCTCCTCGAGGCGGCCGGCGTTGTCGGTGTCGAGGTCGGCCTGGGTGTCCAACTTCCGCCGGTAGACGTCGGCCACGGCGTCCAGGGCCATCAGGGCCTCGTTGCCCGGCAGGCATCCCGAGCCCCAGCTGTCGGCACCGTCGTCGCCTCCGCACAGCAGCCACAGGGTGCGCAGCTCGGTGGGTATGCGGACGCCGAGGTCCCTCTCCAAGGCGGCGATCGCGGTGAGTTCGGCACCGGTGCGCAGCGCGGCACAGGAGTCGGGGGCGTCGTGCCGGAGCCGGCGGATGATGCGCAGCCAGGCGTCGGCGATCTGCCGTACGGTGACGGCCTCGGTCATCGGGTCGGCGGGCTGGACCTGCTCCTGATCTGTGTCCTCCGCCTCGGCGGGCGCCAAGGGCTCGGCGGAGGGGGCGAGGTTCACGTACCGGATCTCGATCCGGTCGGACTCGCGGATGTAGCCGACGGCCAGGTCGGGGCAGTCCTCGTACAGGTCGCCCTCGACCATCACGGTGAGGATGCCGGGCAGACTGGACGGCCGGCCCATGTCCGGGTCGTCGGCCAGCCGGCCGGCCAGGACCTTCAGGGCGTAGGGGACGCCGGCCCCGAACCGGGCAGCGGTGTCGCGCACGAACGGGGGGAGTTCGACGTTCAACGGCCTTGTGCTCCTTGCTGGTTGACGGTGCCGGCGGGGAGACATGCGTGATCAGTTCCAGGTCATGTTGATCTCACGTCCGAAGTTGACGTACCGGGCCCGCCGGAAGGCGTCCGCCATGGGGACGTTGCCGAGGTCCGTGGCGGCGCGGATGCGCGGAACGCCCTGTGCGGCGAGGATGCGGGTTCCTTCGGCGAGGACGTCGTCGATGTAACCCTTGCCTCGATGTCTGGGCAGGACCGCGACGTAGGCGATGATCGGGTTGTAGCCGTTGTGGGCCGGGACGACGAACCCCACCGGCTCCCCGTCGGGCAGTGTGGCGATCCGCCACCAGTCCCGTGGGCTGGTGTAGCGCGCCAGTTCGTCCTCGTAATGCCGGGCGGCTGCCTCCTGAGCAGAGCGCCGCGTCAGGTCGTCACGGCCATGTGCGTCCAGCGTGCCGTCCAGGACCAGGGCCATCAGGGTCACGAGTTCCCCGGCACCCCGGACCGGCCGGAACGACAGACGCCTGCTGGGCCCCGGGACCGGAGAGGTCGGGCTCCATTCCAAGCGGAGTCGCTCGACGAAGAGCCGGGCGCCGGTCCGTTCCAGGACCGTCATCCGGTCTTCGACGACCTGTCTCGACATCGCGCTGTCACGCCAGTCCGGCGGGATGAAACGGCTGTACTCCGGGGGACGCGCACAGTCCGGGAGGACGGCGGCCGTCGCCGTCCGAAGCAGCCGCTCCCCGATGTCCAGGCGATCGGGGCCCGGGGCGCGGTCGTCCATGTCGAGGACATCCAGGATCAGCGGTGTGTCGCTGCCGGGCCGACTCCACCAGGCAGCCCTGGCCAGCAGGCGGTCACCACGCACGGCGACCCACATCCATTCAGGACGGCGGCGGCCGTCGGCGAGGTCGTCGGCCAGTTCCGCGTTGAGGGCGTAGGGAAGTCGGGAGAAGAGGTCGAGTTCTTCGCGTCCGTCGATCGGACGCATGATCAGGTCGTTCTGTTCCACGGTCAAGGCACACTCCGGTGAAGGCGCTCGTCCGCTCCGGGGATCAGACGCGGTCCGCGCCCCGGGAGGACACAAGCGCGGTGATCATGGGGGCCATCGGCTCACCCCTCCTCTCACTGTCGTGCCCCTCAGCCCTCGTGGCCGGGGTCCAGCCGTAACGTCTATCCAAGGGCGGCCCGGGTCCGCAAACCCATTTCGAACACCCAGCCGGCAGCGCTCGGCAAGGCCCGGGTTCATGACAGAGTCGAGGCCGCGGCCCTGGCGCGCGGTATACCCTGCGGTCCTGTGTCCGGAATCGATCTTGTCAATGGGATAGTCGGCGCCGTCTGCGGCATGGTCCTGGCCATCTTGTTCCAACAGCCACTCCAGGACGCCTGGTTCAGGATCCGACGCCGATCGGCAGCCGTCATACGCAGTCTGACGTTCCGTGAGGGCGACGGCCCGCTGTCCACCTGGTCGACCTTTTCGATCGGCCCGCTGCAGACGTCGGCGCTGGTCGTCGAGGGCGACGGTGAGCAGGCCATCGCG
Organism: Streptomyces sp. NPDC012935; assembly: GCF_042900345.1. Lineage (NCBI taxonomy): Bacteria > Bacillati > Actinomycetota > Actinomycetes > Kitasatosporales > Streptomycetaceae > Streptomyces > Streptomyces sp. NPDC012935. Next base: position 28,125 of record NZ_JBIBBC010000032.1, read on the forward strand.
CCGGAGTCGGTGCGGGTGCGGGTGCTGGAGGGGGAGGTGGTCCTGCCCGAGGAGATGGCGTCGTGGCGGGCGGAGATCGAGGCGGCGGAGGAGCAGGCGGAGGCATCCGGAACGCGGGTGCGCATCTGGAACGGGCCCCGCTACGCCGTGGAGGGCATCGAGATCTCCCGCACGGCACTGGAGGAGCATGCCGACGTCCTGCTGCGGCTGCGCCCCACGGACTACTTCACCTTCCTCGCGGCACAGCAGCTGGACCGCAGGCTGTCCGACGGCACCACCCCGCGCCGGCGCTACCTCGACCCCGACCGCCCCTTGGAAGCCCCCGAGTTCCTGCAGTGCAGCTTCGGCGTCAACGTGGCCGTGGTCACGGCCGACCACCTGCTCGTCGTCAGCAGGCGATCCGACCACGTGCGTTCCGGCCCCGGTCTTTGGGGATCCTCGGTCAACGAAGGGCTCTCCCGGCACATCGACTCGGCCGGCCGCACCGCACCCGACCTGTACGACGTCGCACGGCGCGGCATGAGCGAGGAACTCTCCCTGGAACGGCACGAGTACACGCTCACCATGCTGGCGTTCGTCCTCGACGTCGAACGGCGCCAGTGGAGCGCCCACTTCACCGCTCATCTCACCGACCTGACGGGAGAGGCACTACGGTCCCGTATCTCACGGGGAGTCGCCGACCGCTGGGAGCACCAGAGCATCGAGTACGTGGCGTTCCGCCCGGCGGACGTGATGCGCTACCTCCTGCGCCCCGACCGATTGCATCGTTGGGCGCCGGTCACGCCGGCCCTGTTCCACTTGGCTCTGGTGCACACGCACGGCCGCAGCGCCGTGGAACGCGCCGAGGCGCAGGTCGTACGCCGTCTGCGCTAGCGGGTCGGCCGTACCGCGGAGCGGCCCGGTTTGGCAGCGCGCCTTCAGCGGCTCATCGAGGTCTCGTGCTCCACGCGTGACAGCTTCTCGGGGTTGCGTACGGCGTAGAGGCCGGTGATGAGACCGTCGTCGATGCGGATGGCCAACACCGTGTCGATCTGACCGTCCAGCCGGAGAATCAGGGCCGGATGGCCGTTGATGTGCGCCGGCTGCAGCGACGCCGCGGCGCCGAAGCGGGCCAGCCCCGCGACCAGAGGGGCCACCTCGTCAGCACCGACGACGGGTGCCGTTACGGCCTGCACGACTCCGCCGCCGTCGCCCAGCAGGACGACATCCGGCGCGAGGACGTCGAGCAGCCGTTGCAGATCGCCCGAATCGACCGCCCGGCGGAAGGCGTCGAGCGCGTTCTGCGCCTCGCCCGGCGATACGGCCCCGCGCGGGCGGCGCGCTGCGACGTGCGCCCGCGCGCGGTGAGCGATCTGACGGATGGCGGCCGGGGTCTTGTCGACGGCTTCCGCGATCTCGTCGTAGGCCAGGTCGAAGACCTCGCGCAGCACGAACACCGCCCGCTCGGTGGGGCCGAGTGTCTCCAGCACCAGCAGCATCGCCATCGAGACGCTCTCCGCCAACTCGATGTCCTCGGCCACGTCGGGCGCGGTCAGCAGCGGTTCGGGCAGCCAGGGGCCGACGTAGGACTCCTTGCGTCGGCGGAGTGTACGCAGCCCGATCAGTGCCTGGCGTGTGGTGATCCGGACGAGGAACGCCCGCTGATCGCGCACGGTGCCGAGATCGACGCCGACCCATCGCAGCCAGGTCTCCTGCAGGACGTCCTCCGCGTCGGCAGCCGAGCCGAGCATCTCGTAGGCGACGGTGAACAGCAGATTCCGGTGTGCGACGAACGCCTCGGTGGCGGAGTTCATCCCGTCGCCGGGAGCAAGTGGCGCAGCGCTGTCCTTCGGTCGCGGGTTGCGCTCGGTCACGGCTGACTCCCACCTGTTCGCTCTCCCACGTTCTCACGCACAAGATGCCGGTCCCCGCTGCTTTGTGACATCCGAACCCGGTGGCGCACGTCACACCATCGCCGCTGTCACAGGGAGCGGAGCGCCGGCATCTGGTGTTCGTCCGGACGCTGCGCGAACGATCCGCGCGGTACGCCGTCGCACAAGTGAGGACGAAGCCGATGGAATCCCGTTTCAACCTGATGACCAACGCGGTCGGAGCCAAGGTCGGCAAGCGGATGTACAACGTGAGCCTGGCGATCATGGAGTCGTCGCTGCCCAAGGACCTGCAGCAGTTGGTGGAACTGCGTGCCAGCCAGATCAACGGCTGCGGTTGGTGCGTCGATGTGCACAGCAAGGAAGCCGCAGCGGCCGGCGAGACGGCGGTGCGGATTCACCTGGTCGCCGCCTGGCGCGAGTCGGGCGTGTTCACCGAGGCCGAGCGGGCCGCGCTGGCGCTAACCGAGGAGGGCACCCGGCTCGCCGACGCCCACCACGGCGTGTCCGACGAGACCTGGGCACAGGTGCGCAAGCACTACGACGACGACCAGATCGCCGCGCTGGTCTCACTGGTCGCCATGATCAACGCGGCCAACCGGCTCGGCGTGATCACCCGCATGCAGGGAGGGACGTACGAGCCCGGCATGTTCACCGACCTGTCGAACTGACCGTCAGGTGCCCGACCTGCACGCCCCGTCCCGGGCCATCGGACCCGGGCCGGGGCGCGGGGTGGTCAGCGGGCTGTGGCTTTGAGGATGGAGAAGGGCTCGGCGCCGGTGGGCGGCAGAACGTGCTGTGCATGCTGGCCGGCATCGGCATCGGCATCGGCATCGGCATCGGCCTGGGCCTGGCCGAACACTTCGCCGGTCGCGGCCCCTGGTGGGTGATGGGCCTGTGGGCGACGGTCTGCGTCCTCCTCGTCGTCGACTCGGCCTTGTGGCTGCGACGGTTCTCCCACGGCCCGCTGGAGGCCATACAGCGCCGGGCCCTGCGCCGCTGAGCCGGCACGGCGGGGGGCCTCGGAGCTGCTCCGGGTCGGTCGAAGGCCGCGGGACGAGCACGCTCGAAGCCGCGGGGAAGCATGCCGGACTGACCAGTCGGGGGCTGATGTACCACTTCCCGACCCAGCACGCTCTACGGCCCGGCGTCTTCGACCATGTGGGCGCTCGCTGGGAGCAGCCTTGCCGGACCGCCTGGGCAAGCGGCCGCAGACGGCGGCACTGCGCGAGCGGATACGCGTCTGCGGACACGCGTCTACGTCGAGGTGGCGCAGGCGCGGCAGTTCGACCGTGCGGACTTCGCGATGTGCTCCGACACGGTCTACCGCGAGGTTCTCACCGAGACGTGGCCGCATCGCCCCGGGTCACCCCACCCGACGGGCTGGCGGAAGCCGACCGGGGCAGCTCGCTGGCCGTCGCCCGCCTGACCGCCGCCCCCCTGCTCGCCGACGGCTACCGGACGGCCACATGTGCGCCGCCGTCAGCATCGCCGACACCGTCGCCATTGCCCTGCTCACCGGACTCCGTGCTGCTCACTACCCGTACGAGAGCACCGCAGGCAGGCACCCGCCGTACGGCCATAGCCACTCCTCGCCCCCGGCGACACACCCTGACGTACCGTCAGACAGGTCCGCCCGAACACCTACGCTGACCGCATGGGCCACGACGACAGCGAGGGCATCGGGGGCCTGCCCCTCCCGGCCGGCGGCCCGGGGGCCGGGGCGGGCAAAGACCCGCCGTCCACGGCCGACTGGCTCAACTGGCTCAAGGAACGGCTGTACGCGACCATCACCATGATCGCCGTGGTGATCGGCCTGACGGCGGCGGAGGACCCCTCCTCAGCCGGGGCCGCGACCAGCGTGGCGGCCGCCGCCGGCGGTCTCTGGCTCGCGACGATCGTCGCCGACGAGCAGGCCCACCGCACGGTGCACGGCCGGATTGCCACCGGCGCGGAGCTGCGCCGGATGCTGTGGGTCAGCAGCCCGCTGCTGCTGTCCGCGGTCGGCCCGCTCATCCTGATCGGCTCCGCGGCCTTGGACGTGATGGACCTGGACACCGCCCTGTTCGCCGCGGCCGGGGTCAACGTGGCCACACTGTTCGGCTGGGGCTGGTACGGCGGTGCCCGGATGGGCAACAGCACCGCGGCCGCCGTACTGGCCGGCGTGCTGGATGCGGTGATCGGCCTGGCCGTCGCCCTCGTCAAGGCCGGCGCCGGCCACTGACCGGCCGTCCGGCGCCGTAGCGGCTGCCCGTTCCCGGCACCAGCGGCGGCATGGATTTGGCCGGCCACTGACCGGCCGCCCGGCGCCGTAGCGGCTGCCCGTTCCCGGCACCAGCGGCGGCATGGATTTGGCCGGCCACTGACCGGCCGTCCGGCGCCGTACCGGCCGCCCGTTCCCGGCACCAGCGGCGGCATCGCCCCCAGACCGCATCCGTCAACTCGCCCCGTCCCAGCGGAAATTCCGGTGCCGGGAGACGCCTCAGGCGCTGTCGCCGCCGGACCTCGCCCCGACCCCCTCCGGCTCGCCGGTGCGGCCTCGCAGTGCCTGGCAGACCGACCACACCACGGCCACCGCCGGTACGGCCACCACGGCGCCGATCACCCCCGCCGCCACCGCTCCGCCGACGACCGCCAGCGCGACCACCACCGGGTGCAGGCGGACGGCCCAGCTCATCACGATGGGGTGCAGGAGGTGGCCCTCGATCTGTCCGATGACCACGATCAGCGCCACGACCAGCAGGGCGATCAGCACGCCCTTGGAAGCCAGCGCGACGACGGCTGCGACCGCGAGAGCGATCGGTGAGCCGATCAGCGGGATGAACGCGGCCGCGAACTCCAGCAGCGCCAAAGGTACGGCGAGGGGCACCCCGAGAGCGAGCAGTGCGATGCCGACGAGGACCGCGTTGGTTGCGGCGACCAGCAGGATGCCGTGCGTGTAACCGGTGAACGTCCGCCAGGCGGCCGCGCCCGCGACGGCGAAGCGCTGACGGGCCGCCACGGGGAGCTGATCGCACAGCCATTGCCACTGCTTCTCGCCCGAGTGCGTGAAGAAGACCGCGCAGAACAGAGCCAGGGCGAGCACGGTCAGCACCTCGAGCAGCCGGCTCGCGCCGCTGAGCGCCGTACTGATGAGGGTCGAGCGGTGACTCGACAGGAGTTTGCCGATCCGGGACTGGAGATCATCGAACACGTCCGGGGGGAGCCGGAACGGAGGCTCCTCCAGCTGACGCTCGATCCGGTCGATCCCCGTAACGAACTCCCGCTCCAGCCCACTTCGCTGGTCCGCCACCGTCTCACCCACCAGGGCCAGCGCCCCGAGGACGAGGACGATGCCCCCGATGAGCGCGGCGGCGACCGCGAGCGGGCGGGGCATGTAGCGGGCGAGGAGGCCGGCCACGGGGCGGAGCACGGCCGCGATGACGAGACCGAGGAAGACTGCGACGGCGATCCGGTGGAACTGCCCGAGCACGGAGAAGGCGACGCGGACGACGATGCCGACGGCGATGATCCGCCATGCGTACGCGGCGGCGGTCCGCAGCAGCCCGGGCACGCGCGACTCCACGCCGCTCGGGTGCTCGAGCGGCGAGGCGGGCCGATCGGGGGGCGTGGCCATCTCATGCCCGTACCACCCGACCGCCACCGGACTGCCCGGCCGACGTGGAATTCCCCCGAAGGCCGGTACCGGCAGCGTCGAGGCGGGCTGTCACCGCGCTGAGCGGGCGTCAGTTCACCGAGCCGAAACCTCCTGGCCTTCTCCGCTAACATGTTCGAACTCGCGATGATCGTCCTCATCGCCAACTGCTGACCGAAATCCGTACCAATCAGAGCAAAGTGACCTGTTTACCTAACATCTGAAAACCGGCCAAACAAATTGATATCCATGTCGTCGCGGGCGTTCTCGCGAATAAAAAACAGAATCAAGTTCGCCGTCGCCGCGTGGCGTCAACCACGGGCGATGCTGTGGACCGCTGCGGGTGCGGTGACGCTCGGGTTCCTCGTCGCGCTGGAGGTCGCGGCGCGCCACTACGGCATACCGGGGCCGATCACCACACAGGCGCGGGAGGTGATATTCCCGCCCAAGTCGGGTTTCCTGCTGTACGCCGGAATGGCGTTGATGATGGTGGTGCTCACCCGGCGACAACGCTTCGTCGCGGTTGGTGCCGCCATCGGTATCGACCTCATATTCCTTGTGGTGCGGTGGGTGGCCGACATAGAGGTGACCGAAGGCCACCCCTTCGGCAACGGCGCGTTGTGGGTGATGCTGGGCTGCGCGGTCATCGCTGTCACGCGCCGCACCGGCCGGGAACGTGCGCTGCTGCTGAAGGGCGTGGGGCTGGGCCTGCTGCTGGTGGCCGGCCGTAAGACCGGCGACGCGTGGCTGCACATCACGTCGAAGACCCGCCCGGTGGTGCTGGACCAGTACATGGCGACCGCCGATCAGGCGCTGGGCAACCCGTCGTGGCTGGTGGGCCGGATGGTTCGGGCCACCGGCCCGATCGGCGCCCACGTTCTCGACTACGTATACGTCCAGCTCGCGGTGGCCTCAGTGGTCGTCGCGCTGTACCAACTGCGCCACGTGGCCGCCGAGCGCCGCTTCCCGAGCCACCATCTGGTGCGCACGTTTCTGGTCATCGGCCTTCTCGGGCCCGGCATCTACATGATCTATCCGGTCGTCGGGCCGGTCTTCGCCTACGGCGTCGACGGCGGGCAGTGGGCGGTCGCCAACCTGTGGCCGGAGACGGCGCCGCCGACCAGCGCGCCGCACGCGATGCCGTTCGACGAGATCACCCCACGCAACTGCATGCCCAGCCTGCACACGGCCTGGGCGACCGTGATCTTCCTTCACTCCCGTCAGGGGCCGCGGATCCTGCGATTCGCAGGTACCTTCTGGCTGCTCGCCACGCTCGGCGCGACTCTGGGATTCGGCTACCACTACGGCGTGGACATCGTCGCCGGCGTGGTGTTCGCGCTCACGATCGAGGCGGCGATGCGTTCGCTCGCTCGTGGCTGGGACCGGTCGGGAATCCAGTTGGTTGCCTACGGCACGACGGTCTTCGCGGCCCTGTTGGTGTCGTATCGCTATCTGCCGATCGAGGTGGCCAGATATCCGTTGGTGTTCGGCCCCCTTCTCCTTCTGGCGATGGTCTCGGTGATCCTCGGTTACATGCGGACCACCAAACTCTGGGAACCGAAGGCTGCACCGGAGCTGCAACTCGAGCCGCAACCCGAAATGGTCTGACTCCTGGCGCATCAGGTTCTGTTCCGGCGATGTTCCGGTCCTTGGACTTGCCATGGACTTGGTGCGCCATGGGCTTGGTACGCCATGGGCCGGTGCGTGATGCGGAGTCAGGCAGGAAACCATCTGCCATGGTCTGACAACTCTTCGGAGATGTCGTGCGATGGCGGACAGGGAGCAGCGTATGGACTCGGGCAGGCGTCAGTTCCTCGGCAGGTGCGGAATTGTGGTGGCGGGAGCTGCGGGGGCGTTCGCGCTCCCGCGGCGCGCGGTCGGGGTAGGTCATGCCCACCCGGACACCCGTCACGAGCGGTTCATGGAACGGGCCATTGAGCATGCTCGCAGGAACCCCGAGTGGCCGTTCGGCGCGGTGATCGTGGACAACCGTACCGGCGAGGTCCTGGGGAGCGGAGTCAACTCGGGCGCGGACAACCCGATGCTGCACGGCGAGGTGGTCGCCATGAACGACTACGTCCATCGGCACGGCAACCAGGGCTGGTCCGAGACCACCCTCTATACGACGGGCGAACCCTGCTCGATGTGCATGAGCGCGATGGCGTGGGCGAACCTGCGTCGCATCGTCTGGGGGAGCTCCATCGACGAGATCCGCCGCACCGAGATCAGTCAGATCGACCTGTCGGCACGGGAGGTGGCCGACTCCGCGCGGTCCTTCTACCGTCCGGAACTGCTGTTGGGCGGTGTCCTGGCTGACCGTACGAACCGCCTCTTCAGGGAGGCCCAACTGCTGCGCCGAACCCTCCCCGTCACTGTTCAAGTTTGACTAGACTGTCGGATGTGGACGAGAAGACCATTCCGATCCTGCCGTGCCGGACCATCCAGCCTGTTCTCGACTTCTACACCGCCCTCGGGTTCGAGGTCACGTTCCAGCAGAAGAGCCCCAACCCCTACGCTGTCGTGCAGCGCGGCGGCATCATGCTTCATTTTTTCGGCATGAAGCGCTATGAGCCGACCACATCGTTCAGCACCTGCTACGTCGAAACCGATGACGTCGACGGACTGCACGAGGCCTTTCGGACCAGCCTCAAGGCGACCTACGGAAGGATCCCCACCCGAGGGCTGCCACGCATCGGGCCGGTGAAGGACATGTCGTACGGCATGCGGCAGTTCCTGGTGACCGATCCCGGCGGCAACTGCCTGCGAATCGGGCAGCGGACAAGCTTGGACCAACATCACCGGCCCGCACCCGAGGAAACCTTCTCCAGAGCCCTCCACCACGCATCCCTCCTGGCGGAATCGAAGGACGACCCGGCATCCGCCGCGAAGGTCATCGACCGCGTGCTGCGCATCGAGGACGAGCGGCCCAGCCCCGTGCAGTTGCTGCGCCTCCTCGTGCTGCGCGCGGACGTCGCAGGCCGCCTCGGTGACGAAGGGACCGCGGCGTCCGCGCTCGCCCAGGCCGCGGCGATCCATCTCACCCCCCGGCAGCGGGAGTCGGCACGCGACGACCTCGAACGTCTCGATGAACTGCGAGTCTGAAGCCTCCAAGGCTACGGCGCGGTGTCCTGAGACGGTCACGGTCGACCGCGTGGCGTTCGCGGAAGTCGATACTGACCGCCGTCCGCGCCCGGCAGCTCTGACACCGGTGAACGGCCATACCCATCAGGGCAGTCGGTGCACAGCGGCACCGGCCGGCTCGGGGAGCCCGGCGGCTCAGACTGCGGCTGCCCACCGGCGCCGACCACCACGTCACCACCGGCCCCGGTGCCGCATCCTCGAGCTTGCGCGGCACTGGCCGGCTGCGCGCCGATGTGATCACGGTGGCCCTGTCGGCCTCTGACTCGGAGGCGTCGCCGGCCGGCCGGCGACCGCCCGCCTTGTCGCGTCAGCGCTCCTCAGCCACCGTGGCTGACCGGTGCGAGAGCAGCGAGACCCCCGATGAGCAGCATGAGCACGATGAGCCGCGCTCGGATGAACTTCCGCATGCGTCCCCCTCCTTACAGGAATCCCACTCGGCCTGGCATTGCCGCGCCGCCTCAAGAGCAGACCGACGCACGCGACATGCTGTCATCGTTCCGCCACGGCCCTCACTCCAATGGCGTGGAGCCGGACGGGGCTGCAGATGCCGTCGGCCGAGTGCGATCACTGCGATGCGGGCTGGGGGCGCCATGTGCGCTCACTGCGATGCCGGCCGGGGTCGCCATGTGCCGTCGAGCGGGATGCCGGCGGCTGCCGCGATCCGGTTGCGTGATTCGGCCGGCAGGGCCTCAGCGCTAGTGGATCCACGTCCACCAGCTCGCCGTCGCGTTTGACCACGCGGCCGGTGACGATCACGGTGCCGCCAGTGAGGGGGGTCTTCAGGCCGGCGCGGCTCGGTTCCCCCTGGGTCCGCGGAGGCTCACCGGACGTGCCGGTACGGCGCGTGCCTGCGGCGCGGTACGGCGTCCGCCGTGGGGCCGACCACCGACGAATTTCCGGGGCGGGCCCGGCCGACGACTACCGACGAGAGGAACCGATCATGGGCACCGCAGAGACCTCCGAGACCTCCCAGGCCCGCGACAGCACGTTCTCCCCGGGACTGCCGGCATCGCGTCCCGGCCCGGCATCATCGAGGAGTACGTCGAGACGACCGGCGCCGTACTGGGCGGCCGGAAGGGCTGGGATGCCCACCCCGAGCCCGGCGCCATCTACGGCGGTGCATGGCAGGGGCCGCTCTTCATGCTGACGCACCCTCCTGAAGACGCGCAGCAGGCCGAGGGCGTGACCTTCCTGACCTGCGACGTGGCCGAGGCGGTCCGGATCGGGCTGGAGGCCGCCGGCGGCAAGAACCTCGAGGTGTTCTCGCCCACGATCGGGAGGCAACTCCTCCAGCGCGGTCCGGTCGACGAGATCGACCTGCACATCGCGCCGGTGCTGCTCGGCGACGGGATCCGCCTGTTCGACAACCCCGGGGGGCATACCCATTCGGCTCGAACTGCGCAATGGCGACGACCGCACCGCGGAGGTGAACCCTGCGCTACCACCCCGTCGCGAACGACTGACGGCTCTCGGAGCCCGGGATGAGGGGACGCGAACGGGGTACTCGTGTCAGTCATCGGGAGGCTTGGGCTGTGGAACTGAGCGACTGGTTGCTGACCTCGGCCGAGCGCGGCAACAGTGCCACGCGCCTGGACAGCCGTCGGTCGGATCGACAGGCGTGGTCGTACGGCAACCTGGTGCGCCCCCTCGTCCACGGTGCGACGTACTTCCCGGCACTCCTCAGCACGATCCGTGCGCAGCGCGCCGGAGACCTGCTCCTGTTCACCGACTGGCGCGGCGACCCCGACGAGCGCCTCGATGGCCCCGGCAGCGAAATCGGTGCAGTGCTGGGTGCGGCGGCCCACCGAGGAGTGATCGTCAAGGGGCTGCTCTGGCGCTCCCACCTGGACCGTTTCCAGTTCAGCGAGGCCGAGAACCGGCATCTCGGCGACGCGATCGAAGCCGGGGGCGGCGAGTGCCTGCTCGACATGCGGGTACGCCCCGGCGGCTCGCACCACCAGAAGCTCGTCGTGCTCCGGCATCCCGACCGCCCGGAGCGCGACGTCGCGTACGTCGGCGGTATCGACCTGTGCCACAACCGCAACGACGACGCTGCCCACCTCGGAGACCCCCAGTCCCTGCGCATCGCCGCCGCATACGGACCGCACCCCCCGTGGCACGACATCCAGCTCGCGATACGCGGACCGGCCGTCGGCGACATCGAGGCCGGCTTCCGCGAACGCTGGGAAGACCCCTCGCCGCTCACCCGCAGCCCGCTCGTCCGCCTGCGCGAGCTCGCTCACGACGAGGACACCCGTGCGGACCCGCTGCCGGCCCAGGCACCCGATCCCCCGCCCTGCGGCACGCACATCGTCCAAGCCCTGCGCACCTACCCGAACCGGCTGCTGCGCGGCTACGACTTCGCCCCGGACGGCGAGCGCAGTATCGCGCGCGGCTACCGCAAGGCACTGCGCAGGGCCCGGGCCCTGATCTACCTGGAGGACCAGTACCTGTGGTCTCCGCACGTCGTGGAATGCTTCGCCGAGGCACTCACCACCCACCCGGGCCTGCGCCTGATCGCGGTCATCCCCACCGTCCCCGAACAGGACGGTCGGATCACCCTGCCGATGAACCTGATCGGCCGGATCACGGCCCTGGACAGGCTGCGCCGCGCCGGCGGCGGGCGTGTCTCGGTGTACGGGCTGGAGAACCACGTCGGGACGCCGGTGTACGTGCACGCAAAGGTGTGTGTGATCGACGACGTGTGGGCCTCGGTCGGCTCCGACAACATCAACCTCCGCTCCTGGACCCACGACTCGGAACTCACCTGTGCCGTCCTGGACGAGAGCCTGGACCCGCGCGAGCCACGCGACCCCGGCGGTCTCGGGGACGGCGCGCGCGGCTTCGCAAGAGATCTGCGCCTGGAGCTCATGCGTGAGCACCTGGATCTGGAAGCACCCGGGGCTCCGCAGGCGACCGACGCGCTCTGCGATCCCCTGAAGGCCTTCGACGCCTTCGCCGCGAGCGCTGCCGCACTGGACGCCTGGCACGACGACGGCCGCCACGGCCCCAGGCCGCCTGGGCGCTTGCGTGCCTACCGACCGCCGAACCTGTCTCGTACGGCCAAGACGCTGTACAGCCCCCTGCATCGCCTTCTCGTGGACCCGGATGGCCGCCCCTTCGGACTGCGGCGCAGCAACGAGTACTGATGGCCGAATGGTGACGGCCGGGCGCGGACGCGTCCTGGTCTCGTTCCGGTCAGGAATCGAGAAGCGCCTTTCCCCAGCCGTGACTAGCGTCGTTGCCATGACTTCCATCGAATTCGTCACGCTCGAGGTGGCCGACCCCGCCGCCGCCGGCACCTTCTACTCCACCGCTTTCGGGCTCGGCAACCAGGTACGCCTGGGGGCGTCCGAGGCACCGACGACCGGCTTCCGCGGATTCACGCTGTCGCTGGTGGTGTCCCAGCCGGGCAACGTCAATGCGCTCGTCGACGCGGCCGTGGAGGCCGGTGCCGTGACGCTGAAGCCCGCCGCCAAGTCGCTCTGGGGCTACGGGGGCGTCGTACAGGCTCCGGACGGGACGATCTGGCAGATCGCGTCGTCCTCGAAGAAGGACACCGGCCCGGCCACCCGGGAGATCGACGAGATCGTGCTCCTGCTCGGCGTCGAGGACGTGAAGGCCAGCAAGCAGTTCTACGTCGATCACGGCCTTGCCGTGGCGAAGAGCTTCGGGGGCAAGTACGTCGAGTTCGCGACCGGCTCGGGGCCGGTCAAGCTGGCGCTCTACAAGCGCCGTGGCCTGGCCAAGGTCGCCGGCATCTCACCGGACGGCACCGGATCGCACCGGCTCGCGATCGGCGGTGATGCCGGGTCCTTCACCGACCCGGACGGCTTCGCGTGGACGACCGCGTCGGAGACCGCGTCCATGTGACCCGGGTGAGGGCCGAGTGCTGGGTGCGCCCTGTCACTCACCACCGTCAGTGGGCGAACTCAGGTGCCTGATAGGGGACCCACCAACTGGTAAGGCCCCATATCCCCTGGGCGGCCGCGACGGCGGCGGCCAGAGCGGCGAGCCACGGGCGATGGAACCGGCGCAGGGTGAGCAGCCAGAACGCGAGCGGCACCAGGGCGCCACCCGCGGCGATGAGCGGCAGGTCGATGTAGAGGACACTGAGGTCCCGGTGGAGCCCCTCGAAGCCGCCCTCAACATTGACCCGTGCCAGTGGTGCCCAGGCCAGCAGTGCCGCCACGGCTCCCAGACCGGCCACGAGGAAACCGGCGAGGCCCTTGATCTCTTCCCTCATGTCACATCCGGACGCCGCAGCCCCGATGGCAGTTCCAGTCCGAAGACCATGGCCGCGTTGTCGTGGCACACCGCTCGTAGCCATGCGTCCCCGAGTCCCAGCCGCTCCAGGGCGTGGAGTTGGTGGAGGTACGGGTAGGGGATGTTCGGGAAGTCGGAGCCGAGCAGGATGCGGTCGCCGAGGTCTGCCAGGCGGGGCAGGGCCCGGCGTGGGAACGGCGTGAGCCGTTCGGCGAAGTCGGTGAACGCCATCGTCGTATCGAGCCGTACCTCCTCGTACTGCTCGGCGAGGCCGAGAAACTCCTCGTACTCGGGCATCCCGAGGTGCGCGATGATCAGCCGCAGCCGTGGGTGCCGTGCCAGTACCCGTGCGATCGGGTCGGGGCCGGTGTGTTTCCCGGGCGCCGGCCCGGAGCCGCAGTGGATCACGATGGGAACCCGGGCTTCGGCGAGCAACCCCCATGCCGGATCGAGCAGTTCGTCGGCCGGGTCGTACGCACCCACCTGCACGTGCGCCTTGAAGACGCGCGCACCCGCCTCGACGGCGTCGCGGACGTACCCCTCGACGCCCGGTTCGGGGTGCAGGGTCGCGGTGTGCAGACAGTCGGGGGTGCGACGGGCGAAGTCGGCTGCCCAGCCGTTCAGCCATCGGGCCATGCCGGGCTTGTGCGGGTAGAGCATCGCGGTGTAGGACCGTACGCCGAACGCGCGGAGCAGGGCGGTACGTTCGGCCTCCTCCTTCCGGTACGTGATCGGCCATTCGACCCCGCCGGTCAGCGGACCCAGCGCGTCGAAGTAGTCCCACACCTTGCGCAGAACGCGCTCGGGCATGAAGTGCGTGTGGACGTCGACCAGTCCGGGAAGGCCCAGCCGGCTCCAGAAGCGGCGGACCGCACCGGCCTCCTCACCCAAGGGGCGGTGGATGGGTCCGGGCTCGGTGGAATCGGCAGGGTGGCCAGGTCCAGGTGCCATGCGGTGATCCTTCGATGTCGCGGGCGGCGGTTTCAGCGCAAGGGTGATTCGAACACGATGCCCAGGTGGCGCAGGAGGCCGTCCCGCTGTTCGGCTGTGGCCAGGACCATGACGTCGTCGCCGAGGTCCGAGCCCTCCTGCTCGACGCAGCGGAACTGCCGAGGCTCGTCATGGGTGGTGAGCGATTCGATGGCCTGCTGCGCCGCTCCCATGTCGAGGTAGTCGTTCGACTCCTGCTCGACGCCGAAGGAGAGGGGCCGGCCGTTGCATTCGAAATGCATCGTGCCCAGGCCGCAGTCCTCGTCGTCCGGGTTCTCCTTGTCGAAGCGGTAGTCGGACACGGTGACACTGCCGCCGGTGAGGGCTGCGGCCTCGTTTAGGAGCCATTCGTAGTGCTCGTCGGCGAAGTCGACGTCATCGGAGTGGATGGACACGGCCACGCCGAAGGATTCGAGGGCGTCGGCGATCTCATGGCGTCGTTCCATCGGCTCGGTCGCGTAGGCGGCGGCCTGGCCCAGGACTCCTTGGGCCTGCTCTTTGGTGATCATGCCGAGCTCGGTGAGGACTTCGGCAATCCGCGCATAAGTGATCGACCGGGTGTTCGCCATGCGTGCATCCTGTCAGCCGGCTGCGGGGAGGCGCGGAGGCGGTTGGGCGGAGGCTCCAAACTGCTTCTCTCACGGCTTACTTCATGCCTTGACGAAAATGGTCCATACCTTTAGGTTCACGGGTCAGCCAGGCACCGTGCGACGCACTCACCGTTCACGAGGTGAAGGCGCACCGGTCGTTCACCCCCCACGAAGGGCTCCGCGCGCATGCCCAGACCTCTCCCCGCAGCCTGCTCACTCACCGTGCTCTGCCTCGCCACCGGCCTGCTCACCGCGTCGCCCGCGCAGGCCGCCACCGGCACCGTCACCGGCCTCGCCGGAAAGTGCCTCGACGTCGCCGGAGCCGACTCCGCCAACGGCACAGCCGTACAGCTCCACGACTGCAACGGCACCGCCGCCCAGCAGTGGACGGTCGGCAGCGACGGCACCATCAGGGCTCTCGGCAAGTGCCTCGACGTCACCGGCAGTTCGACCGCGAACGGGGCCAAGGTGCAGCTGTGGAGCTGTACCGGCGGTGCCAACCAGAAGTGGTCGGTCTCCTCGGGGCGCGACATCGTCAACCCGCAGGCGGACAAATGCCTCGACGTCACCGACAACAACCCTGCGAACGGCACCCGCATACAGATCTGGAGCTGCGGCGGCGGCGCCAACCAGAAGTGGAACGCACCCGCCCCCGACGACGGCAACACCCCCTCAGCCCCGATGGCCGTGGCGCCGTACCTCTACAACGGCTGGGGGAGCCCGCCGAACCCCACCACGGTCACCAACGCCACGGGCGTGAAGTACTTCACCCTCGCCTTCGTCCTCAGCAACGGCTACTGCAACCCCCAGTGGGACGGCGGCCGCGCGCTGACCGGGGGAGTCGACCAGCAGACGATCAACACCGTGCGGGCGAACGGCGGTGACGTCATCCCTTCCTTCGGTGGTTGGAGCGGCAACAAGCTGGAGAGTTCCTGCTCCACCGCGAGTGAACTGGCCGCCGCCTACCAGAAGGTCATCAGCGCCTACGGCTTGAAGGCCATCGACATCGACATCGAGGCCGAGGCCTACAGCAACCCGACCGTGCAACAGCGCACCGTCGACGCCCTGAAGACCGTCAAGGCGAACAACTCCGGCCTGAAGGTCTACGTCACCATCGGCACGGGCCAGAACGGTCCCGACACCAGCCTGATCAACCGGGCGGCGAACTCGGGGCTGACCGTGGACGGCTGGACCATCATGCCGTTCAACTTTCAGGGCGCCGGTCAGAACATGGGCAACCTCTCCGTGCAGGCGGCCGAGGGCCTGAAGAACTCGCTGAAGAGCGCCTACGGCTACACCGACGACCAGGCCTACCGGTCCATGGGCATCTCGTCCATGAACGGCATCACCGACCAGAACGAGACCGTCACCGTCAACGACTTCCGCACGATGCTCGCCTACGCCCAGCAACACCACCTGGCACGGCTGACCTTCTGGTCGGCCAACCGCGACCGCCCGTGCACCGGCGGCCCCGCCGACAGCTGCTCCGGAGTGAACCAGTCCGACTGGGACTTCACCCGCGTGTTCGCCGGCTACACCGGCTGATCCATCCAGCCAACCCCGGCCGGCCCTTGCCCCCTCAGCGCACCAAAAGGAGCGTCCTCGACCATGCCTCTCTCCCACCACAGACGGTCCGGTACCGGCCGCGGTTCTGCCGGCCGGTTCGCGGTCTTCGCCGTTCTCTCGGCGGTTCTCACCACGCTGTTCACCGTGACGCCCGCCCAGGCGGCCGACGGCACTATCACCGGACTGGCCGGCAAGTGCGTCGACGTAGCGGGCGCCGGCTCCGCCAACGGCACAGCCGTACAGCTCTACGACTGCAACGGAACCGGCGCTCAGATCTGGTCCAACCAGGGTGACGGAACCCTGCGGGCGCTCGGCAAGTGCCTGGACGTCGTCGACCGAAGCACCGCCGACGGCGCGGCGGTCCAACTGTGGGACTGCTCGGGCGGCGCCAACCAGCAGTGGGTGGTCACCGCGGCCCGCGACATCGTGAACCCGGCCGCGAACAAGTGCCTCGACGTCCGGGAGAACAGCAGCGCCAACGGCACCCGGCTGCAGATCTGGAGCTGCACCGGCGCCGCCAACCAGAAGTGGAACGCGCCCGCGAGTGGCGGTGGCGGCAACCCGTCCGGGTTCGTCGTGAGCGAGTCGCAGTTCAACCAGATGTTCCCGAACCGGAATTCGTTCTACTCGTACAGCGGCCTGACCGCCGCCCTCAGCGCC
>NZ_JBIBBC010000033.1:0-36419 GCF_042900345.1 Streptomyces sp. NPDC012935
CTGCGGCAAACGCCGTTCCCGCAGAATGTCACATGTCGGCAACACGCTGTAGCGGTAAGTCGACAAAAAACGGGGGAGTTGGCCCCGTAAACAGGGGGTGTGAGGGGTTTTCGCGCAGCCCGGGCCGCGAATCGAGTCAACCCGTTCCGGTTAGGGATCGATTCTGTTTGCGGATCTCAGCCGCGCGAAGCTCCGGGCCAGCAAACGCGAGACGTGCATCTGGGAGACGCCGATCTGTTCGGCGATCTGCGCCTGGGTGAGCTCCTCGACGAAACGCAGGTGGATGATCCTCCGCTCCCGCTCGTCCAGCTCGGCGATCAGGGGTGCCAACGAGTGGAAGTCCTCGACGAGTTCCAGCGAGGGATCCTCCTCGCCGAGGAGGTCCGCGAGGACCGACTCGCCGCTCTCCGCGTCACCGGAGACGGCCGCGTCGAGGGAGGCGGACTGGTAGCAGTTGGAGGCCTTGCGGGCCTCGATCACCTCTTCCTCGGAGAGGGACATCAGCTCCGAGAGTTCGCGGGTGGTCGGCATCCGGCCCAGCCGGGAACTGAGTTCCTCGGTCGCCTTCGCCAACTCCGCGCGCGCCTCCTGCAACCGGCGCGGCACATGGACCGCCCAGCTGGTGTCACGGAAGAACCGCTTGATCTCGCCCACGATGTACGGAACGGCGAACGTCGTGAACTCGACCTCCCGGGAGACCTCGAAGCGGTCGATGGCCTTGATCAGCCCGATGGTCCCGACCTGGACCACGTCCTCCAACGAGTCTCCCCGCGCACGGAACCGCGAAGCCGCGTACCGCACGAGCGAGAGGTTCATCTCGATCAGCGTGTTACGTACGTACTGGTATTCGTGCGTGCCCTCTTCCAGCATGACCAGTCGGTCGAAGAACTGACGCGACAACTCCCGTGCGTCCCGAGGGCTCACCCTCGTCGGATCCTCGATCAGCGGCAGCGCCGCCCCCTGTGCCGTGGCCGTCTCCTGTGCCGTGGCCGTTGCCTGCGCCACCGTCACGGCTGCCATGCTGTCCTCCCGATCGCCGGAACCTGTTGTCGTCTCCCCGCATGCCCGAGATCGCGCGTCTCACTCCTCTTCTGTCGTGGGGATCGCGGCACGAAGGTGCGTTCTGGCGTGAAGTCGCCCCTGAGAAGGGGCGATCCGGCCATCTCGTCCGGGATGTGCCGAATCGGCGTCGGCACTCCCGCACCCGCGGGCGTAGGCAGGCGTAGGTATCGGACGGCCCTTCTACGTCCGCTCGTTTGCGTGAGGAGTTGCGGGGCATGCGGTTTTTCGTGCTTCGGACCAGAGGCGCCACGGTGCGACAGCTGTGACCGCTCCAGGGCCTTCGTGCCCTTTGCACCGTTTCCCACAGAGATTCCCTGAGAACGTCGTTCGGGAGCTGTTCCTCATGCTGGTTGAAACGTCCGCACACGGTTCCGACATCTCTGCCCGTCCCCGCGTGTCCGGCGGACGCGTCCACAACGACGCCCCCGACACCGCGGCCGACTTCACCCGGCTGGCCGCTCTGCCCGAAGGGCCCGAGCGCGACGCCGTACGCGACGAACTCGCCCGGGCGTGGCTGCCGATGGCCCACCGCATAGCCGGCCGCTTCCGCAACCGCGGTGAGTCGCTGGAGGATCTGCGCCAGGTCGCGGCCCTCGGGCTGGTGAAGGCGATAGACCGGTTCGAGCCGGGACGAGGAGCCTTCGAGAGCTACGCGGTGCCCACCATCACGGGCGAGATCAAGCGGCACTTCCGCGACCGGATGTGGGCCCTCAGGGTTCCCCGTCGCGTCCAGGAGCTGCGCAACAAGGTACGGATCGCGCGCCGCGACCTCGTCACGACCTCGGGCGGCTCCACCCCCTCGGTCGCCGAGATCGCGGCCCATGCGGGGCTGACCGAGGAGGAGGTCAACGCGGGGCTGGAGGCGCTGGACAGCTTCAGCACCCTGTCCCTCGATGCCGAGATGTCCTCCAGCGACGACGGCTTCAGCCTCGCCGACACGATCGGCGGCAATGAGGAGGCGTACGACGTCGTCATCGACCGGGAGGCGGCGAAGGAGGGGCTGCGGCGGCTGCCCGAGCGCGAACGCGCCATCTTGTACATGCGCTTCTTCGAGGACATGACGCAGAGCCGTATCGCCGAGCAGCTGGGGATCTCCCAGATGCATGTCTCGCGCCTCATCAGCCGGTGCTGCGCACAGGTGCGGGAAGAGGCGCTCGACCGCGGGAACCGGCCGTAACGCTACGCCGCCACGACCGCACGACCGCCACGACCGCCACGACCGGACAGCGCGTGCGTGCGCGGGTGCGACGCACGGTCTGCCCCGGCTCCGACGGCCTTCCGTCGTCCCTTGCTTTTCCTACAGGCCCGACCGCCCTGCCCGGCGGCGGGCACCACGATCACTTCGTCCAGGAGCGGATACCCATGCTGATGCCCCATCCGGCGATGCTGCGCAGACTCGTCGAGGAGTACGAGGCGCTGTCGGCCCACGACAGCGATCTCGAGGCCGACACCGGTCGGCGTGACCTGCGCGTGCAGGACCTGGCCTACACGCTGTGCGTGTCGACCGGTACCCGAGAGGTGGGACAGGCCCTGGAGGCGGCCCGCCGTATGCTCGCCACCGCGCACGACCCCGTCGCGGTGCAGGTGGAGCGACGCGTGATCACGACGGGCCTGGACAAGCCTTCGGCGGCGCAGGGGCCGGCGGTGGTCGGCTGAGATGCCCCAGTGGGACACGGTCCGGAGCAGCAAAGGAGAGGGAAGCGATGTGAGCACCGACAGAGTCTGGTCGTACCGTCCCGGGAGCGGTCACCAGGAGGGACGGACGCTCACGGGGTTCAAGGTCGCGGCGGCCGACGGTGTCGTCGGCCATGTGGACCGCCAGGCCGACGACACTCCCCTGCGCCACCTGATCGTCGACACGGGCGTATGGGTCTTCGGCAGGAGTCTGCTGATCCCCGCGGGGATGGTCACCGGCATCGACATGGCGGCCCGGCTGGTCACCGTGGGATGCACCCGTGAGGAGGCCAAGGCAGCTCCCCGTTTCAAGACGGACCGCGAGACGCTCGATCCCGAGTACCTGTCCGCCGTCGGTGCGTACTACGCCACTTTGCCCCATGATTCGGACGAGTCCGGGTAGCAGAGCGACAAGAACACGGGACAAGAACACGGTCGGACGACGAGGAGCGGAGACTACGACGTGCGAGGAATGGTGAAGTGACGGGAGCCGCAGTCTTCTTGGTGCGCGCCTGCGATGCTCAGGGAGTGACGAGCATTCCGCGGGCAGCGCACGAGCAGCCGTGAAGCCGATGGAACGCCGTCCGGCCGGGGACGTCGGGACCGCGCCTGCCAGGCCGGTCCCGATCACCAGCGCGGCGGCGGCGCGGAGCTATGTGCGGTCGGTCGTGGCGGAGGGATGGCGCGCACCGTCCGACCCGGCGGGTGAGCGTGCCGTCACCGATCTCCTGCTGGTGGTCTCGGAACTGGTCACCAACGCGATCCGGCACGGCGGCGGCCTCGCGGGGTTCGAGGTCGCCCTGCTGCCCGATGCCGTGAGCCTGAGCGTGCACGACTACAGCGACGCCGTGCCCTCGGCGGCCTACGGGCCCGGCACGCTGCCGCTCGTGCACGCGGGCAGCGGATACGGGTGGCCGCTGATCATCCGCCTGACCCGCGAGATCCGCATCGAGCGCCGCCGGGAGGGCGGCAAGACAGTCAGCGTGCTGGTGCCCCTGACGTGAGGGGCTGAGGTGAGAGTCCGCCCGCCGAGGCGGGCGCCTCACCAGGGCAGGAACGCATGCACGTCCTTGCCGTCGTCCCGCACCACCACGCTCACCTGGTCGCACAGCGTGTGGATCAGGTACCAGCCGATGCCGCCGCCGGTGCCGTTGCCGGGGTGGAACGGACGCGGCTCCGGTGGCGTGGTGCTCGTGTCGCTGAACGTCACATGCACACCGTCGAACGTCCTGCGCATCATCAGCCGCAGCGGCCCCGGTGCGTACTGGATCGCATTGGCCGCCAGCTCGCTGACGACGAGCAGGATGTCGTCCCGGTACTCGGGCGTCGTCGGCGGGGCCGACCGCGCTAGCGTGGTCAGGAACTGCTCCGCGCTGAGGCGGGCTTTAGTCACATCACCAAATCCCCCGTCAAACCTTGCCTCCCAGTCCTTGATCTCTTCGGACGACGGTTTCTTCCCGCCTCCGCGCGATTCGGTCGCCATCACACCTTCTTCGGCCCGCTGTCGTCGGCCGCGTGACTTTGCCGTGCAGCTTTCTCACCGCTGCTGGTTCCCAGGCTGAGCGCGGCTACGCGTACGGAACGGTAGGAGCCGAGGGGACATCGCGGAAGAGGGAGGCCACAGGGCCTGCTGCGCCGGCTCGGAATGCCGCCCGTCCCGACTTGATAGGCAAGCGGCGACTTGCCTATGCTGAGGGTGTGGCCGACGACCTCTTCAAAGCCTTGGCCGATCCCACCCGCCGCACGATTCTCGACGAGCTCACGGAGAAGTCCGGGCAGACACTGTTCGAGATCTGCGGGCGGCTGAGCATGAAGCATCAGCTCGGCATCTCGCGTCAGGGGGTCTCCCAGCACCTGGCGGTGCTGGAGGCCGCCGGACTCGTCGAGACCAGGCGGGAGGGCCGCTACAAGTTCCACGACCTGAACACGGCCCCGCTGCGGCAGATCACCGAGCGATGGCTCGTGCCCGACCCATCCGGACCCGAGGAGAACACCCCATGAAGATCCACCTGACCAGCGTCTTCGTCGACGACCAGGCCAAGGCCGAGCACTTCTACACCGAGATCCTCGGCTTCGTGAAGAAGCACGACGTCCCGGTGGGCGAGAAGGACCGCTGGCTGACCGTCGTCTCCCCCGACGAGCCCGGCGGCACCGAACTCCTGCTGGAGCCCGCCGGCCATCCGGCCGTGAAGACCTACCGCGACAGCCTCGTCCAGGACGGCATCCCCCTCGCCCAGTTCGTCGTCGACGACGTCCGGGCGGAGTACGACCGCCTGAGCAAGCTCGGCGTCCGCTTCACCCAGGAGCCCCTGGACATGGGCCCCGTCACCACCGCGGTCCTCGACGACACCTGCGGCAACCTGATCCAGATCGCCACGGAGCCGCAGTAGGCGGACGACCGCGCAGGGCATCGACCGACGCCGGAGGGTTGACCTCCGCCAGCCGACCCGCGCGGCAATCGTTCGCGCGCACACCAGCGACTCTGTGTGCGTCGTGTCCACCTCCAGGTCATGGCTGACCCCTTCGTGAACCACGTCCGCCTGCAGCGCGGCCATCCCCTGGACCCGGTCTCCGCGTGCGACCTCACGGCCCGCGGCGACGGCGCTGTCCCACCTGACACCGACCCACAGCACCGACAGGCCGCCCAGCGCCTTCCGCCACCGCTGCTGGGACCCCGCCCCGCCGAGGAAGACGTCGTCGACGAGGACCCTGGCACCCGCGCGTG
This sequence comes from Streptomyces sp. NPDC012935, assembly GCF_042900345.1. Taxonomy (NCBI): domain Bacteria; kingdom Bacillati; phylum Actinomycetota; class Actinomycetes; order Kitasatosporales; family Streptomycetaceae; genus Streptomyces; species Streptomyces sp. NPDC012935. Next base: position 5,462 of record NZ_JBIBBC010000033.1, read on the forward strand.
CCAACGCGGCGACCCCCTCGTTCCAGGCCTCGTCCAACGCCCTGAAGTCCGCGCCGACGCTCACCCCGCCGTCCGGCGCGAACGTGATCCCCTCGCCCGCCCCCGGCATCTTCGCGGGCGGGGCGTCGACGAACGAGTCGACCCCGAACGCCAGCCACGGATCGGGCAGTACGGCCTGCAGACACCGTACGATCCCCGACTTCCCCGAGCTGGAACGGCCGTTCAGCACGATCACCTGAGTAGTCACCGCGCCACACCAGGGTGCCTCCCACCCTGCCTCCATGGAGTTTCCCGTTGCCCGCCCCCGGCGAAGAACTCCGCGAGCGGCAGAATCGCCGCGCCGACCGTGACCGCGTCCGGGCCGAGGCCTCCGAGGTCGATGGAGACCCGCTCGGCCGGATGGCGCAGGGCGTAGGCGGTGGCGTAGCGGCGCACGGCGGGCAGGATGCGGGGGCCGAGCTGGAGTGCCGCCCAGCCGCCGATGAGGATGCGTTCGGGCTGGAAGAGGTTGATCAGGTCGGACAGGCCGGCGCCCAGGTACTCGGCGGCCTCGTCGAGGAGGGCGAGGGCGGCCGGGTCGGCGCCGGTGCCGTCGGCGGGGTGCGCCGCGGCCAGCATCGCCGTCAGTGCGGTCTCCTCGTCGGTGCCCTGCGGCGGGTGGCCTCCCTCCTCGCGCCAGCGGTCGAGGAGCGCCTCCGCGCCCACGTAGGCGTCCAGACAGCCCAGGGCCCCGCAACGGCAGCGGCGCCCCCTGACCCGTACGGTCAGATGCCCCCACTCGACGGACCGGCCCTGCTCCACCTCCTGCGTGACGAGGCAGGCGCCGACGCCGGAGCCGAACAGGACGACCACCGCGTTGCGGGCGCCGCGGCCGGCACCGAACCACATCTCGGCGTGGCCGAGGGTCCGGGCACCGTTGTCGATGAAGTACGGGACGCGGGCGGGAAGTTCGCACGTGGAGCGGAGCAGGGATTCGAGCGGTACGGCGTCCCAGCCGATCGTCTGGCCGTGGACCACGGCGCCCTGGTCAGGGGTGCGGGCCACGATGCCGGGGACGCCGATGCCCACGCCCAGGAGCTGTTCGGGGGCGATGTCCGTCCCGGCGAGGACCTCGGTGATGCCGTCGCGGATGTGGCCGACGATGACCTCGACGTCGTAGCCCTGGCGCTCCAGCGGCCGTTCGGTGCGGGCGAGTTCGGTGAGGGTGAGGTCGAAGAGCTCGACGCGTACGCGGGTCTCGCCGACGTCGACACCGATCATGTGGCCGCCGGCCGGGGCGACGCGCAGCAGGGTGCGGGGGCGGCCGCCGTCGGACTCGACGGTTCCGGCCTCCTCGACGAGGCCGTCGGCGACGAGTTCCGCGACCACGTTGCTGATGGAACCGCCACTCAGACCGGTGGCCGGGGCCAGTTCGAAGCGGCTCAACGGCCCGTCGAAATACAACCGTTGCAGTACGACGGCGCGATTGCCCCGTCGCAGGTCACGCACTGTCCTGCCGTTCCGCCCTGCCATGTGGGTCCCTTCCGACGCCGCCCGAACAGCAACATACCGCCGCGCAGTCTCTTGACGCGCCCTTCCTTCGGGTCTTAAATCACGCTCTAAATTAACCCATGAGCGGCGTTCGGGAAGTGAACGCTCGCGTTGGGTATCCCTCCGGAAAGGGACCCCTGAGCCATGCGCAGAATCCGAGCCGCGGCCGTCGGTGCCGTCACCGTTTCCCTGCTGACCGCCGTGACCGCCTGCGGTGGCGGCTCGTCGACGGGCGGCGGGTCCAACGACTCACCGAAGACGCTCACCTACTGGGCCTCCAACCAGGGCGCCAGCATCGAGGTCGACAAGAAGGTCCTCCAGCCCGAGCTCGACAAGTTCGAGAAGCAGACCGGGATCGAGGTGAAGCTGGAGGTCATCCCCTGGTCGGACCTGCTGAACCGGATCCTCACCGCCACCACCTCCGGCCAGGGCCCCGACGTCCTCAACATCGGCAACACCTGGAGCGCCTCCCTGCAGGCCACCGGCGCACTGCTGCCCTGGGACGAGAAGAACTTCACCGCGATCGGCGGCAGGGACCGCTTCGTCGACTCCGCGCTCGGCTCGACCGGCGCGCAGGGCCAGGACCCGGCCGCCGTACCGCTGTACTCGATGGCGTACGCGCTCTACTACAACAAGAAGCTGTTCGCCGACGCGGGCATAGCCAAGCCGCCGGCCACCTGGGACGACCTCGTCGCCGCGGGCAAGAAGCTGTCGGGGGACGGCAAGTGGGGCCTGGGCGCCGAGGGTTCGAACCCGTCCGAGAACATCCACCACGTCTTCGTCTTCGCCAAGCAGCACGGTGCCGACTTCTTCACCGCCGACGGCAAGCCCGACTTCGCCAATGACGGCGCGGTCGACGCGGTCAAGCAGTACGTCGACCTCATGGCCAAGGACAAGGTCATCGCGCCGGGCAACGCCGAGTACGCCCAGAACCAGTCGGTCAGCGACTTCGCCAAGGGCAAGACCGCGATGCTGCTGTGGCAGAACGCGTCCGCGAACCTCGAATCCCAGGGCATGAGCGCGGAGGACTACGGGGTGGCCCCCGTTCCGGTGCAGTCCGGCGCTCCCGGGACCGACAAGCAGGTCAACTCCATCGTGGCCGGCATCAACCTCGCCGTGTTCAAGAACACCGACAACGTCGACGGCGCCAAGAAGTTCGTGAAGTTCATGACCAGCGACGAGGAACAGAAGGTCCTGAACACCGCGTTCAGCTCGATCCCGCCGGTCAAGGGCGCCCAGGCGGACGCCTCCTTCAACGCAGGGGCCAACGCCGTCCTGAAGGACACCCTCGCCCAGAGCGCCGCGGCGATGCCGCAGGTGGCCGACGAGTCCCAGTTCGAGACAGCCGTCGGTACGGCCGTGAAGGACCTGTTCGCCGACGCGGCCGCCGGGCGTCCGGTCACCACCGACTCGGTGAAGGCGGCGCTCGAGAAGGCCCAGCAGCAGATGCCGACGAAGTGAGCACGATGACGACCGCTGCTCCCGCAGAGGCGGCCCCGCACAAGAACTCGTCCGGGCCGGCGGAGCAAACGCCCCGCTTCCGCCGCCCCGGGCGGATCCGCCGTATCGCACTGCCGTATCTGCTGCTTCTGCCGGCCCTGATCCTCGAACTCCTGGTCCACCTGGTGCCGATGGTGATCGGCATCGTGATGAGCTTCAAGGAGCTCACGCAGTTCTACATCCGCGACTGGGGCGCCGCGCCGTGGACGGGATTGTCCAACTACGCGGTGTCGGTGGACTTCGACGCCCCCGTGGGCGAGGCGCTGCTGCACTCGTTCTTCGTCACCGTCGCCTTCACCCTGCTGTCGGTGGGCCTGTGCTGGCTGATCGGTACGGCGGCGGCGGTCTACATGCAGGACACCTTCCGCGGCCGGGGTCTGCTGCGCGCCCTGTTCCTGGTGCCGTACGCGCTGCCCGTGTACGCGGCGGTCATCACCTGGGTGTTCATGTTCCAGCACGACAACGGGCTGGTGAACCACGTCCTGCACGACCAACTGGGCCTCACCGACAAGCCGTCCTTCTGGCTCATCGGCGACAACAGCTTCGTCGCGCTGCTCGTGGTGTCGGTGTGGAAGGGCTGGCCGTTCGCCTTCCTCATCGTCATGGCCGGTCTGCAGAACATCCCGAAGGAGCAGTACGAGGCCGCAGCCCTCGACGGGGCCGGCATGTGGCAGCAGATCCGCAGGATCACCCTGCCCTCGCTGCGTCCGGTCAACCAGGTCCTGGTGCTCGTGCTGTTCCTGTGGACGTTCAACGATTTCAACACGCCGTTCGTCCTGTTCGGCAGGACCGCTCCGCAGGCCGCGGACCTCATCTCGGTCCACATCTACCAGGCGTCGTTCGTCACCTGGAACTTCGGCACCGGTTCCGCCATGTCCGTCCTGCTGCTGCTGTTCCTGCTCGTGGTGACGGGCGTCTACCTCCTGCTGACCTCCCGAGGAAGGAAGACGGCCGATGTCTAGCACGTCCCGGGCGCCCCGCTCGCCGATGGCTCCGCCGCGGTCCTACTACTGGTCCCGGCGGGTCTTCCTCACCCTGCTCGCCGGTTTCGTCCTGGTGCCGGTCTACGTCATGGTCTCCAGCTCGCTGAAGCCACTCGCCGACGTCTCCGGGGAGTTCCGCTGGCTGCCGAGCGAGCTGACGATCCGGCCGTACATCGACATCTGGTCGACCATCCCGCTGGCCCGGTACTTCGTGAACTCGCTGATCGTGGCGGGCGCGGCGACCGTCTGCTCGGTGGTGATCGCGGTGTTCGCGGCCTACGCCGTCAGCCGCCACAACTTCCGGGGCAAGCGCGTCTTCACGGTCACCGTACTGTCCACGCAGATGTTCCCCGGCATCCTCTTCCTGCTGCCGCTGTTCCTGATCTACGTCAACATCGGCAACGCCACCGGCATCGCGCTGTTCGGCTCGCGCGGCGGTCTGATCCTGACGTATCTGACCTTCTCGCTGCCGTTCTCGATCTGGATGCTGATCGGGTACCTCGACTCGGTGCCGCGCGACCTGGACGAGGCGGCGATGGTCGACGGCTGCGGGCCGCTCGGGGCGCTGTTCCGGGTCGTCGTGCCGGCGGCGATCCCGGGCATCGTCGCGGTCGCCGTCTACGCCTTCATGACCGCCTGGGGCGAAGTGCTGTTCGCCTCGGTGATGACCAACGACACCACCCGCACCCTCGCCGTCGGCCTCCAGGGCTACTCCACGCTCAACAACGTGTACTGGAACCAGATCATGGCCGCCTCGCTGGTCGTCAGCGTGCCCGTGGTCGCCGGGTTCCTGCTTCTGCAGCGCTATCTCGTCACCGGGCTGACGGCGGGAGCCGTCAAGTGACCGACGCTGCTGTCTCCGACTCCCCTGCCTCCGGCTCCGCTGCCTCCGGCTCCGCTGTCTTTGAAGGGAACTCCGTGACCATCGACCTTGCCGCACTCCCCGAGGACTTCCTGTGGGGCACGGCCACGTCGGCCTACCAGATCGAGGGTGCCGTCGCCGAGGACGGCCGCTCACCCTCGATCTGGGACACGTTCTCGCACACTCCCGGCAAGATCGACAACGACGACCACGGCGACATCGCCTGCGACCACTACCACCGCTGGCGCGAGGACATCGCGCTGATGCGCCAACTCGGCACCAACGCCTACCGGTTGTCGATCGCCTGGCCGCGTGTCATGCCTGGCGGCGACGGACCGGTCAACGCCAAGGGCCTCGACTTCTACGACGCGTTGATCGACGGCCTGCTGGAGGCGGGCATCACTCCGTCCGTCACCCTCTACCACTGGGACCTGCCGCAGGCCCTCCAGGACCGGGGTGGCTGGCCGCTCCGCGACACCGCCCGGCACTTCGGCTCGTACGCGGCGGTCGTCGCCGAGCGACTCGGCGACCGTGTCCAGCACTGGACCACGCTCAACGAGCCCCTGTGCTCCGCCTGGATCGGGCACCTGGAAGGCAAGATGGCGCCGGGCCTGACCGACCTCACGGCGGCCGTCCACGCCTCCTACCACCTCCTCCTCGGCCACGGCCTGGCAGCGCAGGCGATCCGGGCGGCGGCACCGGGCGCGCAGGTCGGCATCGTCAACAACCTGTCCGCCGTCGAGGCCGCCACCGAGCGCCCCGAGGACGTCGCGGCGGCCCGGCGCCAGGACGGGCACACCAACCGCTGGTGGCTGGACCCGGTCCACGGCCGCGGCTTCCCCAAGGACATGCGCGAGGTCTACGCCGCCGCAGCCGGCGTCGAACTCCCGGAACAGCCGGGCGACTTGGAGACCATCGCGCAGCCTCTGGACTGGCTGGGCCTCAACTACTACTTCTCCTCCACCGTCGCCGACGACCCCACCGGACCGGCCCCGCACGTCCGCACGATCCGCCGCCCCGGCGTACCGCGCACGGGCATGGACTGGGAGATCGACGCGTCCGGCATCGAACGGCTCCTGCTCCGGCTGGCGCAGGACTACGGCGCCCGCAAGCTGTACGTCACGGAGAACGGCTCCGCCTACCCCGACGTCGTACGCCCCGACGGGACGGTGAACGACCCGGAGCGCCAGGAGTACCTGACCGGCCACCTCGCCGCGTGCGCGTCCGCCGCCCGCAAGGGCGCCCCGCTGGCCGGCTACTTCGCCTGGTCCCTGCTGGACAACTTCGAGTGGGCGTACGGCTACGACAAGCGCTTCGGTCTGGTCCATGTCGACTACCGCACCCAGGCCCGCACCATCAAGGGCAGCGGCCACCGGTACGCGGACATCATCCGGGCACATGCGGAGAGGGGACGCAACGCCGCCTAGCACGGCGAATCCGCTCCGGAGGGGTGCATCAGAAAGGCGGACCTGCCGGGACGGACCGTCCTGTGGCGGGCGGTGCGAGAACGGCGCCGCGATGTCGTCGTCGGTGGGCTTGCTGGGCATGGGCCATCAGACGGGCGAGGCCCTCGTGCCGGTGCTCATCGGTGTGGCCATCGACCCCGGGGGTGGCGGACGGGGACGTCGCCGGTCTGCCGCTGTGGCTCGGCGTCCCGGCCGTCGTCCGGGGCGCCGAGCATCTCTCCGGGGCGCCGAGCATCTCTCCGGGGCGCCGAGCATCTCTCCGGCGGACAGCTCCGGCCTCCCCGGAAGCTGCCGCACCTCGCGCCGCCCTCATGATCTCCGCCACGATCTGCGCCTTGAGATCCGAGTACGCCAGCAGAGTCGGCGCCCGGCGAGCGGCCTCCCGCTTCGCGGCTGCATATCGGGACATCACGTCCGGATGAGTGATCAGATAGTCCCGGAAGAGGAGGTTGTCGACCCACAATCGCCCCTTCCGCTCGACCACATGGGCATTGGCCGGCAACCCCGAACGCCGGCGCAGATACTGCCGACCGGGGACGCCGGCCTCCCCCAGGCACTCAAAGCCCAGCCGCTCGATACGGGCGACAGCGACCTCGATTTCGCCGGCCGGGCAACCGATCTGAACGTCGATGACGGGCTTGGCCTCAAGGCCTGGAACGGCAGTGGAACCGATGTGCGCCACATCCACGGACAGTCCCCGCAGAGCTGCCGAGATGTCCTGGACCAGCATCCGGCCCTGGTCTCCCCAGGCCGGATCAGGAGCGACGACGTGTATCGGTTCGTCGAGGTCAGCCACACCACCACGCTATCGGCGCCGGTGTCACCCCTGCCCGACCACCACACCGAAACAGTTGAGACGATACGCATCGTCTTGCTACAGTGGACGCATGCGCTTCTTCTTCTTTCTCTGAGTCCGGGCACGGCCGATGCCGCCGTTTCTGCTGCCCGTAGACACTTCGCATTCCCAGGGAAAGTCACATGCGCGAACGCGCCCACACCGCTGCCTCCACTGCCGTGGCACAGCTGTCCGTCAAGGACATCACCAAGTCCTACGGCACCCGCACCGTCCTCGACCAGGTCTCCTTCACCGTCCGTCCCGGCGAGAAGACCGCCGTCATCGGCGAGAACGGCTCCGGCAAGTCCACCCTGCTGCGGCTGCTGGCCGAAGCCGAGGTGCCGGACGCCGGGGAGATCACCGTCAGTTTCCCCGGTGGCATCGGCCACCTCACCCAGACCCTCGAACTGGACCCGGACTGCACTGTGCAGGACGCCGTCGACCTCGCCCTGACCGACCTGCGTGACATGGAGCGCCGGCTGCGCGAGGCGGAGGAGAGCCTCGGCGAGGCGTCGCCGGACGAACTCGCCGCGTACGGCGAGCTGCTGATCGCGTACGAGGAACGCGGCGGATACGAGGCGGACGCCCGCGTCGACGCCGCCGTGCACGGCCTCGGGATCGCCGCGATCACCCGCGACCGCGTGCTCGGCTCGCTCTCCGGCGGCGAGCAGTCACGGCTCGCACTCGCCTGCGTACTGGCCGCCGCGCCCGAGTTGCTGCTCCTGGACGAGCCGACGAACCACCTGGACGCGACGGCCGTGCGCTGGCTCGAGGAGCACCTGCGCGCCCACCGGGGCACCGTCGTCGCGGTCACCCACGACCGCGGCTTCCTCGAACGCATCGCCACCACGATCCTCGAGGTCGACCGGGATGCGCACACCGTGCGCCGGTACGGCGACGGCTGGACCGGTTACCGCACCGCGAAGGCCGCCGCCCGCCGTCGCGCGGAACAGGAGTACGCGGGCTGGGTGGAGGAAGTGGCCCGTACCGAGGAGCTGGTCGAGGCCGCCGGCCAGCGGCTGGCCGGCACCGGCAAGGATCCCCGCCAGGGCTTCGGCAAGCACCGCCGCTCGCACGAGGCGAAACTCGGCGGGCGGGTCCGTGCGGCCCGGGAGCGGCTGGAGCACCTGCGGCGCAACCCGGTCGCGGTGCCCCCGGAACCGCTGCGGTTCACGGCAGCGCTGTCGGCGGCAGGCGGCGAGCATCCTGTCGGGCACCCCCTCGCCGAACTCGACGACGTGGTGGTCGGCGAGCGGCTGAGCCTGGACGGGACCCTGGCGATCGCGCCCGGGCAGCGACTGCTCGTCACCGGCGAGAACGGAGCGGGCAAGACGACACTGCTGCGCCTCCTGGCGGGCGACTTGGAGCCGGACGCCGGCGCGGTACGCCGCCCGACACGGATCGGGTACCTCGCGCAGGAGCTGCCCCCGCGCTCGACACGGCTCCCGCTGCTCGCCGCCTTCGCGGCCGGACGGCCCGGGCCGCCGGAGGAGTACGCCGAACAGCTCCTGGCGCTCGGCCTGTTCCGTGAGGACGACCTGCACGTCCCGGTGGCCGCGCTGTCGGCGGGACAGCAACGGCGACTCCAGATCGCGACCCTGGTGACCCGGCCCGCGGACCTGCTCGTACTCGACGAGCCGACGAACCACATCGCGCTCGACCTGATCGAGGACCTGGAGGCGGCGCTGGCGGCGTACCCGGGAGCGGTGGTCGCCGTCTCGCACGACCGCGGCTTCCGCGAGCGGTTCACTGCGCCCGGTTCCGGGGAGCAGTTGGCGCTGCGCGCCGGCCGCAGGTACTGAACCCGACCCCGCGGGCTTTGTCATGTGCGTATCTAGACCTCCTGGGTTCGACGGTTCACGGTGGTCCCTCCGATCCGCACTATCCGCCCATCGGCTTGGAGGGACACCGCGGTGAGACGAAGGCGATTTGTGGCAGGGGCGATCGGCACGCTCTCGGGGATCGCGCTCGGCCCCGGCCAGGCCCTGGCCGACGGGCCGGCGCGCCGCTCGCAGGGCTGGCAGGCCGTGCCGGCGCCCGGCAGCGCTCCGGCCGCGCAGCTGCGGCGTGTCGCCGCGGTCGGACCTCAACTGGCCTGGGCCGTGGGCGAGGAGGGCCGCGGCGGGCCGCCGCAGGGGCGAGCGCTGGCCATGCTGTGGAACGGCAGCGCGTGGACGAAGACCGATCTGTCGCACCTGAGCCACACGCGCCTGAGTGATGTCGCCGGTGTCTGCGCGACCGCGGCCTGGAGTGTCGGCCTGCCCGTCGGCACCGGCAGCGCGCTGCTGCGCTGGGACGGCACCACCTGGCGCGAGGCCACGTTCCCGGGCCAGGGAGAGGCGGACGTCCGGTTGAACGCGGTGGCGGTCGGACCGGACCGGCAGGTGTGGATCTGCGGCAGCCGGGGCGGCGCCGCCGGTCTGCTGCACCGGGACGGGCAACGCTGGCGATGGCTGGACCCGCTGCCCGTGGCGAGTGTGAATCTGTACCGGGTGGTCCTGCACTCGTCCGGCGAGGTCTGGGTGAGCGGCGACCAGTCGAACGGCGGCGGATGGTCCGGGCTCGTGGCCCGCTGGGACGGGAGGTGGACGGTACTGCCGCCGGTCCCGGGCCTGCGCCTGAGCATCGCCGATCTTCATCCGGCCGGTCCGGACGACGTCTGGGCGGTGGGCACCGAGTTCGGCGTCGGCGGCCCGCCCGGCCGGCCGGGCAACCCGTCCCTGAGCCACTGGGACGGCACCGCCTGGACGCGGGTGGAGGCGGGCTTCGTAGCCGGCTCGTTGACCGGAATCGCGGGTGATGCGCAGGGCCGCGCCGCGTGGATCTCGGGCTGGAACTTCCAGGACCAGAGCCGCAGTACGTACCTACGCCGGGACGGAGGCACCTGGACCCTCGTCCGGGGCCCGGCCGGCGCGGCGCCGGCGCCGTATCTCAATGCCGTGACGTCCATCCCCGGCACCACCGGATTCTGGTCGGTGGGCATGACGAGTCCGACCCCGTTTCCACCGACCGAGGTGTACACGGAACGCCTCGAAGCCTGAGGCGGATCGGGGGCACAGGGTGAGGGTCGGGCCGCCCAAGGCCGAGCCGATGGGCGAGCCCGGCTCACTCGACGCTTTCGGCTCCGGCGGCGCCGACACCTCCGACGCCTCCGGCTGCTCCGACGTGTCCGAGTGCTCCGACGGTATGGGCGTCCTTGACCTTCACCTCGGTCACCGCACGGCCCTCGGGGAACACCGCGCGCCAGTCACCGATCACGTGCAACTCGTCGGTACCGATCGCTCGGACGACCATCAGGCCCTCGTCGTAGGCCCGGTGGGCCTTCCACCACAGGTTCACGAAGGCCTGCGAGCGGATCAGGTGCATCCAGTCGGTGCGGTACAGCTCCCGGTTGTAGTTCGACTCCCCCGTCGTCGAGACGAACTTCGAGTACATCGCCTTGACGTACTCCGACGTCACCTCGTCGTCCTCGGCGATCGCCCGCTCCCGGGCCTCCTTCAGCGCGACGCGGAACTTCTCCAGCAGGCCTTCCGTGGCCCCGGAGGTCCAGGTCACCCACAGCGGGCCCGGCTCGTCCCGGTTGCCGATCGGGTTGGTCAGGTAGGCGTCGTGCTCCCAGTCGGGCGGGGTGGTCAGATGCACGCCGGCGCGGTGGCGGTCGTGGTGGTCGCCGGTGGAGTGCTCCAGCTGGCCGATCGGCAGATGCGTCTTGAGGGCGGACAGGTAGGTGCCGTTGATGTCGAGCGCGGTGATCTCGTGCTCGCCGGGCGGCAGTTCGGCGCGTGACCGCTTGGGGCGGGCCTCCCAGATCTGGTCGGCGCCGCGAGCCGACTGCTTGCGCAGGATGTCGGGGGAGCCACGGGTGGGCGACGACGTCGTACCGGCCGCCCTTGCGGGTCTCGTCCAGCAACGCCCCTGATGCAGGCCGCCGGGAATCCGTGGGGCCCCTATCCCCCCGTCGACCTCAGCCACTTGTCGCCGCCGAGCGGGAACTCATAGGCCGGTCGGCCGTTGTTGCCGCTCGTCCGGAACGGCCTGCCGTTGTCGTCGACGAGCAGCGTGCCCTTCCGGCCCCCGCTGGACCAGGTCAGCTCCAGATACCAGGTCACGTCGTACGCGGAGGCGTCGGCGGTGATTTCGAAGACCTCAGGGTCCGACTCGCTCACCTTGAAGGAGAAGTCGCGCTGCCCGGCGCCGGCCACGACGTCCGGCCGTGCGGCGTCGAGGGCGACGGTGAAGGGACGTGTCGGCACGTTGCCGCCGCACCCGACGCCCATCACGTAGTCGTTCCAGGCCAGCGGTGTGTCCTTGCTGACCACGCGGACCTCGAGGCTCTCGATCACCACCGTCTCCTCGCCGGTGCCCTGAACGGTCAGCGTCACCAGTTGCTCCCCGGCCGACACCGCCTTGTACGACCCGACCCAGGCCGGCGCGTCCTGCTCGACCGGGGGCGGGCCGACATCGGTCGCGGGCCGGTCGATCAAGTAGTGCTGGTAGCAGGGGTGTTCCCAGCTGTACGGGCGGACGTTCACGGTCAGCGGTGGCATGGCGTCGGTCCTGTCACCGGCGTCCGCGCCGCCGTTGGGCCCGTTCTTCGTCGGGGTTGCGGAGCGCGACGGGGAGTTCGTCCCGCCGGGCTCGGCGCTCCGCGAGTCGGACGGCGACGACTGCGGCGAGGCCTTGGCCGGTGGAGCGGTGACGTCCTTCGAGGCGGCGGCTCCGACGCTGCCTGACCTGTCGTCGACGCCCCGGCCCCCGTCCGTCGGCAGATTCATGGCGAGCGCGGCGGCCCCGAGGACGGCGGCCACCGCGACACCGGCGAGAAGTGCGGTACGGCGGCGAGGGCGGGCCGGGTGGGTGCGCTGGAGGGAACCGGCGACGTCGGCGGGGGCGGGACCCGGAGGGGGCTCGTGACCGGGCGTCGTCTCGGACACGGTCCGGACAGGGTCGGGCACGACGGCCGCCCCGTCGGCGGAGGCGGTCGGCGCATCCGGCACGGGAGGGCTCACGCCTGCCTCGACGGGGCTTCCCGTGGCCGCACGGCTCGCCCCGGCCTCCTCAGGGTCCGGGGTCGCCGCTGCCGCCCCCTTCCTCCCCCGCAACGCATCCGCCAGCACCCACCGCCGATGCAGCTCCACCAGTTCCTCCGGCGAGGCCTTGCACAGCCGTGCCAGCCGTTCCACGGGCGCGTAGTCGGTGGGTACGGCATCCCCGTTGCAGTACCGGTGCAGCGTCGAGGTGCTCATGTGCAGCCGTTTGCCGAGGACCCCGTAGCTGAGTCCCGAGCGGTCCTTCAACTGCCTCAGAAACGCCGCGAAATCGGTCGCAGCAGTGCCTTCCGACACCGTTCCTCCATCCCCCCGTGTCCCGTTCCCCCGTTCCAGGGAATGGACGTTTCTCCAGGTCAAATCCGTTGCAGCCGTTCCAGTGTCCCTGATCGCCATCCGGGTGTGGCGGCCGGAACGGATCACCGCACAAGCTCAGGTCATCCAAGCACGCCGCTCCCGGCAACCGGTCGAGCGGATGCCTTCAAGTCCTTTGCAGTGACAAGGAATCAGCCATGCGCACCTTCCGCCACGCCCGCCTTCTGGCCGCCATCGGCGCCGCCGCCACCGCCCTCGCCCTCACCGCGTGCGAGAACGGCTCCGGTACCCGCGACGAGGGCGCCTCGAAGACGACGTCGCCGTCCGCGGCAGCGGACGCCTCGAAGCCCGGGCCGGAACAGTCGTCAGAGCAGCCGGGGCAGAGCGCAGGCTCCGGGCAGCAGTCGGCCCAGCCTTCACTAACGGGCAAGCCCGCACAGAACGGCAGCGGCAGCGGCAGCGGCAGCGGCACGAACGACGACTCGAACGCCCCACAGGACCTGACCATCTGCAACGGCTCCAACACCGAGACCACAGCCCAGCTCGTCCCCCGCCCGCTGAACCACATGCTGCTCACCGTCACCAACACCGGCTCGAAGCCGTGTGCCCTCATGTACTACCCGGTGCTCCGCTTCGACGAGATGCAGTGGGTGCCGCAGGCGTTCGACGACACCAAGCCGCAGGCCGTGCCGACGCTGGAGCCGGGCGCCTCGGGCTACGCGGGCGTCCGGCTCAGCGCGGCCGACGGCAGTGGCACGGGCGGCGACACCGGGCGCGCACTCACGGTCGCCTTCCAGGGCAGGACGCCGAACAGCTCCGGCGGCCCGTCGGCAACCCCGTCCCTGCCGGCGAAGGGTGTCTACTACGACAGCGCCCTGAGCGTCACGTACTGGCAGGCGGACGTGGAGACGGCCCTCAACTGACACTCGTCAACAAGCCGGCCTCACTGCCGGGTCAGCCGCGCGGCTTGCCTGCCGCCGCGAACCCGTCCGCGCCGGCGAGATCGAAGTCCCCGTGGTCGCTGCCGAGTCCCTGGGCCACCAAGGCCGCAGCGGCGCAGCCGAGGACGGCGGAGTCGTAGGGCGTGCGGCCCAGGCCCATGCCGCGTACGAAACCGGCCGAGAAGGCGTCGCCGCAGCCGGTGCTGTCCACGACGTCGATCGCGAAGGCGGGCACCTTCTCGGTCCTCTCGGGGGTCACCAGCAGGGCGCCGTCACCGCCGCGGGTGACCGCGACCAGGCCCGCTCCGGCAGCGAGGAGCTTCTTCGCGCCCGTCACCAGGTCCTCCTCCCCGGTGAAGCCGAGGACCTGGTCCTCGTTGGGCAGCAGGTGGTCGACGTACGGCAGCGCCGACTCGATCTGCTCGAAACTCCCGAGGGCGCCCGGCGCGAGGAGGTCCACCGAGGTGACCACACCGTGCTCCTTGGCGTACGACAGGACGCGCGTGGCGGTGTCGACGCCGATCAGCTCGGGGCCGCCGAGGTGGAGGTGGCTCGCCTCGGCGATCGCGTCCCAGGGCACGTCGTCGGGGCCGTAGGTGATGTTGGCGCCCAGCAGGTGCAGCGACGGCCGGTCGCCGTTGGGGCGGATGGGCAGGACGCTCGCGGAGGTGGGGGTGTCCGGGCGGCGGACGAGGAACCGGGTGTCGATGCCCGCCGCGCCGAGCAGTTGGACCAGCATGTCGCCGGTCGGGTCCGAGCCGATCGCCCCGGCGCTGCTGACGGACGCGCCGAGTTTGGCGAGGGTGAGCGCGGTGCCGCCGGCCGTTCCGGCGGCGGTCATCCTGATGTCCTCCACCAGCGTCGCGCCCTGGCCCTCGGGGATCGCCTCCACCGGCCGCACCAGCACGTCCAGCACATGCACGCCCATCGTGACGACGTTCATCGGTGTCCCTCCTGCACGGGGTGGGTGGTGCCGTAGTTCCGGGCGAGCGCGGCCTCGATCACCGCCAGTTGCTGGTGTTCGTCGAGGACGCGGGGCTTTCCGAGGGCGGCGGCATGCTGGTAGACGCCGCACGCCCACTCCAGCAGCAGGGCGTGCTCGACCGCCTTGTCCAGGGTGGGAGCGTGGGTGACCGAGCCGTGGGCGGCCATCAGCGCTGCGCTGCGGCCCTCCAGCGCGGTCAGGACGGACGCGGCGAGCTCCGGTGTGCCGAACGTGGCGTACGGCGCCACGCGCACCGAGCCGCCCAGGCTGAGCAACTGGTAGTGGATGCAGGGCAGTTCATCGAGCACGCAGGACAGCGCGGTCGCCATCGGCGCGTGTGTGTGGACGACCGCGCCGGTGCCGTAGCGGCGGTAGACACCGAGGTGCAGGTCCAGTTCGGAGGTGGGCTCCAGGGCCCCGGCCACGACGTTTCCGTCAAGGTCGACCACGGTCACCTCGTCGGCCGTGAGTTGCGCGAGCACCGCGCCTGTGGCCGTGATCGCGACACGGTCCTCGACCCGCATGCTGACGTTGCCGGCCGTGCCGATGAGCAGCCCCTCCGCCCCCAGGCGACGGCACGCCTCAGCCACGGCGGCGCGCTCCTGACCCAGCGCTGGGCTTGAGTCGGTCATGTACGCGACGCTAACGTAAACCTGAAACAATGTCACGTTCAGGTCCGGAGGCCGCACATGGGCGATCCCGTCCCGCAACCCGGCGACGGCGCATGGCATGTCCCGCTGCGCCGCACGCCCCAGCAGGCGCGCAGCAAGGCCCGGCTGGCGCGCGTGCTCCAGGCTGCGGAACGCGTTCTGGTCCGCGAGGGCGTCCAGGCGCTCACCACGACCCGCATCGCCGCCGAGGCGCAGGTCTCGGTCGGTTCGCTGTATCAGTACCTGCCCGACCGCGACGCGATCATCGATGCCCTCGCGGCCGGGTACTTCGCCCGGCTCGAAGGCGCCATGGACGACCTCGTACGCGCCGCAGCAGCCGAGCAGTGGGACGACCCCGTCGGCGTGCTCATCGACGCGTACGCCGTCATCTATCGCACCGAGCACGGCTTCAGGGCCCTGTGGTTCGGCAGCATCCTCACCGAGCAGACGCGGGCCGCGGACCGTGAGCACAAGCGCCGTATGGCGGACGGGATCCGGCGCATCCTGCTGGCCCTCGGGGCCGTCCAGGACGACGAGGCGCTCGCGCGGGCCTGCCACGCCGCGGTCCTCGCCGCCGACGCCCTCGCACAGGAGGCCTTCCGCAGTGACCCCGAGGGCGATCCGGGGCTTCTCGACGAAGCCAGGCTCATGCTGCGGGGGTACCTCGCAGGTGTCACCGCGCGCTACGAGGGGCCGTAGGGCAGGCGTTGCCGGGTCCGTCGCGCCGGACCCGGCAACGCCTGCGGCGTCGGAGTGCGGCTCTGGCATCCTGGCTGGGTGCCGAACCCCTCTCCTGTCACCCCTGATGCCCCCGCTCACATACACACCCCGCTCCTGACCCAGCAGTGGCTCGACCTCGCCTTCATCCACTGGGCCGTGGAGCCGGACGTCGTGGCGGGCCTGCTGCCGAGGGGTACCGTTCCGGACACGCATGACGGGGTCACGTACGTCGGGCTCGTCGCCTTCCGGATGCATCGGGTCGGCTGGCTGCGGCTGCCCGGGGTGCCGTATCTCGGGACGTTTCCAGAGACCAACGTGCGCCTGTACTCCGTGGACGCCCACGGGCGGCGCGGCGTCGTGTTCCGGTCGATGGACGCCTCGCGGCTGATCCCGGTGGTCATGGGACGGGTCGGATTCCGGCTGCCGTATCTGTGGTCCCGGATGGCCGTGCGCGCGGTCGGCGACACGGTCACGTACACCAGCTCCCGTCGCTGGCCCGGCCCGCGCGGCGCGTCCAGCCGGATCACCGTACGCACCGGCGAGCGCATCGAGGAGCCCACCGAGCTCGAGCACTTCCTCACCGCGCGCTGGGGCATGCACAACGCCTTCTTCGGCGGACCCGAGCCGGTGGCGTTCCTGCCCAACCACCACCCTCGGTGGCCGCTGTACCGTGCCGAACTGGTCACCTGCGAGGAGGACCTGATCACCGCGGCCGGGCTGCCCGCCCCGAGCACTGCCCCGGTGAGCGTCCTGTACTCCCCCGGCGTCCCGGTCCGGCTGGGCCGCCCGGCGCGGCCCGCGGGCATCCCCACGCCATGATCGGCGGATGACGGCGGCGGCACCTCCTGGACGGAGCCGCGAGCCCGCAAAGCCCAGAGGGCCCGGACCGGGATGACCGGTCCGAGCCCCCTGGAACGTATCGGCGTCAGACGCCGTTACGGGGTGCCCGTCCGCACTCTCACTCGGCGCGGCGCCTCGTGCGCATGAGCAGCAGGAAGCCGCCCATCAGGAGCACGGCGCCGGCCGCGGCCGGCCACAGCGACGTACCCGTCTCGGCCAGGTCACCATTCCCGACCGCCTGCGGCTGCGTCCCGGAACCGCTGCCGGCGTCGTCGCCGACCGCGGCGGGCTGGGTCTGCGCGGGAGTGCCTCCCGAGCCGCCCTGTGCCTGGCCGCCCTCGGCCTCGTTCGCCGTGGGAGTGCCGTCGGCCTTGGGCGCCACCGTGCTCGACAGGGTGGGCTTGCCGTCTTCCTCCGCCGGTTCGGTGGCGGGCTCCTGCGTCGCGGGCTCGTCCGTCGCGGGCTTCTCGGTCGCGGGCTCCTGCGTGGCGGGCTCGTCGGTCGCGGGGGCCTCGGTCGCCGGCGCGTCGGTCGGCTTGTCCCCGTCGTCGCCGGGCTCCGGCTTGTCGTTGCCGGGGTCGTCGTTCCCGCCCGCCGGCGGGGTGCTGGGAGCCTGCGTCGGCTCCTCGGTCGGCTCCTCGCCGCCCGGTTCGCCGCCGTCGCCCGCTCCGGCGCCGCACTTGCGGCCCTCGTTGATGCAGTCGACCATCTCGCCCATCAGGTCCTCGCTGAAGACGTTGATGAAGTCGCCGTGGTCGGTGACCGGCTTGTGCAACTGCTCGGGGAACGAGTCCACCGCGAACAGCGGGGTCGTCTTTCCGCCGTCCTGGAGGCTGGGCGCGTCGACGTCGTACACGATCCGCTGCACCAGCTGCGGAATGGCCTTGAACCCGTTCGCGCAGCTGCCGTCGGCCGCCGCGAAGGCCACGTGGGTACGGTGGTTGGCGCTGTCGATGTTCTGTCCGTCCCAGCAGCTCTGGAACTTGAAGGTGCGCACCACGTCACTGCCCTGCGGGCACAGCGGGTACTTGTCCTTCAGCTGCCGGTCCTCGAAGCCGGTGCAGCTCCAGGAGGCGTTGGCGTTGGCGGTGCCGTTGACGAACGCCTTGGCATCACCGGTGATGATGCGCAGCAGGCGCGGCATCTCGGTGACCTTGCTGAGGGGGTTGCCCACGAAGTCCAGTGTCACTGCCTTGGGAGTGACGATCTCGCCGGCGTTGCCCTCGATGCCGCCGCCGGGCGAGTTGGCGTCCTGTTCCTGGCTGCCGTTCTGGAGGCGGATCACGGGCCAGTAGTACGTGGACTTGTCGCCCTGGTCGACGCAGCTCGTCTCGGCGTTCGCCAGGTCCTCGTCGCTGGCGAAGGCGTCGTTGGACTGGTTGCCGATGTAGTCGTGGAAGTGGTGAGCGCCGTTGGAGACGCCGGGGGCCACGATGACGTTGTCGGAGTTGAACAGGCCGTTCTCGTTGACGCCGCAGCTGGTGGCGAAGGTGCCGCGGGAGGCTCCCTTCTGAGGGGCCGGGCTGGACACGTTCGGCTGGACGGACTTGATGTCCACGAAGTCCGCGGCGACCGGGCCGTTGCCCGCCTGTCCGCCGTTGCCCTGCTCGCCGCCGTTGCCTGCCTGGTCGCCGTTCCCGGGCTGCTGGTTGCCCTGGTCCGCGCCGTCCTGGTTGTCGCCGCCCTGCTCCTGGTCGCCGCCGTTGCCGTCCTCACCGGTGCCGTTGTCCGCGGCGCGCAGGGTGCAGGAGGCGAGCGAGTCCAGGCCTTCGGGCCGGTCGCCCACGCGGTCGACGGCGACGGCGATCCGCTCGATCGTCGCGGCCCGCTTGTCCTTGAGCGGATTCATGATCGCGCTGTCGGCGAAGCCCGCGTCCTGCTGGATGGCCTGAGCCGACTCCTGCAGTCGCTGGTAGGCCTCGGCTATCTGCTGGTCGAGGAGCGCGAGTTCCTTCGCGACGTCCTCCCGCGCTGCGTCCGGAACGTCCGTCAGTTCGCTGCCGACATCCGGGCAGTCGATCGTGCCGGCCGGGGTGGAGAGCGTCCGGGCGGGATCTGCTCCGCCGTCCTCGGTGGCCGAGGCATAGACGTTGGCCGCGACCAGGCCGCCGCCGCCCAACATCAGCGCGACCGCTGCAAAGGTCGCGCGCCGTGCGCCCGTGGGGCGTCTTCGCGTGCTGCGTCCCAAGGAAGTACTCCTACGCCTCGTGATCGGTCAGGGCATGAAAATCCCCCGGTCCAATACGGAGACGGGCCGCGTTGTGTTCAAACGCCTCACGGATTCACAGAAATTTCTCACAACGAAGGTAAACACCCTGGTCATCGTGGGGTGTTGGGAGATGATGCCGTCCAGGTCACCCCATCAGACCGGCTGCGAGCGTGGCTCCGAGCTCCCAGCAGGCCTCGGTGTCCGCCTTGGTGGGTTCGCCCGTGACGGTCACCGGATTCGCCGCCCGGCGCCAGCCCAGGCCCGTCGTGATCGAGTCGATCGCCCGGACCGCCCCGGTGACGTCGCTGCCGCCGTGCACGTAGTAGCCGAAGGGCCGCCCCTGGGTCGCGTCCAGGCAGGGGTAGTAGACCTGGTCGAAGAAATGCTTGAGGGCTCCGGAGATGTAGCCGAGGTTCGCGGGGGTGGCGAGGAGGTAGCCGTCGGCGGCCAGCACGTCGGAGGCCGTGGCCGACAGCGCCGGCCGGCGCACGACCTCGACGTTCTCGATCTCCGGCGCCGTGGCGCCGGAGATGAGAGCTTCGAGCATGGCCTGGCAGTTGGGCGAGGGCGTGTGATGCACGATCAGCAAGGTGGGCACATCCGAACCCTGCCGGGGTGCCCGTTCGCGACGCAACCCTGACGTGCGGAGTGTTGCCTTCAGTGCTCGGGGATGCCGGTGGCGTTGACCCTGGCGACCGCGGCCGACAGATGTTCCTGCACCTCTTCGGACAGGGCATCGCCCTTGACCGCGGTGACGAGATCCCCGGCCAGGGAGTGCAGTTTGGTGTTGGTGTTCTGGGAGGCCGTGACCAGGACCGTCCAGGCCTGCTCCGAGCTCAGGCCGAACGAGGCCATCAGGATGCCGCGGGCCAGGTCGATGGTCGGCCGGGTGTGCATGGCCCGGCGCAGTTGGGCGACTTCGATCCGCAGGTCGTGGGCACCCGCGGATGCCTCCGACGCCTCCCCGTCCTGGGCGTGCCCATCAACCGGGGCATGGCCGTCCGGGTGCCCGTCCGGATCGCGGCGGCCGAACAGCGTGTGTGTGCCGGTCAGGGAGAGCAGGCGGTCGACTGCCGCACTGGCCGCGTGGATCGCGACCGTCTTGTCCTGCTCCAAGGCGAAGTGACGCATGTTGAGCAGGACATTGAGGGTCGCGCAGTCGCAGAAGGAGACGCCCTCCAGATGCAGGTCGATGCCACGGACCGAGCGGTTCACAGCTTCACGAAGGACGCTCTGGAGTCGCTCGCTGCTGTCGAGGTCGAGCTCTCCGGAGACCTTCACCATGACCCGGTCGCCATCCGCGCGGACGGTGGTGACCAGCGGCCACGACGAAGCCGCTGCCGTTTCGACGTCGTGGTTCGCACGTTCGGCGGCGCCCCTCCTGGGGGGCTGTGCAGAGGACGCGAGCTCGGGCATGACCGCCTCTCCCTCAGGTACTCCCCGTCTCGCTACAAGAGTGGACCCGAACTACGGAACACGTCAACAGATACATGAAATCGAGTGCGTGTATTTGTATTCGTGAACGGTCAGCCGTAGTCTTGGGCCATGGACGGAGTCCCTGAGCCGCACACCGGATGGACGTTTCTGACGAACCATGCCCGCGTCCTCGCGGCCATCGCCGACAATCCGAACGTTCGGATTCGGAACATCGCCGCGCACTGCCGACTTACCGAGCGAGCTGTCCAGAAGATCATTTCCGATCTGGAACAGGACGGCTACCTGTCCCACACGCGCGAGGGACGCACCAACACCTACCGGATCGAGTCCGGCAAGGTGCTGCGGCACCCCGCCGAAGCCGGACTGCCGGTGGCCGAACTGCTCTCGCTGCTCGTCCAGGCCGAGGCCGGTCACACCTCCGCGCCGCAGCAGCTCAGGACGGCACGCCCACGGATGCCCGTGGACGGCGGATGACCTGCGCAGGGTGGATGGCTGAAGCACGGCGCGCGCGGCGTGGATGGCTGATCACCGGCGGAGGGCGCGTGCCCCGCGGAAGGCCTCTGATCTGCTGACGCGTGTGTCACGCGGGAGGCGCCTGATCCGCTGACGCGCATGCCACGCGGAGGCGCCTGATCTGCTGACGGGGGCCTGCCTCGCGGAGGGTGTATGCCTGCGGGTGGCGCGTACCCCGCGGGGGCGTATGGCCTGCGGGTGGCGCGTGTCCCGCAGAGACGGCATGAGTCAGCCACGACGGGCGGCCGGTCCCCTGACCCGGCCGCCCGGGAACACCGGTGGACCCGGCCTCAGCACAGCACGCGCAGCGCTCCGGGCAGAACCCTGACCGTGACCGGCAACGTGGCCTCCACCTCGCCGTCCGCACCGTAGGGCACCTCACGGTCGGCCGCGATACGGATCTCCCTGCCCCGCAGGATCTGCACCTGGGGGCGATGGACGTGGGCCCCGGTCTTGAGCTCGTTCATCAGGGTGAAGAACAGCCGGCGCGGGGCCTCGCGGATCATCACGACGTCCAGCAGACCGTCGTCGACACGGGCGTCGGGCGCGATGAGACGGCCGGATCCGTAGTAGCCGGAGTTGGCGGCCACGACCGTATAGCCGGTGTGCAGATGCTCCTGGCCGTCGACGGTGACGCGGTAGCGGGCGGGGCGCCAGGTGGTGACGGCGCGCAGGCCGCCCGCGTAGTAGGAGGCCGAGCCGCGCAGCAGTGTGGCGTCGTTGGCGTGGCGGTTGGCCAGGGCGTCGACGCCGGCGTACACGCTGCCGAGGACCACGGTGCGGTCGTGCACGGCCGACTCGACCTCGATGGTGTCCACCTGCCGGGGTTCGTGGTGGAGCAGTACCTCGGCGAGGGCGGCGGGCTCGGTGGGCAGGTTCAGCGCCCGGGCGAAGTCGTTGCCGCGGCCGGCGGGCACCAGGCCGAGCAGGGCGTCGGTGCCGCTGAGGGCCCCGCCGACACCGCCGGCGATTCCGTCGCCGCCGACGGCGAGCACCACCCTGCCCCGCTCCCCGGCGTCACGGGCGAGTTCCTGCGCGTGGGCCAGGCTGCGGCTGTACTCGGTCTCCAGGTCGGCCCCGGCCTCCCGCAGCGGCCTGGCCACGTTCAGCAGTGCGGCAGCTGAGGCGGATCCGCCCGCCGTGGGGTTGACGATGGCGGTGAACTGTCGCATCGGGGGTGCCTTTCGGGCCGACGGGAGGGTGCTGCCGGAGGCGGGCGGAGGAGGTGGATGAGAGGGAGGACCCGGGGTCCTGGGGGCTGACTTGGTGCCCGGGGGGTCAGTCGAGGGGCAGGAGGACCCCGGGATTGAGCAGTCCCTCCGGGTCCAGTCGGCGCTTCACGGCCTGGAGCGCCTCGATGCCCAGGGGGCCCGCCTCGCGGACGTACCAGTCGCGGTGGTCGGTGCCCACGCCGTGGTGGTGGCTGATGGTGCCGCCCGCGGCGAGGATCGCCTCGTTGGCGGCGTGCTTGGCCTTCTCCCAGTGCACCACCGGTTCGTCGCCCTGCGCCGAGACGACGGTGAAGTACAGCGAGGCGCCGTTCTCGTAGACGTGGGAGACGTGGCACATGATCAGGGGCGGGGTGCCGGCCTCGGTGAGCGTGGTGGACAGGGCATCGCGGACGGACGTGTACAGCTCCGGCACGCGCGACCAGAAGGTCGCCGTCTCCAGTGTCTCGACGAACGCGCCGGCGTCCAGCAGGGAGTCCCGCAGATACGGCGCCGAGTAGCGGCCGTGCGCCCAGCGCTGTCCGGGTTCCTCGCCGAGCGGGGTTCCGCCGCAGTCCCGAAGGACGGCCGACGCACGCTCCCTGCGGTACGAGGTGTCCTCGTCCGTGCCTTCGTAGCCGGCGATCGCCGTGCATCCCGGGGACTGCTGCCCGTCGACGGCGGCACCGATGGCGTCGGGCTGGGCGAGGCCGATCAGCGTCTCGGTCTCGTCGGACAGCCGCAGCACGGTCGGGCGCGGGCCGTCCTGGGCGAGGCGGCGCAGCGCGGCGGCGCCCTCCTCGAAGGAGGCGAAACGCCAGCCCTCGTACACACAGGTCGCCGGCACGGGACGGATCCGCACGGTGACGGACGTGATGACGCCGAACGCGCCCTCCGAGCCGAGTATGAGCTGCCGCAGGTCGGGGCCGGCTGCCGAGCGAGGCGCGCGACCCGTGTCGAGGGTGCCCTCAGGGGTGGCGACGGTCAGACCGACGACCATCTCGTCGAAGCGGCCGTAGCCGGCGGACGCCTGGCCGCTGGAGCGGGCGGCGGCGAACCCGCCGATGGTGGCCCACTCGAAGGACTGGGGGAAGTGGCCGAGGGTGAAGCCGTGTGCGGCCAGCAGCGCCTCGGCGTGGGGCGCGCGCAGCCCGGCTTGTAGGGTGGCGGTGCGCGAGACCGGGTCGAGGGCGAGCAGCTGGTCCATGCGGCGCAGGTCCAGGGCCACGAAGGGGCCGCGCCGGACGGGGGCGAGGCCGCCCACGACGGAGGTGCCGCCGCCGAACGGGACGACGGCCAGGCCGTGTTCGGCGCAGGCGCGCAGTGCCGCCAGCACGTCGTCGTGGCCGGCGGGGAGCACGACGGCCGCCGGGATGTCGTCGACCTCGCCCTCGCGCATCCGGAGCAGATCGGGGGTGGACTTGCCGCGCGTGTGCCGGATGCGGCTCTCCGCGTCGGTGCGGACGTGCTCCTCGCCGCCGACCGCGGCGGACAGGGCCCGGAGTGCGGCGGGTTCGAGTCCATGCTCGGGTACGGCGATGTCCGCCAGAGCGACCGGCTCGGCGGTGCGCGGCTTGACGCCGAGCCAGTCGCGCAGCAGCCCGGTCACGGTCTCGGGCAGCGGCGCCGCCTTGGCCGGGTCGCCCCAGCCGCTCCACAGCATGTCCATTGGCTGTTGTCCTCACCGGTCGATTCGAGCGATGCCGTGTCCCGGACGGCCCCGCAGGCGTTACACTGTGACACATGACGCCTATTCGTCACAACCACTCGGACAGCGACGCGGTGCTCGACGCGGTACGCGACTGCGTCCTGGCCGTCGGAGTCCGCCGTACGACGCTGACCGACGTGGCCCGCCGCGCGGGTGTCTCCCGGATGACGCTTTACAGACGGTGGCCCGATGTGCGCTCCCTGGTGGGCGACCTGATGACCCGGGAGTGGGTCGCGGTGGCCACGGCAGCCATGCCCGACAGGCGGCCCGGTACGAGCGCGCGCGGCCTGATCGTCGACGGGCTCGTGACGGGCGTGGGGGCCTTCCGCGCCCATCCGCTCTTCCGGAAGATCGTCGACGTCGATCCGGAACTGCTGCTCCCGTACGTCCTCGACCGCCGCGGCGCGAGCCAGCAGGCCCTTCTCGCCCTGCTGGCCGACGGTCTGCGCGAAGGCCACGCCGACGGGTCGGTACGCGCCGGCCATCTCGAACGGCAGGCACGGGCCCTGCTGCTGATCGTCCAGTCCTTCACCCTGTCCTTGCGGACCATGACCGACGAGGACGACGCCGACCTGAGCAGCGAGGCCTTCCTGGCGGAACTGCGCAGCATCCTGGAAAGGACCCTCACGCCATGAGCCCCGCCACTCCCCCGGTCGCGGTTCCCGGATCGTCCCTGTCCGCCGCCCGGCGCTCGCGCGAACTGGCCGAGGCCGTCGGCGGTCCGGCCGTGGACGTCCTGGTCGTCGGGCTGGGCGCCACGGGTGCCGGGGTCGCTCTGGACGCCGCGGCCCGCGGCCTGTCGGTGGTCGCCGTCGACGCGCACGACCTGGCCTTCGGCACCTCGCGCTTCAGCAGCAAGCTCATCCACGGCGGGCTGCGGTATCTCGCCTCCGCGCAGCTCGACGTGGCCCACGAGAGCGCCGTCGAGCGCGGGGTGCTGATGGAGCGCACGGCTCCGCATCTGGTGCGGGCCCAGCCCTTCGTGCTGCCCCTCACGCCCCTGGTGTCCCGCGGTCAGGCCGCCCTGGCCTGGGCCGGATTCCGCGCCGGTGACACCCTGCGCCTGGCGGCCCGCACGGCCCGCGCCACCCTCCCCGCACCGCGTCGGCTCTCCGTGGTGGAGACGCGGCACCTCGCCCCCGCCCTGCGCACCCAGGGCCTGCGCGGCGGCCTGCTGTCCTGGGACGGCCGGCTGACCGACGACGCCCGACTGGTGACCGCGATCGCCCGCACCGCGGCCGCACGCGATGCACGCATCCTGACCCGCGTCAGGGCCCTGGAGCTCACCGCGTCCGGCGCCCGCATACGTGACGAACTCACCGGCGAGGAAGGCGAGATCAAGGCCCGCGCCGTGATCAACGCGTCCGGCGTCTGGGCAGGGGACCTGGTGGAGGGCATCCGGATCCGTCCCTCACGCGGCACCCATCTCGTTCTGCGCTCCGACCGCCTCGGACCCCTGCCCGCAGGGCTGCACGTCCCGGTACCCGGCGAGACCAACCGTTTCGTCCTCGTCCTGCCCCAGGGCGACGGCCGCGTCTACGTCGGGCTCACCGACGAACCTGTCGAGGGCGGCATCCCTGACGTTCCCGAGGTGCCGGAGACGGACATCGGCTTCCTCCTCGACGTCCTCGGCTCCGTCCTGGACCTCCCCGTCCAACGCGACGACGTCGTGGGCGCGTTCGCGGGTCTTCGCCCCTTGCTCGACACCACCCCGACGGCACGCTCCGGCTCGGCACCGCGGACCGCCGACATCTCCCGTCGGCATGCGGTGGTCACCTCGCCGGACGGCGTGATCACCGTGGTCGGCGGCAAGCTCACCACCTACCGGCGCATGGCCCAGGACGCCGTCGACGCGGCCGTCACCGCCCGCCGACTCGGCGCCGGCCCCTCCCCGACGGCCACCCTGCCCCTCGTCGGCGCCGCATCACCCGCCACCCTCGGCTCCCTCCAGGCGCCCCGCCGCCTCATCCAGCGCTACGGCACCGAGGCGCCGGCCGTCCAGGCACTCGCCGCCCAGGATCCCCGGCTGGCCGAACCCGTACTGCCGGGGCATCCCGTCACCGGCGCCGAACTGCTGTGGGCCGTACGCCACGAAGGCGCCCTGGACGAGGCCGACCTGCTCGACCGGCGTACCCGAATCGGGCTGGTGCCGGCCGATCGCGCGGCTGCCCTGGAGGCCGTACGCCAGGTCTGGTCCGGCGTGTCCATCTGACTCGGACCGGCCCCGAACGCCGCCTCGTTACGTCCTGCACGGCTGGATCGGGCGCGGCGGGGTCCTGGCACAGGGCGCGGAGTACGGTGCCCGGTGACGGTGCGTCAGGCACCCGCGCGCCGAAGGCGCCACACGTGGTCGTCCCGGAAGCCCTCCAGCCCCTCGGGTGACTCGCTCGGCTTGCGTACCGTCTCCAACGTCTCCACGCTCCAGTCGGCCTCCGGCAGGGCGAGTTCGTCGAGGACGCCCTGCAGGCTGGGGAACTGCGCCTCGAAGGGCGGCTCGGTCTGCCAGGACGGCCAGCCGGCGTGCATGACGATCAGCAAGGTGCCGCCCGCCGTGACCGCCGCTGCCGCCTGCCGCAGCACCCGCTGCTGGTCAAGTGCGACCGGTGACTGCAGGAACTGCGCGTTCACCAGGTCGAAGGAACCCTCGGGGAACGTCTCTCCCAGCACGTGCCGTTCCCAGGACGTACGGTCGCCCACGCCTGCCTCGGCGGCGTGCAGGGCGGCGCGTTCCAGAGCCGTGTGCGCGATGTCCACGCCGGTGACCCGCCAGCCGCGCGAGGCGAGCCACACGGCGTCGCCTCCTTCGCCGCATCCGAGGTCGAGCGCGCTACCCGGTTCGAGGTCGGAGGCCTCACGCACGAGCAGTGTGTTGGGGCGGCCGCTCCACAGACGCCCGCCGCGGTCGCGGTAGCGGGCCTCCCAGAACTCGGCGGCCTTCAGTGCGGATGTCTCGGTCATGGCGCCTCCCGTGTGCACAGATGTCAGGAGGGACTCGACAGGCGCTGGGCGTGTCCGGTCCCACGCTCACGAAGCCTGCGGGAGGCCGTGCAGGGAGACAAACAGTGTTGCCGGTTCGGCAAAGCGGGATGCGAACGACCACAGAACTACGACCTTGGTCCCGGTCCGCCTGAGCCCGCGGCCCGATCCACCGAACGCGCGCCCCGCTTAGCCTCGCACCATGCGTATCGGACTACTTGGCACCGGCAACGTCGCACGAGCACTGGCCCATGGATGGAGCGCCGCAGGGCACGACGTGTTACTGGGTTCACGCGATCCGAAGGAGCGTGCGGACCTCGGCCTTCCCGTGGCAGGTCTGAGCGAGACGGCGGCACACGCGGAGGTTCTGGTCAACGCCACCCCCGGGACCGTGTCCGTGGACCTGCTGCACTCCATCGGGGCACCGGCGCTGGCCGGCACCTTGCTGATCGATGTCGGAGTCGGCCTCAGTGACGACTACACCGAACTCTCCCACCCCAACGCCAGCCTGGGTGAACAGATCCAGGAGGCCTTCCCCCTGACGCCCGTCGTCAAGACGCTGTGCACCATGGACGCCACCGTGATGATCGCCCCGAACGATCTCGAAGGCCCCAGCACCGTCTTCCTGTCCGGCGACGACGCCGAAGCCAAGCGGACCACCGGCCGGCTGCTCACCGACCTCGGCTGGTCCCCGTCGTCGCAACTCGACATCGGCGGCATCCGCACCGCGCGCGGACAGGAGCACTTCGCGTTGCTCTTCATGGGGATCGCGGGCGGCCTGGGTGCACACGCGTTCAACATCAAGGTGGTCACCCGCCCCGCCGTCGAGTAGGTCACTCCGCAGGCGCCTCCAGCCAGAAGCCTGCGCGCGTGCGCCAGAGGTCGAGGAGTGCGGTGTCGCCCTTTGTTTCGACGGCGGCTGCCGGCCGGCGGTAGAAGTACAGCAGGAGGTCGGCGACCGGGCCGCGTGCCGTAGCGGTCGCGGTGGCGTCGCCGGGTCCGGAGCGCCAGGCGGGACGGTCGCCCGCGAGGTCGACGCGCCATTCGCCGGCGTCGGTCGCGTCGAAGTGGAGGCTGCGGTCCGGGCCGAGCAGGTCGGGCAGGTCGGGAGCCGGCTCGAACGCCTCGGGGAACGTGGAGAACTCCAGCCATTCCTGCACCGCGTCGACGGCCAGGTCGCCGTCGAGCGCGAAGTCCGCCCCTGTCACCAGGGCGGCGTCAGCCCGGTGCAGGACGGTCTCGTAGGTCATGCGCCGGGCCCAGAACGCCACCGGCGCCGGCCGCTCGGCGGAGGGGTTCCACGCCTGCGCGTCGGGGCCGGCGGCGCGAAGGGTGACACTGAGCCGTGCCGCGCCTTCGGTCAGCCACGGGAGCAGGAACTCCCGGTCCTCTCGGGTGTACGGGGTCAGGTCGTTCACGCCGTCGTCGGGGATCGGACCGGTGGCGCGGGTCCGTACGATCTCCTCGGCCCACCGGTGGTCGCCGCCCACGTGCCGCAGCAGCTGGCCGAGGTTCCAGCCGGGGCAGGAGAGCACCGGGGAGGTCATGTCCGCGCCGCGCACATGGGCGATGAGCCGCTCGGTCTGCGAGACGATCGCGTCGCAGTAGCGGTCGAGGGGCAGCGAATTCATCGCCTCATGATGCCGCAGGGCCAGCACCCGCCTTGCCAGTGGTCTCGGCTACTGTGTGCCGCCTGAGCAAGATCAGAAAGAGCAGGATCGGGTGGGGAGATCACCATGTTGGTGGGGGCGGGACAGGTACGGCGCCGCCTGGCGCAGATGGCATTGCTGGCCGGGGTGCTGACGGGCTGTTCGGGGGCGGCCGAGGACGACCCGAAGGCGTCGGGGAGCGCATCGACGTCGGCGTCCGCGTCGGCCGGGGCGGCGAGTGACGGTGATACGGCGGTGAAGCGCGGGGGCACCATCGGCGCCGCCGGCTCGGACTGCGAACTGCCAGTCACCTTCGACATCGCCCAGTACTGGGAGGCGGAGGCCGTCGACGCCGGGACGGGCAAGGACAAGGCGGATGCCGGCGGTGAGGGGTCGGACGACGCCGAGGACAGCGAGTTGGCCCAGGAGATCGCCGACGCGCTGCTGCACCAGGGCCCGGTCACGGCCGCCTGCGAGGTGGACGCCAAGCCTGCGGGGAACATCGGCTTCCTGCGCATCTGGACGGGCGAGCCGGGCGACGACGACGCACGCGCCGTGCTGGAGGCCTTCCTGGCCGACGAGAACGGCGTGAGCAAGGCGAAGTACAGCGCGTTCAAGGCCGGTGACCTCGCCGGTGCCGAGGTGAAGTACCTCGTCACGAGCGAGCTGTTGGAGGAGACGAAAGAGGAGACCGCCCTGGCCGTCACCACCGGGAAGGGGCCGGTCGTCATACACCTCGGCGGGATGGACACCGAGGAGCACCGGGCGATGCTGCCGGCGTACGAACTGGCAAAGAAGACGCTGCGGGTCGGCTGAGCGACGGGTGTGTCCGGCGCGGCTGGAAGGGCCGCCGCGCCGGACACCGGTCCTGAGCCCGTCCGGTGCCGGTCCGAAACCGGTTCCGGGTCGGTCAGGAAGCCGTACAGGAGCCGGCCACCGGGGCCGCGTCGCTGCCGTTCTTCATGACCGTGAAGCCGAAGCTCGTCGAGGCTCCGGCGGCCAGGGCGCCGTTGCCGTTCGGCCTCATCGTCATGACGTTGCCGCCGGCGTCCCAGCTGGGTGTGCCGTTCCAGGTCGCGGAGACCTTCTGCGGGGGTGTCACGGTGACGGTCGCGGTCCAGTTGCCGATCGCTGAACTCCCCGCGGTGATGGTGACCTTGCCGTTGAAGCGGTCACTCCATTCCTCGGCCTTGCTGTAGGTGGCCGTGCAGGCGGTGCCGGGAGTGCCGCCGCCGGAGGGGGAGCCGCCGAGCGCGGTGAGGACCGCGTTGTAGGCCGGCTTCTTGGTGTGGTTGCCGTCGAACAGCAGGGGCGTTCCGCTGGCGCGCCAGGAGTACTTGTCGGTGACGCCCCAGACGGTGATGCCGGTGCAGCGCGAGACGGCCAGGCAGGCCCGTGTCACGTTGGTGTAGCTGTTGGCCTGTGCCGTACCCGAGCCTTCGATGTCCAGCTCGGTGATCTGCACGTCGACGCCCAGGTCGGCGAAGCGCTGCAGGTTCGCCTGGTAGTCGGAGGGGACCGGGGAGGCGCTGTTGAAGTGGGACTGGAAGCCGACGCAGTCGATCGGTACGCCGCGGGACTTGAAGTCCCTGACCAAGTTGTAGACGGCATTGCTCTTGGCGTTGACGCCGTCGGTGTTGTAGTCGTTGTAGCAGAGCTTGGCGGCGGGGTCCGCGGCGCGGGCGGTGCGGAACGCCTCCTCGATGAAGCCGTTGCCCAGCTTGTCCTGGAAGGGCGAGCTGCGCCGCGCGCTAGCGCAGTGAACCGCTCGGTGACATACCTCTCGGCATGACCGCCTCCGCCTCTCTTGAGTCTGACGAGTCCCTGCTGAGCTGGCTGGCTGAACCACCTGTTCCACGGTCCCGTTGACTGAACCAACGGCCACGTATTCGCAGGTCAGAGACCATTACTGCTAGCTTGCCCTCCATGTCCGCAGGTGCGGCGGCGCCGGAGGCCCGGCGGCGCCAATGGACACGGACTGGCTTCGGCGCCACCTGCATGGAGGGGCAGGATGCGGCCGGTTGCGTCGGCATCGGGCGATGACAAGACTGGGAACGAGGCGGGTAACCAGGTCACAGGCGTACGGCGGGAGCTGTCGTGGGCGCTGTAGACGTGACCGAAGGTGGTCCGGCGTTTGGCGCTGGCTCGCTGATATCCGGCCGGTCTTCACTCCACCCCCAGGTAGCGGTACTTGTGGTCGCCCTTGTGGCCTTGCCAGGCGTGCACGGCTATGCCCGCGCCGGCATCCCGGTCTACCTCCTGATCGATTGCGAGGAGGGCGAGGTGACGGTTCACTCCGAGCCGTCCGGCGACGCCTACACCAAGAGGGCCCGACACAGGGTGGGCTGACCGTGTCCCTGCCCGCTCCTATCGGGTTCGAGCCGGACTCGGCCGAGCGGACTCGCTCCTCCGCCGCTCCACTCCTGCTTCAAGGCCTCGCGCACGCCGACGCGGCGCCCTCGTGCCGGTACCAGACGCTGTCCAGCTCACGGCCGTCCGGCAGGGTGTGGCGGTCCGGGCCGGGGGCCGGGACGAAGCCGGCGCGTTCCAGGGCGCGGCGGCACGCGAGGTTCGCCGTCGCCG
>NZ_JBIBBC010000034.1:0-34664 GCF_042900345.1 Streptomyces sp. NPDC012935
CCGGGACCGGGAGGCCCGAGGCCGCCCGGCGACGTCGTAGGACCGACCGAATCATGGAACCCCCCGTTGCCTTCGTCCTGATATGTCCGGCCGCCTGCACGTACCGGGTGTGTGCGGCCCAACGTACCGGCAGGGGAGAGCGCCGTACCCCGTCCTCGACCGACGACGGGGTACGGCGCTCACAGCAACTTCGTCGGGGCGCGCCAGGAAGGAGTTCGAGTGGCCGCCCCGCCGGGCACCGCAACTGCTTCGGCCAGCCAGGTGCCGGTCAGGGCGTGTGGTCGGCTTCGCCGGGGTCCTGGACTGCCGGAGGCTCGAGCCCGTCGAAGTTGCTCAAACTGAGTCGGCCGGCCTAAGGGCTGGTCGGCGAGGCGACGACCAACTCGGTGTTCGGGTCATGGTCGATCTGTGGAGGGCCGGCGACGATCATGGTGGCTCGGGCCCACGGCTTTTCTCGCAACATGAACGGCAGTTCCTCCAGCAGCCAGTTCGCCACGTGCTCCCGCTGCTCGGGGGAGTCGCCGTCGCGGGAGACCAACAAGCGCTCTTGCTCATCGAGGTCACCCTGCATCCACACCGATGCGTCCAACCACGGGGCAAGCTCTTCGCGGATGATGCCGGTGCCCTCGACCCAGATGAAATCGGCACCGGCGGGGGCGGTGATCGATCCGGGCCGGTCGTGGGCGATCCAGGCATCAGGGCGGAAGTCCACTGCATCACCCCGGCACAGGGGTTGCAGGATGTTCTCGACCAGCACGGCACCCCAGTCGAAGCAGGCGTGGTTCCAGGCGACGTCGTCGGTGTGCACGATGGCGGAATTGGGCACCACCTTGCGCAGCCGCTCGGCCAGGGTCGTCTTGCCGGCGCCGCCCCGCCCGTCGACCGCGATCACCCGCGGACGCCCGATGACGTCGGGTGAAGCATCGCGCAGCTGCCGGACGGCGGCGAGCACGGTCACCACCCGCCAGCCAACGGCCTCGGTCTCGCCTGGATGCAGATGCATCGACAACCATTCTTTGGAGGTGAGGACACCCGTCCCGCCTGCCCGGACGGGTCCGCCGATCGCCTGACCTTAACGACGTCACGGTCGAGAGGCCACGTCGGTGTCGGGCCGCGACAGTCGATCCAAAGTGGCGCTGAAGACCACTCGCAGGCCACTCAGCGGCTGGTGTCGCCCCGTCAGATCCCAAGCCGGGGACGCCATCCGAACGATCAGGCCGGTTGAAAGAGGTCACTGGGTGACGTCACTTCGAGAACCGACAGCAGATGTTCACCACTTCGGGAGGCAGGCGGCGGAGG
Organism: Streptomyces sp. NPDC012935; assembly: GCF_042900345.1. Taxonomy (NCBI): domain Bacteria; kingdom Bacillati; phylum Actinomycetota; class Actinomycetes; order Kitasatosporales; family Streptomycetaceae; genus Streptomyces; species Streptomyces sp. NPDC012935. The sequence goes on from NZ_JBIBBC010000034.1 coordinate 1,300, forward strand.
TCCTGTTCGATGGCAAGTGGCGCGTGCGCCCGCATCCCTGAGGAGGGCCAGCCTTGGGGATCAAACTGATCAACGGTTGAACCATGACTACGCACAGAGCGGCGGGAGCCTGGAACTGCGGGTCACGGCCCTTTGTCCCCATGGCGGTGGGCGACCCGCCACAACCTCGTGGTGCGCCGGCGGAGCCCAGGCGCCCTGGTCGGCTCGGCTCCCGAGCCGACCGGCGATGCCCCGCTGCACCGATTCCAGCGGCCGCCTGGTGTTCAGAAACTCCCTCCCCACCCTGAACAAACCACGGCGCGCCCCAGACGGGGGGTACCGGCAAGCGCGCAACAGACACCCAGGAGATGGGGGGACGTCACACAGTTCCGCTCAGCGCGGCGCCGGCCCGGGAGATGACGGCCGGGCTGCGCGAAAGCGATGGACGACGCGGCGCTCCGTCGAGGCGGCCCGCCTCCAGCGTTCATCGAAGTCGCCAGCGAAGACCAGCACACCGCAGGGGCAGCCTCGAGCTCGTGACGCAGCCGACCGCCATCGGACGCGGCTTACGGACCCGCGAGTTGGCCGGCAGTCACTCAGCAGCTGCGCACCCGCCCGGGCTGTGGGAGCGTAGGCGGGGCCGGCCCGTGGCCTTCCCCCCGTGGTGACGGGCCGGCCTCAGCGTTCGCGTCGCCTTCGCCCCTTGAAGGGGCAGGCCCCGGGCAAACGCGAAGCCCCGGCTGGACGGGGGAGGCCAGCCGGGGCCGTGTGCGGTGGCGTGCGGAGGGCGGTCGCCTCTCGGCGGGAGGCTCCATGGGGCTTCAGCCGGACGATCGTCCCCATGGGCTATAGGTGAGGCCCGGGGACACTGTCCCCTCCGCAGCCACATATAGGTGAACGGTCAACCGTGTTGGGATGTTCCTTGTGCTGCCGGAATTCCGCTGTGAGGTGGGGCACCCGACCTCAGAAGCCGTTACGCATCTACCGTGAGTGACGGTGAGCTGTGATCAACTCGGAAGGGCCCGCTTCCCTTCTGTCGGTGAACTTCTAGGCGCGGCTGGAAACAGATCTAGGAGAAGCACAACGGCTTCTTACCGGCCACCAGTGACGATGGCTGTGCCGCTGCACCGAACGTGTGACCTGAAAGTGAGCATCAGCGTCTTTCGAGATGCCGACTCGTTGCCCAGGTATGGGACGAACCTGCACGTGTGGGCGATCTCTTCTGCCACCTGTGGCGTCTGCGCGGGCGGCGTCCCGAGGGCTATACCTCCTGCACCAGAAGCCGCGCGTTGATGGTGGGATTGCCCGCCTGCCCGAGGGGGAAGGCCGAACCGATCTCCGCGGCGTGCCGGGGCACGTCGATACGGACGGACAGCGTCCGGTCGAGAAGCTGTTCCTGCGTCATCCGGAAGTCGATGTTGACGATGCCGTGCTGCACACACGTCGCACAGTTCTGCGGATCCTCCGGTTGGAAGAAGAAGCGCTTCGCGACAGGCTCGTTGTCGGCGAGCAGACTCACCACGAACGACCCCGGGATTTGCAGCCGGTTGATCCCCTTCACTCGCACCGAAACCGGATTGGCGCTCCGGAACGCGAAAGTGCGGGAGGCGTCGATGCTTCCGGTCAGATTCTCCAACGCGCCCTCCACAGGGCTGATGAGTTCCAGTCGATCGTACGAGACGTCGGTTTCGATCGTCTGGTCGGCGGTCGCGCTGAACGGTGGCAGAGCGTTGAACGGCGTGGTGAGCCACTCGGTGTTCTGCCCTAGTGTGGATCGGAATCCGGGCAGCGTGGTCGCGCCCACGAGTGTCTGCCAGCTTAGCCAGAGGCGGTCGAGGTTGCAGTGGAAGAACCAGAACACCGGGTCGAAGGACGCGACATTCTGGTCGCCCATCGTCGGCCCGATCGATCCGTGGCCACCGTCGTGGGCCTGGATTGAGAAGTCTTGGTAACCGTTCACATTGGACTCGCCCCACAGCGACTGGGTCAGCGATGTGGCAATGTCGTCCAGGACCCCGAAGTCCCCCACGTTCTGTGCGATGTCGGTGGCTGAGAAGCGTTCGGTCTTGTACGGGAAGTATCCGGTCACGGGCTGTGGCGTCGCGGTGCCGCCGGGATCGGCCGGCAGGGTGTACGTGTCGAACGGTGGCTGTTGCAGCCGGTCCGGCAGCATGGTCGAGATGTCCCAGTAAGGAATCGTCACCTCCTCGCAGCCCGGGACGGAGCGCAGGGCGTCTTCGAACACCCGCAGGTACTGGCGGTGCCAGGGGTTGTAGCGGTCTTCGTGGTGCAGGCACCAGCGTTTCGGCAGGCCGTGGTGCCCGGCCAGGGCGAAGTAGCTGTTCGGATCGCCCGGGTCGCGGTCCATCAGGCCGGAGAACGCTCTCGCTAGCAGGTCGAACTCGGCATCGCTCAGCGCTGTGATGTCCTTGCGCAGCCGTGTCGCGGGACGCCCGTTCGCCGGTGGCTCGACCGGCGTCGCCGTACCGAGCGGACATCCGTTGACGATCCAGTTGCGGAACGTCTGCGAGCGTTCGGCACTCCATTGCCCCTCTGTGTCTGGCGGCATCCGAGGGTTCGGCGGAGCGGTCTGCGCGTGAATTGAGAGCGCGTTGCTCTTCACCCCGTCATAGGTGCCGAGCTCGATTCCCTTGGCGGCCATATGGGCCACGTCTTCGGGTCGAAAGAAGAAGCGAATATCCGCCAGATAGGTCGGAGCTGAAACGACTTGATCGGCGATCGGGTTGTTCATGCTTCCTCCGTTGGATTTCGCACGGGTGTGAGGGGCGACTGGGTGTTGCAGTAGCCGAGGCACTCGCATGAGCTATTCCGAGTATGCGGTATCCCAAGAGGTGTCTGAACGATCGACACTGGCCGACCGCGGCCTGAATCGCGAGGGGGCGACACTCCGTGAATTTCGGGCTCCGCTGCTATTAGTTGACCCCGCAATTTCATTTCGCGAGGGATCCGGGACGAATATCGCCTCCGTCCTGCTCGGGAAGTGGTGGGTCGTGGCGTGCCCGGGTTCCCTCCGTCGGCGGGCGGCCTTGCCGTCGCCGTCCGGGAGCGACGCACTCGGGACAGGGACGCCGCTGGCGTCGCCGTGAATCGGTCGGCGTCGTCGCCGGAGCTCCGCCCGGGCTGTTTGTCCCCTCCGGGCAGCTGCCTGCGAACCCTGTTGGTTGATCCTGCCTCACTGATCTCATCCAGCGGGACGGAGTGTTGCAAAGGGTGAGAGGCGGGTGCGGGGTCTGCCGGTGAGCCCGGCATCTTGGCGTCGGTGCACGAGGCTCGTTAGTTCGCAAGGGCCGCAGTGCCGCCCCCGGCACGGGAAACGGCTGCCCTCCGGCCGGGCGGCGTAACCCCGCACCTACTGCACGGGGGTCGTCACGATGCGTCGGAGGCCCGGAACAACGTCCGGCCGGTGGTCGCGCCGACGGGGCTTTGCTTCTGCCAAGGTGAAGCGACCGGCTGAGATGCGCCGGGTCTGGTGGTGGGGCTACGGTGACATTGCGGCGGCGGTTTCGGAGGTGCCATGCGGACTGGGCGTTCGTGCAAGGCGGCCGTCTTCCGTTCCATCCCATGTCGCTCCCGGGAGGAGATTGTCATGCCCGACGGACGCGTTGAAGCATTCAGCCAGATCGCAAGTGTGGCCCTGGCCGACCCAGGTACGAGAGATCCGCAGCTGAAGTTTGTGCAGGGATTCCTGCAGCGGTTCGGATATCTGGGAGGAAACTCCTTCACGCCGGGAACAGTTGACGTGAAGACAGCCGATGCCCTGAAGAAGTATCAGGAGCGGAACGCCGTTCCCTCCACCGGCAGTTTCGACGAACTGACCCGCGACGCCATGACGAGCGCTCGGTGCGCGCTTCCCGATCTCGACAACGGGGTGGCGTTCAGCACCCGTTGCTCGTGGACCAAGCGAGAACTGACCTACGCGTTCGACGTCGACAGCACAGACACCACCGGCACACCTGAATTCGAGTCGGTGCGCAACGCCATGCGTACTTGGGCGGCGGCGGTGCAGCTCACGTTCACCGAGGTCACCAACGAAGGCGCCCCCGACATCCTCATCGGCTGGCGGCCGGCCAACGACCCCGATCACACCATGGCCGGCGGCACTCTGGCGCATGCCGACTTTCCCCCTGACTGTGACATCGTCACCGCAAATCTTCCCAAGCCCGTGCACTTCGACGACACGGAGCACGTCTGGTCGATGGGCGCGGCGGTGAACGCTTTTGACGTGGAAACCGTGGCTCTCCACGAGCTAGGCCACATTCTGGGCCTCCAGCATTCCAGCGTGAACGGCGCTGTCATGTTCCCCACGGTGAGTTCGAATTCCACCCTGCGCGTGCTGCAGCCCGACGATGTGGCGGGAGTTCAGCAGCTCTATCCGTGAGGGTGCCCGCTCGGGTGTCGCACCGGCCAAGCCAGCCCCCCGACTGCTTCGGCGATCTGGTTCAACGCCGCGCGGAGCGTCTCGACCACGAACTCCAGCCGGTTCAGATCCCTGGTCGCCCCGGCGTCCCGGCGTCCCGGCGTCCCGGCGTCCCGCAGCACCGCGTCGAACACCGCACACCCCACCCGTGCGGTCTCCTCAGGAATCTCCGCCAACTCCACCCCACGCAACGACACGAACGCGCCCCTGAAGGTGACGACGGCCTGCGCAACCCCCACGGGATCGCGCAGGTCGTCGTCATGCAGATCCCGGATTTGCCAACAGCGTCACTGCGGACCCCGCTTAACGGCGACCCATCGGGCCGCCTCATCGAGGCGGGCAGCAGGCGGATATGCCTCGCGATCGCTGTGCAGCTTCAGATGTGCTTCAAGGCAGCGGTGACCGGTGGCCCGACGCGTCAGAAGCCGCAAGGGACCTGCCGTGCTGCGGATGGCCGTTGCGCGGACGTCTCGCCTCGAGAGCGTGGCCATGGATCAGGCCCCGCGTTGCCCCCGGCGGTGGCTGTACGCGCCGGCAAGCTGGCTAGCCCCTGATCACCGTCAGCTTCCGGACAGATCTCCTTCCGCCGGCTCTGCCATGTTCTGTGCCACCGACTGGCCTAGGCGTCCTTGGGAACGTCGTGGCGGGTTGCCTGGCCGAACTCGGTCTCGAGGCGGCCCAGCAGCCGGCTGAGCAGCGCGTCCGCGACGCCGAACCATCTGCCTGCGTGATCGACGCGCAGAGCGTCAAGACTTCCACCAGTGTCCCAGCCTCAAGTCAGGGCATCGACGCCGGCAAGAAGATTGTCGGCAGGAAGCGGAGCATCATCACCGACACCCTCGGCCTTGTGCTGGCGGTGCTGGTCACCGCGGCCGGCGTCCAGGACTCCACCGCCGGCCGAGCCCTCCTGGAACAGGCCGCCACCGCCCACCCCACCCTGCGCAAGGTCTGGGTCGACGGCGGCTACCGCAAACACTTCGTCGAGCACGCCGCCACTCTCGGCATCGACCTCGAAATCGTCCAACGCTCCCCCGGCACCAGGGGATTCACTCCGATCCCAAAACGGTGGACGGCCGAGCGGACCTACGGCTGGCTCATGCTCCACCGGCGCCTGGCCCGCGACTACGAAACCTTGCCCACACGCTCCGAAGCCATGATCCACCTCGCGATGACCGACCTCATGGCCCGCCGCCTCACCGGCGAGAACACCATCTCCTGGCGCCACCCGACAACACCGGATCCAGTTCGCATCCCGGGAGAAAACGACCTCTCACTGCCGGATGACGCAGCCGGGGCCGCATACTCGATGATCGCTGGTGTCATAGGCGGCTCTGGCGGGCCATATCAGTGATCAAGCTGCGGAAGGACAACGGGACATGGGTGAGGCAAGCCAGCCGGTGATGCCGGAGACGGTGGACAGTCCCGCCTTGCGGGCCGAGCCGTCCGGCAGGGCGGCGCGGTGGCTGCTGCGTCACCAGGTACAGCCGGTGGGGCCGGCAGCCGGTGAGAGTCATGCCGAGCCGCATTCCTGGTGGAAGGTGATGTGCCTGACCGGCGTCGACTATTTCTCCAGCCTGGCCTACGTACCGGCGATCGCCGCCCTGGCCGCAGGAGCCGTCTCACCTTTGGCGACGCTGCTGATCGTGGCGCTCACCCTGCTGGGAATGCTGCCGATGTACCGGAAGGTGGCCAGGGAAAGCCCGCATGGTGCGGGATCGGTGGCGATGCTGGAGGACCTGCTGCCGTTTTGGTGGGGCAAGTTGTTCGTACTGGTCCTGCTCGGCTTCGTGGCCACCTCGTGGATCATCACCATCACCTTGTCCACGGCGGACGCCTCGGTGCACGTGGTGGAAAACCCCTTCTTCCCCTCGGTACTCCACGGCCATGAGGTCGCGTTGACGGTGGCGCTGCTGTTGATCCTGGGCGGAGTGTTCCTGCTGGGCTTCAGCGAAGCGGTCAAGGTGGCCATCCCCTTGGTGGCCGTCTTCCTCGCCCTTAACGCCGTCGTCATCGGCGTCGGCGTGGCCCACGTGCTCACCACCCCCGAAGCCTGGTCGGCGTGGACCGACTCGCTCACCGACCTGGGCGGCTTCGGCGATCTGGCCGGCCCGGCGCTGCTGGCCTTCCCGCTGCTGGTACTGGGCCTGTCCGGCTTCGAAACCGGTGTGAGCATGATGCCGCTGGTGGCGGCCGAAGGCGCCAACGACGAACAGCGACTGAAGGCCCGCATCCGCAACACCCGCAAGCTCCTCACCGCCGCCGCGCTCATCATGAGCGTCTACCTGCTCGCCGCCAGCTTCGTCACCACGGTCCTCATCCCCGAGGACGCGTTCGAGCCCGGCGGCGCCGCCAACGGCCGCGCCCTGGCGTGGCTGGCCCACGAGCATGTCGGCGAGGCGTTCGGCACCGTCTATGACATCAGCACCATCCTCATCCTGTGGTTCGCCGGCGCTTCCGCCATGGCGGGGCTGATCAACATCGTGCCCCGCTACCTGCCCGACTACGGCATGGCCCCCGAATGGGGACGCGCGGTACGCCCCGTCGTCCTCGTCTACACCGCCTTGTGCATCGCCATCACCATCGCCTTCGACGCCGACGTCGACAAGCAGGCCGGCGCCTACGCCACCGGCATCCTGGCGATGATGGTCTCCGGCGCCTTCGCCGTCACCGTCTTCGTCGCGCGCAACCGCCGACGCGTGGCCACCGCCGGCTTCGCCTCGCTCACCGCAGTGTTGCTCTACGCCCTGGTGGCCAACATCGTCGACAAGCCCGACGGCATCGCCATCTCCGGGTTCTTCATCATCGGCATCATCGCCGTGTCACTGGTCTCCCGCGTCTCGCGCACCACCGAGCTGCGCGCCGACCGCCTCGTCTTCGACGAAGCCGCCCGCCGTTTCATCACCGACACCCTCGCCCACGACCAGTCCATCAACATCATCGCCAACCGCCGCCAAGCCGGCGACGAAGCCGAGTACAGCGCCAAGGAACGCGAACAGCGCGGCACCAATCCGGTACCGGGCCCGGCCGATGTGCTCTTCCTGGAGATCGACGTCGTCGACCCTTCCGACTTCAGCGAGACCCTCACCGTCCACGGCGTCGAAGTCGACGGCTACCGCATCCTGCGCGCCCAGGCCCCGGCCGCGCCCAACGCCATCGCCGCGATCCTGCTGGCCCTGCGGGACGCCACCGGTGTGCGGCCGCACTGCTACTTCGCCTGGGCCGAAGGCAGCCCCCTGAAGCACATGTTCCGCTACTTCCTCCTCGGCCGCGGCGACACCGCCCCCGTCACCCGCGAGATCGTCCGCAGCAACGAACCCGACCCCGACCGCCGACCCGGCATCCACGTCGGCGGCTGAGTACCGCACCACGGGCTGCGCAGCCCGTTCCTGCCCGGGTTGACGATCAGCCCGAACCGCATGTACGCCACGCTGGTGGCCGCCGAAGGCAACGTGCCGCTGGTGCTCACCCCGCACCAGAACCGCAAGCTGCTGCCGTTCACCCACGTGAAGGTGACCGACAAGGGCGTCCGGATCGGCAACCGCACCTACAACAGCGAGCCCCTGCAGGAGTACAAGAACCGGCACACCGGGATCCCCGGGCAGGGCAGGCGCTGGCAGATCCGCTACAGCCCGTACGCGCCGCGGTTCGTGTGGCTGTGGGACCACAATGAGGACGGCTGGGTGGAGGCGGAGTTCATCCACTCGTAGGAGATGACTGGATCGAGTGGACCTGGGAGCAGGCCACCCTCAACGTGCTTGAGGACGGCGGTCGCAGGGAGGACCAGCGGCGTATCGCCCGCGAGGTGTCGGCGCTGCGCGAGCGGGCCCGGCGCGGCCCGGACCCCGATGTCCCGCGGGTGCCGCAGCTGTTCACCGGCCCGGCCCTGGATCTGGACGTGCCGGTGGCCGACCCGTACGAAGGCATCATAGGGTCGTGCGGCCGTTGTCTGGTGCCAACGATGTGTAGGCAGTCCCCGCTCTTCTGTAGGCGACTGCGCCCGCGTACCAGTTTTCTGTAGGCAGGTTCCGAGTCCGTCGGCCTTGTGTCGGTGGCTGAGGGCTCCTGCGGTCGTGCCGTCAGTCGGCGGCATTCCGGAGGCCCGGAGTCCTGCCCCAGCTATGTGTAGGGAGTCCCACGCTTTTGTGGGTGAGTGGCCCGCGTTCCGGTGATGTGTAGGCGGGATCGGCATCTGATGGCACGAATTATGCTGAGGCCCCGCCTCATCAGCTCAGGGAGCTTCGTGCCGCCGTCCTTCGCTCATCAGATAACCAAGTACAACCCCGCCGACCGTGACGAGCGCGGGCACTACACGGGTGCTGAGGACACGGTGAGCGACCACGGACCGGTCGAGGCGGCCTACTTGGAAGCGATCGCCGTCTTCGCACGGGAAGCGGGGATCGACACACTGGAGATCCGTGAACCCGAGGTCACCGGCTTCGTCAACTTCGGCCTGGAAGAACCGCTTGACGGCCATGGCCTCGCCGGCCTGTTCCCGCCGGACCTGACTGGCTACTACGACGGTGCCGAAGTTTCACTGTCTGTAGCGTTGGAGCTGGTGCGGACCATGCTTCGCGACGAGGGTGCTTGGTGCCGGTTGGAGCGCGAGGACACGTTCACCATCCACGTCGGGTGGGACCAGTACGTGTACGTCAGCAGCGACCGACCCTGCGACGCAGCGGTCGCCCAGACACGTGAACTCGGCCTGTTTGCACAACCGATCAGCGCCTCCCCCTACGCGGCTGATCTTGAGGAACCTGAAGTGACCGAGGCTGCCGACGAGGACTTCTGGGAACGAGTCCGCGTCGAACTCGCGTCGCAACAGACGCTGCTCCTGGAAGAAGCCTACGTCCGTAACGCGACCCGTTGGCACCGCCTCACCGCGAGCAATCTCGACCCGGTACGCGCTGGGCTCGGTCCTCGCGCGCTCCTGACGATCTGGCCGGACCTCAACCCCGATGTTGACGAGGTCCTTGCTTCGCTGCCCGCGGACGCCGCCATGGACTTCGTCTGGGAGGCACCAAACGGAACGATCCGCCATGTCACCATCGACGAAACCGATCACCAACAGCTCGCCTCCCTGGTCGCGGGCGCGAAAGCAGCCTGCTCTTTGCCCCTGATTCTCGACGAGCGCCACCCGCTGTTCCATGCTGCCTTGCCGGATAGCGACGGCGTGCTGCGCGCCAGGTGGTGACCAGGCCACCGCTGGCGCCGTGAGCGACTCATCGTCCTGCCTACGGCCGAGTGGGACATCGGCCGCTCTCGTGTCCCGCTCAACTCTAGGCACCGCTGGTCAAGGTCCTCGCCCTGCCCACACTTATCTGGGACAGGACAGCCGTCGGCGCGGCGCGGATAACCTGCGCGAATGAAGTGGATTCAGCGGGCCGCTGGCGCGGTCGTCGGCTCAGCGGTGGGTGACGCTCTGGGCGCCCCCTTCGAGTTTGGCCCCCAGGGAGCGTTCTCTGCGCGGTTTCCCGCGCCCGGTGCCGGTGGCGAGATGTGCGGAGGTGGTGGCTGGGACCCCGGCGAGGCCACTGACGACACGCAGATGGCCGTCTTGGTCGCGGAGTCGCTGCTGGAGCGGGGCGGGCTGGACCTACCGGACATCTTCGCCCGTTTCCAGCGGTGGGCGGCATCAGAACCGAAGGACATCGGCTTGCAGGCCGAAGACGTCCTGACCAACGGCATGCCCTGGGACCTCGCCGCCGCGATCCACTTCCAGGTCAACCAACGAGCGGCGGGAAACGGCTCCTTGATGCGGGCGTCGACCTCCGCAGTCCACTTCGCGGCCGCCGGCCAAGAAGCCACCATGGAGGCGGCCCGCCGCATCGCTGCCCTCACCCACGGGGACCGCGCGGCCTGGGAAGGCACCGCGATCTTCCACGAGCTCATCCGTGTCACGTTCGAGGACATTGACCCCCTCGCCGCGCTCCCGGACGTCCTGGCTCTTGTCCACCCCGACCACCGCGGCCGCTACGCCACCGTCCTCGCGCCCGACTGGCACCCCGAGCAGGCGACCGAGTTCAACGGTGCCGTCTGGCCCTGTCTGGGCTCAGCCGTCTGGGTCCTGCGCACCACCACCAGCTTCGAGGACGCGATACGCGCGGCCATCGACCTCGGCGGTGACACGGACACCGTTGCCGCGGTGACCGGAGGCCTCGCGGGGGCGTACTACGGGCTGGACGCAATCCCCTCCCGCTGGACCCAACCGCTCCGTGTCCCCCTCCCAGGATTCGACGGACGGGTGCTGCACGCGCCAGATCTACTCAACCTTGCACGCCGCCTCGGAGGCTGAACCGGGTGCTGTTCCGCACTCTCCACGAACTCCGGCCTCAGCCGCAGTCACCAGTCACCTGACCAGTGGCTCCGCAAGGAGGACGACTCGATCTGCTTCGACATCGAATCCGAGCACCGGATGACCATGGGCACCCTCCGGGTGCATCAGCACCGGCTTACCCAACCTCCGCCCGATCTCCCGCAAGAAGCCACAGAACAGTTCAAGTCGCTCCTGCCCCTGCAACTCGCGCAGATCAACGTCGAAATCGATCTCCTCGTCTGAGTAGAAGCGGAAGATCGCCAGCACATCAGCTCTCAGCCAGACACGCAGGCTCGGGCACTCAGTATCCGCTGGTCGAGACAGTGCAGCCTCCGCCCGGGGCAGGGGAAGCACCCTCTCTCCTTCCGAGTATTGGCACTTCCAGCCCTTCTCCACGACGAGATCCAGTACCTCCTGCCAGTTATTCCTCGAGGCATCAGGGACACTCACGTCCGGTAGCGATCCCATCAGGTCCGGATCGAAGAAGCACTTCACGTCATCCCACAGGAGATCAGCCACACCGTCATACTGCCCGGCACCCGGCCTCAAGGCAGCCCTGTTTTCCCTGATCAAGGGCACAGAAGCTTTCGCAGGAAGTAGAGGCGCGGCAGTCATTCCGGCGGCAGCATTCGAGGCGTCACAGGGAGGGACGCCACGGAGCCGCCGCGGTGGAGGGCTTCGCGCAGGGTGGCATTCTCCGCTTCGAGTTCGGCGTTTCGCAGGCTCAGAGTCTGGATTTGGCCGAACTGGCTTGCGCCCCGGTGCCGGCCCCACCTTCAACACGCGTCCGCCGGAAGATCACCCGACCAGCATCTCCGTTCGACCGGCACGTTCCAAGATCGGTTCAGATGCACCCCCCAAAGAAAGGGCATCAAACCGGCCAGCAAATACATTCTCTGCATGCCCATAGCGTGCACGGAGCGTAGCGAATTATGGCGCTACGAACAGCCCTCGGCCTGCTCGATCACACTCCATCGAGGCGGAAGCGCCGCGGTTGCCAGCGCCTGGATCACAGGGTGTCGTGACGATCCTCCAGCCATCCCAGCTGATACTTGACCGATCATCGATTTGCTCATGGTGCAGGCGCTGCGCTCCTTCGCCAGGAAAGGCTTGGCTTGCCGGTGGAGCATGGGTAAGGGGAAACAGATAAGGAGTTCCTCATGGCTCATGCTTCCACGGTCGCTGTTCTCGGAGCAGGTGCGCTGGGCGCCGCGATGGCAACGCGGCTCGGAGATACTGGCCACGAGGTAAGGCTGTGGAACCGTACGGAGGAGAAAGCCCGTGCGGTGGCGGACGGCGCTGGCGGGGTCAGAGCCGTGGGCGCGGTGGGCGGTGCGGTCGCCGGCGCGTCCGTCGTCATTACTGTGCTCCGTGACGGCGATGCGGTCGCGGAGGTCATGCAAGACGCCATTGACCGGCTCGACAAAGATGCCGTCTGGGTGCAGGCGAGCACAGTAGGGCCACGGAGCGCCGGCGCCCTGGCCGGTCTGGCGCGTGATCACGGTGTCGCCTACCTCGATGCACCAGTCTCGGGAAGTACCGCTCCCGCTCGGCAGGGCAAACTTGTCTGGCTGGCCGCCGGCACCGAGGACGCCCTCGCGCGGGCGCGTCCCGTGCTCGACGATCTTGGCTCGTCCGTGCTCCACGTCGGGACGGGGACCGAGGGCAGCGCCGTCAAGCTTGCGGTCAACGCCTGGATGGCGGCCTCGACGGTCGCCATGAGCGACGTCCTTGCGCTCTGCGACGCTCTCGGCGTCGACCACGCGATGTTCGTCCGGGTGCTTGAGGCGGGCCCGCTCGCCATGCCGTACGAATTGCAGAAGGTAGGCCTCATGGACGACGCCTCCTACGCGCCCGGATTCGCGGTGCAACTCGCGCTGAAGGACATCGACCTGGCCGCAGGGGCTGCAGCCCCCAGCCCGCTGCTCCAAGTTGTCCGGGACCGCCTGGAAGCAACCGTCGAAGCCGGCCACGACAACGACGACCTCGCCTCCGTCGACTACTTGCGGAAGCCGCCGCCGTAGTCCGCCCTGCGGGCCGTCATTCGCCGAGGGCCCCTTGAGGAAGGCACCGCATGAGCAAACTGCTGACTGATGCCGGTCATACGCTCGTCCCGCCGCGCGGGGATCCTCATGGCCCGCTGCCCCCGCTGATGCTCACACTCACGGTGGTGACAGGCCTGGTCGATGCGGTGAGCTATCTGGGACTCGGCCACGTTTTCGTCGCCAACATGACCGGCAACGTCGTATTCCTCGGGTTCGCACTGGCTGGTGCCGAGGGGCTCTCGGCGCCGGCCTCCCTCACCGCCCTTGGCGCCTTCCTCGGTGGTGCGTTCGCCGGAGGCTGCCTGCACGCCCGGATGGGCACGCATCGCGGTCGGCTGCTCACCCTCGCCCTCGGGGCACAAGTGCTGTTGGTGGCCGTGACGGTGATCGTGGCTGCGGCCACCGACGACAATGTGACATCGGGTGCCCAGTACGTGCTCATTGTGCTCCTCGCGACGGGCATGGGGGTGCAGAACGCTGTCGTCCGGCGCCTCGGCGTCCCCGACCTCACCACGACCGTCCTCACTCTGACTCTGACCGGACTGGCCGCCGACTCCAGGGCGGCAGGTGGCACCGCACCCCGGCCCGGCCGTCGCGTCCTGTCCGTTGTGGCGATGTTCCTCGGTGCCCTCATCGGTGGCCTTCTCCTCCTGCACGTCGGCCTCTCTGCAGCTCTGGGCCTGCCGCTGCTCCTGCTCGTTGCCACCGCTGCATTCACCCATCGGCTCTCGGCTTCCGACGCTGCGTGGACCCGGCCTCCCACGTCGTGACCGGCGAACGGGAGCAAGCACCTTGATCAGTACATCGAGGACCGCGGCGCCATGTATCGGCTGGTCGCCAGGCATGCGCTGCTGGACACGCGGCTACTGGTGTGGATGCGCGGCCTGCCCGCCAGACGTTCGCTTTCAATCTGGCCTGAGGAGGTAGCTATGCACACCACCACGTTGGGCAAGTCCGGCCTCAAGGTGTCCCGCATCGCGTTCGGCACCTGGCAGCTGGGCGGGGACTGGGGAGGCTTCGCCGAGGAGGGGGTCAAGACAGCCGTCCGCCGGGCGCGCGAGCAAGGGGTCAACTTCTTCGATACCGCCCAGGCTTACGGTTTCGGCGCGTCAGAACGGCTGCTCGGCGACGCTCTGCGGACCGAGCTCGGCAGGAATCGCGACGAACTGGTGATCACAGAGTGCGTAGCGAACGGAACGGGCGACGGCCCCATCCCCGTGCGGGCCGTCATCCTCCTGATCCTCAACGGCAGTGCCGGGCACGTGCCATCCATTCCGCCCCGGCTGCTGCGTCGTCGAGCCTTCCCCGACGCGGGCGTGGGTCTACCGAGGGGCGGTGAGCTTGGTGCGGAGGCGGTTGAGGGTGCGGTTCAAAAGGCGTGAGACGTGCATCTGGGAGATGCCCAGTTCCTCGCCGATCTCGCTCTGCGTCATGTCGGCGACGAACCGGAGGGCGAGGATCGTGCGTTCACGGTCGGGCAGCGCGGCGACGAGCGGTTTCAGGGCGTAGAGGTTCTCGACCCTGGCCAGTTCGGGGTCCTGGTAGCCGATATGGTCGGCAAGCGTGTCGTCGGAGCCCATGGCGTCGGCCGGAAAATCCAGGGAAGCGGCCGAGTAGCCGTTGGCGGCCGTCAGCCCCTCGGCGACCTCGGCCTCGTCCAGGTCCAGGTACTCGGCCAGCTCGGCCATGGTCGGCGGCTGGCCGTTGGCCTGCTCCAGCGCAATGGTGGCGTCGGCCAGGTCCAGGCGCATTTCCTGCAAACGGCGCGGAACGTGCACAGCCCAGGTGGTGTCGCGGAAGAAGCGTTTGATCTCGCCCATGATGGTCGGCAGGGCGAAGCAGGTGAACTCCACACCACGCTGGAGCTCGAAACGGTTGATGGCCTTGATCAGACCGATCGTGCCGACCTGGACGACATCCTCGTACGACTCGGTGCGCGACCGCATACGCCTGGCGGCGTAGTGCACGAGGTTGAGGTTGATCTCCACCAGGCAGTTGCGCACGTACGCGTACTCGTCGGTGCCCTCTTCGAGCTCACCGAGGCGAGCAAAGAGGGACTTGGAGAGCTGCCGGACCTCCGCGGCGCCCAAGCCGTCGGTGTCCGAGAGCGTCGGAACATTCTGCAGTTCCGGCAGAGGGATTCCGCTGCCGGAGCAGCTCGTATGTCGCTCGGCGTACGAAGTCGTGCGTACAGGTCTGCTGCTGGTCTGGGTCACCATCATCGCTCCCGAAAGCGAAGGGCGCGCTTTCTGGTCGAGAGCGCGGCGTGGATGGCTCATACCCTCCAGCTCCCGTTGCATACGGGATGACTTGACTATGCGTACATTCATTTGATCACCGAATTCACCCATTTAGGGACGTCCAAAGGGGTGCTCGAAGCGGAGTTCGGCTCTCCACGGCCGCCTAATTGCTGCGCGGCTGGATTCCCGCCCCACCGTGCAGGTTCGTCGCTCGGCACGGCGGCATCCGGGCTGTGGGAGAAGGAGCTTGGTGGGCCGATGCACCTGAGCGCGGTCGCGGCCGGGACATCCCCGGATCGGGTGCCGCGCGGCATGCCGGGTCGACCTGACGGTACCCGGGGCCGAACTACTCCCGAGCTCGACTGCAGGGACCAGCAGCCAGGAGCCCTTCGGGAGGGTGCAGTTCGGGTCCCTCCCCGGGTTTGTGGTTCGAGTGCCCCCAAATGGCGGTCTCATGTCCACCGCAGGTGTTCCACTCGAGGGGTGAGAGCCGGTCCTCCTGCCCGCGATGGGCCGTGGCAGGCGAACGACCCAGGGCCGACGAGAACGTTGGGCGCTGTGGCGGAGCTGACCGTACGTGCATGTCGCGCACAGGGGATGTGCGGGATGGATTTGTGTGGCTCCCGAGCCTCCGGGGTAACGGGGGCTGTGCCTCGACGTGAAGGGGCAGGACGCCGCCGGCGGCGGAAGCCGGTGACGGCCGATGGCTCCTGTAGGGGCCGGCTTGCGCCCTGGCCCGACTACGGGGTGCAGGCGTCGCGAGACCTGGTCAACGTCTCGCGGCGGCGGCCGCCGCCGAACACTCTGATCAGCACCGGCGGCGCGGCCGCTCTACCTGCGGCGAGGCGGCGTCGGTGCGCAACTGGCCCGCCTGGTTCGCTCCGGCAGGTCCGGGGGCCGCTTTCGCATCCCGGGGAAGCGGGCGAATGCGCGGTTCACCGGTGTGCGGGGCGGGTCCGGCCATCACCACGAAGGAGTCCGGTCGCACCCCTGCTGAGCAGCGACGGGGATGCCACAGCCGAACGGATGGGAGTGTACGACGATGGTTGCGGACGCCGAGCAGACAGGTGAGCCACTGCTGGTGGTGCGTCAAGTCGCCGCCGCACTGGCCGATGCGACGCCTTGGACAGTGCCGGATCAGCTGTGCCGGGCCTACCAGCAGGCAATGGCCGCCGACAGCGTGGTGCTCTCTGCGCTGCCTCACACCGCACAATGCCATCTGATCCACGCCACCGGCCCGCTTGCCCTGCAGGGGGAGGAAGCCCAGTTCACTCTGGGAGACGGGCCCACCATCACCGCCTCCGCCTGCGGCCGTCCCGTCCTGGTCCCCGACCTGCGCACCACCACATTGCCTCTGAGTGCCCACCTGGCTGCATGTCTGCCCGCGGCGCGCACAGTGCTGGCCGTTCCGGTGAGCCTTCGTCAGGTGGATCTCGGTGTGATCACCCTCTACTACACCCAACCCCGGACCATCGGCGAAAACGCGGTGGGGCATGCACATTGTGCCGCCCAACTCGCCGTCGAACCGCTCATCCAGGCCCGGGAAACACTCGCCGCTGACGGCGACGACTGGCCGATGCCTGCACCGTGGTCCACTGTCCACGAGGCGATCGGCATGATCTCTGCCCGGCTCGGCTGCCCCGCCGCCGACGCTCTGGACCTGCTGCGAGGCCACAGCTTCACCACCGGCTACAGCCTGCCGCACATCGCGATCAAGATCCTCACGTACTTCGCAAACGCCGACTCCCAGGATGACGACCCCGGACAACGCGCAGCGACGTAGGCGCTGCGGCAGGGACATGGCCAATGCACCCGAGCCGCATGCCGTTGGGGAAGCCGATCCGAGGAACTACTTTCCCAAGGCAACCTCCAGGCGCACACTCGCCTTACGCGGCCGCCTTCAACCCGGCTGGCCCTCAACGGCGCAATCATCCAGACCGGCACCCACTCCTACCGGCTCGCCCCCACCAGGCCCAGGCCGAACGCGTCACCGCCAGCTGGCCCGCGCCCATCCCTGCGGGAAGGCGGCTCGGAATGAGGATCCTCCGATTGCATCCCGCCGAGGAGATGCCGATCCGGGCGATCGCACGGGAGTCGGGGATCTCAGGGATGACGGTGCGGCGGGCGGTGGCCAGCGACCAGCCGCCGAAGTACAAGCGAGCGCGGTTCGATCGTGGACGCGGTCGAGCCGAAGAAGCGGCAACTGCTCGAGGCCTGGTTGGGCATGTCGGCCACGGTGCTGGCTGAGCGGATCGGCTTTGCCCGCGAGCTGACCATGCTGCAGGCAAGACCCACATCGCCATCGGTCTGGGCCGCCGTGCACCTCCTCCCCGCGCATCAAGCCGCCTGGTGAGCTCGAAGCAGCAGGACGTAGGTGGAAGGGAGTTGGGTGAGAATACGGCTGAGGAGCTCCTCGCGGACAAGCTGGGCCACGACACGAAAGACGGACCGGTATTCCAGCTGGTGGTGCCACCGAGCCGCCAGTGCGCGGGACGCCAGGTCCTTGACGAAGCCCCGGTCGGCGGCCGGTTCGGTGGCGTGGATCTCGGATGGGTGAAGGTGACGGCGGCCTCCTGCGGCAGCCTGGCCGCGAACCCCCCGCACGCGTCGCCCGTTGGCTGGGGCCCGAGGGCGTCCAGCACGGCGCGCCGGACACTCCGCCCGTGCACGGGTGAGTACGCGCCGTCGTACCCCACTCTTTCCAGCATCTGCCCGAACCCCATGCCCATAGTGGACCGGCAAGGCTCGTGCTGCCTCAGTGCACCGTGCCGGACTTCGCTGCCGTACGGAAGGCAGCCGGCACGGTGCACCTGAATGAAAACGCCGGTCAGAAGGCCAGTACCGCGCGCACCGTCTTGCCGTCGGGTGCACCGATGACCTCAAGGCTTTCGGCGATATCCTGCACGATGGCCAGGCCACGGCCGCCTTCCGCCACGTCACTCTTCGGGCGCACCTGCGGCTGGGTCGGGTTGTCGTCGTGGACTTCGACGATCACCCGGTGGTCATACACGGCCAGTCGCAGCCGACAATCGCTGTGACCGTGCCGGGTGGCGTTGGCGACGAGTTCGGACACCACCAGCGTGGCATCGTTCACGCCTTCCGTGTGAACTGCTGCCACGCGCCTATGAGGCCGTGCGAGAAAGGCGGTCGCCAGCTTCCGGGCCCTGCCGGCCGATGCACTGGCTTGGGGCAGTACGTACTCAGCGCGTGCCGTGTACCGATGGGCGTGCCGGAGCGCACGCATGACAGGTCACTTCCCCTCCTGGGACTACCGGTGTTTCGGCGGCGTGTGCCGCGCACCGGGGCCGCGGCGTTTACGCGGCCGGTCCTGCTTGACGGTCATGCCCGCTCCGTGTGATCGCCAACCCGGCATCACATCCACCGAGTAGCGGGCATCGGGCACTCAGCGTCTGGGCGCCTGGTCTGCGGCCATCAATCGGTGACGGACCGGTGCACGGTCGCGGCTTCGGGCAGCTTGTCGAGCGGCTCCTGAGACGGCCGCATAGGTCCGCTATGGCCGATGGACAGCTGGGCAGAGCGCGTTGGCGAACCTGTCTTTGGCCTGCCCTCGTCTCGCCGACGGCGCCGCGCGTGGTTGACGTGCTGTGAGCGCCGGGGCATCAGGGCGCACACAGCCTTGCCGCCAGGGACCCGGACGACCGTGACAGCCTTGGCCAGCCGACAGACCATCGGCCAGCCGAACCCACCGAACCGTCCGTTGAGGTCGGGGGTGCGTTCGCAGGGCGGAGCAGGGTCGGCGTCCAGTACCGCCACCTCGATCGCATCCGGGTGGGCGTCCAGGCTCAACACGCAGGTGGGGCCGTGGGCGTGTCTGACCGAGTTGGTCACCAGCTCAGAAACGACCTGCTCCACGTCGGAAGCAGCCCGCTCGTCCACTGCGGGGACCTGCCGGTGCAGGAACGTGCGGGCCGCTCGGCGCGCTCGGGCCGCGGAGTCCGGACCGTCACCGAGCACTATCTGATTGGGGGATCGGGCCTTTGTTCCTCGGACGGCGGCGCTGATCATCTACGTTTCCCTCCTCGTTGGCTTCACGCTTGCTGATTCTTTCCGGCTTCCCCGCTCCCGCAGGACCACGCCCAATGGGCAGGGTGTGAGGTGGGGGTACGGCTGCGCGGATGGCGTCGCGCCTCCCCGGGGTGAGAAGACAGCAGGGCCGATTTGGCGGCGTCACGGGCGAATGTGCGGACCGGGTCGGCGGCAGCCAACAGAGCCAGTTCCAATAGCCCGACGACGATTCTGCGCATCTCTTCCGGCACGCTTTCGCCGGCCCTGGTGATGGACACACCGTACGGACCTTGGCCACGGCTCGGGATTGCTCTGCCCCTTGCACTCGAGTGCGGCTGACCCACCCAGAACCCAGCCCCACGCAGGCCGAATTGCCTGGGACGCTGGACTCGACCACCGCTGTCGCTGCCCAGGTACTTGATCAGGCGCGCACCCTCCTCCCCAGCGCCCACGAGGAGGCCACACCGAAACACCGCGCCGCATTGGGCGCCGCCTTTGCGAATGAGCGTGCCGGCAGCTGAAGTCGTGCTGCGGAAACATCGGCAAAGGGGGCGGCATCGTGCACGGATAGACCTACGTCGGGGACCTGTGCGGCAGCTCACGGCCACCCACATAGGGCCGGACGTGGCTGGTGTCTGACCTGCGCGCCGCCCACCACAACAGCAGCAACTACTCAGAGCAATCCGAAGATTACAAGCAGCAACCTAGGGTATTGGGTCGCTCACCATGCTGGTCATGGTGGCCGACAGCGGCCCAAGCCACAACAAGGAGCTGCAATGGGTACTTCCTTGGAAGCACTGCTGGAATGCGTCCGCGAACGCGGCGGCTTTGCCGCCCGGCAAGAGGCAGCACGGGCCGCGCACGGCGTACTGCCCGTCCTTGGCGCCCACCTGGTGGGCGACGACCGCACCGACCTGGCACGTCTCCTCCCTCACCAATGTGGCCCTCTGCTGGCCGATGCCGAACCGGCCAGTGAACCCCTGACTCCGGAGGGGTTCGTCGAGGCGGTGGCCGAGCGCACCGGCGACGACGCCGGTACCGCGCGCCGCGCCGTCACCGCCGTGCTCCAAACCATCGCTGAGACAGCCGACGATGCACTGCTGCGCCGCATCCTCACCCAACTCCCGCCGGGCCACGCGGGCCTGTTCGGCCGTACCGAGCCGTCATGAGCGCCCTCCCCACTCCGATCTGGCTCCCGAGACAGCGCCGCCGCCGAGCAACACGACCACCTATGGAGCACGTCATGGGACACGCGGTTCAGGGCAAGTTGACCGCAAGTAAACGGGGCAACCGGCCCCAACACCACCATCCGAGAGCACCGCTGCCGCCCCGGGCGCGAGCAGTGGCGATGGTGCTGGCTTTCGCCGGCATGATGGCCTTCGGCATGGTGTTGACCCGCCTGACCCTGGAACCCTCTGCCGCCTCCGCGCCGCTGATCCACAGCAACCTGCGGCCGGGCGATTCCATCCGCAACTACCTCGCCCAGCCCGCGTTCCGTGACACGGTCAGGCAGCTCGGTGGCAACATCGTGCTGGGCGTGCCCTTCGGGCTGCTACTGCCCGTGATGGCACCGCGCACCCGAGGGCTTGCACGAGTGCTGGCCGTCACCGTCACGATCATGGTGCTCGTCGAACTCACGCAGGGGATCTGGGTGACGGGGCGGGCCTTCGACATCGACGACGTCATCCTCAACACCACGGGTGCCCTGCTGGGCTACGTCGTCCTGGGGCGCCGGCTCGGTCACGCGGTCCATCCCCCGCGACCTCACTGGTGGCGCCGTTTCACCAATCGGCCTGCCACGGGGAAGTGACCTGTGCCGCTTCTCAGCCGCTGCGCCATCGGCGAGCACTACGGTCCACGGTCGACTCCTGCCAAACGGCCGAGCACCTCCACCTGGCCGCCGCCGGGACCTGCACCCAGCGGGGCTGGCGGTCAGCGTGCGAGAACAGAGAAGAAGGCGTCACTGCCCGTCGCAAGAGAGCCGCTCTCTCGACTGCGGCTACGACCCTCGTCCATAGCGGGTCCCATTTCAACCTCGGACGCGAAGATCACGGGGCGATTGCCGGGCGTCACGTGGCCACGCTGTACTGGTAGTTGACGGCGCTCCCCGCAAAACGGGGACGCCCGTGACCATCAGCTGGCTATGCACGTAAGCACGGGGTTCTGGCACAGATCTTGGGGAGTCGTCGCGGAGAGTCACCCTGGTGTTCGATTGCGAGGGAGTGGTTCGCGTGAGCCTGCGTACGCCTTGCCGCTTGACCGTAGAATTTTGACAGCACTGAGTGTCGCCGACGCGGGACACCCCGCCGACCCGCGCCAGCGCGGTATGGATGCGTGCCGGGGCCCACTGGGTGAGGGTGGTTCACACGTGAGAACGGGACGCTACGACCAGAAGGCGTCGAACGCCCTCTGGTCAGCCCACAGCTCCCAGCCCTCGGTGATCCTTCCATCGCTGATGTGGAACACGATGGCGTAGTCCATGTCGAGCTCCCTACCGTCACGGGAGGCCGTGGCGTGCAGCAGGGCGACGGCGTGCGCGTCATCGGCGAGCACATCGTGGAGTTGCGGGCGGTAAGTGCCGCCGGACAGTCGGAAGTCGAGCTCGAATGTGGCGAAGGTGGCGTCACGGCCCTGGAAGTCGCCCGCGAGCGGGGATTGGCCGGGGATGTGCCACCGCACGTCGGGGTGGAACACCTCCGCCAGAGCGTCCATGTCGCCTGTCGAGAAGGCGTCCATGGCGCGTCTGAACACAGCGATGTTGGGATGTTCGGTCATGGAAGCCTCCTTGAGCCCAGAAGGATGCCCGGGAAACAGGTAGGAGGGCAGCGGCCACGCCCGGTCACCATTCCCTGCCACCTCGTTGGGTGCGGTCATTCGGAGCAGGTAGCGCCACGGATGGGCATGACTCGCAGCCCGGTGACCGGCTGACCTGGGACCCTTCACGAGGAGCACCCCGATGCTGCCCCCGGCAAGTAGCGGGCCAGGACGTCCTTCAGTCCGGGGCGGTCTTCCTCGGTCAGGGCCGTGGGGTGGCGGGTGAGCCAGCCGGTCACCTGCCGCACCGTCGGTGGCCGGGGCGGTGCGCCGGACGGAGCCGCGCGGAGGGTTGCGATGTGGGCGCGGACCATGGCGTACGTGACGGGAGCGTGCTCGGCAACGAGTTCGCCGTGCAGTCCGGTGACGCTGTTGCATCCCGCGGCGAAGCGTCGCTCCAGATAGGGCTTGTAGGGGTCCAGTCTGCTGGGCCGGGGCCGGTTCTCGCGGAAGGTGTCCTGCCACCGTGCGGCGTTCGCGTACCGGAGCACGGTGTTGAGACCCCAGCCCAGGTGCCGGGCAATCGCCCGGCGTGAGTGGCCTTGAGCGAGCAGCTCATGGACCAGTGCGTGCGCTGCCTTCTTTCGCTCGGCCCGCCGGCCGACGGGCGCCGAGTCGTCCTGCGGCCGACCGCCAGCCAGTCGGGTGGCCGCAGGACGACCCGGCGCTGGGCGACGGGTTGCGCAGGCACTCGCGGTGGGCGGCGACGCACGTCTCCACGGCCCGGCCGAGGCCCTGCCACAGATCGAACCGGTCAGCGACCTGCAGAGCGTCGGAGGCACCGCGGCGGGCACCCTCGGCGTAGGCGCCCGCCCGGTCACGGCAGATGATCTCCACGCCAGGGTGGCGGATCAGCCAGGCGGCCAGTGGTCCGGCTTCACGGGTCGGGAGCACATCGACGACGTGATGGTCTTCGACGCAGGTCAAGAGGACGGGCGTCGGGCCGGATGAGCAGGAGGAGCAGGCGCCGGACACAGGCAGACGGCGAGTCCGAGGAAGGCCTCATGGATGTCGTCGCGTCGTTCCCAGCGGATCCGCAGGCGGCGGCGACTCATGATGCGTCGCAATATCGGCGACGGACCGCGGCGCCAGCCCGCGGCAGGTATTCAGGCGGCGGCCTGCAGCAGCGGCCCAGCCTGTGTCAGTTCCAAGACCCGCTCGGCACACGGTGAGAGTGCCACACACGCGAATCTCACCCCGGTCTCCCTGGCGTGTTCGCGGGCGGTCAGCAGAACGTGCACGCAGGAACAGTCACAGAAGGACAGGCGGCCGAGGTCCACATCGACCCGGCCAGCTCTGTTGGTCACAGCCTCCTCCAGGGCTTCAGCCAACCGAGGCGACGTGGTGAAATCCGCCTCGCCCTCCACGACTACCAGGGTCCGGTCAGCCTCCATCGCGCTTGACACATGCAGACGCCCATCTGGCCCATACTGCTGGTCCCTGTCCATGACACCAGCCTCAGGGCCACAGGCCCCACCTGTCAAAGGCCCAAGTCCGGGCTCCTGGACGTCATTTCCCCTTCACGGACGTGTTCCGGTCCCGGTGGATGGTTTCGTGGCAGTTGAGGAGAGCGCTGACCCCGAGGACCTGCTGGTTGCGCATCACCGGGGTCGGTCGGTGCAGCCAGGCGCAGGCAGCCGCTGGCCTCACTGAGTGCGTGGGGCGGTGAGCAGGATGTCGATGCCGTTGGGGTCATGAGGCTGACGCCGCCGAGCCGCGACTTGGTGCGGTGTGGCAGGTGGTCTCCCGATTCTCCCCGCCGCGCGCGCCTGCGGCCGCCGTGGGGCCACCCCGCTCAGCCAGGCGGACGGAAGGCGGCGCCGGACCTCCGCAGGCGCAGCGCCGCCTTCCCCGCCGCCGCTTCCCACTACCCCAGCTGGCACGCCCTGGACATCGCGAGCGTCTCGGCACACCCTCCCGTCGGGAGGGGGGAAACAAAAGGACGGCCACCGGCATCCGCATCCCGGGTTGCTGTGGAAGCCTGCCTGAACGGCGTGTTTATCGCCCCTGGCGTGGCACCTGCCTGTGTTACGCAGGGAACTGGTACAG
This sequence comes from Streptomyces sp. NPDC012935, assembly GCF_042900345.1. Taxonomy (NCBI): domain Bacteria; kingdom Bacillati; phylum Actinomycetota; class Actinomycetes; order Kitasatosporales; family Streptomycetaceae; genus Streptomyces; species Streptomyces sp. NPDC012935. Next base: position 25,204 of record NZ_JBIBBC010000034.1, read on the forward strand.
CTGTGCGGGCGGTGTGGCGACACAGTGAGGCTGCCGCGTTGGCGCTGCGGCGACGGTGGCGGGTCCGGGCCGTGAGCGGGATCTGGTGGTGCAGGCCGGCAAGGCACCTGCCTGTGTTATGCAGCTGGCCGCATGCGTGGCGTGGGGGGTGGCCAGTTGGTGGCTGGGGGCTCCGATAACGTTCGTCGCGCCGCGGGTGGCGGTCGTGCTGGTGGAGTCGACGGCGTACCGGTCGATCGCCCATGGTGTGCAGCAGTTGGCGGCGATCGAGGTGGGCACGGTAGTGGCGACTGGCGCCGCGCTGATGCTGGACAGCACGATGGGGGCGATGGTTCTGGTCCTGCCGGCGGCCGTGCTCCTGGGCAGTGGCCGCGTCTGGGAAGCCGGGGCGTTTACGCCGCCGCGGGTGCGTTGTTTGTCCTGACCGGCGGGCAGGCGACCGTCGCTGCTTCGGTGGCCCGCATCGTGGAGGCGGTTTTCGGCGCGGTGGCCGGCATCGCGGTCAACACACTGATCAGGCCTCCGGTGTACTTGCGCGACACCCGTGCCTCGTTGGAGGACGCCGCTAGTGAGGCCGCAGGAGATCCTGGATGGGTGGCCGATGGGCTGGCCGGTGGCGAGTGGGATGGCCACGCGGCCGGGGAGTGGCACGAGCGCGCGCTGCGTCTGGGAGGCCTGGTCGACCAGGCCCGCTCCGCGATCGGATGGAGCCGGGAAAGCATGCGCGTCAATCCCCGTGGACGCCGCAGGAGTGCCGTCCCGCCCACCAAGGCTTACGACGATGCTCTCGGCGTACTGGACTACGTCGCCGTGCATACCGCAGGTGTGACTCGGGCGGTGCTTGAGGCCGTCGCACGTGACGAGGGCGGCCCGGCCCGGCCCACAACTCACCGGCCCCTATGCGGACTTCCTGTGCCATACCGCCAGCGCTGTCGGTCTCTACAGCCAGATCCGGTTGGCCTCAAGCGGTCCTGCCCCCTCCGCTGCCGGGGCGCTGAGTGTGGCTGTCGAGGAGCTTCGCCGTACGCCTGACGAAATCCGCCTCGGCTGCCCGGCGCCCTTCCGGACGACCCGGATGCGCTGGTGTCGTACGCACGCTGCTGGCCCAGGCGCGTCGTCTGGCCGATCAGTTCGCTCCAGACTGAGGCTGTCGAGAGCGAGAGCGAGGGCGAGAGCGCGACCGGGCGGTGATGCTGTCTCAGAGCCAGCCATTGCGGTGAAAGGTCCGGTGCAGCAGGACCGCGGCGGTGACCATCACGGTGATGGCGAGCGGGTAACCGTACGCCCAGTTCAGTTCGGGCATGTGCGCGAAGTTCATGCCGTAGATTCCTGCGATGAGGGTCGGGGTGGCCAGGATCGCGGCCCAGGCGGAGATGCGGCGCATGTCGTCGTTCTGCCACGTCCCGACCCGGGCGAGGTGGGCGTCGAGGGCGGAGTTCAGCAGTTCGTCCAGGGAGCGCACCTCGGTGTCGGTGCGGTGCATGTGGTCGGCGACGTCGCGGAAGTACGGAAGCATCTCCCGGGGCCATTCCGCGCGGGGGCCGGCGAAGTCCTCGGCTACCGGCGCCAGGGGTTGCACGGCGTCGCGGAATTCGAGGACCTCGCGTTTCAGGGAGTAGATGTCCTCGGTCAGGTCATCGCGGGCGTCGGAGAACACGCGCCGTTCCAGTGAGGTCAGGTTGGCTCGGACCTGGGCGGCGGCCTCGGTGTAGGAGTCGACCACGGTGTCCAGGACGGCGTGCAGCACGGCGACGGGGCCGAACCGCAGCATCTGCGGATTCTCGGCGAGTCGCCGGGCCGCCTCGCCGGTGGGATCGGCCGGGCCGTGACGGACGGTCAGAGCAAAGCGCGAACCGGTGAAGACCATCACCTCGCCCGTCTCCACCTCACAGCCTTCTTCGACGTACCACAGGGTTTTCAGCGCCACTGCGAGTACCTCGTCGTACCGCTCCCTCTTGGGCCGCTGATGCGCCTGGACGGCATCTTCGACCGCCAGCGGATGCAACCCGAGATGGTCTGCGAGTTCTTCCAGATCGCCTGGGCCGGGCTTGTCCAGGTGCACCCAGCAGAACTCCCCTTCCCCCACACGCTTCAGGCTGTCCATAACCGCAGCGTGGCCGCCGTCGGCCTGCCGACAGTCCACCTGTTCCTGCTCGCCGCGGGGCTCACGGTAGATGACACTCCTCATGCTTCACGCCTGCACCGCCGCGACGATTGCATGCCTTCCACCAACGGCCGGCCAGCCGTGTGGCACACCGTCCGCACGAGATGATCACGCCCTCTTCACGACTTGGGTCTGTGCGTCGCCCGGTCCGGGCTACCCGAGGGAAAGGAACCCGCCCCCACAAGGGAGCTGCCATGATCTTCGCCGCCCTCCTGCTACCCCCGGGGCTGATGTGCCTGGTGCTGGCGCTGGGACGCTATGAAGAGTGGCTGCTCAAGCAGCCTGCGCAACCCGCGCGTCATGCCCGCCGACGGCGCCACCTGTCCCTCGTTCCGCACACCGGCCCCCAGGCGGAGCAGAGCGGCAGCGAGTCCAGGCGGCGGATCGCCGACGCGGCATGAGCGCGTGCGGCGGACGGTGCCGTGGACAAGGCTCTTCCGTACTGCCGGAGTTCTGAGAACGAGACCGTGCCCGCCAGGTACGGGTGAAGTGGTGTCCGCGCCCCGCAGTTCGTCTCAACAGCGGTTGCCAATGCGGCCATACGCTGCGGTCAGAGGGTCCCCGCTGTGGCGCAGCTACGGCGACGCATGCTGGTGGTGTCGGCAGAGAGCGGCATCGAGGGTTTCGCGTGCGGGGTCGGGCAGTTCCCCGCCGGGAGGCCAGTCGACGAGGGCGTCGGCTATGGGCGCGGGTCAGCATTCCCTATATGAGTCGACGATTCTCCTCCCGCCTATGAGTCGACGGTTCTCCCCCCGCAAGGCCAGCAGCTCCTCCTCGGCATCTTCCGCGGAGGTGTGACCCACTGGAAGGGACCCGGTCTCAGGGTGCCGATCAGTAGTAGTCATGTCTCTGCGCCCACCCGGGGCGCGGCGGGCCATCCGGGTCCCGTCGGTGAACGGCTCGCAAACCGCGGCAGCGCCCAGCTGCGCATGCTCACGGGGACGCCGCACCTCGCCTGCCGCCTCGTGGGTGGCCCCGACAGTAACTCCCTCCTCCGGGGCGCCTGGGGCGACCGATGGGTTCCCGGGGGGCGAGTTGCCGAACGGAGAGCCCGCAGGCCGTCGGGCGAGGATGCTTTAGCCGCTGTGGGGTTCGGCGCCGTCGGGGTGGTGAACGTAGAGGCACTTGAGCTGGTTCATTGCTGACTCAGGACCTGCTCCGCTTCGCGTACTACCCGCTGGGCGCTGGGATCCAGCGTCTGGGGCTGCCCTTCTGGTACCCGCCCCGGCCTCGCGGCAGGCTTCGACGGGTTTCGGGCGGGGCGATGCCACGGCAGGAAGAACGAGCGGACTCGGCGGCAACGCCGCTTGCGGGAAGTCGCCCACCAGCGTGCCAGCAGGATGAAGGCGGTGACGGCTGCCGCGGTGAAGGCAAGATGAGGGTGGGCGGTCACAGGTGTGCCCTTCCTTCCGGAAAGCCGACCGCCCGTCGACGTCAGCCCAAGTAAGGATTGCGGGGGACGACGTCGACGGGAGTGGTCAGCCGGGCCAGGTGCCGGTCAGCTGACGGGTAGCGGTGGCACCGCCGCGGTCGACGGCAGCTTTGACGCCGGCGAAGATCGCTCCCTGCAGGACGGCTGCCGACAGGACCTCCCGCCAGGTGCGCTGCTCGTCGGTGGCGTCGGGGGCGTCCTCGTCGTGCCCGAGCTTCTTCCAGACCTGCTTGAACACCGCACCGGCCAGCACGCCGCTGATGGCGCCCATGGCCATACCGACCGGCTTGTAGGCGATCTTGGATGCTTTCATCGGTGCCTCCTGGAGCGACGGATGAGCACCAGCGCGATGAGTGCGCCAGCAGCTGCGAGCAGCGGTGTGCGGTTGGCCCGCGCCGCCTGCATGCCCTGGCCGGCCCTTTCGCGAATCGGCTCCGGAGCCTTCTCCCGGGCGAGCTGCCCGGCATGGGCTGCCTTGTCCCGGACCTGTTCGGTGGCCGCGGCGGCCTTGGCGCGCACCGGCTCCGGGGTCCTGTCGTGCACCACGTGGGCCGCGTGCGTCGCCTTGTCCCGCACCTGAGCCTTGACCTGTGTGGTCTTCTCGGCGACTTGCTGCTTGAGGGCCGTTGTCTTCTCCTGGGCGCGGGTCTTGACGTCGGTCTTCGCCGCGAGCGCCTCGACGGTCTCGCCGAGTTCCTCGCGGGTCGCCTCGACCTGCTCGCGCAGTTCCTCGGGGGAGGGTGTGGCCTCGTCGCCGGTGTGCTGCTTGTCCTGGGTCATCGCTGTGACTTCTCCTTGATCTCGGCTACATCGGCCTTGACGCTGTCCACGGTCCGCTCCGGCGTCGGCGGGGTTGCCTTGCTGATCTGCTGCTTACCGAGAGCCGCCATCAGCGCGGTGACGGCGGCCAGCACGGCGGTGACGATCAGCGCCGCCACCCACACATCCATAACGAGCGACAGAGCAGCGATCACGGTGGCCACGAGTGCCTGCAGAGTGAGAACACCCGCCAGGCCGGCGCCGCCGAACAGGCCACCGCCCTTGCCGAACCTCCTGCCCTTCTGGGTCATCTCCGCCTGTGCCAGGCGCATTTCGTCGCGGACCAGCTGCGACAGCTGCTGCGAGGCACGCTGGACGAGGTCACCGACCGGTTCCTGCGCTCCGCCGTCGGTCCGGGGGGAGCCTTCTGCTGTCATAGGTGCTCACCTGTCCTTCCTCGGCGTTTCCGGCTGCGAGATTCGGCGTTCGTTCGTGCCCGCCAGCGGTCATGGCCTGCCCGTGGGGGACCAAGCGGCGATCTCCTTCCACCGTCTGATCGCGTGCCCGAGTACCCAGGCAACGACGCCTCAACGGTCGTTAGAGCACTGTCGCCACAGCAGCCGCGGTGCGGCCCGAACCAGGGCAGCCGCAGCCAGCCCGATCACGCCCCCAGCGGCCACGTCGGAGGGATAGTGCGCACCGCTGTGCACCCGCTCCACGGCCACGGTCACCGCCGACACCGCACAAGCGGCACCGGCGGTCGGCCATACCGGCATGACGGCACCGGCGAAAGCGACGGCGGCAGCCGTGTGACCCGAGGGAAAGGAGGAGCTGTCCGGGCGGTCCTGAAGATCTTCCGCCGGCACCCACTCCTGTGGCGGGCGGCGCCGTTCGTACACCTGCTTGGCGACGGCGTTGGACAGCACCTGCGCCACCGCCATGGCTGAAAGCCCAGTGGCGGCGGCTGTGCGGCCACGCCACCCGCCCGCGGCGGCCATTACGCCGGCCACCGCCCACCACATCTTGGTGTGCTCGGCCGCCTCCTCCACCGCGGGCGCGAACCGTCGCACCCAGGGCGGTCCCCACGCGATCGACCGCCTGGCCAGCCGGCGATCCCCGTCGCGCAGATCTGCCAACACTCTCATGACCAGCGACTTCCCGTCCCCGGGCCGTCCCACACCGAGCCCGTCATCCAGTTGATGCCCTCGCCCAAGGCCCGCGGGTGTGCTCGCGAGACGAACTCCACCCCCTCAGGATTCAAGGCGGCGGCGGTCCTCCTCGTCCCACTTGCGGGTGTCTCGTGGCTCGACGTACGGCTCCTCGCCGGCCGGATGGCCGCCCTCGACGGCACGCTGACGGTTCATTTCGGCGTCGAACTCCAGGCCGAGCAGGATCGCCAGGTTCGTGATCCACAGCCACAAGAGGAAGATGATCACGCCGGCGAAGGTGCCGTAAGTCTTGTTGTAGGAGGCAAAGTTCGCCACGTACAGCGCGAACCCGGCGGAGGCAATCATCCAGATCACCAAGGCCAGGAAACTGCCCGGTGTAATCCAGCGGAAGCCGCGCACCTTCGCGTTCGGCGTCGCCCAGTACAGGATCGCGATCATGATCGTGACCAGGAGCACCAGCACCGGCCACTTGGCGATCGACCACACCGTCAGCGCCGTGTCCCCGAGGCCCAGCGCGGTACCGACCTGCCGGGCCAGGCCACCGGTGAACACGACGATCACCGCACTGATCACCGCCATGACCATCAGCGCCACGGTCACCCCCAGCCGGACCGGCAGCACCTTCCACACCGGACGGCCCTCGGGGACGTCGTAGACGGCGTTCGCACTCCTGATGAACGCGGCGACATAGCCCGACGCCGACCACACCGCCAGCACCAGACCCACAATCGCCATCACCGAGCCGATCCCGGCGTTGCCCTGCATCTGCTGCACCGCGTTGCTCAGGACGTCCCTCGCCGCACCCGGGGCGAGCTTTTGGATGTTGTCCAGCACCTGCTGCGTCGCCGACTGCCCGACGATCCCGAGCAGCGAGATCAGCGCCAGTAGGGCCGGGAACAGCGCCAGGATGCTGTAGTAGGTGAGCGCCGCGGCCCGATCGGTCAGCTCGTCTTTCTTGAACTCCTTCAGGGTGCCTTTCAGCACCGCCCCCCAAGAGCGCTTGGGCAAGTCGGACGGTGTGTCCGGCGCCTGCTGCTCCACCTGCTCATCCGGTCCGACACCCGTCCCCCGCCCGGCCTCGACCTCGTGGTCGGCCGCGGTGTGCCCGCCGTGCCTTCCATGCCGTTTCAGTGTCCGTGCCATGCCATTCGGGTATCCCGGGCGAACGCATCCCATCCCAGCATTCACGACGAAATTATGCTCTTTGCGTGTTTTGCGGCCCTTTATGGCTCGTCGGGCAGGAAGGCCAGCTGAAAGGGGGATCGCGATGATCACCCGCGAGCAGATCCCGACCGTTCTGGACCACCCCGTCTACGACACTGACGACTCGTCGCCGCGCCCGTTCGGTAGACCGGCTGGCCGGCTCGTGGTGCGCGAAGAGCCCCCTCTTGTCCTTTGCGAGCACTCGCTGTCCGTGTCGATCGAAAGCCCGGACGCTGTCGCGATCAGTAGGTGGCCAGGGAGATGGCGATGTAGTGCGCGGTGAAGGCTGCCACAGTCAGGGCGTGGAAGACCTCGTGGTAGCCGAACCAGCGGGGTGAGGGGTCGGGCCGCTGTAGGGCGTAGACAACCGCGCCCGCGCTGTAGAGGAGACCGCCGACAACGATCAGGACGACTACGGCTGCTCCGCCGGTGTGCAGAAGGTCGGGCAGGTAGCGCACCGGTGCCCATCCCAGGGCCAGATAACACGGGGTGTACAGCCACCGCGGAGCTCCGACCCACAGGACACGGAACACTACGCCGGCCAACGCTCCGGTCCATACGATCCACAGCAGCATGGACCGCTGTTCCGGCCGGAGAAGGAGCACGGCCAGGGGGGTGCAGGTGCCGGCGATGATCAGGAAGATGTTGGCGTGGTCGAGTCGTCGGAGAAGAGCCTCGCCCAGTGGTCCCCAGGTGCCGCGGTGGTAGATGGCGCTCGTTGCGAACAGCAGCCAGGCGGTGACCGAGTACACGGCGCAGGCCAGGACTGCCTGCGGAGTACGGGCCAGGCAGATGAGTACGACGCCCGCGATCAGTGCGGTGGGGACCATCCCGGCATGGAGCCAGCCACGCAATTTCGGCTTGATCGGTTCGGCCAGGTCGGCCGCCCGCTCCATCAGGGCGGCAACCGAGTGACCCTTCTCCCCTGCATGTCCGCCTTGCGATCCGTCGGGGAGCCGGTCTTCACGGCGCTCTCCACGCGCTGAGGCGACGTGACCGTATTCGACTTCAGCGGCGTCACGGGACACAGCTTCTCGTTCTCCCTCGGGCGACTGGGCATCACTGGCAGCAATGCCGTAATGCCGTAATGCCGTAATGCTAAAGACCTCACTCCGGCAGCGTCATGGGAGGTCGGTCCAGACCCCCAGGGCCATCGCCGGGCCCGGGCCGACCCGTCACCGGGTGAACTACACCCCCGTTGACCCTGCCGCCGATTTGGCCTGCCCAAGCCGAGTAGATCGGCCGGCCATGGGAAAGATCAGGGCTTACGAACGGGCATCTCCGCTCGCCTACGCGCAAGGATCGCCGATGCTTCCTGAGGTCCGCCCCCACGTATCCGCCGACCTGGCACACCAGTTGGAACATCAATTGGGTCTGGCTTCGGCACTCGAAGCCGGCCAACTCGATGTGGAGCGCGTAGCAGGGATCGCAGTCGTCGCAGCTGCCCACTCCGACGGCTATGCGGCAACCGGCCATCTCCTCGGGCTGCTGGCAGCGCTGCCTGCCCCCACCGAGGCAGGCGAACGCTTCTGGTCGGACCTGTGGAGGTCCTCTGGCACCGCGTACCTGCTACCCGTCAACATGAAGGCTCAGGTGCTGCGTTCTCTGGAAGGAGAGGGAACCGCCCTGGCCAGGCAGATCCTCTCGGCCGTCGATGAGATGACCCCGCCTCAGCGCGTCGCGGCAGGGGAGGTGATCGTCTGCATGCGGACCGCAGATGGGACGATCCGGTCGGACGGCAAGCCTTCCTCGACGCCTGGACCGGCACCTGACCGTCTGCTGCCCCAGACTGCGCGAACAGAGGCGCAGGGCATGCCGCACCCGAACCGGACGACGCTCGAAGCGACTGAGGTCAGGAAGTTCGGGCCGAGGTCGCATCCGCCTCCGCCGCAACAGATCAGGGGCCACGCAGCAATGGCTGCGCGGCCCCTGATCCTGTGCACGCCCGGCACGACACCAGGCGCTTGGCCCGGTGGGCGACAAAGCCCGCGCGGGCGGCGCTCACCGGACGCAGTGTGCGCAATGCCTCGCGCAGGTCTGCGAGGTCAGGCCGGGGTGATGTTCTCGGCCTGCGGGCCCTTCTGGCCCTGGGTGACGTCGAACGTCACGGCCTGGCCCTCCTGGAGCTCACGAAAGCCTGTGGAGTTGATCGCGGAGTAGTGCGCGAAGACATCCGGGCCGCCGCCGTCCTGGGCGATGAAGCCGAAGCCCTTCTCCGCGTTGAACCACTTCACTGTTCCTGTTGCCATGTCCTATGCCTTCCAGTCGATGAACGCCTCCCACTCCCTGTGGCAGACGGAGGTGATCGCCCTGGTCCCTGCGGCACAGCACAGCAAAAACGCCCACACCAGAGGCGTGGGCAAGAGGGAAATCCGAACCACGACAGCTGACGCAGACGTTACACGCCCACACGCCGCGTCACCATAGGAAAAGATCACGCTGCACATCGAGACCGTGCGTGGGACGCCCGCCGACGCTGACGGGCACGCTCATCTCATTCTGCTGCTGGTGGGTCCGCTGATTCGGCGGCGCGGCGGTATTCGGCGTTGATGCGCTGGGCTTCCTCGAGCTGGTCTTCGAGGATGACGATGCGGCAGGCGGCCTCGATGGGGGTTCCGTGGTCGACGAGTTCGCGGGCGCGGGCGGCGATGCGCAGTTGGTAGCGGGAGTAGCGGCGGTGTCCGCCTGCGGAACGGAGCGGGGTGATCAGGCGGGCTTCACCGATGGCACGGAG
>NZ_JBIBBC010000035.1:0-33109 GCF_042900345.1 Streptomyces sp. NPDC012935
GCCGCCGGCGCCAAGCCGAAGCGGCGCGCGGCCAAGAAGTCCGGCCCGGCCGCCTCCGGCGACACCCTCGCCTCCCCGATGCAGGGCACCATCGTCAAGGTCGCCGTCGAGGAAGGCCAGGAGGTCAAGGAGGGCGACCTGATCGTCGTACTCGAAGCGATGAAGATGGAACAGCCCCTCAACGCCCACAAGTCCGGCACCGTCAAGGGCCTGTCCGCCGAGATCGGCGCGTCGCTCACGTCCGGCGCGGCCATCTGCGAGATCAAGGACTGACGTCCACGGCACAAGCCCTACGGCATCCGAGGCGCCCGGCGGACTGGAACAGACAGTCCGCCGGGCGCCTCGTCGCAGCCGGGCTCGATGGCATCCTGGAGGCACGCCAAGGGCGCGTGAGAGGGCAGGTGAGAGTCATGGTGGGCGCGACCTCGCACGAGAGTGCGGGGAACCCGGGCGCGGCAGCGACGCCGACGGCCCAGCCGCGTGCGATGCGCGCCGATGCCCGCCGCAATCATGAGCGCCTGCTGGCCGAGGCCCGGTCCGCTTTCGCCGCCCACGGCACGGACGCGTCCCTGGAGGACGTGGCCCGCCGCGCGGGCGTCGGGATCGGCACGCTGTACCGGCACTTCCCCAACCGCGACGCCCTGTTGAGCGCTGTCTTCGAGGACGCCGTCGGCGACCTGCTGACCCGCTCCCGTGAACTCCTGGCCGCCCCGGAGCCCTGCGCGGCCCTGGTGACCTGGCTGCGCGAGATGGTCACCCATGCCGGCGAGTACCGCGGCCTGGCCAGGTCCCTGATGTCCGTCTCGTACGACAACACCTCGGCCCTGGCCCGATGCAGCGGCCCGATCAGGGAGGCGGGCGGCGCGCTGCTGGCAAGGGCTCAGGAGTCGGGTGCCGTGCGGCCGGACGTCTCGATCAACGACCTGCTCCAGCTGACCCACGCGATCGCATTGGCGGCGGAGGAAACGCCGGGAGACCCGGACCTGGCGGACAGATTGCTACGTCTGACGCTGCGCGGCTTGAAAGGCACCTGAAGGCAGCCAACCCAAGGGGCGCGGGGAACTGCGCGACCAGCCACACACATCCGGCACTCGCGCAACTACACGAACCCCTACGGCGAACAGGCGAACCTAACGCCGCCGCAGATCCGCAACCCGGGCCCGCTCACGTTCCCGCTCCGCACCCTGCTCCCCCAGCACCGCCGCGGCGGACCGCAACCCCGGCGCACCACCTGGCACCTGACCTCGCCGCGGCCCCGGCAAGGCACGCCGCCGCGCCGGGACCTCGTCACCCCCCGGGTTCCCGGTCGCCCCGGCCACGGCGATCTGCACCCCCTGATCGGCCAGGGCCTGGAGCTCGGTGTGGGCGCGGTCGTCATGGGCCGGCGGCTCGTCGGTGACGAGCCGGGTGATGACATCCGTGGGCACCGTCTGGAACATCGTGTCCGTACCGAGCTTGGTGTGGTCGGCGAGGACGACGACCTCCGCGGCCGCCTGGACGAGAGCCCGGTCGACGGAGGCCGAGAGCATGTTGGACGTGGACAGGCCGCGCTCGGCGGTCAGGCCGCTCCCGGAGAGGAAGGCCCGCGACACCCGCAGCCCTTGCAGGGACTGCTCGGCGCCGCTGCCCACCAGCGCGTAGTTCGACCCGCGGAGCGTGCCGCCGGTCATCACGACCTCGACCCGGTTGGCATGGGCCAACGCCTGTGCCACCAGCAGGGAGTTGGTGACGACGGTCAGTCCGGGTACCCGGGCGAGCCGGCGGGCCAGCTCCTGTGTGGTGGTCCCCGCCCCGACTACGATTGCCTCGCCCTCTTCCACGAAATTCGCGGCGAGGTCGGCGATGGCCGTCTTCTCGGCGGTCGCGAGATGTGACTTCTGCGGAAAGCCGGACTCCCGCGTGAACCCGCCCGGCAATACCGCACCGCCGTGCCGGCGGTCGAGGAGTCCTTCTGCCTCCAGTGCGCGCACGTCCCGCCGTACGGTCACTTCGGAGGTCTGGACGACGCGGGCGAGCTCACGGAGCGACACGGCCCCGTTCGCTCGCACCATTTCGAGGATCAATTGGCGACGTTCTGCAGCGAACACGAAACTGACAGTAACCCCAACGACCGTCTGGTTTCAGCAGTTTGCGCCGAATAACAGAAGATGTTCGCACGCCAGGGCAAGGAGTGGTATAGGGCCTAGTCCCGCCGCCTATGCCGTACGCATGCTCGACAACTCCCCGTGACCAGCGACGAGTCGGTTTCGGCCGTCAGAGTTCGCCGCCGGACTTCCGCGTGTGCAGCTGCCGTGCCACCTCGGCGATCGAGCCCGAAAGGGAGGGGTACACGGTGAAGGCGTTCGCGATCTGTTCGACCGTCAGATTGTTGTCGACCGCGATCGAGATCGGGTGGATCAGTTCCGAGGCGCGCGGGGATACGACCACACCGCCGACCACGATGCCCGTGCCCGGGCGGCAGAAGATCTTGACGAAGCCGTCCCGGATGCCCTGCATCTTCGCGCGCGGGTTGCGCAGCAGGGGGAGCTTGACGACGCGGGCGTCGATCTTGCCCCCGTCGACGTCCGCCTGGGTGTAGCCGACGGTGGCGATCTCGGGGTCGGTGAAGACGTTGGACGAGACCGTCTTCAGGTTCAGCGGGGCCACCGCGTCGCCGAGGAAGTGGTACATGGCGATACGTCCCTGCATCGCCGCGACCGACGCGAGAGCGAAGACTCCGGTCACGTCACCGGCCGCGTACACGCCGGGGGCCGTCGTCCTGGACACCTTGTCGGTCCAGATGTGCCCGGACTCACGCAGCTTGACGCCGGCCTCCTCCAGGCCCATGCCCTCGGAGTTCGGGATGGCACCGACGGCCATGAGGCAGTGGCTGCCGCTGATGACGCGGCCGTCGGCGAGGGTGACCTCGACCCGGTCGCCGACCCGCTTGGCGGCGGCGGCACGCGAACGGGCCATGACGTTCATGCCGCGGCGCCGGAAGACGTCCTCCAGGACGGCGGCGGCGTCCGGGTCCTCACCCGGCAGCACGCGGTCCCGGGACGAGACGAGGGTGACCCGTGACCCGAGCGCCTGGTAGGCGCCGGCGAACTCGGCGCCGGTGACACCGGAGCCGACCACGATGAGCTCCTCGGGCAGCTCGGTGAGGTCGTAGACCTGGGTCCAGTTGAGGATGCGCTCGCCGTCGGGCTGGGCGTCGGGCAGCTCGCGCGGGTGACCGCCGGTGGCGATGAGGACGGCGTCCGCGGTGAGGGTCTCCTCGGTGCCGTCGGCGGCACGGACGACGACCTTGCGCGAGCCGTCCAGGCCCTGCATGCCCTCCAGCCGGCCGCGGCCGCGCAGGACCCGGGCACCGGCGCGTGTGACGGAGGCGGTGATGTCGTGGGACTGCGCGAGCGCCAGCCGCTTGACACGCCGGTTGACCTTGCCCAGGTCCACGCCGACGACGCGCGCGGGCGTGTCGATGTGCGGGGTGTCGTCGGCGACGATGATCCCCAGCTCCTCGTACGAGGAGTCGAAGGTCGTCATCACCTCGGCCGTGGCGATAAGGGTCTTCGACGGCACGCAGTCGGTGAGCACCGACGCCCCGCCCAGACCGTCGCAGTCGACGACGGTCACCTCCGCGCCGAGCTGGGCGGCCACCAGGGCCGCCTCGTATCCGCCGGGTCCGCCACCGATGATCACGATCCGAGTCACGTACTCCATTGTCCCGCACGCATCACCGTGGTACTGCCTGGGGGCCCGCCCGAGACACCACCGTTACGGGAGGGGCACACGATTCACCTGCCGTACCCTCTCCCCATGTCGCTCTACGCCGCCTACGCCGGCAATCTCGACGCGCGGCTGATGACGCGCCGCGCCCCGCACTCGCCGATGCGCGCCACCGGCTGGCTGAACGGGTGGCGACTGACGTTCGGGGGCGAGCAGCTCGGCTGGGACGGCGCGCTGGCCACGCTCGTCGAGGAACCCGGCGAGCAGGTCTTCGTCGCGCTGTACGACGTCGCCCCGATGGACGAGGACTCCCTGGACCGCTGGGAGGGCGTCGGTCTCGGCATATACCGCCGGCTGCGGGTGCGCGTGCACACGCTGGAGGGCGAGGAGCCGGCGTGGGTGTACGTGCTGAACGCGTACGAGGGCGGGCTGCCGTCCGCGCGGTACCTCGGCGAGGTCGCGGACGCGGCGGAGTCGGCCGGCGCGCCACACGATTACGTGATGGAGCTGCGGAAGCGCCCCTGCTGACGGAGGGCGACTCCTAGACTGGGTGAATCGGCCCATCATCGGGAGAACTCATGGCCCCCACCACGTATGACGTCTACTACACGGTGCAGGCCGCCGAGGCCCGTGACCGGCTCGAGGACAGGCAGCGCAACGCGTTCGACAAGGGCATCGCGCTGCTGGCCCGCGATCCGTTCCTCTCGGTGTCACGGCCCATAAGCTCCACGGGCGACGACCGAACGATCCGGCTCACACAGAACGTCCTCGTGGAGTACACGGTCAGTCGCGGCCGGCTGTTGATCTTCATCGTCGAGGTCTTCAACGACAAGGACGTCCTCATTCCGGAAGAGTGAGCGTGCCGCTCCCGGGCGCGGTATTCGTTGGAAACGACAAGACAACGATCGCCATCCCGTGAGGTCTGTCATCTACGCGCGTAGGCCCAAACCGGCTACCCTCAGTCGCGTGAACGCATCTCTTCTTCCGGACGACATCCAGGGCGACCCCCACGCCGCCGCCGACGCCGCCGCCGCGCGCCTGCGCGAACTCACGGGCGCCGAGACCCACGACGTCGCCCTCGTGATGGGCTCCGGCTGGGCTCCGGCCGTGGACGCCCTCGGCGAACCCGAGGCCGAGTTCCAGGTCACCGAGCTGCCGGGGTTCCCCCCGCCGGCGGTGGAAGGGCACGGCGGCAAGATCCGCTCCTACCGGATCGGCAACAAGCGCGCGCTGGTCTTCCTGGGCCGTACCCACTACTACGAGGGCCGTGGGGTGGCCGCCGTCTCGCACGGCGTGCGTACCGCGGTGGCCGCCGGCTGCAAGACGATCGTCCTCACCAACGGCTGTGGCGGTCTGCGTGAGGGCATGCGTCCCGGGCAGCCGGTCCTGATCAGCGACCACATCAACCTCACGGCTACGTCCCCGATCATCGGCGCGAACTTCGTCGACCTCACGGACCTGTACTCGCCGCGGCTGCGGGCCCTGTGCAAGGAGATCGACCCCTCCCTGGAAGAGGGCGTCTACGCCCAGTTCCCCGGGCCGCACTACGAGACGCCGGCGGAGATCCGGATGGCTCGGGTCATCGGGGCGGACCTCGTGGGTATGTCGACGGTGCTGGAAGCGATCGCCGCGCGTGAGGCGGGGGCCGAGGTGCTGGGGATCTCGCTGGTGACGAACCTCGCTGCGGGGATGACGGGTGAGCCGCTGAACCACGAGGAGGTTCTGCAGGCCGGGCGGGACTCGGCCACGCAGATGGGGTCGCTGCTGGCGCAGGTGCTGGGGCGTCTGTAAGGCGTTTGTCGCCCCCGCCGCCCCTACCCGTCCCGTCCTTGAAGGGGCTCCGCTCCTTCGACCCCGCTCCTCAAACGCCGGAGGGGCTGGTTTTTCAGCCCGTCCGGCGTTTGAGGACGAGGCCGTTCAGGCCGACAGCGGGGGTCTGGGGGCGGCAGCCCCCAGGGAGGGGAAGGGTAGGGGCGGCGGGGGCAAAACCCATCCCCACCCTCAGCCCCCTCCCCACCACAAGAACGAGAGGTTGACCGACGTGCACGACGATCTCATCGCCCGGGCCCAGGCGTGGCTCGCCGAGGATCCGGACCCGGAGACCCGCGACGAGCTCGCCAAGCTCATCGACGCCGCGGACGTCGAGGAAATCGCCGCGCGCTTCAGCGGCACCCTCCAGTTCGGCACCGCGGGCCTGCGAGGCGAACTCGGCGCCGGCCCGATGCGCATGAACCGCACGGTCGTCATCCGCGCAGCGGCCGGCCTCGCCGCGTACCTGAAGAAGCAGGGCCACGAGGGCGGCCTCGTCGTCATCGGCTACGACGCGCGCCACAAGTCGGAGGACTTCGCCCGCGACACGGCCGCCGTGATGACGGGCGCGGGCCTGCGCGCCGCCGTACTGCCCCGCCCGCTCCCCACCCCGGTCCTCGCATACGCGATAAGGCACCTCGGCGCGGTCGCCGGAGTCGAGGTCACAGCGAGCCACAACCCGCCGCGCGACAACGGCTACAAGGTCTATCTCGGCGACGGCTCCCAGATCGTCCCGCCCGCGGACATCGACATCGCGCAGGAGATCGCCGCCGTACCGTCCCTGACCGTCGTCCCCCGCCCCACGGAGGGCTGGGAGACGCTGGACGACAGCGTCGTGAACGCCTACCTCGCCCGCACGGACGCGGTCCTGTCCCCCGACTCGCCGCGCACCGCCCGCACCGTCTACACGGCGATGCACGGTGTCGGCAAGGACGTCCTCCTCGCCGCCTTCGAGCGCGCCGGCTTCCCCGCCCCCGCCCTCGTCGCCGAGCAGGCCGAACCGGACCCGGACTTCCCCACCGTCGCCTTCCCCAACCCGGAAGAGCCCGGCGCGATGGACCTGGCCTTCGCCAAGGCCCGCGAGACCGCCCCCGACCTCGTCATCGCCAACGACCCCGACGCCGACCGCTGCGCCGTGGCCGTGCGGGACGGGGACGGTGCGGAGGGCGGCAACGCCCAGGACGAGTGGCGGATGCTCCGGGGCGATGAAGTGGGCGCCCTGCTCGCGGCCCACCTGGTCAGCCGCGGAGCACGCGGCACCTTCGCGGAGTCCATCGTCTCCTCGTCCCTCCTCGGCCGCATCGCCGAGAAAGCGGGGCTGCCGTACGAGGAGACCCTCACCGGCTTCAAGTGGATCGCCCGCGTCGACGGCCTGCGCTACGGCTACGAGGAGGCCCTCGGCTACTGCGTCGACCCCGACGGCGTACGCGACAAGGACGGCATCACCGCCGCCCTGCTGATCACCGAGCTCGCGTCCGTCCTGAAGGCCGAGGGCCGCACGCTCCTCGACCTCCTCGACGATCTCGCCGTGACCCACGGCCTGCACGCCACCGACCAGCTCTCGGTACGCGTCCAGGACCTGTCGGTCATCGCCGACGCCATGCGGCAGCTGCGCGAGCAGCCGCCGACCGAGCTCGCCGGGCTGGCCATCACCCGCGCCGAGGACCTCACCCAGGGCACGGACACCCTCCCGCCCACCGACGGTCTGCGCTACACCCTCGAAGGCGCCCGTGTCATCGTCCGTCCCAGCGGCACGGAGCCCAAGCTGAAGTGCTACCTGGAGGTCGTCGTCCCGGTTGCGGCCCACGCCGACCTCCCGGCCGCCCGCGCCGAGGCGGCCGGGCTGCTCGCGGCCATCAAGCGGGACCTGTCGGCGGCGGCAGGTATCTGAGCCGTAGGCATACCGGTCGTTCGTGAAGGGGTGCCCCCGTTCGGAGGCACCCCTTCGGGCGATTTCCCAGCGGTGATTGACCCGGGCTCCACGCCCGGCCCCGGCACACGGGCAACGGTGGACGGGCAAGCGCGTCACCGATGTGCCTGGAGCCGCCGCCGTGTCCACGACCGTCCGGCCGACATCCCGAGCGACCACCGCGCCCGAGGGCGAAGCCCGGTCCGGCTCCGCGCCCCCGGGCGGTGGCCCCGCACCACTGCACGCCCTGCGGTACGCGGCCCCCGCTCTCCTCGCCTACCTCGCCGTACGCGGCACGGGCCTGCTGCTGCTCACCGTCTGGGCGCACCGGCAGCGGCACGGCGTCTGGCCGATCCTGGCGACGCAGTGGGACGCCGACTGGTACCTCGGGATCGCCGACCACGGGTACGCGCACGAACTCGGCACCGCGTACAGCGCCAACAACCTCGCCTTCTTTCCGCTCTACCCGATGCTGGTCAAAGCGGTCGCGGCGGTCACGCCGGGCACCCACGCCAGTACCGGTCTCGCCCTCGCCGTCATCGCCTCCCTCGCCGCCGCGTGGGGCGTGTTCGCGGTCGGGGACCGGCTTCACGGGCGTCGGGTCGGCGTCCTGCTCACCGTCCTGTGGGCCGCGCTGCCGGTCGGGCTGGTGCAGTGGATGGGCTACACCGAGTCCCTCTTCACGGCGCTCGCGGCCTGGTCGCTGTACGCCGTGCTCACCGGTCACCTGCTCACCGCCGCCTGGCTCGCGGTGCTCGCGGGCCTGACCCGCCCCACCGGCATCGCGGTGGCGGCCGCGGTCACGGTGGCGGCCCTGCTCGCGCTGCGCCGCCGCTTCCGTGTGCGTACCCTCGCGGCCGCCGCGATCGCGCCCCTCGGCTGGTGCGGATACGTCGGCTGGGTGGGCCTGCGCTTGGGCCGCTGGGACGGATACTTCGCCGTACAGCGGCTGTGGCGCAACGAGTTGGACGGCGGCCGCGAGACGCTGCGGCTGATGCGGCGGTTGCTGGTCTACGACCGGACGCCCGAGCTGTTCCTGGTCGTCGTGACGCTCACGCTGGTCGTGTCGGTGGTGCTGTTCGGGCTGTCCGTGTGGGACCGGCAGCCGGTGCCACTGCTGGTGCTCACGGCCGTACTGCTGGCGATCGTCCTGGGCAGCGGCGGGGTCTACTTCCCCCGCGCCCGCTTCCTCCTTCCCGCCTTCCCCCTCCTGCTCCCCCTCGCCCTGCATCTGTCCCGCGCCTCCCGCCGGTACCGCATGCTCGCCCTCACGGGGGCGGTCGCCGGCTCGGCCTACTGCGGTGCGTACATGGCCCTCGTGCATCCGGGCGCCCCCTGAGCGGTTCAAGGTGTGTCCGGCGCCCCTCCCGCTGCTCGGACAGGCCTGTCAGGCCGTCGCCAGCACAATCACCAGCAGTACGGCCCCGGCGATGACCGGTCCCGCCACCTCGTAGGCCCAGCGCACGGTGACCTCACCCTGCGAGGACTCCAGCTTCTCCCGCTGCTCCAGCAGTTCCCGCAGGTCGTCCATGACCTTGTCGGTCTCGGCCCGCGCCGGGCCGTCCATGTCGACATCCCCTCGCGGCGCCCCGAACCCGAGCCCGCCGAATCCCATACCCCCGCCGGCGCGGCCGCCCCGCTCACCCCGCGCGGCAGCGCTCCGCTCCGCCGCGGCCCGGGCCGAACGCCGTGCCGCCTTCTTGCGCGCCCGCAGCGAGACCGGCACCGCCCAGAGCTGGAACTTGGTGCCGGCCTTGTCGACGACCTCGTTCGAGTAGCTGGACCGCAGTGCGGCGACCTGTCCCCACGGGAGCACGATCACGCGCAGCGGGTTGCGGATGCGCAGCCGGTCCTCGTTGGCGTAGACGGCGGGCCTCAGCGTGAACGCGGACACCAGCGGCACGATCAGGATCAGCGCCGCGAGCGCCACCCACTGGGTGCGGCCCTCGCCCCGGACCAGTGCGTCGATGCCCAGCCAGAGGGCGATTCCGAGCAGCGCGACGCCGCCGATGATGCCCATGGGCGAGCGGTAGACGCGGTCCTTCGACACGGGGGCCGGGGTGGGGGGCTGGGGTTCCGGGGTCGTCATGAGGCCGATTCTGCCGTATGCCTGCCGGCGGCTTGGCGGGGTGGCTCTTCTGCCGTGGGGCTCGCTGCGGGTGCGGGCTGCCGGGGGGGAGGGCGCCTCATCACCGTGGCGGCTCGCTGCGTGCGCGGGTGCGGGCTGCCGGGGGCAGGGCGCCTCATCGCCGTGAGAGCTCGCCGCGTGCGCGGATGCGGGCTGCCGGGCGCAGGGCGCCTCATCGCCGTGAGAGCTCGCCGCGTGCGCGGATGCGGGCTGCCGGGCGCAGGACGCCTCATCGCCGTGGCGGCTCGCCGCGTGCGCGGATGCGGGCTGCCGGGCGCAGGACGCCTCATCGCCTTGAGGCCTCGCCGCGTGCGCGGGTGCGGGTTGTCGGGGGCTGGGCGCGCAGTTCCCCGCGCCCCTCAGGTTGGCCGGCTGCCCGGCGTTGTGGGGATCCGTTCCCTCGCGGACAAGACAGGTCCGTTCCCTGCTGCGGCATCAGGCCCATTCCCTCAGCTGCATGACAGATCCCTTTCCCTCGGCTGCAGAACAGATCCCTTTCCCTCGGGGTGTACAGCCGCTACGCGCGTAGATATGCTCGTCTGGTGACCATGCCCACCAATGCACCCACCGCAGCTCACGCCCTCAAGGACGTCACCGCGTCCGACAGTACGCTGCGCCGCTTCCTTCACGGGCTGCCCGGCGTCGACGCGGTCGGCCTGGAGGCGCGCGCCGCGTCCCTCGGTACCCGTTCCATCAAGACGACCGCCAAGGCGTACGCCATCGACCTCGCCATCTCGATGGTCGACCTCACGACGCTGGAAGGCGCGGACACCCCGGGCAAGGTCCGGGCGCTCGGCGCCAAGGCCGTCCACCCCGACCCGAGCGACCGGACGACCCCGGCGACCGCGGCCGTCTGCGTCTATCCCGACATGGTGGCCACCGCCAAGGAGGCCGTCGCCGGCTCCTCGGTCAAGGTCGCCTCGGTCGCCACCGCCTTCCCGGCCGGCCGCGCCGCCCTCGGCGTGAAGCTGGCGGACGTCCGGGACGCCGTCGCCGCCGGTGCGGACGAGATCGACATGGTCATCGACCGCGGGGCGTTCCTCGCGGGGAACTACATGAAGGTGTACGACGAGATCGTCGCCGTGAAGGAGGCCTGCGGGACGTCCGCCCGCCTCAAGGTCATCTTCGAGACCGGCGAGCTGTCGACGTACGACAACATCCGGCGCGCGAGCTGGGTCGGCATGCTGGCGGGCGCCGACTTCATCAAGACGTCCACCGGCAAGGTCGCCGTCAACGCCACCCCCGCGAACACCCTGCTTATGCTGGAAGCGGTGCGCGACTTCCGCGCCCAGACCGGCATCCAGGTGGGTGTGAAGCCGGCCGGCGGGATCAGGACGACCAAGGACGCCGTCAAGTTCCTCGTCCTGGTCAACGAGACCGCCGGCGAGGACTGGCTGGACAACCACTGGTTCCGCTTCGGCGCCTCCTCGCTCCTGAACGACCTGCTGATGCAGCGTCAGAAGCTGGCCACCGGCCGCTACTCCGGCCCCGACTACGTGACGGTGGACTGATCACCATGGCATCGGTATTCGAATACGCACCGGCCCCCGAGTCCCGCTCGATCGTCGACATCGCGCCGTCGTACGGCTTGTTCATCGACGGCGAGTTCGTGGAGGCGGCGGACGGCAAGGTCTTCAAGACCGTCTCCCCGTCGACCGAGGAGGTCCTCGCCGAGATCGCCCAGGCCGGCGAGGCGGACGTGGACCGCGCCGTGAAGGCGGCCCGCAAGGCCTTCGTGAAGTGGTCGGCGCTGCCCGGCTCCGAGCGCGCGAAGTACCTGTTCCGCATCGCCCGGATCATCCAGGAGCGCAGCCGTGAGCTGGCCGTCCTGGAGACGCTGGACAACGGCAAGCCGATCAAGGAGACCCGCGACGCCGACCTCCCCCTGGTCGCCGCGCACTTCTTCTACTACGCGGGCTGGGCCGACAAGCTGGAGCACGCCGGTTTCGGCGCGAGCCCGCGGCCCCTCGGTGTGGCCGGCCAGGTCATCCCCTGGAACTTCCCGCTGCTGATGCTGGCGTGGAAGATCGCCCCGGCGCTGGCGACCGGCAACACGGTCGTGCTGAAGCCGGCCGAGACCACCCCGCTGTCCGCCCTGTTCTTCGCGGACATCTGCCGCCAGGCCGGTCTGCCCAAGGGTGTCGTCAACATCCTTCCCGGCTACGGCGACAGCGGCGCCGCGCTCGTCGCGCACCCGGACGTCAACAAGGTCGCCTTCACGGGATCGACGGCCGTCGGCAAGGAGATCGCGCGGACCGTCGCCGGCACCCACAAGAAGGTCACCCTGGAGCTGGGCGGCAAGGGCGCCAACATCGTCTTCGACGACGCCCCGATCGACCAGGCGGTGGAGGGGATCGTCAACGGCATCTTCTTCAACCAGGGGCAGGTCTGCTGCGCCGGCAGCCGGCTGCTGGTCCAGGAGTCGATCCAGGACGAGCTGCTGGAGTCGCTGAAGCGTCGCCTCTCCACGCTCCGCCTCGGCGACCCCCTCGACAAGAACACCGACATCGGTGCGATCAACTCCGAGGAGCAGCTCACCCGCATCACCTCGCTCGTCGAGCAGGGTGAGGCGGAGGGCGCCGAGCGCTGGTCGCCGGCCTGCGAACTCCCCGAGAGCGGCTACTGGTTCGCGCCGACGCTCTTCACGAACGTCACCCAGGCGCACCGGATCGCCCGCGACGAGATCTTCGGCCCGGTCCTGTCGGTCCTCACCTTCCGCACACCGGACGAGGCCGTCGCCAAGGCGAACAACAGCGCGTACGGCCTGTCGGCGGGCATCTGGACGGAGAAGGGGTCGCGGATCCTCGCCGTCGCGAACAAGCTCCGTGCGGGCGTCATCTGGTCCAACACGTTCAACAAGTTCGACCCGACCTCGCCGTTCGGCGGTTACAAGGAGTCGGGCTTCGGCCGCGAGGGCGGCCGCCACGGCCTGGAGGCGTACCTCGCCCCGTCGAGCCCGGAGGGCGAGCGATAAATGAGCACAGTTGAGAAGAACGACAAGACCGAGCGCGCCGAGCGGCTCTCCGTCTTCAAGACCTACAAGCTGTACGTCGGCGGGAAGTTCCCGCGTTCCGAGAGCGGCCGGGTGTACGAGGTGACGGACTCCAAGGACAACTGGCTGGCGAACGTCCCGCTGTCGTCCCGCAAGGACGCCCGTGACGCCGTGGTCGCCGCGCGCAAGGCGTTCGGCGGCTGGTCCGGCGCGACGGCGTACAACCGCGGCCAGATCCTCTACCGCATCGCGGAGATGCTGGAAGGCCGCCGCGAGCAGTACGTCCGTGAAGTCGCCGACGCCGAGGGCCTGTCGAAGTCGAAGGCGGCGGCGCAGGTCGACGCGGCGATCGACCGGTGGGTCTGGTACGCGGGCTGGACCGACAAGATCGCCCAGGTGGTCGGCGGCGGGAACCCGGTCGCGGGCCCGTTCTTCAACATCTCCTCCCCCGAGCCGACCGGCGTGGTGGCCGTCCTGGCCCCGCAGGAGTCCTCCTTCCTGGGCCTGGTCTCGGTGCTGGCCCCGGTGATCGCGACGGGTAACACGGCGATCGTGGTGGCGTCCGAGAGGTCCCCGCTGCCCGCCCTCTCCCTGGGCGAGGTCCTGGCCACGTCCGACCTGCCGGGCGGCGTCGTCAACCTGCTGTCGGGCCGTACGGCGGAGATCGCGACGCCGCTGGCCGCGCACCAGGACGTCAACGCGATCGACCTGGCCGGCGCCGACGAGGTGCTGGCGAAGGAACTGGAGATCGCGGCGGCCGACAACCTCAAGCGCGTCCTGCGTCCACAGCCTGTGGACGACTGGGCCGCCGCCCCCGGCATCGACCGCATGACGGCCTTCCTGGAGACCAAGACGGTCTGGCACCCGACGGGTTCGCTGGGCGCGTCCGGCTCGTCGTACTGACAACCGTCGCGACGGCCACCTGGACCAGAGAGCCGCGCCTCCCCTCCGTCCGGGGGAGGCGCGGCTCTCTGCCCTGCCGCCGCCGCGACGCGTTGCCAGGTGAACGCGAGAGGGCTGTGAGGTGTGACGCGCGCTTCAATTGCGGTACGCCGGGTCGTACGCGGGCCCTGCGATGCCGCAGACTGGTGTCCCGTGAGTTCCCATCCGCCCATACCCACGCGAGTCGTGCTGCTCTGCGGCCCTTCCGGCTCCGGCAAGTCCCTTCTCGCCGCCCACTCCGGTCTTCCGGTGCTGCGGCTCGACGACTTCTACAAAGAGGGTGACGACCCGACCCTGCCGCAGGTCCCCGGGAGCTCCGACATCGACTGGGACCACCCCGACTCGTGGGACGCGGACACGGCCGTCGCCGCGATCGCGGAACTGTGCCGCACGGGCCGTACGGACGTTCCGCTGTACGACCTCTCGCTGAGCGCCCGCACGGGCGCGGAGACCGTCGAGATCGGGCGGACCCCCCTCTTCATCGCGGAGGGCATCTTCGCGGCCGAGATCGTGAACCGCTGCCGTGAGCTCGGCCTCCTCGCCGACGCGCTGTGCCTGAGCCGCGGCCCCATGAAGACGTTCCGCCGCCGCTTCCTCCGCGACCTGCGAGAGGGCCGCAAGTCGGTCCCGTTCCTGCTGCGCCGCGGCTGGCGCCTGATGCGCCTGGAACGTTCGATCGTCGCCCACCAGACGTCCCTGGGCGCCCACGCCTGCGACCGGGACGAGGCCCTCGGCCGCCTCACCGCAGCAGCAGCGGGCCGCCGCCCGGCGGCCGCCCCGGCGACGCCGGCCACCTGAACGAACACGGTGCCCTCTGCGTCGTAGGACCGGAAAACGGTCCCCGCGGAGAGGAATCCCGATGCCCGCTGCCGTCCAGCCCGGCCGACGCCTGCTCATGGCTGCCCTGCTCGCCACCGCGGCCGTCGGCTGCACGGAAACGGGCGGCACGGAGCCGGGCGGTGCGGCCGAGGCCTCCTGCGCGTACGTGGTGACGTACGAGCGCCGCTCCTACCAGGACCTCGCGAACACCGACTTCACCGTCGGGAAGAAGCTGGGCACCGCCACGATCCCGGCGTGCGACGACACCCCGAACGATCCCGCGGACGCCATCGGCGAGCAGCGGATCACCGCGTACGCGGTCGAGGGGATGGCCCCTGCCGTCGCCATCGCCGTCGGTGACACTCCCGCCGGGGCGATCCTCATGAAGGCCCGCTGACAGCGCACACGAAGAACGGGACTGGACGGACCCCCCGGCCCTCCAGCCCCGCTCCCGTCGTGCTCCCCCGAATCCCCCGTGGGAGCACTCCCCCGTGTTCCCCCCGCTGGTCCCCCGTGGGCCCCCCGGCCCCGTGGGTCCCCCCACTTCCTACCGCTCCCCCGTTGCATCCCCCCGGATGCGGTCCCCCCGGACCTTCAGGCGACAAGCTCCCCGAAGGCGTCTTCCTCGTCACGGCCGAAGCTGAGGACCTCGTCCTCGCGCAGCCGGCGGAGCGACCGCCAGATGCTGGACTTCACCGTGCCGACACTGATGTCGAGGATGTCCGCGATCTCCGGGTCGGTGCGGCCCTCGTAGTAACGAAGGACCAGCATCGTCCGCTGGAGTTCGGGCAGCCGGGCCAGCGCCTGCCACAGGACCGCGCGCAGTTCGGTGCCGCGCATCGCGTCCGTGTCGCCGGGCGTCTCCGGCAGCTCCTCGGTCGGGTACTCGTTCAGCTTGCGGCGGCGCCACGCGCTGATGTGCAGGTTGGTCATCGTCCGCCGCAGGTAGCCCCCCACGGCGGCCTTGTCACTGATCCGGTCCCAGGCCTTGTACGTCGAGAACAGCGCGCTCTGCAGCAGGTCCTCGGCCTCGAAACGGTCACCGGTCAGGTGGTAGGCGGTTGCGTACAGGGAGGTGCGGCGCTCCTGGACGTAGGCGGTGAACTCCGCCTCCGACAGCGAGCGACGACGCTCCCCCGAGTCCTCCCTGTACGCGGCTCCCCCGTGCGTTTCCCCCGTGAAACCGTCAACCACCGTCATGAACGCGGTGTGCTGACGCCCGGTGCCGCGAGCGCACCCCCGCCCGCTCACGGCACCGGACTTCTCGGAACCCCGGCCCCCGTTCACGTCGTGCAGACGCGTGATCACTGCGCTGGTGCTGGTGCCGTGCAGCGTGTTCATCTCGCGCCCCCCGTCGTGGACTTCCGGTGTTCTGCTTGGTGCGGCTTGCTGTCTTGCGTCCCGCTGTCTTGCCTGTGCCGAAAAGCTTGCCGGGGCACCTTCATGGCCGTGTCCGCCGACTGTCACAGACGTGTCACAGGGGCCTGTGCCGTAGGTCGCCCCCAGGCAGCCGACAGCGCGGACCCAGTCATGAGCGCTACGTGCCCGTAGCCGTACAGCTCGTACAGGTGTCGAAACACGACCCCCGCATGGGCCAGAATGAGCCCCGTGCCTTCCCTGTTGCTGATCGAGGACGACGACGCCATCCGTACGGCCCTGGAGCTCTCACTGACGCGCCAGGGACACCGTGTGGCCACCGCTGCCACCGGCGAGGACGGTCTGAAACTGCTGCGTGAGCAGCGGCCGGACCTGATCGTGCTGGACGTGATGCTGCCCGGCATCGACGGGTTCGAGGTGTGCCGGCGCATCCGGCGCACGGACCAGCTGCCGATCATTCTGCTGACCGCGCGCAGCGACGACATCGACGTCGTGGTCGGACTGGAGTCCGGCGCCGACGACTACGTCGTCAAACCGGTCCAGGGGCGGGTGCTCGACGCCCGCATCCGGGCAGTGCTCAGGCGCGGCGAGCGGGAGTCGAACGACGCCGCGACGTACGGCAGCCTGGTCATCGACCGTGCGGCGATGACCGTGACGAAGAACGGCGAGGACCTCCAGCTCACCCCGACCGAGCTGCGTCTGCTCCTGGAACTGAGCCGCCGCCCGGGTCAGGCCCTGTCCCGGCAGCAGCTCCTTCGCCTCGTCTGGGAGCACGACTACCTGGGCGACTCCCGCCTCGTGGACGCCTGCGTCCAGCGCCTGCGCGCCAAGGTCGAGGACGTCCCGTCCTCCCCCACGCTCATCCGTACCGTCCGCGGAGTCGGCTACCGCCTGGACGCGCCTCAGTGACAGACGAGCAGGGGGGATTGCGCGGCTGGGTCGCGGCTCGCAAGGGAGTGTGGTCGAGGCTGCGTTTCACCAGCCTGCGCCTGCGACTGGTGGTCGTCTTCGGCCTCGTGGCGCTCACGGCCGCCGTGTCCGCGTCCGGGATCGCCTACTGGCTCAACCGCGAGGCGGTGCTCACCCGCACCCAGGACGCGGTGCTGCGCGACTTCGAGCAGGAGATGCAGAACCGCGCGGGCCTGCTGCCCGAGGAGCCGACGCAGGACGAACTGCAGCACACCGCCGGGCAGATGGCCAACAGCAGCCAGCGCTTCAGCGTGCTGCTCGTCGCCCAGGGCGCCGACGGCAAGCCCGTGTACGGCAACTCCGGCGGCCTGGACGGCTTCACGCTCGAGGACGTGCCGCAGTCGCTGCGCACGGCGGTGAACGAGAAGCAGCAGGTCGACTCCTCCAACAAGGCCGAGTACCACCTGTACTGGCAGCGGACGGTCGCCGACGACACCCCCTACCTGGTCGCCGGCACGAAGGTGATCGGCGGCGGCCCGACGGGCTACATGCTCAAGTCCCTGGAGCCGGAGGCCAAGGACCTCAACTCCCTCGCCTGGTCGCTGGGCATCGCCACCGGCCTCGCGCTGATCGGCTCCGCGCTGCTCGCGCAGGCCGCCGCCACGACCGTACTGAAGCCGGTCCAACGCCTCGGTGCCGCCGCCCGCCGGCTCGGCGAGGGCAAGCTGGACACCCGCCTGCGCGTCTCCGGCACGGACGAACTGGCCGATCTCTCCCGGACGTTCAACAAGGCCGCCGAGGCGCTGGAGAAACGGGTCGCCGACATGGCCGGCCGCGACGAGGCGTCCCGCCGCTTCGTGGCCGACATGTCCCACGAACTCCGCACCCCCCTCACCGCGATCACTGCCGTGACGGAAGTGCTGGAGGAGGAGCTGGAGATGGAGACCGGCTCCATGGACCCGATGATCGAACCGGCCGTACGCCTGGTCGTCAGCGAGACCCGCCGCCTGAACGACCTCGTCGAGAACCTCATGGAGGTCACCCGCTTCGACGCGGGCACGGCCCGCCTGGTCATCGACGAGGTCGACCTCGCCGACCAGATCACGGCCTGCATCGACGCCCGCGCCTGGCTGGACGCGGTCGACCTGGACGCCGAGCGCGGCATCATGGCCCGCCTGGACCCGCGCCGCCTGGACGTCATCCTGGCCAACCTCATCGGCAACGCGCTCAAGCACGGCGGCTCGCCGGTCCGGGTCGCGGTCCGGGAGGCGGACGACTCGATCCTGATCGCCGTACGGGACCACGGTCCCGGCATCCCCGAGGACGTCCTGCCGCACGTCTTCGACCGCTTCTACAAGGCCAGTGCCTCCCGCCCCCGCTCCGAGGGCAGCGGCCTCGGCCTGTCCATCGCCCTGGAGAACGCCCACATCCACGGCGGCGAGATCACCGCCGCCAACTCCCCCGACGGCGGCGCGGTGTTCACCCTGCGCCTGCCGCGGGACGCATCCAAGCTGGCGGAACAACCAGACGCCAACGAGACCGACGGCAAGGGCTCCGACGGGCCGGAGAAGGGGGACGCCTGATGAAGGTACGCGGCCGGGCGGGCGTTCCCGAAGAACGCGACGGATACGGCGCCGACGGCCGGACGGGCCCGAGCGGCGTGCCGGCCGATGTGGAGCAGCACGCGCCCGCGCAGGGCCTCTCCGCTGCACCGGGCCACCACGCACACGCGCGCGTACCCAGGCCCTCGGCCACCCCGGCCCACCACACGCGCGTACACGGGCTGCCTGCCGCCTCAGAGGGCGCCGCACGCCCGCACGGGCCCTCGGCCCTCTCGGGGCGCCGCACGCGGGTAGGCAGCCTCCTTGCCCTCTCCGCAGCGACCGCAGCGCTGCTGACCGGGTGCGGCATCCGTTCCACGGAGGTGCCGACCAACTTCGGCCCCGCTCCCTCGCGCGTGCACTGCTCGCTCTCCGAACCGAACGTGTCGACGCAGGCCACGCGCGGGCTTCCGGTGCAGGTGTTCCTGCTGTGCGGGTCACAGCTGGTGGCCGTGGACCGAACCGTGCGGGTGACGGACGGTACGGCGGACTCGGCCCGGCGCGTGCTGGTGGCGCAGGGGCTGCTCGACGAGCTGGAGGCGACACCGTCGGCCGCCGAGAAGGAGGCCGGCTACACCACCGACGTCCGCGGCGCCATGACCGTGAGCGGCCCGCGCCCCGGCGACCCCGACGAGACCCTGCGCCTGAGCACACCGCCCAACGACCTCACCTCGTACGCCCTCGCCCAGATCGTCTGCACCTTCTCGGACTCGACTGCCGCCGAGGGCGACGGCTCGGTGATCCTGGGCGGCCCGGGCGCCGACCCCCTGCGCCGCTACGAGTGCACGGACGAGGTCCGCACCCGCCCCGGCAGCAACGAGCCCCCGTCGACGGAGATCACGGACAACTGACGGCGAAGACCACGGCCGACCCCCACGACGCGGCACCGCCCAGGGCGGCAGGGGGCGTGCCGGAAGGCGCGCCCCCACCGGGCCGCGGTCGCCTGGCGGTAAGGGGACGCGCCGGGGGGGTCCGCCCGCAGTGGCCGGCGTCAAGAGCCAGCAACACCCTGCCCGACCCCGACCGCCGGTCCGAGGACGGAGACCCCCCGGCCCGGCCCCGACCCACCCACCGCACCGCAGGCGCTACGCACACCCCCCGAACCGCGACGGGCCGCCGCAGGCAATAGACGGCGCACCCACCGCCGGAGGCCCGTGTGGCGGACGCCTCACCCCCGTAAGCCCTCTCCCGGAACCGATCCTGCCGGGGGGCGCGTCTAGGGGGGCGTGCAGCGTCAAGGCTCCATCGGCGGCAGCGCCGTGATCCGCATCCGTGCGACGGGGGGTGTTCTCCTGGTCGCGCACCTCGTGTTCGTCGCCTGGCTCACGCTGCGCCCGCTGGACGTCCCCTGGGTGATGCCGCCCAACTTGCGGCCGTTCGCCGGGATCAGAGCCGATCTGGCGCTGGGCTGGCAGGAGGGCGCCCGGCACATCGTCGAGGGACTCGCCCTGCTCGCACCCCTGGGCGTGCTGATCCCGATGGCACACGGCAGGGTCAACGCCTCCCCACTGGGCTCCCTGGTCCGCGCGGTCGCGGCCGGCGCCCTGATCTCGCTGGGCATCGAGCTGTTGCAGACCGGCGTACCCGGCCAGATCGTCGACGTCGACTCCCTGCTGCTGAACACCGTGGGCGTGGCCCTGGCGCACGCGGCGGTCGTACCCGCGGCCCGCGCCCGGCTCCGCCGCAGGTCCGAGGGCGCGGACCGGGCGACCGTTCCCCAGGAGGAGCCCACTCAGGGTCGGACCCCGACGATTCCCAGGGTCGGGATAGCTCCATAGAGTGACGCTTTGCCCGGTTCGTCGCCGTAGCGTGGATGTCAGATGAGGGAAGCCCTCGGGAGGCCCCACAAGGGGGCCTCCGACCGACGCTCGCGAAGGAGCCGCACCATGACCGCGCTCGCCCGACCCACCAACGGCCGCATGATCGGCGGAGTGTGCGCCGCGCTGGCACGGCGCTTCGGCACCTCCGCGACGACGATGCGCGCGATCTTCCTGATCTCCTGCCTGCTCCCCGGCCCGCAGTTCCTGCTCTACATAGCCCTGTGGATCCTGCTCCCCTCGGAGGACAAGGCGAACAAGACGCGCGAGGCCTGGTAACCACTAAAACAGACTGCGCCCCGCCGATGTCCGGCGGGGCGCACCCGTTTTCTGCCACAGGAACGAAAACCTACGAGCTGAGCCTCACAACCCACGCCCTGCCCCGCACCCCACGGCCACCTCAGGCCGCCGTGGCCAGTCGCCGCTGTTCCAGCCGTGCCGCCCGGGTTCCGAACACCGTGATCGTCACGACGCCGAGCACCGCCAGCAGGCCGACGCCGACCGTGCCGGCCCAGCCGCCCGCGTGGAAGGCCACCGCGCCGACCGTGCTGCCGGCGCTGGAACCGATGTAGTAGGCCGACTGGTAGAGCGCCGATGCCTGGGCTCGGCCATGGGTGGCCGTCTTGCTGACCGCCGAGGAGGCGGCCGCGTGGCCGGCGAAGAAGCCGCCCGTGATGAGGACCAGGCCGAGGAGGACCAGCGGGAGCGAGTCCGCCAGGGACAGCAGCAGGCCCGCCGCCGTCGTGGCCCCGGCCGCGTACAGCGCGCCGCGGCGGCCCAGGCGGCCCACCAGCCGTCCCGCCGTGGACGCGGACACCGTGCCGACCAGGTACACGAGGAAGATCGAGCCGATGATGCCCTGGGGCAGCGAGAACGGCGCCTCGGTGAGGCGGTAGCCGATGACGGTGTACACGCCGCCGAAGACGGTCATGAACAGGGCGCCGATCGCGTACAGGCGGCACAGCAGCGGGTTGGAGAGGTGGTCGCGGACCGCGCGGGCGAGGACGCGCGGACGCAGCGAGCCCGGCTTGAAGTGGCGCGGTGCCGGCAGCAGCAGCCGGAAGGCCACCGCGCACGCCACCGCGAGCACGCCGATCACGCCGACCGCGATCCGCCAGCCCCACTCCTGCGCGACCCAGCCGGTGATCACACGGCCGCTCATCCCGCCGACGCTGTTGCCCGCGACGAACAGTCCGATGGCCGTCACCAGCGCCTTCGGGCGGACCTCCTCGGCCAGATACGCCGTCGCCGACGCCGGCAGACCCGCCAGCGCCGCACCCTGGACCGCCCGCAGCACGACCAGGGAGGTCAGGTTCGGTGCGAAGGGGACCAGCACACCGACCGCCCCCGCGACCGCCAGGGACGCCGTCATGACCGTACGGCGTCCGTACCGCTCCGACAGCGCGCTCATGGGCAGCACGAACAGCGCCAGACCGCCCGTCGCGGCCGCCACCGTCCAGCTCGCCTCGCTCGCCGCCACCCCGAACTCCCCGGAGATCAGCGGCAGCAGGGCCTGCGTGGAGTAGAGGAGTGCGAAGGTCGCGACACCTGCCAGGAAGAGGGCGAAGCTCATCCGGCGGTAGCCGGGGCCGCCCGGGGACATTCGGGAGTCGACGACAGGGACTGAAGGTGCGGCGCCCAGGGTGGTGGACGCCCCGGTACTGGCGGGAGACATGCTTCGAAGCTACGTACGCCCCCACTCATCCGTCCAATGCATGGATTCGCCATAATCGTTCCCATGGCGCATCAGTACAGTTCACAGCCTCGGCTGTCACCATCCAGTGACACAGATGACATGACGATGTTGCTCGCGCCCCGCCTCGCGTACTTCGCCGGCGTGGCCCGCACCGAGCACGTCACCAGGGCCGCCCAGGAGATGCAGGTCCCGCAGTCCACGCTCTCGCGTGCCATGGTCCGCCTGGAACAGGACCTGGGGGTCGACCTGTTCACCCGCCACGGCCGTACGGTCTCCCTCACCCCCGCCGGCCGTACCTTCCTCGCGTCGGCCGAGCGGGCCCTGGCCGAGATCCGGCGCGCAGCCGACGAGGTCCGCGCCGACGCCGACCCGGCCACCGGCAAGGTCGCCTTCGGCTTCCTGCACACCATGGGCGCCGAAACGGTCCCGGGCCTCATCCACGCCTTCCGCGCCGACCACCCCCGCGTCCGCTTCAGCCTGGTCCAGAACTACGGCGAGGCGATGCTCGAACGACTCCGGGCCGGCGAGCTCGACCTCTGCCTCACGTCCCCTGTCCCGGACGCCCCCGACCTGGTCGCCCGCCGTGTGGACGAACAGAAACTCCGCCTGGTCGTCCCCGCCGACCACCGCCTGGCCGGCCGCAAGCGCATCCGCCTGGCGGAGGCGGCCGACGAGATCTTCGTGACCCTGGAACCGGGCTACGGCCTGCGCCGCATCACCGACGACCTGTGCAAGGAGGCAGGCTTCAGGCCCCGTGTCGCCTTCGAGGGCGAGGAGGCGGAGACGCTGAGAGGTCTGGTGGCGGCGGGCCTGGGAGTCGCACTCCTGCCGCCGCCGGCCGTACCGCGCCCGGGCGTGGCAGAACTGACGGTCACCGCCCCACGCGCGGCACGAGAAATCGGCGTCGCCTGGATGGCCGACCGCCCGGACACACCTCCGGTGGCGGCCTTCAAGAGGTTCCTGCTGTCAAGAAGGGGCAATTTGCTGCCCACGTAGGCGCACCGCCCTCAGGGGCGCGGAGAACTGCGCGACCAGCCACGAACAACCCGCACCCGCCGACGGGACAGGCCCCCGCGGCGCTACCGCCGCAACGACTTGCCGAACCCCGCAGCCAGCGGCATCCGCAACCCCAAAGGCGGCGGAGCCGCGAACGCATCGGCGACAGGCCGCGAGAACGCCCGCCCGAACAGCACCCCGATGACGAAGTCCTCGGCCAGCGCGAGGACTTCGTCCCGGTGCTGCTGCAACCCGTGCCGGTCGGAGTGCACTTCGAACCGGCATACATCCCGGTTCGCCTTCTTCGCCCGCTCCGCCAGCCGGAACGACAGCTCGGGATCGGTCCGCTCGTCGTTGGTGCCGTGCACGAACATCACCCGCCGCCCCCCGAGCTGTTTCACCGGTTCGGGTGACGCCGCCACGTCCTCCTCCGGCAGCCAGGGAGCTATCGCCAGCACGGAGTTGACGGCCTCATGGCCGGCTGCCCGCACCGCCGCCCGCGCGCCCATGTCGATCCCGGCGAGGCACACGGGGACGTCGCCGTAGCGCCGTACGACCTCGTCGGCCGCCCACAACGCGTCGCTCACGAGGTTCGCGTCACTGCCGTTCCACCCTCGAAAGCGGTAGCGGACGACATGCGCGGCCAGCCCCTCCTCGCGCCCTGCCCGCGCCAGCCGACGCCCGAGGGTGCGCACGTAGGAGGTCGCCAACAACGTCGCCGGCTTGCGATGTGAGACCTCGTCACCTCCGGGAAGCAGGAGTACCACTCCGCTCACCGCCGTCGGCTCCGGCCCGATCGCCTTGCCCAGCCGGACCCTGCGCACCGGCGTCACTTGCTGTGCCATGACAGAACAGTGTCAGAAGCACGGGTGTACGCCACCCGTCCTTGGGGTCACCGTTACGTATCGACGGATTCGTACACCAGCCGGATTCGTACACGAGGGGAGGAATGCGCGACGCCGGCAGAGAAATCAGCGATGAGGGAGTCATCTACGCGCGTAGGCGTTAGAGTGCGAAAATGACGAGCGAGACTGCCCCGAAGGCGAACACCCCGAGCTCGGACCAGATCCGCCGGGCGCCGAAGGTTCTGCTGCACGACCACCTCGACGGCGGGCTCCGTCCCGGCACGATCGTCGAGCTCGCCCGCGAGACGGGCTACACCCAGCTCCCCGAGACCGACCCCGACAAGCTCGGCGTGTGGTTCCACGAGGCCGCCGACTCCGGCTCCCTGGAGCGGTACCTGGAGACCTTCTCCCATACCGTCGCGGTGATGCAGACCCGCGAGGCCCTCGTCCGGGTCGCGCGCGAGTGCGCGGAGGACCTCGCCGAGGACGGGGTCGTCTACGCCGAGGTGCGGTACGCGCCCGAACAGCACCTGGAGGGCGGACTCGGCCTCGAAGAGGTCGTCGAGGCCGTCAACGAGGGCTTCCGGGAGGGCGAGCGGATCGCCCGGGAGAACGGCCACCGCATCCGCGTGGGCGCACTGCTCACCGCCATGCGGCACGCCGCCCGCGCGCTGGAGATCGCCGAACTCGCCAACCGCTACCGCGACCTGGGCGTCGTCGGCTTCGACATCGCGGGCGCCGAGGCCGGCCACCCGCCCACCCGGCACCTGGACGCCTTCGAGTACCTCAAGCGCGAGAACAACCACTTCACCATCCACGCGGGCGAGGCCTTCGGCCTGCCGTCCATCTGGCAGGCCCTGCAGTGGTGCGGCGCCGACCGGCTGGGGCACGGCGTACGCATCATCGACGACATCCAGGTGCAGGCCGACGGCTCCGTGAAGCTCGGCCGGCTCGCCTCGTACGTCCGGGACAAGCGCATCCCGCTGGAGCTGTGCCCCAGCTCCAACCTCCAGACGGGCGCGGCCGACTCGTACGCCGCGCACCCCATCGGTCTGCTGCGGCGCCTGCACTTCCGCGCCACCGTGAACACCGACAACCGCCTCATGTCCCACACCAGCATGAGCCGGGAATTCGAGCACCTTGTCGATGCATTCGGTTACACGCTCGACGACATGCAGTGGTTCTCCGTCAATGCGATGAAATCATCGTTCATTCCTTTCGATGAACGACTGGCCATGATCAATGACGTGATCAAGCCCGGATATGCCGAACTCAAGTCCGAGTGGCTGTTCCGTCAGACCAGCTCTACCAGCGGTTCTGAGGGCGAGGAGGGCTGAGCGGGAGTCCCCCGTGCACACGGAATACGGACGCCATTCACAATCCGTCCGCATTTCGATGTTTGCGGTGGCATGCGGGGCGTGTTTACGGTCGAGAACCGCTCACAACCCCGTAACGAATTTCGAGGACTTACCTTCATGAAGCAGTCTGCTGCCAAGACCCTCGGTGTCGCCGCTCTCGGTGCCGCCTTCGCCGCCGCCGGTGCGGGTGCCGCGAACGCCGCGCCGGTCGCCCCGGACGCCGCCGGTTCGGCGCTGGACAGCGTCACCAGGACGCTGCCGGCCGAGAACCTCTCCCAGGCGGCGCCCGCCGCCGGTGCGGGGCTGGCTCAGGGCGGTGCGGGGCTGGCCCAGGGTCAGGAGGCACTCGGCGCCGGTCTGGCCGCCGCCCAGCCGGCTGCCGAGCAGGCGCTGGCCGCGGGCCCGGCCGGGCTGCTCGGCGGTCTGCCGGTGGCGCAGACCCTGCCGGCCCAGGGGCTGCCCCTGAACGGCCTGCCGCTCGCCTGAGCCGCATCCCCGAACCACGCCGCTGGGGCGCACCCCTTGTCCATGGGTGCGCCCCAGCGGCCTTTGATCAGCCCTTCCGACCTGCGGCTTTGTCCGCTCCGGGGGCCATTGTCAGTGGGCTGCGGTAGCTTCCGAAGTGTTGGCGCGATGAGGCGCACTTCGGGACAGGGCCACAGGGGTGGGTGGACGATGAGCGACGGCACGGCGACTACGACGACGGACCTGGACGTCAGGCTGGAGAAACACCGCGTCGAACTGACCGGGTACTGCTACCGCATGCTCGGCTCCTCATTCGAGGCCGAGGACGCGGTGCAGGACACGATGGTGCGCGCCTGGCGGAGTTACGACAAGTTCGAGGGGCGTTCCAGTCTCCGGTCGTGGCTGTACCGCATCGCGACGAACGTGTGCCTGGACATGCTGACGGCCGGCAACAAGCGGGCCAGGCCCATGGACCTCACGGAGTCGACCCCGCTCGCACAGGCGGCCCTCTCGCCCCGCCCGGACAACACCTGGCTGGAGCCGATGCCGGACAACCGCGTGCTGCCGGGCACCGACGACCCGGCGGAGGCCGCGGTCGCCAAGGAGACGGTGCGGCTCGCCTTCATGGCGGCCCTGCAGCAGCTGCCGGCCAAGCAGCGGGCGGTGCTGATCCTGCGCGAGGTGCTGGCCTGGAAGGCGAGCGAGGTCGCCGAGCTGCTCGACACGACGGTCGCTTCGGTCAACAGCGCGTTGCAGCGGGCGCGAGCCACGCTCGCCGAGCAGCAGCAGCCGGGCGCCGAGGCCGCCGTCTCCGATCCGCTGGACGAGGAGCAGCAAAAGCTCCTGGAGCGGTATGTCGCAGCCTTCGAGGGCTACGACATGACGGCACTCACGGCCCTGCTGCACGAGGACGCCATCATGACGATGCCGCCGTTCGACCTGTGGCTGACCGGCGTCAAGGACATCACGGGCTTCATGACGACGCTCGGTGCCCCCTGTGCGGACTCGCGTCTGCTGCCGGTCCAGGTCAACGGGCTGCCGGGCTTCGCCCAGTACAAGCCGGACCCGGAAGCGGGCGGCTTCACGCCATGGGCGGTGCAGGTGCTGGAGGTCTCAGACGGCCGGATCACCGGGTTCCACTGCTTCCTCGACACCAAGCGCTGGTTCCCGCTGTTCGGGCTCCCTCTCCACCTCGAAGCGGAGGCCGGCCAGGTCGAGGAGGGCGTGTAGCGCGGGGTCGGGGTCGCGCAGCCGTATCCGGCCCCCGGCGCGCCGGGCGGCGAGCTGGAGCCGTGCCAGCAGGTCGACGGCGCCCAGTCCGGGTGGCCCGAGCCCTCCGACATCACACACCACGACGCCCGCTCCGCCGGCCTCCAGCCGGGCCCGCACGTCGTCGCACAGCCCTGCCACCTCATCCCGGGTGACGGGGCCGGCCAGCACGAGTACAGCGGGTGTCATGGCATCCACGATCGGTAGACCGGGCGGCGACCGATAACTCATCGCGGCCGCAGATCCCCGTCCGCCGCCCGCCGCCAGGTGTCCGCGCCGTGGGGTGTCCGCCTGCCGGGATCACATTGACCCGGTGCCCTCCTTCCCCGGAGGGTTGCCTGTATGCCCCACGTATCAGCACCTTCCCGAATACCCTGCGGTTTCATTTCCGCCAAGGAGGTGCCGTGCAGGGGGTGTTGACGGGCTTCGCGGTGATCGCGGTCGTCATCGGGGTGGGCTATGCGATCGGCCGGCGCGGCTACCTCGGCGACCACGGCCGCGAGGTCCTCACCAAGCTGGCCTTCCATGTGGCGTCCCCGGCGCTGCTGTTCACCACGCTGGCACAGACCGACCTCTCGGTGATCTTCTCCAGCCGCCTCCTGGTCACCGCCCTGAGCACGGCCGCGGCGGCCGGCGTCTTCGTCGCGGTGGGTGTCGTGCGGTGCTGGGGAGTGGGCCGCACGACGATCGGCGCGCTGTGCTCCAGTTACGTCAACTCCGGCAACCTCGGCATCCCGATCGCGGTGTACGTCCTGGGCGACGCCTCGCTGGTGGCGCCGGTGCTGCTGTTCCAGCTGGTCGGGGTCACCCCGATCGCGCTGACGATCCTCGACCTGTCCGGCGGGGGCGGGAAGGGCCCGCTGTGGCGCCGTCTGCTGACCCCGCTGCGCAACCCGATCGCGGTCGGCTCGTTGGCGGGCGTGGCGGTGTCGGCGAGTGGGCTGCGCATCCCTGCCCCCGTCCTGGACCCTCTCACCCTGATCGGCGGTATGTCGGTCCCGGCGGTCCTGCTGGCCTTCGGCATCTCCCTGTGCGGCAGCACGATGCCGGGCCGGGGGCCTGACCGGCATCCGGTGTTTCTCTCGGTCGCCCTGAAGTCGGTCGGCCAGCCGGCGGCGGCCTGGGCGCTGGCAGCGGGGGTGTTCGGCCTGCGGGGCGCTCCCCTGCTCGACGTGGTGGTGACGTCTGCGCTGCCCGCCGCGCAGAACCTCTATACGTATGCGTCGAGTTACGGGGTGGGCGAGCGGTTGGCGCGGGACTCGATCCTGCTGTCGACGGTGATTTCGGTGCCGGTGCTGGTGGTGGTCGCCGCCTTGCTGGGCTGACGGTCAGTCGACCGGGAACTCGCCGGTGTCGATCGTCACGCCGAACGGGTCCGGCAGCTTGATGGGGTCACCGAACTTCACGGCGCTCAACACCCGGT
Organism: Streptomyces sp. NPDC012935; assembly: GCF_042900345.1. Taxonomy (NCBI): domain Bacteria; kingdom Bacillati; phylum Actinomycetota; class Actinomycetes; order Kitasatosporales; family Streptomycetaceae; genus Streptomyces; species Streptomyces sp. NPDC012935. Next base: position 28,064 of record NZ_JBIBBC010000035.1, read on the forward strand.
ACACATCGCCCTTCGGCTCTCCGAAGAGCGTGGCGGTGGGCCCGCCGGGTGCCCAGCGGTCGATCAGCAGGTAGAGCGGGATCCCGGCGGTGGCGTAAGCGGCGGGCTTGCTGACGCGGTCGTGGTGGGCATTGGACTTGGAGGTCACCTCGACGACGAGTTCGGCCAAGGCCGCCGGGATGTGGGATTCCGCCTCCGCGCACTCCTGCACGGGAGCCACGAGCAGGTCAGGGATGAGCATGCCCAAACGTGACGGCACGGCGATCGCCAGTGTCTGGAAGATCTCCCAGTCCTCGGGGATCGCCGAGTAGAGGCGACGCTGGATACGGGCCGCGATCACGTTGTGGCGGGATGCGGGAGCAGGTGACACGGTGATGATCCCCTCAATGATCTCCACCTTGCTGCCCTCGGGCCATTCCATCTCCTCCCAGTACCGGACGAGGTCGTCCCAGTTCTGGTCGGGGTCCTGGCTCACGGTGAGTGCGCTCATGGCGGTCTCCTATCGGTGCGTCACCGATCCCAGCATGCCGAACGGGACCGGCGGAGGTCCACCGATCCCGTTCACCCGAACGAGGAAACCCCTGGTCAGGCAATCCGCTCCAGCACCACCGGCGAAGCCGTGAAGTCCGTCCCGGCTCCCGCGATGTCGTACGAGCCCTCGACCGACTGGAGCGCGTACTCGAAGCGCTCCGGGGTGTCGGTGTGCAGGGTCAGCAGGGGCTGGCCCTCGGTGACCGTGTCGCCCGGCTTGGCGTGCATCTCGACGCCCGCGCCGGCCTGGACCGGGTCCTCCTTGCGGGCGCGTCCGGCGCCCAGGCGCCAGGCGGCGACGCCGATGTCGTAGGCGTCGAGGCGGGTCAGGACGCCCGAGGACGGGGCCTTGATGACGTGCTGCTCGCGCGCCACCGGCAGCTTCGCGTCCGGGTCGCCGCCCTGGGCCGCGATCATGCGGCGCCAGACGTCCATCGCCGAGCCGTCGGCCAGGGCCTTGGCCGGGTCGGCGTCCTTCACCCCGGCGGCGTCCAGCATTTCGCGGGCCAGGGCGATGGTCAGCTCCACCACGTCCGCCGGGCCGCCGCCCGCCAGGACCTCCACCGACTCGCGGACCTCCAGGGCGTTGCCCGCGGTGAGGCCGAGCGGGGTGGACATGTCCGTGAGGAGCGCGACCGTCTTGACGCCGTGGTCCGTGCCCAGGCCCACCATCGTGGAGGCCAGCTCGCGCGCGTCCTCGATCGTCTTCATGAAGGCGCCCGTGCCGACCTTCACGTCCAGGACCAGGGAGCCGGTGCCCTCCGCGATCTTCTTCGACATGATCGACGAGGCGATCAGCGGGATCGCCTCGACGGTGCCGGTGACGTCGCGCAGCGCGTACAGCTTCTTGTCCGCGGGGGCCAGGCCGTCGCCCGCCGCGCAGATCACCGCGCCGGTGCCGTCCAGGACCGACAGCATCTCCTCGTTCGAGAGGAGGGCGCGCCAGCCCGGGATCGACTCCAGCTTGTCCAGCGTGCCGCCGGTGTGGCCGAGGCCCCGGCCGGAGAGCTGGGGGACGGCCGCGCCGCAGGCCGCGACCAGGGGGGCCAGCGGCAGCGTGATCTTGTCGCCGACGCCGCCCGTCGAGTGCTTGTCGGCGGTCGGGCGGGACAGCGACGAGAAGTCCATGCGCTCGCCGGAGGCGATCATCGCCGCCGTCCAGCGGGCGATCTCGCGGCGGTTCATGCCGTTGATCAGGATCGCCATGGCGAGAGCGGACATCTGCTCGTCGGCGACCTCCCCGCGGGTGTACGCGTCGATGACCCAGTCGATCTGCTCGTCGCTGAGCTCACCGCGGTCGCGCTTGGTGCGGATGACAGAGATTGCGTCCATGGCCATGACTTTCCTTCCGGCCGAACTTTCGGAAACGGCACGGCCCCTCCGAGCGGCTCACTGGAGCAACTCGGAAGGGCCGCACAGGAGTTACTTTCTGAGGTGGCCCGGCCCGAAGGCCTGCGGCAGCATCTCCGACAGCGGCAGGATGCCCGCCGGGGTCTCCAGCAGCAGTTCCGGGCCGCCGAACTCGTAGAGCAGCTGGCGGCAGCGGCCGCAGGGGACGAGGACGTCGCCCTCGCCGTCGACGCAGGTGAAGTGCGTCAGGCGGCCGCCCCCGGTGTTCTGCAGCTCCGAGACCAGTCCGCACTCGGCGCACAGGCCGACGCCGTACGACGCGTTCTCGACGTTGCAGCCGGTGACCGTACGGCCGTCGTCGACCAGGGCCGCGACACCGACCGGGTAGCCGGAGTACGGGGCGTAGGCGCGGGACATGGCGTCCCGGGCCGCCGCGCGCAGCTGGTCCCAGTCGACGTCGTGGGAGGCGGCCGGGGTCACTTGCCCTGGCCCTTCTTGTACGGCAGACCGTCCGCCTTCGGCATCCGCAGGCGCTGCGCGGACAGAGTGAGGACGATGAGCGTGATGACGTACGGCGTGGCGGACACGACCTGGTTCGGCACCTCGTTGGTGGTCGCGTACCAGGTGTACACCAGGGCGCCGACGACCGCCGTGATCATCGAGGAGGCGTACTTCTTGCGGACCACCAGCCAGATGGCGCCGATGATCAGCAGGAGCGCTCCGAGCAGCAGCAGTGCGTGGACGTTGGTGGAGCCGCCGCGCAGGTTGAGGCTGTCGGTGTAGCCGAACAGGCCGGCGCCGAGGGCGAGTCCGCCCGGCATCCAGTTACCGAAGATCATCGCGGCGAGGCCGATGTAACCGCGGCCGCTGACCTGGCCCTCCAGATAGAAGGGGTTGGCGACGATGGAGAGGAAGACACCGCCGAGGCCCGCCAGGCCGCCGGAGATGATCACGGCAATGTACTTGTACTTGTAGACGTTCACGCCGAGGGACTCCGCCGCGACCGGGTTCTCACCGCAGGAACGCAGCCGCAGACCGAAGGCGGTGCGCCACAGGATCCACCAGGTGCCCGGGATCAGCGCCACGGCGATCAGAGTCAGCCAGGAGACGTTGGTGACCAGACCGCCGAGCAGACCGGCGATGTCCGAGATGAAGAACCAGCCCTGGTTGTTCAGGTCCCTGAGCCCGTCGGACAGGCCCGGCACCGTGAAGTGACCGAGGGAGTCGACCGCCGGGGACTGCTTGGCGGAGCCGCCCGCGTGACCCTCGAAGGCGAGGGGCGCGAGGTAGCGGGTGATGCCGAGGGCCAGGATGTTGATCGCCACACCGGAGACGATGTGGTTGACCCTGAAGGTGATGGTGGCGATGGCGTGCAGGATGCCGCCGATGCAGCCACCGATGATGCCGACGACGACACCGGTCCACGGACCCCACTGGAAACCGGCCCAGGCACCGAACCAGGTGCCGAGGATCATCATGCCCTCGAGGCCGATGTTGACGACGCCCGCCCGCTCGGCCCACAGACCGCCGAGACCGGCGAGGCCGATCGGCACGGCGAGCTGGAGCGCGGTGGACATCTGGCTGACGTTGGTGATGCCGTCGGCGCCGGTGATGATGCGGACGATCGAGGTCAGCGCCAGGGCTCCGGCGATGGCCAGGAGCAGGACGGGCCACGAGAGGCGGCGGCCGGTCGGTGCCGCGGGCTGCAGCGTGGGCTGGTTGACGTCGGTCGCCGAGGTCGGGGCGGTCATCGGCCAGCCACCTCCTTCGTGGTGTTGTTGTCGGCGCCCAGGACGTGACCGGCGGCCAGTTCGGCGCCGACCTGGCGCTGCTGGCGGCGCAGGCCCCACTCACGGACGGCCTCGTAGGACACGACCACGGAGAGCACGATCAGGCCCTGCATGATGACCGCGATCTCCTTGTCGTAGCCGTGGAAGTCCAGCTCGGGCGAGGCCTTGTCGAGCCAGGCCCACAGCAGGGCGGCGAACGCGATGCCGACGGGGCTGTTGCGGCCGAGCAGGGCGATGCCGATACCGAGGAAGCCGATGCCGGTGGGGAAGTTCAGGCTGTAGGTGTGGCTGTCGCCGAGCAGGATCGGCAGGCCAGCGAGACCCGCGAGACCGCCGGACAGCAGCATGGCGGTGAGCACCATGCGCTTGGGGTCGACACCACTGGCCGCGGCGGCGGTCTGCGAGGCGCCGGAGGCGCGCAGGTCGAAACCGAAGCGGGTGCGGTTGAGGACGACCCAGTAGGCGATGCCGAGCAGGACGGCGAGGAAGACCAGGCCGTAGATCTCGCCGGCGTCGCCCATGTTGATGCCGGGGACCCAGCCGGACTCGTGCATCTCGCCGGTGGTGTTGTTGTTGCCCACCTTCACGCCGAAGACGTTCGGCAGCCACAGGTAGGCGATGACCGACGTGGCGATCGCGTTGAGCATGATCGTCGCGACGACCTCGCTGACACCGCGGGTGACCTTGAGGACACCGGCGATTCCGGACCAGAAGGCGCCGGTGCAGACGGCGGTGAGGAGCAGCAGCGGGATCTGCAGGGCGGCCGGCAGGTTCGCGTGGGCGCCTACGACCGCGGCCATCATGGCGGCGAGCTGGTACTGGCCGTCGACGCCGATGTTGAACAGGTTCATGCGGAAGCCGATGGCCACCGCGAGGGCCGCGATGTAGTACATCGAGGCCTGGTTGATGATCAGGACCTGGATGTCCGAGAAGCCGAGCTGCTCGAACATCAGGGTGTACGGCTCGACCGGGCTCTTGCCGGAGGCGATCAGCACGATCGCGCTGAGCACGAAGGCCACGGCGAGCGCGATGACCGGGCCGGCCACCGCAAGGAGCACGCGCTCCTTGTCGAACTTCTTCATCAGCGGGCCTCGTCTTCGCCGGACTCGGGAGACTTGCGGATCTCGGGGGTGTCTGCCGGGGTCTCGGGGGTCTCGTCGTGTTCCAGGTGACCGGTCGCGGCGCCGGTCATCGCCGAACCGAGCTCCTCCGGGGTGATGGTGGCCGGATCGGCGTCGGCGACCAGCTTGCCGTTGTAGATCACGCGGAGGGTGTCGGACAGGCCGATCAGCTCGTCCAGGTCGGCGGAGATCAGCAGCACAGCCAGGCCCTCGCGGCGGGCCTCACGGATGTGGTCCCAGATCGCGGCCTGCGC
>NZ_JBIBBC010000036.1:0-31414 GCF_042900345.1 Streptomyces sp. NPDC012935
TGTTTGATGTCCAAAATTGTGTTTCGTTCACTAGCAAAACTAGCTACTTAAAACTTTATTGATTACGTTTTGCTTGTTCAGTTTTCAAGGTTCATATCGTTCACCGCTGTTTCAGCAGCAACTCTTATATAATACCACGCGCTACAAACTGTGTCAACAATAATTTTGAAATTATTTTCCGTTTCAATCAGTTGTACTAGCGACTTTTATAACTATACCATAATCTTTTTATATTGCAAGCCTTTTATAAAATAAATATTAAAGCTGTTATTCCTAAGACACCAGGAATACCTAAAACAGCGATTGTTAAGACCGAAAACAGATTGATTGGCACATTATATCCTATATAACCAATACCTAAATGGATTACGAATAATAGTAGAAAAGCAAATGCAAATCTAAACCAAAACACCGATAATCCTTCTAAGATCTTACCCAATTTAGCATGTCTTATTATTACATAAAGAAAAAGAAGCCCGACAGGAATACAAATACTCATAATTACTAACCCAGACATATAGTTGCCTCCTCAATTAAATAATTATGAAAGTTTATGTTTCCTGTTTTGCTTCTATGAATATTTTACAGAGAACTATTTTATTAATACCTTACGAATTCTAGCTTCCTTAAACAAATAGAAATGAATACTTTCTGCTGTTTTGCGTTGAGCAATTACACCTAGGTCATAATCATCCATTAATTCTTCTATTATCTTTGCCTGTTGTAAATCCTCTTTTGTTTCTTTCATCAGATTCACAAGCTTATCATCGAATTCTTTTTTTAATTTCCCTTTACTACGGAAGAACATACTAATCCCTCACTCATAAGTCGCGTCGGCCTTCCATTGCCTTTGATAGCGTAACCTCATCTGCATATTCTAGATCTCCACCTACTGGCAATCCATGAGCAATACGGGTTGTACGAATGCCAGACGGTTTGACAAGGCGAGAAATGTACATAGCGGTTGCCTCACCCTCGATTGTTGAATTTGTAGCTAAAATAAGTTCTTGGACACTTTCATCTTGCAAGCGCACTAGCAAAGAAGCAACATTAATGTCTTCTGGACCAATACCATCCATTGGTGAAATTGCTCCTTGAAGTACATGGTACATACCGTTGTAGTCACGCATTTTTTCCATTGCAATCACATCTTTTGTATCTTGTACAACACAAATAATAGAATGATCTCGCTGCTTATCTGTACATATGTGACATGGATCTACATCTGTTATATTGCCACAAACAGAACAGTAGCTTAGGTTTCGTTTAGCATCAATCAGTGCTTTAGAGAAAGATAATACATCATCTTCCTTCATTGTTAACACAAAAAACGCCAGACGAGCCGCAGTTTTCGGCCCGATACCTGGCAATTTCATAAAACTATCGATCAATTTAGATATTGGTTCTGGGTAGTACATATGAATACCTCCTAGAATGGAAGGTTTAAGCCTTGCGTGAATTTACCCATAGTTGAGTTTGTTTTTTCTTCTACTTTTTTCAACGCTTCATTTGTTGCAATAACAATTAGGTCTTGTAGCATTTCGATGTCTTCTGGGTCTACTACAGATTCATCCAGATTTACTGAAACTACTTCACGCTGACCAGAAACTGTTACTTTCACCATACCGCCGCCTGCAACACCTTCGAATTGCTCAGCATTTAAAGCTTCTTGTGCCTCCATCATTTCCTTTTGCATTTTTTGCATTTTTTTCATCATACCTTGCATATTTCCCATTCCACGCATAAATGTTTCCTCCTAAAAATTTAATCTTCAATAATTTCAACAAAATCTTTACCAAAGAGCTTTTCAGCCTCAGTCACAAGTGGATCTTGTGAAGCAAGAGGTTGGGCATCATCGATAAATGGTTCTTCTGGCATTTCTGCCGGTGGTGGCTCTAATAATTCTTCTCCATGCTCTGATTCAGTCTGTGATTTCTTTTGCTGCAGACCATGATCACGAATAAACTCTTCACGCATTTTTAACCATGATTCTTCTGGTATGCATAGCATCTCGTACATTGTACCAGTTTGCCCTGCAATTAATTGTGTAAAGTGAGCCTTTAAAGACTGGTTGTCGGCAACCATCTGACAATGAATATCATACTTGAATTTTAACACAAAAGCACTTGAAGATGCCGCAACAGGTTCGGCTTCTGCTAAAAGAGCAGATTGTGATTTTTGCATTTGACTTAAGGCCTGCGCCCAAATGGACTTAATGCGTTGCACATCTTGCTTTGTGGCATCTTTCAGCACTTCCTGAATACGACCTGTAGGTGCTTTATAACCATTCGGACTTTTAGCTCGGGGCCGTTGCTCTTTTTGTGCTGTCGGCGTTTGCACTGGAGTCCCCGTTTGCAGTTGTAAGGATAGTTGCTGAACCAGCTGTTCAAGAGCCACAATTTTTTGAGTGAGATCAGGGTTTTCTCCCATTTCATTTGTAGTCACCGTTTGATGGGCTATCCCTCCTGAAAACTGTACCATTTTAAGCAAAGCCGTCTCTAAATAAATTTTGGTATGGTGAGAGAAACGCATCTCTTGCTGTGTCTTTGCCAGTATATCAATATACCCATAAAGCATATTTGGTGCAAATTCGTGTGCTAAAGTGAATACACGTTCCTCAGGAGATACAAGCTCTAAAAGTTCAGCTAAATCATCACTTGTTTGAAGTAATAATAAATCGCGGAAAAATGTAATTAAATCCTCTGAGAGCCGCAAAGGGTCCTTACCGTCAGCTATAAGTTGCTCTAAAAGGGCAAGCATTTGCGCAACATCTTTTACTTTAAGTGCCTCCGCAAGATCATAAAAAACATCCTGACTAATAGAACCTGTAACTAATAACGTATCCTCAAGTTTTAATTTTTCGCCACTAAAAGACACAACTTGGTCCAATAAGCTTAAAGCATCACGCATTCCCCCTGCGGCTGATTGTGCAATCACCTTTAAACCTTGTTCTTCATATGGCAAGTCAATATCTTCCAAAACAACCTTCATACGTTCAATAATATCATTAGTAGAAAGTCGTTTAAAATCAAAACGCTGACAACGAGAAATGATCGTAGCAGGCAATTTATGAGGCTCTGTAGTTGCTAAAATAAACACAGCATGAGGAGGTGGTTCTTCCAACGTTTTTAAAAGAGCGTTAAAAGCGCTTGTAGAAAGCATATGCACTTCGTCTATGATGTACACCTTATATCTACTGCTTGCGGGAGCAAAACGAACCTTTTCTATGATATCCCTAATCTCTTCAACACGTGAATTTGAGGCTGCATCAAATTCAATTACATCTGGATGAGAACCATCTGTAATACTCATGCATGTAGCACATTCATTACAAGGCTCTTTCGATGGTGCATGTTCACAATTCAAGGCCTTCGCAAAGATTTTAGCAGTACTTGTTTTCCCTGTACCACGGGGCCCAGAAAACAAGTAAGCGTGTGTTGTTTTATTTGCTAGGAGAGCATTTTGTAGCGTTCTTTTGACATGTGTTTGACCAGACATTTCTCGAAAAGATTGTGGTCGATACACACGGTAAAATGCTTGATACGTCACTGATTTCCTCTCTCCTTCTCCATTTAATTGAATAGTTTTATTATAGCATTTGCAGCATTATATAGAAAATGAAGATGCTAAATTTAAAATAAAAAAGCATCCGCCTATAATAGACGGATGCTTTGAATTGGCAATTTAATGCCGTGCACCTTTCCTTGACAGCCGCACATAAGCGTTACTCTTGTCGTTAGCTCAGATTAGGCAACCCCGCGGCACATGAATAAGACCACTTAATGCTGCTTCCTTCCGGACCTGACATGGTTCATGGGTATCCATTGCGCAGGACCCAATCGTCAACACTACGTGCAAAAGGCAGACCAAACAATACGGACAGCCTCGAAAAAGGAATTCAGTCTCGCTAGAGCGGATTGCGAGTTACAGGACACCGCTACCTTCCCACCTAGCACGGCAATAACTAGTATACTGACTGTTTGTATAAAATGCAACTTAATGCACAAATTATTTATTTCTAAGTGACGATTTAAACATTATATATTTTTTCAAAAATTATCTTGACGTTCGTTTCTAGTTATGATAAATTTATTTTTGTCGATAAGACAGTAAAGCAATATAACATGGAGGTATACCCAAGTCTGGCTGAAGGGATCGGTCTTGAAAACCGACAGGCGGGTAACACCGCGCGGGGGTTCGAATCCCTCTACCTCCTCCAGTTTTAAATTTCCGACTACGAATGTAGCCGTTTTTTTTTGCCCAAATTGTATGTATTACTTGTTAGATACCACTTCCGCCTCGGTTGTGGTATTTTTTATTATATCAATGATGGGAGGTTGTTGAATTGCAATCGAAATTACTTATGACGCGTGCTTCCCTTACTTGGATTTTCATTATTGCTGTTATGACCGCAGTAGGTAGTGAAATTAAAATTATGCCTTTTGCTAATACAACTTTCCGTTTTGGTTTAGGAACCATTGTCTTCTTTTTATGCACATTAATTAAACCTACACCAATTATTTTAGCCGGTGTAGCTACCAGTATTGTGACAACTATTTTTCGGGTTATTAATTCAACAATACATGATGTTCCGATTGCCGAGAGTATATTTAACCATTTACCAGCTGGTTTATTTTATGTATTGTTTGCAGTATGCCTGCAAATTTTAGATATTCAACAATACAGAGAAAAACCACTAAAACTTGGTTTACTCGTTGCTTTTAGTGAGGTTATCAGTAATTTAGCTGAACAAATTTTCCGCTTTTTTGTCCAAACATATACTTTTTTATTTCTCCATGATCTCTTGATCCTATTAGCGGTAGCATTATTACGAAGCTTTTTTGTAGTAGGGATTTACAGCTCTATTTTGATAGCTGAACAAAAAAAACGGGTACAAGAAATGCTGAATATTGGATCTGATCTCTATGTGGAGACACTATATTTAAAAAAATCAATGAATCATATTGAAACAATTACAGGTAGTGGTTATGAATTATATCGTCAGTTAAAGACACTAGGTTTTCGAGCGGAAAGTTTACAAGCACTTCATATTGCCCAGGAAATCCATGAAGTGAAAAAGGATTCTCAACGGATATATGCTGGTATTTCAAAGATTGTCGGTGAAAAGAGCTTTGGCCCTTTTGTATTATCTGAATTATTGCATTATATTGAAGAAGGTAATAGGAAATATGCAGAATTACTCGGTAAGGAAATACAATTTAATACATGTATAGACTTCGATTTTCAAACGAAAGATCATATTGCACTCCTTGCTCTATTAAATAATTTATCAGCCAATGCTGTTGAGGCTATTGAAAAGCAAGGGATCATTTCTATTGCTATTGAGCGCCAAGAGGATAATACTGTAATAACCGTATGTGATAATGGACAAGGGATTTCACAAGCAGATATTTCTGTTATTTTTGAACCTGGATACACCACTAAATTCAATGTTGATGGTGTTGCAGCAACTGGCATTGGGCTTTCACATGTTGCTGAACTAGTAGAAAAATTAAAAGGCTCAATAACCGTTGAATCAAACAATCAATACACAATGTTTAAAATCATAATTCCTACGCAAACTATTCAAACGGGAGAGACTTAAATGAGGTATTTTATTGTAGATGATGATCGTGCAAGTCGTGTTATGTTAAAGCAAATTATTGAAGATAGCGGGTTAGGAACAGTTATTGGTGAGGCTCGCAATGGTGAGGATGCCATTCCACAAATTTTAATGACACAGCCAGAGTTTGTGCTTATTGATTTACTGATGCCTAAGCTTGATGGCATAGCAACTGTGGAACAACTTATGCAAAATCGTTTCGAGGGACAATTTATTATGATTTCACAGGTAGTGAATAAGGAAATGGTTGGCGAAGCATATGAGCAAGGAATTGATTTCTTCATTCATAAACCAATCAATCGTATTGAAGTCGAAAATGTTTTGAAAAAAACAACTGAACAATTTCGACTTAAAAATTCACTATTAGTGATACGTCAATCACTTACAAATATTGAGTTAAGTGAACAAAAGACTCATAAAGCTACATCACGAGACCATATTCAATCTATTTTGAATGATATGGGGATTGTCGGGGAAATTGGTAGTGAGGATATCATTGCCATTATAGAAACATTACTTGCTCACCAGCACAAGATTGCCCCCCTTCCTCCATTAAAAGAGCTTTATGAAGAAATTGCAGCTGTGACCAAGGCTACGCCAGATGAAATTTTAAAAGAGAGTAAAGCCATCGAGCAGCGTGTGCGTCGTACAATATTAGCTGCCATGATTAATCTCGCTAATTTAGGGGTTGTTGATTACACAAACTCAGAATTCGAGTACTATGCCCCTCGCTACTTTGATTTTAAAGAAATTCGTCAGCTCATGACACAGATTGAAGATCACGATAATCGTAAAGCAAAGGTAAATATTAAGAAGTTTATTCAAGTGTTATATTCAGACATTTTAACAAAAGTAAATTAATTTTCTCGGATTTTGTCGGATTCCATAAGTCCTCCGTATTATTAAAGTAAGGCGTGTCCTAAAAATTTAATATTAGGGGAGGTACAAAGGATTTGAAAAAGAAATTTAAAGTCAGTTTAGCCGCTCAGATTTTAATCGGTTTGATTTTAGGGATCATTGTTGGCGGTATCTTTTACGGAAATCCCAAAATTGAGACATATCTACAACCATTAGGGGATATATTTTTACATCTTATTAAGATGATTGTTGTACCAATTATTATTTCGACATTAATCGTTGGTGTTGCTGGTACTGGAGATATGAAGCAGCTTGGACGATTAGGCGGGAAATCTATAATTTACTTTGAGATTATTACTACAGTTGCAATCGTAGTTGGATTACTTTCCGCAAACATTTTCCAACCTGGTGCAGGTCTTAACATGAATGAATTATCTCAAGGAGATATTTCGAAGTATGTATCAACAACTGAGGAAGTTCAGCATGAGGGACCATTTGATATCATTGTAGGCATTGTCCCAACAAATATTATTCAGTCAATGGCTGAAGGTAATATGCTAGCAATTATCTTCTTCTCAGTTATTTTCGGTTTAGGGGTTGCTGCAGTAGGAGATCGAGGGAAACCAGTCTTAGACTTCTTCCAAGGGGTAGCAGATGCTATGTTCTGGGTAACAAACCTCGTAATGAAATTCGCGCCACTAGGGGTATTTGGTTTAATTGGTGTAACCGTTTCCAAATATGGGTTTGCTTCACTGGTTCCACTTGCCAAATTAGCAATTCTTGTTTATGCAACAATGCTATTCTTTATCTTTGTCGTTCTTGGACTTGTGGCAAAATTCGCAGGAATCAGCATCTTCTATTTAATTAAAGTATTAAAAGATGAGCTAATTTTAGCCTTCTCAACAGCAAGTTCTGAAGCTGTGTTACCACGTATTATGATGAAAATGGAGAAATTAGGGGCGCCAAAGGATATTGTATCTTTTGTTATACCTACCGGTTACTCCTTTAACTTAGATGGGTCAACACTATATCAAGCCATTGCAGCATTATTTATTGCACAAATGTACGGTATTCACCTAAGCATTGGTGAACAAATTACGTTAATGCTTGTATTAATGGTTACATCAAAAGGTATTGCAGGTGTACCAGGCGTATCATTCGTAGTACTTCTAGCAACTTTAGGTACTGTAGGTATTCCACTTGAGGGACTAGCCTTCATTGCTGGTATTGACCGTATTCTTGATATGGGACGTACAGTTGTTAACGTAATTGGTAACTCATTAGCGTCATTAGTAATGGCTAAATGGGAAGGCCGTTTCGATCGAGAAAAGATGAAAAATTACTTTAATGATAATGAAAATCTAGCGTAATTTAAAAAAATCCTCACGATGTTGGATGGCATCGTGAGGGTTTTTTTATTTTGCTAACACTTTATCTAAATAAGCGATAATTGATTCTTTTCCATTGGCATGTGCTTCTTGAGCGCGTTTTTCATCTTTTTCAAGCTTAGCCTCTGCCGCTACAACGATTTTTTCAGCATCTTGCTGTGGCACAACAATTACACCATCCACATCCCCAATAATATAATCACCAGGATGAACCGTAACTCCTCCAATGGCGATCGGTACATTTACTTGACCACCGCCGTTTTTATTGCCTGCTGCTACAGTAGTGCCCAACGAAAATACAGGGAAATTTAATTCGCGAATTGCTGCAATATCACGGATTACACCATCCACAACAAAACCTTGTACACCTATCCCTTTTGCTAAGGAGATCACAAAATCTCCAGCAACAGCTCGGTTTGTATTTCCTTTTGCATCAATTACTAAAATATCCCCTTCATTTGCAGCCCTAATCGCTTCCAAAACTGCCCCATTTTCACCATCTGGTAAACGTACAGTTACAGCTCGCCCAGCAACTTTAAAATGGTCTGCTAACGGCTTAATATCACTTCGCACATTGGTATGCCCACCAGTTGCATCTGAAATAGCTGTTGTTGGTAAATGCTGAAAGCTTACTTCCACTTTTGTCATACATAACACCCCTATTATGATTAATGACTTACACTAGTATTGTAAATAAAAAATATATCCTATTTCAATATATCTCGAAAATAGTAGTCATTATTAGAATTAAATAATTTCAATAAATTGCTTTGATTGCTCGTCTAAGGCTTCAGCAGCAGATGCTATTTCACTAAAGTCGTTTGCTGTGACAGTAATTTGTTCATTTGTTTTATCTATTTTTTCTGCTATTTTTGTAATACTATCAGTCACCTGACCAATTTCTCGCTCAATGCCCTCCACATTATCCTTCACTTCTGAAATAGATTGTTCAACTCTTACAGAAAGCTTACGTACCTCTTTCGCCACTACATCAAAACCTCTTCCATATTCTCCAGCCCTAGCGGCTTCAATAGCTGCATTTAATGCCAATAAATTAGTTTGTGAGGCAATTTCTTGTATAGTTTTGACAATCCCTTTAATAGAATCTGCTTGTTTCTGAAGCTGCACAAGATTACTTACATTTTCATTTGATTCCTTTGAAACCACTTTAATGGTTTCTAGTAGATCTTGGCTATTTTGAATGCCCGCCTCTGAACGCTGGTAAAGCTTATTAGACATGCCCTTCAACTTGTCGGCAACACTAACTATCTCATGTTGGCGTTCGGTGATATTGGTAGCTATTTTGGATACACCTATTACTTTTCTTGTATTATTTGCGAAGACAGGCATATATGTCGCTTCCAGCCAAATTATATTACCTCTAGCATCAATTCTTTCTATTTTGTCCTGATAGCTGTTTCCTGCCGTTAGGTGACGCCAAAATTTATCGTACTCCATACTATTAACGAAATCTGGCAAACAAAAGTCTTTATGATGTTTTCCTAGCATTTCCTGCACTGTATAGCCTAATGTTTGAGCAAATAGTTCATTGACATACGCTACTCTTCTATCCATATCGAAGCGGATAATAGCTATATTGCGTTCAATAGCCTGTACTACTAAATCATCGGTTACTTGAGCCTCTATACTATGCATAAAGAACACCCCATCCATTACTAGTTTTTTACTTAAAATTTAATTATTTTACTTTTATATTACATTAATTATGCCTCAGTGTAATTGCAGCAGATGTTAGTGTACCTGCTGCATCAAGATAAAAAACATGGAGAATGTTCATCCATGTTTTTTTAATAAACGTAAAATCCCTTCAGAGGTAGCCGCTACACGTAAGAACTTCTTTTGCTCTGCACGTATAAAGCCTTCCTCTAGCATTGTTTTAAAATGCTGTATAAGTGCATCATAGAATCCATGGACATTATATAAAATAACAGGTTTTGTATGAAGTCCAATCTGAGCCCAAGTAAATACCTCAAAATATTCATCTAAAGTCCCTGCGCCACCTGGCAGAGCAATAAAAGCATCTGCTAACTCGGCCATTTTAGCTTTACGAATATGCATAGAGTCTACAATATGAATTTCTGTTAATGAGGCATGGGCCAATTCACGCTTTTGTAAATGTGTTGGCATCACACCAATCACTTCTCCTCCAGCTGCTAAAACAGCATCGGCTACCTTCCCCATTAGGCCTGTTTTAGAACCACCATAGACAACTCCGTGACCGTTTTTTGCCAGTGCTGTACCAAGCTCAGCAGCTTTCTCTGCATAAATAGGGCTTTTACCCAAACCGGATCCACAATACACTGCGATTCTTATAATAATCCCTCCTATTCAAAAAACGTGAAACAATCGGCTATATATTGTCTCACGTTTTTTGGTCATTTATTTTACTTTTATTTTCGTAAATGGCTTGTTTGTTTTAGCATATGACTGATACGGCTTACAATTGATTCAATGGCATCAGGATTTTTTAATAAATCATAATCATTAATATCTAAACGTAGAACTGGACAAGAATTAAAATTATTTATCCAATTTTCATAGCGTTCATGCATTTCTATCCAATAATCATTCGGTGTTTGTTGCTCCATTGTACGTCCTCGCTCTTGAATACGCCCAATAACTGCATCAATAGGTCCTTCAAGATAGACAAGCAAATCTGGATGTGGGAAATAAGGTGTCATCACCATTGCATCAAACAAATTTGTATAAGTCTCATAATCTGTTGGGCTCATTGTTCCTTTATCATAATGCATCTTAGCAAAAATGCCAGTATCCTCATAAATAGAACGATCTTGTACAAATCCTCCACCATATTCAAAAATACGCTTCTGTTCTTTAAAACGCTCTGCTAAAAAGTAGACCTGTAAATGAAAGCTCCATTTTTCAAAGTCCTCATAAAATTTATCAAGGTATGGATTTGTGTCTACTTTCTCGAACGAGGTACGAAAGTTCAGTGCCTCTGCTAAAGCCTTTGTCATCGTCGATTTTCCTACCCCAACAGTACCTGCAATCGTAATAACCGTTTGTGGTGGAATATCGTACTTCTCTCTTAAATTCATTATTGCAAACTCCTTTGTTGTAACGTATCTTTAATTATTTTTAAAACATGATTTAAATCATTGGGATTTTTTACAAAATCAAGCTGATCTCCATTAAATCGAATAACTGGAATTTCGGGATGCATGCTTTCAAAATGCTCGATAAAAGAATGATAGTCGGCCACAAGCTGCTCCATGTAATCACGTGAAATCATCTTTTCAAACTCTCGCCCTCGCATGGCGATACGCTTCATTAATGTCTCAACGCTGGCATATAAATAAACCACTACATTTGGAACAGGCATGTCTTTCGTTAAAATTCTATAGATCTCTTCATACTTCTCGTATTCAGTTGGTGCCAATGTACGCTTCGCAAATATTAAATTTTTAAAAATATGATAGTCTGCTACAACAGGTTTGGCATGTGCTAAACGAAATTTTTTAATATCGGTTAGTTGCTTATAGCGATTACAGAGGAAGAACATTTCCGTTTGGAAACTCCACTCCTCAATGTTTTCATAAAACTTATTTAAAAAAGGGTTTTCGTCTACAATTTCTTTTAATAGATGGTAATTAAATGTCGCTGCTATCTCTTTCGATAAAGAGGTTTTACCAACACCAATCGGACCTTCTACCGTAACAAATGGAACCGTCACCAGAAGCTCCTCCTTTTGTTCTATGGATTCGATCATTGTGTCCTACATAAAATGAATCAGTACCTTTCATTTTATCATAGTAGGAAAATGAAAAACAGAATCAACCTATTGTTCTAGTAAATTTACCTGGGATATTCTTCTCATGATGACATAGAAAAAAGACATCGAGAATCTACTTCCCGATGCCTTTATACTTATTTATAATTTCACTCGTTGTAAACGAAGTGCATTTAATACGACCGAAACTGAACTAAAGGCCATCGCTGCGCCTGCTACCCATGGAGCAAGCAGACCGAGTGCAGCAATTGGAATACCTAATGTATTATAAGCAAATGCCCAAAATAGATTTTGTTTAATATTACGCATTGTTTTTCTACTCATTAGAATGGCATCCGCGATACTATTTAAATCTCCACGAATAAGCGTAATATCTGCAGCTTCCATTGCCACATCTGTCCCTGTACCAATTGCCATCCCAATATTCGCTGTTGCTAAGGCAGGTGCGTCATTAATACCATCACCAACCATCGCTACTTTTTTCCCTTGGGCTTGAAGTTTTTTCACTTCATCAGCTTTACCTTCTGGTAAGACTTCTGCAATAACATGATTCACGCCTACCTCTGTTCCAATTGCTTGAGCAGTACGCTCGTTATCACCAGTCATCATGATGACCGTAATACCCATATCCTGTAAACGACGAATAGCTTCTTTTGATGTATCTTTCACGGTATCAGCCACAGCTACTAAACCTGCATATTGCCCATTAATGGCTGCTAACATGGCTGTCTTACCATTTCGTTCTAGTTGCTCCATTGTTGGTAAAATATCATTAATATGAATACCATATTGTTGCATTAATTTACGTGTGCCAATGATAACACCTTGACCTGAGACAGTTGCCTGCACACCATAACCCGGTATTGCTTCAAAGAATTGAACGTCACCTAAAGCTATGCCGCGTTTTTCTATGCCTTGAACAATGGCTTCTGCTAGTGGATGCTCTGACTGCTTCTCTGCTGCTCCGATTAAGGATAAAAAGCGTGCTTCATCTTGCTCTGGCGCTAACAGAACATCTGTAAGCTCAGGTTTACCATGTGTCACTGTTCCTGTTTTATCTACAACAACTGTATCTATGCCTTGTGTTTGCTCTAAATGTTCTCCACCTTTAAATAAAATACCAAACTCAGCTGCACGTCCAGAGCCTGCCATTATTGAAGTTGGTGTTGCTAACCCAAGCGCACATGGACAAGCAATGACAAGAACTGCGATTAATACCTCTAAAGCAGGTGTAAATTCCCCTGGACGGACCCAAATAATCCAAATTAAAAAGGTTACAATGGCTATGCCAACAACAATAGGTACGAAAATCCCTGAAATCTGATCTGCTAAACGTTGAATAGGTGCTTTCGATCCTTGAGCATCTTCGACCACTTTAATAATTTGTGCTAATGCTGTATCACGTCCAACCTTTGTTGCAGTCATTTTAATAAAACCATTTTTGTTAATAGTTGAGCCAAATAATAGATCACCTTGCTTTTTATCAACTGGTAGACTTTCTCCTGTTAGCATCGATTCATCAACAGCTGTTGTCCCCTCTATTACCTCACCATCTACAGGAATTTTTTCACCTGGTTTCACTAAAATAATATCGCCAATGATAACTTCTTCTAATGGTACCTCCTTTTCTATACCGTCACGTACAACGATTGCTGTCTTTGCCTGAAGTCCCATTAGTTTTTTTATGGCTTCAGATGAGCGTCCTTTTGCCTTTGCCTCAAACAATTTACCTAGTAAAATAAGTGTAATTAATACAGCACTCGTTTCAAAATAAAGATGTGGACCGTGATGTGATCCTATCGTTACAATCGCTTGATAGACACTATAGAAATAGGCCGCTGATGTCCCCATCACAACAAGCACATCCATATTTGCACTACCATTGCGTAATGCTTTATATGCCCCTACATAAAATTGTTTACCAATAATAAATTGCACTGGCGTAGCCAATACCATTTGGACCCATGGATTCATTAGAAATTCTGGAACATATAAAAATGACGTAAAGGAAAAATGACCAACCATCGTCCAAAGCAGTGGTAAAGAAAGTATAGCCGATAAAATAAATTTATGTTGTTGCTGTTTGATAGCTTTTTCACGATGATCCTCTGTTTCCTGCTCATCTGCCTTTTGATGTGCCCCATAGCCTAGCTTCTCAACTTTTGTAATGATATCTGCGATGGATACTTCCGAAGGATTAAACTCGATCATCGCTTTTTCCAGTGCTAAGTTGACATTAGCAGAGGAAATACCACTTAGTTTATTTAACCCTTTTTCAATGCGAGTCGCACAGGCTGCACATGTCATACCTGTAATATCAAGTTCAGCTTTTTGTTTAACAATACCATAGCCAAGTGCTTCTATTTTCTTTTCAAAATCTGCTTCACTTAGTTTAGTTGGGTCATATTTAATAGATGATTTTTCAAGTGCTAAATTTACTGTTGCATGTTCTACACCATCCATTTTATTTAAACCTTTTTCTATTCGAGTGGCACAGGCCGCACATGTCATCCCTGTAATTTGCAAATTAGCTTCCTTATGATAAGAACTCATTTACCTTTCACCTCTCCTTATACCGACTAGGGGTATATATTTTTAAAAATAAGAGAGTGCCACAGAAGCACTCTACAAATTTTATTTTACTTCATAGCCTTGATCATCAATTGTCTCTTTAATTTGATCAAGTGATACTTGTGCATCGTCAAATGCAACCTCAACTAAACCTTCTGCTAAATTTACTTTTACTTGTTCAACACCAGCTAAAGCACCAACGTTTTTTTCAACTGCGTTTACACAATGACCACATGACATTCCTTGTACGTTTAATGTTACGTTTTGCATAATAAAATCTCTCCTTTTGTATGTTTTCAATCTATTTTTTCATTAACTTTTGAATCGTTATTACTAACTCATCTAATACTGCTTCATCGCCCTCTGATAGACGATCCACAACACAGCCCTTTAAATGACCTTCTAATAATATTTTTGCCACACTATTTAATGCAGATTGTGTAGCAGATAGTTGCGTAATAATATCATCACAGTAAACGTCTTTATCAATCATTCCCTTAATACCACGAATCTGACCTTCAATTCGATTTAAGCGAGTTGTTAAATCCTTTTTCACACGCTCAGGGTGATGACTTTTTCGGCAAGACGTAGCTTCCTCTGTATGACAAGCTTCTTCTTTTACTGTCTCCTCCATTCACTACACCTCCTATTTGTAATTATCATACTATACCTAAGAAGGGTATGCAAGTCATAAAAAATTTTATTTTTCATCGTGATGATGTTCATGGTCATTTTCTAATTTACATAAAATAGAATTATCATGTCGATGTAAGGATGTTTCTAATTGAATTGTTACATGCTTAATGCCCTTATGTTGAAGATTATGTTCAATTTTCCGCAAGATATGCTCACTCTCAGCTATTTTCAATTGATCATTTACAACCGCATGACAGGATAATGCATTCGTTCCACTAGTAATTGTCCAGATGTGTAAATCGTGGATACTTTCTATTCCATCAGTCTGCTCTATTAACTGAATAATCTCCTGAACATCTACATTTGAAGGTGTCCCCTCCATTAAGACATGAATGGAGGCTTTTGTGACATGGTAGCCACTTCGTACGACCAATAATGCAACAATAACGCTTGCAAGAGGATCTGCCCAGCCCCAGCCAAAAAACATAATTAATAGTGCCGCAACAATAGCTCCTACAGACCCTAGCATATCACTTAGTACATGTAAAAATGCTCCGCGCATATTTAAATTATCCTTTGTATCACTTCCACGCATCATAATCCAGGCAACTAAAATGTTTACGAACAAACCAATTATACTAATTATAAGCATTCCAGTTGTAGCTACTTCTGGTGGGTTTGTAAATCGTTCAATTGCTTCATAGAAAATAAATAATGCGATTCCTATTAATGTAATGCCATTCAATACTGCAGCTAGAATCTCAAATCGTTTATAGCCGTATGTCTTACTATAGCTTGCAGCTTTTTCCCCAAACATAAAAGCTAACATTGCTATGCCTAAAGAGATAGAGTCGCTTAACATATGCCCTGCATCTGATAAAAGAGCCAAACTATTTGTTAAAAAGCCACCAATGGCTTCCACTACCATATACCCTGTAATAATAATAAATGACAGTAATAATACCTTTTTATTTGCACCATGTGTATGATCATGGCCATGGTCGTGTTGATGTCCCATTGTTATTCCCCCATTTCATTTTAGTTATGAGCCGCATGCTCAATAGCCTGCTTCAATAAATTCATAATGTGATCATCGTCCTTAGAATAATATATGGTTGTTCCTTCTCTCCTAAATTTCACCAATCTTAAATTTTTAAGAAAGCGTAATTGGTGGGAAACGGTTGATTGGCCTAAATCTAAAATTTCTGCAATATCATTAACAGAATGTTCATCTGAACAAAGTAAGTTTAAAATACGAATTCGTGTTGGATCACTCAAGGCTTTAAAAGTCTGAGATACTACAAATAATGTCTCTTCATCTAAATGCTGATCAATATTTTTTTGCATTTCTGAACTGTTTAATTTTTCATCCATAGAAGTTTACCCCATTCTTCAATATTTATATATGATCATGTGTTCATATATAAATATATATGGATATATAAGGAATGTCAACAAGTATTTATGCTTCGACATATTACATATCAATCGCTTACGCATGGCTGCAATGATTTTAGATGAATATAACATCCGAAAAGAAGTTAAAAGTAGCAATTACCAATTCAGCACGCTACACTACTGTTAAGGAGAGATATGAGTGGATATTTTTGACGCAGATCGTTTATTTATGAAACAAGCATTAGAGGAAGCTCAACAGGCTGCATTACTTGGGGAAGTACCAATTGGTGCAGTACTTGTTTATGAAGGAAAAATCATTGCACGTGCGCATAATTTAAGAGAAACAACGCAAAATGCAACAACACATGCGGAGCTGTTAGTGATTCAAGAAGCCTGCAAAAAAATAGGGAGTTGGCGACTGGAGGATACTACTCTTTATGTTACATTGGAGCCTTGTCCAATGTGTGCAGGAGCCATTCTCCAATCACGTGTACCCCGAGTTGTTTATGGGGCAAGAGATCAAAAAGCTGGCTGTGTAGATTCTCTTTACCATTTATTAAATGATGAACGCTTTAATCATGAATGTGATGTAACAGAAGGGATTTTAGCCGAGGAATGTGGTCAAATTTTAACAGACTTTTTTAAGGCATTACGAGACCGTAAAAAAGCTGAGAAAAAAGCACGATTAGCTTCCAACGATGTAAATGGTCTTTAAAGAAGGTGCCTCCTAATGAGACACCTTCTTTAATATTTAAGGGAATGGCGATATATATGAAATATGTCGTAGCAGCGACCATCTTCATAACTAATTTATTGAGCTTGAATAGTGGATTGTGTAAAAACACATTCTCCTTCGATATATGTAGCGAATGGTTTTACATGCATAAGCTGGTTATGTGAAAGCGTCAACAAATCGTCTGTTAGTACAACAAAATTAGCTTCATAGCCCTCTTTTAACTGACCAACGTTCTCCATACGAATCATCGTCTTGGCATCAACTGTGTATAGCTGTAATGCCTCCTCTACAGAGATTTTTTCTGCGGTACCTAAATCTGTTCCATCATAGGCTGTTCGTGTAACAGCTGCTTGTATCGTAACAAAGGGATTAGCCGCTTCTGCCCATGATGTAGCAGGCGCATCTGAAGAGAGCGCTGTCGCAATCCCCCTCTTGAGAAATGTTTGTACACCATATAATGTCTGTGTTTTTTCTAGCCCTAGATTCTCTAAATAACTCTCAATTTCACAAAATAAGAAGATGGGTTGTGGCACAAAGCCTATCCCCCATTCAGCAGCTTTTTGCAAGGCACTTTTAGATGGCATGGCTGCATGCTCAATACGAACAGACGGTGCATCTGTTAACCAAGCCTTTTCCTCATAAAATGTGTCGACAATTAGATCAATGGCTCTGTCCCCCATTGCATGAACCACTAATTGAATACCATATTCTTTTGCTACCGCAGCAGCCGCTAGCAGCTCCTCTTTCGAAGTCATCGCTATGCCTTTTTCATCACTTCCCAAAAATGGCTCAGAAACAAGTGCTGTACGGCCTGAAACACTGCCATCCGAAAATAGCTTAATGCCTCCGATATAGGCTCCTGCAGAACGATCAATAGTATTTGCTGTCAACAGCTCATATCGTTGAATATCTTCCCAGATATAATAAACTGCTACGCGTTGCTTAAAACCTTTTTCTCGGGCTTTACGATACAGGCCTAAATAATCAATTGGTGCTACCGTGGCCATTAATTCTGTAATACTTGTTACACCATAGGATGCCAAAGTTTGTGATAGCTTTAGAAGCCTTTTGACAATCTCTTCTTCAGATGGTGTAGGTAAATGCTGTAGTACTAGATTACGTGCATTTTCACGCAGTACGCCTGTAGGTTCTCCATTTTCATCCCGATCGATTTGTCCACCCTGTGGATCAAGCGTATCCTTCGTAATACCTGCGATTGCTAATGCTTTACTATTAACCGATATAATATGACCACATGTACGCATAACAATGACAGGTAACTCTGTAGAGGCACGGTCTAAGTCCTCTTTTAAAGGCGCTCTTTTTTCCTTTAGTTTCCCTTCATCATAGCCCCAGCCTAATAGCCATCCCCGCTGACTTGCATCATAGTTTGCTAATGCATTAATTATATCCTCAATAGAATAAATATATGGAGGTAAACAAGCCACTTGTTCCATAACATCCGCTAACATAATCGGATGCATATGAGCGTCAATAATCCCAGGAATAATGACCTTTCCTTGTAAATCTATTATTTCTCCCTGATAGGGGGGTAAATCTTCCTGTTGTCCAATCCAAAGTATCTTTCTTCCTTCGATTACCATAGCAGTTGCAGATGGCTGAATAGTATCTGCTGTATATATCTTTGCGTTACAAATAATTTGCATCATTTTTCAACTCCTATTTCTTCTATACCAAAAGTAGATTTTTCAGGATCTTCTGCTTTCAGCACCTTATGCAAAATAGTACCGATAATAAAGCCAACAATAGATGGCATAATCCAAGCAAATCCACTAGACTGCAATGGTAAATGCATGACCAACTGTGTCACACCAGGTATCGTAATTTCATAGCTAGCAAATGTTTCAACGACGCTTACTAGAAATGCAAATAGCACAGTTCCTTTATAGGCTCCTGCATTTGGGACAAAACGATCAAAGGCTCCCAGTAGCACAAGTACAATAATGACTGGATAAATTACCAAGAAAATCGGCAATGTAATTTCGACGATGGCACCTACACCTAAGGAGCCAATAGTTGCGCCTACTACACACATAATAAAGACCCACGTTCTATAGCCAAGCTTCTCTTTTGTTAGTTCATTTAAAAACTGTGAGGATATGACCATGACACCAATCGCTGATGTTAAGCAGGCAAAAACAACACATATAGCTAGTAACGCTTTACCCAAATTACCAATGACACTAAAGGCAATGCCCGCTAATAGTTCTGTATCACTGCCAGGATTTGTGATGATGCCACTACTTGTAGCCCCTAAATAGAGCAGGCCACCATATACTGCAATTAACCCTATTGCAGCAATAGCCATTCCACCAAGCGCGACCTTTTTAGATTGTTTCCCTTTATAGCCATAGCCCACTATTGCTGCTAAAAAGATTGGCGCACAAAGAATACCTGTTCCCACATCTCCTGTTTGATAGGCTGCTATTATGGAGTTGGCAAAAATCCTTTCTGCTCCTGTATTAATTGCCGCTCCTATTGGGTCTAATACCCCTTTACCAATGAGGATAATAAGGATAAGAACAAGAACAGGCGTCAACCATTTTCCAATCTTATCAATCACATTTGATTGGTCCATCGCAAAGTAAAAGCAAATCGCGAAAAATGCTAATACTGACACAATTAAAGGTACGTTCGGAATAATTTGTGATACTCCTAATTCATGAGTTGTCGCTGACATCCTCGGTATTGTGACAACCATCCCAATACAAACCATCATGACCGTATTAAAGGCTTTATAAAACCAATTTCCGATTGGTCTTGTGAGCGCTTCCACAGTTCCCCCAGTATTATAAATTGCATACACCGCAAGCACAGGTAAAATAACACCTGTTAAGCTAAAGCCCATCAGAGCGGAAATCCATGATTCCCCTGCACTATTTCCTATGGATGGCGGAAAGATTAAATTCCCAGCACCAAAAAATATAGCAAATAAGGCTAGCCCCACGATTATCGTATGCTGCATAACTTTAGACATATCCTCAACCCCTTTATAATCGTTTACAGAAGATTTATCTAAATAATAAAAAATTTAATAACACGAAAAAAGGAGATAAATTTTTATCCCCTTTTTGTAAAATTTTTTTTACAACAATTCATATTTTAAACACTTATATTTTAGTAATTGACGAGAAATACCTAAACGTCTAGCTGTTTCCGCTAATCGTCCATCAGTTTCACGCAACTTTTCCGCTATAATTAGACGCTCGTAGGCTTCCGTTAAATCTCGTAAATGTCCAGATTGGTTGTTTTGCATGATCGATTGAGTTGAATGTTGAACATTTTTTTTAATCCTCTCTGGAACATGTTCAACAAGTATTTCATCCCCAAGCAAATTATTATATGCCGATTCAAGGGCATTTTTTAGTTCACGCACATTCCCCGGCCAATGATAGGCATAAAATAACTGAATTACTTCATTACAATAGCTTACATTTTTCTGTAGTGTATGTTCATTGTAAAATTGTATATAAAAATCAAGGATAAGTGGAATATCTTCCTTCCTTAATCTTAGCGGTGGCAAATCAATTTGAAGAACATTTAAGCGATAAAATAAGTCCTCGCGTAGCCTTTTTTCAGCTAATAGTT
Source organism: Streptomyces sp. NPDC012935 (assembly GCF_042900345.1). Taxonomy (NCBI): domain Bacteria; kingdom Bacillati; phylum Actinomycetota; class Actinomycetes; order Kitasatosporales; family Streptomycetaceae; genus Streptomyces; species Streptomyces sp. NPDC012935. Next base: position 20,592 of record NZ_JBIBBC010000036.1, read on the forward strand.
TGTCCACATCTTCATTGACAGTAGTAATATACCGTATATCCAAGGGCTCACCATTTAACACTTTTATATCTACCGCATGTAAAAGTTTCGCCTGCAAAGATATATCCAATAAATTAAGGTGGTCAATGAGTAGCGTCCCTCCATTAGCCTCCTGTAACTTTCCACTTTTTGCTTCATTGCCCGAGCCGTATAGCTGAGTAAATATATTATCCTCTGTTAATGTTGAGCAGTTCAAAGTAATAAACGGCTTTGTATAGCGTTCACTTTCATTGTGTATGCCTTGTGCGATTATATCTTTCCCAGTTCCAGTTTCCCCAGTTAGTAAAACTGGTGCACTTTTTTGAGCACTACGACGTGCCTTTTCAAGTTGAGTTTTCATTTCGGCGTTTGTTGTAATGTAATCCTCTAAACGATAGGTTGTATGATTATCTCGATATAATTTATGTCCCAGGAAATTGTCTAAGTATTTAATTTGCTTAGTTTCATAAAAATGTTTTGAAAATTCAATGGCACCAATGGCTTTTCCATGCTCCATAATGGGATAGGTCGAACTCAGTGATAAATAACTAAAACCGTTCAATGTTGTCAGTTGTTGTTCATAGTATAAAACTGGCTGCCCTGTTTGTATGACTTGAAAAACAGTACTTGTCTCAGGTGATAAATTTTGATAATTATCAGTCACTGTGCTGTGAAAAAATTCATCTGGTGTTAAGCCGATTTCCAATAATATATTTAAATCTGCTAAATCATAAAAGATTGCACAGCCTTTATCATCTGTAATTAAAACATTATCAAATTCACTGAAAGCCTGTGCAAATTGTTGCAATTCCATGAATTTCTCCCCCTTGTCCCCATGAATATTACCCATTATAACGAATTTTCAAAAATTATGAGAGATTTCAATTTTAGCAACACAAAAAAGCTATTTTAGAACATCCATAAAGGAATTGTCTAAAATAGCTTTATCTGTCGTTTATTTTGGTGCGATTACTTCTTTACCGCCCATATAAGGTCTTAAAACTTCAGGAATTACTACGCTGCCATCAGCTTGTTGGTAGTTTTCTAGAAGAGCAGCAACTGTACGACCAATGGCAAGACCTGAGCCGTTTAATGTATGCACATATTCTGGTTTTGCATTTGGCTCACGACGGAAGCGGATATTTGCTCGTCGTGCCTGGAAATCCTCAAAGTTAGAGCAAGAAGAAATTTCACGGTACATGTTTTGTGCAGGAATCCAAACTTCTAAATCATATTTTTTCGCTGCAGTAAAACCTAAATCAGCTGTACACATTTTTAACTTACGATATGGTAAGCCTAGTAATTGTAATACTTTTTCTGCATGACTTGTTAGTAGCTCTAATTGTTCGTATGACTCCTCTGGTTTTACAAAACGAACTAATTCTACTTTATTGAACTGGTGTTGACGAATTAAACCACGTGTATCACGACCTGCAGATCCCGCTTCTGAACGGAAGCAAGCACTATACGCTGCAAAGCCTTGTGGTAAAGCTTCAGCCGGTAAAATCTCATCTCGATAGAAGTTCGTTACTGGTACTTCTGCAGTTGGAATCATAAAATAATCTGTTTCCTCTAATTTGAATACATCTTCCTCAAATTTCGGAAGTTGCCCTGTACCTGTTAGGCTATCTCGATTAACAATGACAGGTGGTAGCATTTCCTCGTAACCATGCTCCTCTGCATGTAAATCCATCATGAATGTCATTAATGCTCGTTCTAAACGAGCACCAAGACCACGATAGAATAAGAAACGGCTACCTGTTACTTTCGCGCCGCGTTCAAAGTCTACAATTTTTAAATCCGTTGCAAGGTCCCAGTGTGCTTTAATATCAAAATCAAATGTCGGAATTTCACCCCACGTATATTCTTCAACATTGTCATCCTCTGTTGTGCCTACTGGTACAGATTCATGTGGGATGTTTGGTAAACGCATCATCATATCTTTAAAGCGCTCTTCAACATCATTTAATTGTACATCTAATTCTTTAATTTCATCGCCAACCTGACGCATACGAGCAATGACTTCATCAGCATTTTCTTTGTTGCGTTTCATAACTGAGATTTGTTCAGATACTTTATTGCGTTCTGCTTTTAATTCTTCTGTTTTGGCAATCAATTCACGACGTTTTGCATCTAAGTCTTCAAAGTCATCTAAGTTTCCCAAGTCCTCATTACGTGTTAATAACATCTCTTTAATTTCCGTGAAATTCTCACGGACGCGTTTAATATCTAACATCTTCATACCTCCAATAGTTTCTTCATGATGGAAAATCGTTGCAGCGAAATGAACACAAAAAAGCCCTCATCCCTAAAAAGGGACGAGAGCTACCCGCGTTGCCACCCTAATTGACTAGACATATTTCTGCCTAGTCCACTTATTTCATAACGGCATTTCAGCCGGCTACAGCCTACTTCATTCACTTCGACTGTGCAACTCCAGGACGGATTCACAAGTGCTTTTATCAGCTTCCACCAACCGCTGACTCTCTAAAAAAAACGTGCTTGCTACTACTTCCCATCATCGTGTTCAGTTATTTAAAATTTAAACATACTGTACTATATGAAAACAAATTTTGCAAGTCATACCATAGAGGTTACAAAATATTCAAGAATTCGTGTATCCTCTGTTAATTCGGGATGAAACGAACAACCCAATAAATGGCCATCTTGTGCCAAGATTATTTTCCCTTCATGTTGTGCAAGAATTTCAACACCTTTACCTACCGCTTCAATATGAGGTGCACGAATAAATACTGCTGGAATCCCTACACCTACTTTAGGAATATCTAGTTGTACTTCGAAGCTATCCACCTGACGTCCATACGAGTTTCTTGCTACAGTCACGTCCATCACAGCCAAATGTGGTTCATCTTCAATTAGATCCTTGGCTAATAAAATTACTCCCGCACATGTACCAAGCATCGGTAATCCTTGCTGAGCAAGTCCACGAATTGGCTCTAGCAGATCAAATCGATCCAGCAATTTTCTCATTGTAGTGCTTTCTCCACCTGGTAACACAAGTCCATCTAGGTTTCCTAAATCCTTTCTTTGTTTTACTTGAATTGCTTCACAACCAAGAGCTTCTAACATTTGTATATGCTCACGAACTGCTCCTTGTAATGCTAATACACCAATTCGCTTCATGCTACCAACCTCGCTCTTGCATACGCTCGTTGTGTCCAAGCTGTGCAATATCAATCCCCTTCATTGGCACTCCGAGCTCTTTTGATATTTCCGCAATAATCTTATAGTCTTTATAATGAGTAGTCGCCTCTACAATGGCACGTGCAAATTTTTCAGGGTTCTCAGATTTAAAAATACCTGAACCAACGAAAACGCCATCAGCTCCAAGTTCCATCATTAAGGCTGCATCAGCAGGCGTTGCCACTCCTCCTGCTGCGAAGTTTACTACTGGTAAACGACCAAGACGTTTAATTTCTCTTAATAACTCGAAAGGAGCTCCTAGTAATTTCGCCTCTGTCATTAATTCATCCTCTGTCATTCCTACGACTTTACGAACCTGTGCATTTACTTTACGAATATGGCGAACGGCCTCCACAATATTCCCTGTACCTGGTTCACCTTTAGTTCGTAACATCGAGGCACCTTCCCCGATACGACGGGTTGCCTCTCCTAAATCACGACAGCCACACACAAACGGTACTGTGTATTCACTTTTTAATAAATGGTATTCTTCATCAGCTGGTGTTAAAACTTCACTTTCATCAATATAATCAACACCCATTGCTTCTAAGACACGTGCTTCAACAATATGACCAATACGTGCTTTGGCCATCACAGGAATAGTTACAGCCCCCATCACTCCCTCAACAATACGAGGATCGGCCATGCGTGCAACGCCACCTGCTTTCCGAATATCTGACGGTACTCTTTCTAATGCCATAACTGCTACAGCACCTGCAGCTTCTGCAATTTTTGCTTGCTCTGCATTAATGACATCCATAATGACGCCGCCTTTTTGCATTTCTGCCATTCCACGCTTTACTAGCTCTGTACCTGTTTGTTTCATTTTCTAACCTCCACCTTTATGATGAAGTTTAGTATAATAGAAATTGACCATATCAAAATATCCAGTTTTTAAAATATTTATAGGGTCAGGAGGTTCCAGATCATGGATATGCTTTTATTCCAGCTTGAAAGAGATAGTGATAAACCGCTTTATGATCAGCTTTATAACGGTATTAAAGAAGCTATTATTTCTAAAAAAATAACTGTAGGAGAAAAACTGCCTTCAAAAAGAAAATTAGCTGATTTTTTAAACATTTCCCAAACAACAATTGAAATTGCCTATGCTCAGCTTTTAGCTGAAGGCTATATTATGTCCAAATCACGTATTGGCTATTTTGTAGAAGAAATAGATGAACTGCCCTACATTCAACAAGATACTGTGGCGTCCATTAATGAACATCCTAAGAAAAAGTCTTACAAAATCGATTTTAATCCAGGATCTATTGATATCGATGCTTTTCCATTTCAAACATGGAGAAAGTATGCAAAAGAGCTTTTTGACGATACCTCAAAGGAGCTATTATTAACAGGGGAACCACAAGGTGAACTGTCTTTACGCACAGAGATTGCTAATTATTTATATCAATCCCGTGGTGTTGTATGCCACCCTGAACAAATTGTTATTGGTTCAGGGACGGAGCAGCTCCTCCCTATGATTCTCCGTCTTTTTAGTGAGGACACCAGCTTTGCATTAGAAAACCCAGGATACCCTGCCGTCCATCGAATGTTTTCGCAGCATAAACGAAAAGTTTATCCAATTGCAGTTGATGAAGAGGGCATAATTATTCATGATCTTGAAGAAACAAATGCTAATGTTGTGTATATTACACCCTCACATCAATTCCCAACTGGGGCTGTATTATCTGCTACAAGACGAGCACAAGCTTTAAATTGGGCGGCACAAAGCACCTCTCGTTATATTATTGAGGATGATTATGATTCGGAATTTCGTTATGCTGGAAAACCAATTCCTGCCCTACACGCATTAGATCGAAACGATAAAGTTATTTACATGAGTACTTTTACTAAATCTTTAATGCCATCCTTGCGAGTAGCTTATTTTGTACTTCCACCTAAACTACTTGCTACTTATAACGATGTCTTTAATTATTATTCATCAACGGTGCCTCGTTTTGATCAGCATATTGTAGCAAATTTTATGGGTGATGGGCATTTTGCAAAGCATCTCAATCGTATGCGTAAAATTTATCGTAAAAAACATGATAAACTAACTTCTATTTTAGAAAAATATTCATCATCCATTAACATTACTGGTGAACAAGCGGGTATGCATATTTTATTAGAGGTTCAACACACATTTTCAGAAAAACAATTACAACAGCTCGCGTCTCAAGCAGAAATCGGTATTTATCCATTATCAGCCTATAGACTAGATCACTATGAATCTTCACAAGCTCAATTTTTATTAGGTTTTGGAGGGATTCCCGTACAAGCAATCGAATCATCCATTGAGCAGTTGATGGATTGCTGGAGTATACAAAAAAATGACCCATCTACGTAGATGGGTCGTTTTATATTAAGTCTCAATTAATTGAATTTGATAATGCTCAAACCAAGTATGAATTTGCCCTAGATAAGCTAAAAGCTGGGGACCTGCCATTAATTGCCCATACCACGGAACCTTAAAAGAGCTACCTCCCGATTCAATTAACTCCGCAAGCTTTTGTCGTTCAAATAGTTCATGCAAAATTGAATTTTTATCATGTAGAATTTCCTTCAACCATTTTTGCACTCCTGCTGTATAGATAGGATGATATGTTTTTGGATAAGGATTTTTTTTACGATATAACACTTCATTCGGCAATAGATGTGCCATTGATTTTCGAAGTAATCCTTTTTCTATTCCATCTAAATTCTTCATTTCCCACGGAATATTCCAGGCATATTCTACAAGCCGATGATCTGCAAAAGGGACACGTACCTCTAAACTTGCCCCCATACTCATACGATCCTTCCGCTCTAATAATGTTTGCATAAACCATAGCATATTTAAGTAGGACATTTCACGATGCTTTGCCTCTGCTAGACCTTCTCCATCTAGCAAAGGAACTTCAGCTATTGTTTGTGTATATAGTTGTTGTGCATAGGCTTCAATTTTTAATTTTTTGTTCCACTTCTCTTGGAGTAATGCACTTCTTTCAGACAATGAACGGATCCAAGGGAAACCAGTAGTCCTATCTTTAAACCATGGATAACCACCAAAAATTTCATCTGCACACTCTCCTGATAGCGCTACAGTAAATTCCCTTTTTATTTCACGACAAAACCATAATAACGAAGAATCTACATCTGCCATACCTGGGGAATCACGAACAATGACCGATTCCACTAATAAATCAATTAACTGTTGCTGAGTGATTTCCTCTGCGTGGTGAGCTGTCTTGAAAGTTTCTGACATTTTTTGAATCCAGTACGTATCCGTGGAGGTCTGGAAAGAATGTGGGTTAAAGAAGCGCTCATTGTCTTCATAATCAATAGAATACGTATGCAATTGATGGTTTTGCTGTTGGAATCTATTTGCTGCAATGCCTGTAATAATACTGGAATCTAGTCCTCCTGAAAGAAACGTACAAATGGGTACATCCGAAACTAGCTGACGTTCTATAGCATCCGTTAACAAAAAACCAACATGTTCAATTGTTTCTCCCAATGTTTCTTCATGTCTACGACTTTGTAGTTGCCAATACGGCCACTTTCTTAAACCTTCTTCTCTAGAGAATCGCATAGCATAGCCAGGTCGTAATTCTTCAATATTTTGAAAAAGGGTTTTACCTGGCGCTCTAGAAGGTCCTACAGCCATCATACTTGCCAACCCTTCAACGTTTACACATGCTTGAACCGTGGGGTGTGCTAGCAGAGCCTTCACCTCAGATGCAAAAAGTACACCTTCTTGTTGCTCTGTATAATACAAGGGTTTTACGCCTAGTCGGTCTCGACACAAAAATAAAGACTGTGTTTGCTCATCCCAAACACCGAAGGCAAAAATACCATTTAGAAATTCTACACACTGCTCTTTCCATTCAATATAGGCAGTTAATAGTACTTCAGTATCCGATTGTGTTGTAAAGCTGTGCCCTCTTTTTTGAAGTTCCTTACGTAGCTCCTCTGTATTATAAAGTTCGCCATTATATGTAATGACATAGTTCAAACCATCATGGATTTTTTTCATTGGCTGTTTGCCACCGATTAAATCAATAACAGCCAACCGTCGATGGCCAAATGCAATATGCTCACTACACCAAATATTTTCATCATCTGGCCCTCTCTTATTTAATGTTTGCGTCATCGATTTTAATATTGTGTCACTTGTTCTTAAGTCCTTTTGAAAACTAGCCCAGCCTGTAATGCCACACATTTAGCCACATCCTTTCGCCTATTAGCGTATGCTATAGCGTGTAAAAATGTGAAAAAGCACATGAATGCTTAAGTGCATTCATGTGCTCGTATTTAAATATTAAAACAATCCACCAACAAAGTCTGTAATGCCTCCCCATAAATTACCGAAGAAGTTACCTACACCTTGGAAGAACAATGAGATACCGCTAGCACGCTCTACAGCCTCTGTTGTGACAACATCGGATGAAATATCCTTGCCATCAATAAAGCCGTAATCTGTGCCTTCTGTGCGTTCAATAACGACCTTTCCTACAACAGTGTCTTTTTTAACGTCTGCCTCTAAACTCTTTTTATCTAAAACCAATGTAGGTTTATATAAGTCTTTATCAGAAGACTTAATCATAAATGAAATTGGTTCTTTTACTGCAATCGATACTTTGTCTTCTTTACCTTTTGTCACTTTAACTGTTTTGTGATCTTTGAATGTATAGTTCCCTGGTAAAATTTCTTGCTTTGAGAATTGTGAAAAGCCGTAGTTAAATAATTTCGCTGTGGCATCAAAGCGAGCTTCATAGGACCCTTGTCCATTTGCATCAACAGCTTTCATTACAACTGCAATCAAACGAGTACCGTTGCGCTCTGCAGTACCTGTGAAGCAGTGACCTGCAAAGTTTGTTGTACCTGTCTTTAATCCATCTACACCTTGATATTCATACACTAATCCCGGTAACATAAAGTTCCAGTTAGACATTTTAATTGCATCTTCTGTTCCTTCACGGAATGTCTTTTTTGCAATTTTAGATGTTTCTAATACCTTTGGGTGATCTTTTAATAAATGATATGCTAATTTTGCTACAGATTTTGCAGGCATCACATTCTCATCTTCTGGGCCTGTGCCTGATGGATGCATACCAAATAAATCAGCATTATTAAGACCAGTAGAGTTGACAAATTTATAGCCCTCTAAACCAAGTTCTTCTGCTTTTTTATTCATTAACTTTAAAAATTCAGTTTCAGAACCTGCGATCGTTTCAGCAATAGCTACGGTTGCTGCATTTGCTGAATAGATTGCCATTGCCTCATATAACTCACGAATCGTATAAGAGCCATCTCTACGTAAAGGTACATTACTTAATGCACGATTTTGAGACATACGATACGTATAATCTGTTACGTGATATTCTTGATCCCATTTAACTTTCCCTGCATCAATCGCGTCCAATAACAGGTATTCAGTCATCATCTTTGTCATACTTGCAATACCTAGTGAAGTATCTGCATTTTGTTCAAATAAAATTTTCCCTGAATCTGCATCAATTAAAATCGCAGCATCCACTGTTAATCCTAAATCTGTTTCCGCATTTGCCTTTGCAGGAATACCTGCAAAAATACTAAATAATAAAACAGGAATTAGGAGTAAGCGTAATACGGTGTTCATTTTCTTTTTCACCTTTAAAGCCCTCCAAAAAATAATCTTGTCCTCGACATTTTATCATAGATAACAACAAACGTGTTGACTCTCTACCATAAAAAAATGCTCTCGCGCCATCTTTGTAGACGATGCGAAAGCATAAAAGTTGCAAGTAATATATTACATGGAATAGTTTGGTGATTCTTTTGTAATCTGTACATCATGTGGATGTGATTCACGAAGACCAGCACCTGTCATTCTAACAAATTGTGCATTCTCGCGTAGGTGCTCCAGATGTGGAGCTCCACAATAACCCATACCAGCGCGAATACCACCAATCAGTTGGTAGATTGTATCAGCTAATGGTCCTTTATAAGGAAGACGGCCTTCAATACCTTCAGGTACTAATTTTTTTGCATCCTCTTGGAAGTAACGATCTTTAGAACCTTTTTCCATTGCGCCAATAGAACCCATACCACGATAAACTTTAAAGCGACGGCCTTGGAAGATTTCTGTTTCTCCAGGAGATTCAGATGTACCTGCTAGAAGAGAACCAAGCATTACAACGTTGCCTCCAGCTGCTAAAGCTTTTACGATATCACCAGAGTATTTAATACCACCATCAGCAATTATTGTTTTACCTAGCTCACGAGCTACTGTAGCACAATCATATACTGCTGTAATTTGTGGTACACCTACACCTGCTACAACACGTGTAGTACAAATAGAACCAGGACCGATACCTACTTTAACAACATCTGCTCCTGCTTCAAATAATGCACGTGCGCCTTCTCCAGTAGCAACATTACCAGCGATGATTTCTAGCTCAGGGTAAGTCTCACGGATTGAGCGAATTGTTTGTAATACGCCTTCTGAATGACCATGGGCCGTATCGATTACAACAATGTCAACTTGTGCTTCAACAAGCTTCTCAATACGTACCATCGTATCTTTTGATACACCAACTGCCGCGCCTACTAATAAACGGCCATGTGTATCTTTCGCAGCATTCGGGAATTCAATCACTTTCTCGATATCCTTAATTGTAATAAGTCCAGTTAATCTACCTTCTTCATCTACAATTGGAAGCTTTTCGATTTTATATTGTTGAAGAATTTTTTCAGCATCCTCTAAAGTCGTTCCCACTGGTGCTGTAATCAAATCTTCTTTCGTCATTACATCTTCAATTTTTAAAGAGTAGTCAGAGATAAAACGTAAATCACGGTTTGTAATTATCCCTACTAGCTTTTGATTTTCCATACTATCAACAATAGGAACACCAGAGATTCGGTATTTACCCATTAGATGCTCAGCATCGAAAACTTGATGTGTCGGAGTTAAGAAGAATGGGTTTGTAATAACACCATTTTCAGAACGTTTTACTTTTTCTACTTGTTCAGCTTGCTCATCAATCCCCATGTTTTTATGGATAATACCGATACCGCCTTGACGTGCCATAGCAATCGCCATTTTAGACTCTGTAACTGTATCCATACCTGCGCTGACCATTGGGATGTTTAATTTAATCTTTGGTGTTAATTGAACAGATAAATCAACATCTTTCGGTAGTACTTCGGAATGAGCTGGTACTAATAATACATCATCAAAAGTTAAACCTTCTTTGGCAAATTTAGTCTCCCACATTTTCGTAACTTCCTCCTATAGTTAAAAGAATATTAATTGTAAGATTAACAACGTGGACTGCTACTGTCAAGGAACTTATAAAAGAAAGACAATTCAGATTTTTAACAAATAACAATTAAGATAAACAATACAAATAATTAACTACATTTTCGAGGCATTTATTTGCATTTTTTAAATTCAGAAAACACTTTTGAACAATCTCTTTAGTAGAGTTAAAAGTTATCAAAAGAGAAAGTAAAAAAACAGTCAGCGCACAGCTGACTGTTTTGTTGCCTAGCGACGTCCTACTCTCACAGGGGGAAGCCCCCAACTACCATCGGCGCTAAAGAGCTTAACTTCCGTGTTCGGTATGGGAACGGGTGTG
>NZ_JBIBBC010000037.1:0-24181 GCF_042900345.1 Streptomyces sp. NPDC012935
GGTTGGCGGACCTTTCAGTGTGTCTTTAGACATGGGCCAGTACCCCAGCGTTTCACGCGTAGAGCAAACCACCAGTTAGACTGGTGGTTCTGATTATTGGAGGGGACAGAGTGTTGTTAAGGTAAAGGTAAAATAGTTCGCTATAAAGTCATCATAACTGTATTTTAATCAAAATATTGCTATAATACTTAGGGCATTCATCTTCGAATGTCTGTTTCTTTTTGTAAGGATGTGATGATAAATTGGGAAGCATTAAGCGATATATGCGCTTTGTTAAACCATATACATGGGAAATTATTTTAACGATTATCATTGGTATAGTAAAATTTGCTATTCCACTATTTATTCCACTGCTCATTAAGATTGTGCTAGACGATATTATTGCAGCAGATGACTTAACAGATGTAGAAAAAACAAAAGAACTATTTTATTGGCTAGGTGGAACTATTATTGTGTTCTTTATTATTCGTCCACCTATTGAGTATTATCGACAATATTTTGCACAACACGTAAGCAACAAGGTACTATTTGATATTCGTAAGGAAATTTATGCACATTTACAGCGTTTAAGCTTAAGGTATTATGCCAATACACGGGCAGGGGATGTTATTTCAAGGGTAATTAATGACGTTGAACAAACAAAAACCTTTGTCATGACGGGGTTAATGAATGTTTGGTTAGATTTGGCGACGATTGTAATTGCGATTGCCATTATGCTAACCATGGATGTGAAGCTAACACTAGTAGCGTTGATCGCATTTCCATTTTATGCTTTCAGTGTGAAATACTTCTTTGGCAAATTGAGAGATTTGACACGGAAACGTTCCCAAGCACTTGCAGGTGTACAAAGCTATTTACATGAACGTGTAGCTGGTATGAGCATTATTAAAAGCTTTACTTTAGAAAAGCATGAACAAAAATTGTTCGATTCAGCAAACGGTGAGTTTTTAGAAAAAGCGCTTGATCAAACAAAGTGGAACGCAAAATCATTTGCTGTCGTGAATACCATTACAGATGTAGCACCATTACTAGTTATAGCCTATGCGGGCTATCAAGTAATAAATGGGTCACTTTCAGTTGGAACAATGGTTGCTTTTATTGCTTATATTGAACGTTTATATGGCCCACTTCGTCGACTTGTTAGCTCGTCCACAACTTTAACACAGTCAATCGCTTCAATGGATCGAATGTTCGATTTAATAGATGAGCCTTATGAAGTCAAGGATAAGGACTATGCTGGTGAACTACCACATGCAAATGGGCAGGTTCGCTTTCACAATGTATCCTTCCAATATGAAGAAACTGGCTCACCTATTATAGATGCTATCGATTTAACGATAAATCCTGGGGAGACTGTTGCCTTTGTAGGGATGAGTGGTGGTGGTAAGTCAACGATTATCAGTTTAATTCCTCGCTTTTATGATACAACAAGCGGGCAAGTGACCATTGATGGAAAAGATGTACGGGATGTCACTTTACATTCCTTACGATCTCAAATTGGTATTGTCCTGCAAGATAATATACTTTTTAGTGATTCTGTCAAAGAGAATATCTTAATGGGGAGACCGGATGCAACAGATGCACAAGTCATCGAAGCTGCGAAAGCGGCAAATGCCCATGACTTTATTATGAGTCTACCTAATGGTTATGACACAAAGGTTGGAGAAAGAGGAGTAAAGCTCTCTGGCGGACAAAAACAACGAGTTGCTATTGCGCGTGTATTTTTAAAAAATCCACCGATTCTAATCCTGGATGAGGCTACTTCTGCATTAGATTTGGAAAGTGAGGCACTGATTCAAGAATCATTAGACAAGCTTGCTCATGAACGAACAACTATTATTATTGCGCACCGTCTTTCTACAATTACCCATGCTGACAAGATTTTCGTCATCGATCATGGTCAATTAATCGAAAGTGGAACACATGAACAGTTAATGGACAGTCAAGGAACATATTATAATTTATTCCAAGTACAGCACTTAGATTAAAATTTTCCGAAAATTACACGGTTTAAGAAATTTTTTCAAAAAAAGCCTTTCATTTATTCGAAAATGGAAGGCTATTTTTTTTTGAAAAATGTAAAAAATTATCTCTTTATAAGATTTTATTATTATGGAAGGCGATTATTGTAGAAATTCTATGTAATTTGCAGAATATTAATGATTGAAAGAGCAATGATTTTTAGTTAGAATTATCTGAAAATAAGGAATTTAACGAAAGTTATAGTATTCTATTAATATTATTATACATTTAAGTAAAATATAGGTAGGGTGGGGCGTTACACATGAGGAAAAAACTACTAGAAATAAAAGGTTTGAAAACAACCTTTTTCACAGATAATGGGCAAATTCCTGCTGTAGACGATATCGATTTTTCTGTCCATGAAGGGGAAATTTTAGGGATTGTAGGAGAATCGGGAAGTGGTAAAAGTGTTACGTCGCTGTCCATCATGGGATTAATTCCATCACCACCAGGTAAAATAACGGGTGGAGAAATTTTGCTAGATGGCAAAAATATTGCTAAATGTACGGATAAACAAATGCAAAAAATACGTGGAAAAGACATTGCAATGATTTTCCAAGAGCCAATGACTTCGCTAAACCCTTTGTTCACGATTGGTGACCAGTTAAAGGAAGCTATATTAATCCATAATCCAAAATGGTCAAAAAAGGAAGCGTTTGCAAGAGCGGTTGAAATTATGAAATTGGTAGGTCTACCACGTGCTGAGGATTTGCTAAAGGACTACCCACATCAGCTGTCTGGCGGTATGCGTCAACGTGTGATGATTGCTATGGCACTTGTCTGTGACCCTCAAGTATTGATTGCGGATGAGCCTACAACTGCATTGGATGTTACAATACAAGCCCAAATTTTACAGCTTATGAAAGACTTAAATAAACGATTGAATACAGCTGTGTTGTTAATTACACATGATCTGGGGGTTGTCGCGGAAACCTGTGAGCGAGTGATTGTTATGTATGCAGGACAAATAGTGGAAGAGGCGCCGATTCATGAAATTTTCACTAATCCTAAACATCCCTATACACAAGGACTTATTCAATCAGTACCTGACATGCGTTATAAAAAGGAAAATTTATACTCTATTCCTGGAAGTGTACCGAAACCAGGAAGTATTCAGGTAGGCTGTCGTTTTGCAGCACGCTGTCAATATGCAATGGAACGTTGTTTACAGGAAACACCACCTTTATTTGAAGCAGCAGAGAATCATAAATCAAGATGTTTTTTACTAGAAAAGCAGGAGGTGGAGCAACGTGTCGAAAGCGTTATTAAAGGTTGAGGGGTTAAAAAAATATTTTCCGATTCGAAAAGGAGTCCTTAATTCACATGCCGGGGATGTAAAGGCTGTAGATGATGTTTCCTTTGAAGTATTTGAAGGAGAAACATTAGGAATTGTTGGCGAATCAGGCTGTGGTAAATCCACAACGGGTCGCTTATTAATGCGTTTACTAGAGCCCACTGGAGGTAAGATAGAATTCGCAGGTAAAATGATTTCAGAATTATCCAACAACGAAATGAGGAAGGCACGTAGAGATATTCAAATGATTTTTCAGGATCCCTATGCCTCACTAAATCCTCGCCATAACATCGGCAAAATTTTAGAGGAGCCTCTTATTGTTCATGGGATAGGTAATGCCAAAGAGCGAAAACAAAAAGTGTTGGAGCTACTTGAGATTGTTGGATTGAATGAATATCATATCAAACGCTATCCGCATCAATTTAGTGGAGGGCAAAGGCAACGTATTGGCATTGCTAGAGCCCTGATGACCAATCCACGCTTAATTATTGCGGACGAGCCAGTATCTGCACTTGATGTATCCATCCAGGCACAGGTTTTGAATTTATTGCAAAAGCTGCAAAAGGATTTAAGGCTAACTTATATTTTTATTTCCCATGATTTAGGGGTTGTGCGTCATATTAGTAATCGAGTTGGCGTTATGTATTTAGGTAAATTAGTTGAGCTGACAGCGAGTGAGGATTTATATGCTGAACCGCTTCATCCATATACACAAGCACTTTTATCTTCGGTTCCTGTTCCAGATCCTACGTTTGAACGGGAACAGATCATCATTTCTGGAGATATTCCAAGTGCATCAAATCCGCCAAGCGGTTGTACTTTCCATACGAGATGTCCGTTTAAAAAGGATCAATGCTCACAGGTAGTACCTAAAATGCAAGAAGTGAAACCAGGTCATTATGTTGCTTGCCATCTTTACGAGGCACTCCAACATTAAATGATATAAAAACTCATAGGGGGAAATTCGATGAAGAAAAAGAAGTTTTGGACTTTAGGTGTAATGCTACTCCTTATTCTCTCGACAATCTTAGCAGCTTGTGGCGGCTCAGATACTAAGGATACGGGTAGTAAAGATACTTCAACTGGTGGCGATACAGCTAGCAGTGGAGAACCAAAAATTTTAGTGTATGGTCGTGGTGGAGATTCTGTAGCACTTGACCCTGCTGTTGTTACAGACGGTGAATCCTTCACGGTGACAGCTAATATTTATGAAACACTTGTAAACTTCGGAGAGCAAGATGTAACAATTCAACCAGGCTTAGCCAAATCATGGGAGGCATCAGAGGATGGTTTAACGTATACTTTCCAGCTACAAGAAGGTGTGAAATTCCATGATGGCACAGATTTCAATGCTGAGGCTGTTGTTAAAAATATTGAACGTTGGAAAACAGGTGCAGATAAACACCCTTACTTTAGTTCGCAATTTGTCGTTGGTGATAAGCAAGTAATTGAATCAGTAACTGCAGAGGGAGACTACACAGTTGTCTTTAAGTTAAGTCAACCTCAAGCACCATTCCTGAAAAATTTAGCAATGTCACCATTTGCGATTGCTTCTCCAACAGCATTTGAAGCAGATGAAGAAGGTTTATCTGCAAATCCTGTAGGAACAGGTCCATTCAAATTTGTTAGCTGGGTACGTAATGATTCAATCACAATTGAGAAAAACCCGGACTACTATATTGATGGCTATCCTAAATTAGATAAAGTAATTTATCGTTCTATTCCAGAAAACTCAGCACGTTTAAATGATTTATTAGCAGGCAATATTGATGTAGCTGATGGCTTAAGCCCATCTGATAAAGCAACAATCGAAGGTGATGCTAATTTACAGTTAATCGAACGTCCATCTATGAACGTTGGTTACCTTGGTTTAACTGTTACACGTCCTCCTTTTGATAATGTAAAAGTGCGTCAAGCAGTCAACTATGCAATTGATAAACAAGCATTAGTAGATGCATTTTATGAAGGGCTAGCTGAGCCAGCGAAAAACCCAATGCCACCAGTAATTTCTGGTTATAACGATGAAGTGACAGGCTATACGTATGATCCTGAAAAAGCGAAAGCATTACTTGCTGAAGCAGGCTACGATGGCAAGGAAATTGAGCTATGGGCAATGCCAGTACCACGTCCATACATGCCAGACGGACAAAAAGTGGCTGAAGCGATTCAAAAGAACTTAGAAGACGTGGGTATTAAATCTAAAATTGTGTCATTTGAATGGGCTACGTATTTAGAAAAAGCTCAAAACGGTGAAGCGGATGCATTCCTACTTGGCTGGACAGGCGATAATGGGGATGCGGATAACTTCCTATACACGTTATTAGACGGCGATAATATTGGTTCTAATAACTATACGTTCTATGATAATCCAGAATTACACAAGATATTAACAGCTGCTCAAACTGAGATTGATGAAGACAAGCGTAATGAACTTTATAAGCAAGCTCAAGTAATTATTTCTGAAGATGCTCCATGGGTTCCACTTGCTCACTCTATTCCAATTTTAGCTGCTAACAAGAAAGTTACAAATTACATTGCGCATCCTACTGGTTCTGACCGTTTAGATGCAGTAGATATTCAATAGTAAATTTCATCATTTTTAATTGAACAAAGGAATGTGAAGAATCTGCTTGCTTTTCTGCGGGTAAGCCGTGGAAATCTCGCAGATTCTTTTCAAGTAAAGATAATGATTATTTCCTGTATGAAAGAATTCAACTAAACATTCAAAACCGTTTAGTGAAGGCTCAACCTTTCAACAGTATATAAAGACTTCACAGTAGATTATGAAAATCATAGAGAGGTGATGAAAATGCTTCACTATATGGGGAGACGTTTACTTCAACTAATCCCAGTTTTGCTTGGAATGACTTTTATCGTCTTTATGTTGATACGGGCAATTCCTGGAAATCCAGCACAAGTTATTTTAGGACAACAGGCAACAAAAGAGGCGGTCGAGGCGTTAAACGCAAGTTTAGGATTAGATAAGCCTTGGTATACACAATATTTTAGTTACTTAGCAGGTATTTTTCAGGGAGATTTAGGGGTTTCCCTACGTACGAAACTACCTGTATCAGAAGAAATTTTCCCATACTTAGCAGCAACGGCCGAACTTGCACTATTTGCGATGATCATTGCGATTGTTATTGGTGTGAATGCTGGCATTATTTCTGCGTGGTTCCAAAATTCTTGGTTTGATTATACAGCAATGATTATAGCGTTAATCGGTGTATCTGTACCCGTGTTCTGGCTTGGATTGATGGAGCAATGGACATTTAGTAGTAAGCTTGGATGGCTGCCTACATCTGGTCGAGAAGATGTGCGAAATCCAATTACCGCCATAACCCATTTCTATTTATTGGATACGCTTATTCAAGGCCGCTTTGATCAATTCATCGAAGTTATAAAACGATTAATATTACCAGGAGTAGCACTTGCAACGATTCCGATGGCTATCATTGCCAGAATCACAAGGTCCTCCATGCTGGAAGTTATGCGTTCAGATTATGTAAGGACTGCAAGAGCAAAAGGACAAAAAATGTTTATTGTTGTTTATAAGCATGCATTAAAGAATGCAGTTATTCCTGTGTTAACGGTAATTGGTCTACAAACTGGATTACTGCTAGGTGGTGCCATTTTAACAGAGACGATTTTTAGTTGGCCAGGAATTGGTCGTTATATTTATGATGCGATTGGCTTCAGGGATTATCCCGTTATTCAATCAGGTATTCTCGTCGTTGCATTTATTTTCATCATGATTAACTTAATCGTGGATTTACTGTACACAGTAGTCGACCCACGGATTAAATACAAATAGAAGGGAGTTGCAATGATGACTGGAGCAATCGATATAAAAAAAGAAGTATCACCAGTTCGAGAAAAGGCAGTAGGTCCATGGCTCGAAGGGTGGCGTAGTTTTAAAAAGAGTAAAGTATCCCTTGTTGGAGCAGGAATTGTTATATTTTTTATTATACTAGCTGTCATTGGTCCGTTCATTGCACCACAGGGCATCAATGAACAAGATTTAACGAAGCGTTTACTGGCACCATCCGCTGATCATTGGTTTGGAACGGATGATTTTGGACGGGATATTTTTTCCAGGATCATTCACGGTGCAAGGATTTCGCTATGGGTAGGCTTTTTCTCTGTTATTTTGTCCGTGATAATTGGTAGTTTACTTGGCATCATTGCAGGTTATTATGGAAAATGGATCGATACGATAATTTCACGTATTTTTGATATTATGCTAGCTTTCCCTAGTATGCTACTAGCGATTGCAGTAGTATCAGTGCTTGGTCCATCTTTACAAAATGCATTAATCGCCATTGCTATTATTAACGTACCGAATTTTGGGCGCTTAATCCGTTCTAAGGTTTTAAGTGTCAAGGAAGAGGAATATATAGTAGCGGCAAAAGCAATTGGTATGCGTGATGCACGAATTCTATTTTCGCATATTTTGCCGAATTCCATAACCCCAATAATTGTACAGGGAACACTAGCAATTGCGACAGCCATTATTGAAGCGGCAGCATTAGGTTTTCTTGGGCTAGGGGCTCAAGCTCCAGCACCAGAATGGGGAAAAATGTTAGCGGATGCACGGAAGTTTTTATTAAATGCTCCGTGGACGATGATTTTCCCTGGTTTAGCTATTATGTTAACAGTTTTAGGCTTTAATCTAATGGGTGATGGACTACGAGATGCACTTGATCCAAAAATGAAAAGTTAGTAAATAAGACAATAGCCTTCTACAAGTTAGAAGGTTTTTTTAGCTGCTTGGACCATTGGATATAAAAGGAACATTTTTACTACAAAAACGTTTTATAGTATAGAACAAGACGTGAGGGGCTTTCAAAAATAAGAGAAAACACCTTTTTGGAGCCATTAATTGAATTTTTTGTCACGTTATTTTAGACTTAATTTAAGTAGAAATCTTTTAGCTTAGTAGATTATTGCTTACCATAAAATCTTTCGACTGAAATACATATTTTAGGAGGGTGTTAGAATTGGGGATTAATTTACAAAAAGGACAAAGAGTTGATTTAACAAAGGGTAACGCAGGATTAAATAAAATTAAAGTTGGTTTAGGGTGGGACCCTGTAGGCCAAGAGAAAAGTGGCGGCTTTTTAGGTGGTTTATTTTCTAGCAGAAATAGTGGCAGTGGCAGAAGTATCGACTGTGATGCTTCGGTATTAATGTTACAAGATGATAAGGTTGTAGCGGGTGACGATGTTGTTTATTTCGGAAAATTAACAAGTAGCTGCGGTTCTGTTCGACATTCAGGTGATAATTTAACAGGTGATGGTGATGGTGATGATGAGGTAATTACAATTGAACTATCGTCTGTACCTTCGCAATATAACAAGCTTGTGTTTGTTGTAAACATTTATGATGCGGCAGGTCGCAATCAACACTTTGGTATGATTCATAATGCATATATTCGTGTGTATGATGACAGGACAGGAAGCGAACTAATTCGCTATAATTTAACTGATAATTATTCGAATTTAACGACGTTAGTATGTGGAGAAATTTACCGTCATAATAACGAATGGAAATTTGCTGCGGTTGGTACGGGAACAAATGACATAAAGCTTGGCGACGTTGTTCGAAGATATCAATAAATAATTGACTAAATAGGAGGAATAAAAATTATGGGCATTTCACTACAAAAAGGTCAAAAGGTAGATTTAACTAAAACAAATCCAGGATTAACGAATGTGGTTGTAGGTTTAGGCTGGGATACAAATAAATATGATGGTGGTCATGATTTTGACTTAGACTCCTCTGTGTTTTTACTTGCTGATACAGGTAAAGTTGCAGATCAAAATGATTTTATTTTTTATAACAACACTACAGGTGGCAATGGTTCAGTTGAGCATTCAGGCGATAATTTAACAGGTGTAGGCGAAGGTGACGATGAAGTGGTGAAAGTGGCATTAACTCAAGTACCTGCTCATGTTCAGCGACTAGCCTTCACAGTAACCATTCATGATGCAGAGTCTCGCAGTCAAAACTTCGGTATGGTGTCTAATGCCTATATTCGTATTATGAATGCTACTTCCAACGAAGAAATTATTCGCTATGATTTAGGCGAGGACTTCAGTATTGAAACAGCTATTGTTGTAGGGGAATTATATCGTCATAACGGAGAATGGAAATTTAATGCGATTGGTGCAGGCTATCAAGGTGGCTTAGCTGCTTTATGTAATGATTATGGCTTAAGTGTAAACTAAAATTTCATCTTTGGACGGAAAGGGAGATTTTTGAATGGCTATACAATTAAGTAAAGGGCAACGCATTGATTTAACAAAGCAAGATCCAGGCTTAAATAGCATTGGCATTGGTTTAGGATGGGATGTAAAGCAATTTGATGGTGGACAAGACTTTGACCTGGATGCATCTGTATTTTTACTAGATGCTTCAGGTAAATGTCGTAATGAACAGGACTTTATTTTCTATAATAATCTAGCCAGCCCAGACCAGTCTGTTGTCCATACAGGAGATAATCGTACAGGTGCAGGGGATGGGGATGATGAAAAAATTCTTGTCAACTTAAAGCAAGTATCACCTCAAATAGAAAAAATTGTAGTGACAGTTACTATTTACGATGCCGAGGGACGTCATCAAAACTTCGGGCAAGTCTTAAATGCCTATGTACGATTGACGAACGAAGAGTCGGGATCAGAGGTATTGCGTTACGATTTAGGTGAAGATTTCAGTATTGAAACGGCTGTAGTATTTTGTGAGCTGTACCGACATAATGGTGAGTGGAAATTTGCTGCAGTAGGTTCAGGTTACCAGGGTGGACTAGCTGCTTTAATCAATGCATATGGCCTACAGTAACTATGGGACATAGGTGCATGGTGGAGGATCTGATGTGGATGTATTAAATGAGATATTAAATACATATGCACAGTTTTTAAACTAGCAGATGTAACAGGGGCTTATCATAATACACTGAAAATGTGTGTTAGTATATTGGGGCTACCATCCTTCGCATGAAATTTTCGTTATTATTTTAATAGCTGCATTCTTATTGACATTTGTTATTTACAAGTTGAAGAAGAAAATAGCAGTGTAAACAAGGCACTGTATTAGTCTGTATGGAACAGGCTGATACAGTGCTTTTTTCACAAAAGGCATAGTTACTGGGGAGAGGATTAGATGCAACATTTTGCAACAGAAGCAGAGATGATTTTTTATAAGAAGCCACAGCCGTTTACAAAATGGGAAACGGCGGATATTTTGTCATATGCCCTAGGTGCGACTTTGTATATGCCAGCTTCCATGCCTACGATTGTGAGCTTGATCCGATCACAAAAATATAAGGAACTCACATCACTTGTCATTGATTTGGAGGATGCAGTTGGAGATGCAGAGTTAGTAGATTGTGAAGCTAAGCTGATAGAGGATATTAGTGAATTATATGCACTCTATCAGCAAAAACAGCTATTACTTCAGGAGCTCCCTTTACTTTTTGTTCGTGTACGTCATGTTGAGCAATTTCAAAGGCTAACAACTGTTTTAGGGAAAAAGCAAGAAATATTAACTGGCTATGTCTTTCCAAAGTTTACAGCAGAACAGGGTGCCCGTTATTTCGAGTTGCTTGAACAAACCATTTTAGAAAATGATTTAATTTTATATGGTATGCCAATTTTAGAAAGTCGTGAGGTACTATATAAGGAATCTCGCATGGAAGCGTTATTAGACATTAAAGCGGTTCTACATCAATACAAAGCCCGTGTATTAAATGTACGAATTGGTGCTACCGATTTTTGTGGTATTTACGGAATTCGCAGGCGTATGGATTCTACCATTTATGATATTAGTGTCATACGAGATTGTATTGCAGATATTGTCAATATCTTAGGTCGTGAGGAAGATGGTTTTATTATTTCTGGGCCTGTGTGGGAGTATTTTAATAATCAGCGTGTATTAAAGCCCGCGCTTAGAGTGACACCATTTAGTGAGAAAGGCGCGCTTGATACAAGGAAAGCGTTATTAGACGATTGTTTAGATGGATTAATGAAAGAAGTTTTAATGGATAAACAAAATGGCATAGTGGGAAAAACAATTATTCATCCGAGCCATATCCGTGTTGTGCATGCCCTGTATGCTATTTCGTATGAGGAATACTTAGATGCGCTAAGTATTATAGAAAATAATGATGGACAAAAAGGTGTTATGAAAAGTCACTATGCTAATAAAATGAATGAAATTAAGCCACATATGAGATGGGCACAACGGATTTTAAAACAGGCTCATGTCTATGGTGTTTATCATGAATCTGTCGATTTTGCCTCACTTTTATTACAGTCTGAAATAGGTGGTAGTGTATATGCAACAACAAATGAGTAAATTAAGCATTTTACCGAATTATTCAATTGATATTGAAATTACCTACAATCCCCATAATTTTGCGCTAACCGATTTGTTTAGAATGGCGGCTCGGATTAATAAAAAGAGACAATTTTTGTTTGTAAGCACGGTACTAGGCAAACATTTGGCTGTCCGTCCACAAATCCCTTTACTGACAGGAACTCTTTTAGCAATGATGTATCAGCAGCATCTTACGGGACAAAAGGTAATGGCTTCGTCTGTCGTTAAAGCTTTAAAAGACGGAGCTAATTTGGATGAAGTACAAAAATCCATAGAAGGAACCCTAGAATTAACGGATGAAACATTGTTTATTGGCTTTGCTGAGACAGCAACAGCACTTGGACACGCAGTATTTAATGCCTTTCACTCGAATGCTATGTATATCCACACAACACGTGAAGTGTTACCCGATTTTGAGCCATTTGTTACGTTTGAAGAAGAACATTCACATGCGACAAGCCATAGAATTTATACGGAGGAACCAGAATTTTTACTGCAAACTAAGCGCATTGTGTTAATTGATGATGAGATTACTACTGGAAATACGGTCATTAATATTATTGAGACTTTAATACAGAAATTTCCTTTAGTGAGACAATATGCGGTACTATCTATTTTAGATTGGCGTTCCCAACAGCAGCAAACAATCTTTCAGCAATTAGAAGTACAATGGGGTATCTCTATAGAATTCATCTCCATTATGTGTGGGAATTTTAGCTGTTCAGGCATTCCAAGCTTAACCAGTACACAACCAAACTTACTAACACAGGTTGCACGAGATATGGACATTTGTCCGATTCAAGTATCTGTTGATCGCAAATTCTATCGTTCTGTTTCGGAGAATGGGTTAATAAATAAGTACCCCTATTTGCTAGCAACAGGGAGATTTATGCTCACGTCAAAACAGCATGTTGACCAAAAGCAAACGATACAAGCTATTGCTATGCAATTACAAGAGCTAAGAACAAATGGACCAGCGCTTGTTATTGGCTCGGGTGAGTTCATGTATGTTCCTATGCAAATTGCCTCTTATTTAGGAAATGATGTTTATTTTCAGTCAACTACTCGTAGTCCAATCTATTGTACGGATGATTTAGGATATACGATTAACGATAAAATAGCCTTTGAAAGTCCAGAAAATAACGGGGTCACTAATTTTTTATATAATCTTCAAAGCCAGTCTTACACGGAACTTTTTTTCATAGTGGAACGTATAGCAAGTAAAGAGGTAGTTGCTCGTGTGGTAAAGGCATTACAAGAAGCCACTAACGCCAAAGTATATGTAATTAGTATGCATGAATTGGAGGTAGAACGATGATATCGACTTTGCAGCCAGATAAAATGGGGAGTTATGCACCAGAGGACGTTATTTTTTTATTGCGTGATATTGGAAGTGCATTCCTTGAAATGGATAATGAGAAACGTGAACAACTCATTCAATCGGGTATACATTATTCGGAAATGCTGCCAGTGGAGAAGCAACCATCGGATACCTACATGAATCTTTTTTATAAAGCGCTAGATGTTCATGCAGAAAGAATAGCAATCGCCGTTGGAGTAGTGGCAGAGCAAATCGTTGAAAATAGAGGATTAGAAAATTTAATTCTTGTGAGTTTAGCTCGTGCAGGTACACCCATTGGTATTTTAATCAAACGGTATATAGCCATGCATTATCATGTGAATGTTCCACATTACTCCATTTCTATACTGCGAGGTCGTGGGTTTGATGAAGCGGCAATTCGTTATATTTTGACACAGCATCCTCTAGGAAGTCTGCAATTTATTGATGGTTGGACAGGAAAAGGGGCAATTACCAATGAATTAATTCAATCCTGCCAAAAGTTTAATTTACGATATCAAGAACAGTTAAGTGCCGATTTAGCTGTTTTGGCTGATCCTGGCCATTGTGCAGCTATTTATGGAACTCGTGAGGATTTTTTAATACCATCTGCTTGTTTAAATTCCACTGTATCTGGATTAGTAAGTAGAACGGTATTAAATTTGCAGTTTATGGATGCAAACGATTTTCATGGTGCAAAATACTACAAAGAATTAGAGGCAATAGATGTCTCCAATCTGTACATAGAGCGTATCGTCACATGTTTTGAACAAGTACAGAGTAAAATTGTGCAACAAATTCAAGAGCAAGAAATCTCTCCAATTACATGGGAGGGTATGAAGTCCGTGCAAATAATTCAACGAGATTTTGGTATTGATAATATACATTTCATTAAGCCAGGTGTTGGGGAAACGACAAGAGTTTTGCTGAGAAGGATACCTTGGAAGATTTTAATTAATCCACAGTACATGCATGAATTGAAACATATTTTATTATTAGCGCAGGAAAAAAATGTATTGATTGAAGAGTATTCGAATATGTCCTATGCATGTTGTGGTTTGATCAAAGAATTATAGAGGAGAATATGATGATATTATTTACATCTGATTTAGATAGAACCCTTATTTATTCTAAACGCATGATGGAGATGTTTCCGCCAGCTACAGAGACAATCGTCGTTGAACACAAGGACGAAACAGCAATGAGTATGATGACACAGGCAACAGCACCCCTATTGCAACAGGTACACCAACATACTTTATTTGTACCTGTTACGACAAGAGCTTTACATCAATATAAAAGAATCCATTTTATTCATGATTTATGCCCTGCTTTTGCAATTACAAGCAATGGGGGTACAATAGTAGAAAAGGGTCAGCCATATGAAAAATGGACACAAACATTATCTAGACGTATTGAAGATTCCTCGATCCCTCGTATGGATATGCTAAAGCTTTTTCAGACAATTAAATCTGATACATGGCTACAACGATCTCTGTATATAGATGAGCTTTTTTATGTACATCATGTAGATATTGATATTTTACCATACGATGAATTACAAGCGATGATTCAAGAGTTTGATATGCATGGTTGGCATGTTCTGCTACAAGGAAAAAAATTGTATTTTATGCCCAAGGTGCTGACAAAGGAAGCGGCTATAGAATATATAAAAGAGTTCTGTACATACGATGTGCATATAGCAGCAGGTGATTCTATTATGGATTATGGCATGCTTGCAATGGCTGATTTAGGTTTTACACCAAATCATGGAGACTTAAAGGATAAACAGCCAAAATTTTTACAAAATACAACTTACTCGCCTCACAATGGTGAAGCATTTACAAAGAATTTATTGGAAACAGTTTTACAGATGGCATCACAACAAACGATCGTATAGATGTTCAAATATTTTTGTTGTCATTAGGTGAGACGTCCTATGACAAATGAATGCTTTAGCATAGGCTGAGGATGATTTTTAGGAGGTGCGTTTGTATGCAAACAATCACAATTAAATCAGTGTTGGAGCGTCATCCTGATGATTGGCTACAGGCGTTTCAAGATTCACCAAAGGATCGTGCATTTTATGAAACAACAGAGCAGCAAGTGAGCTTTAGTAGAATTGCTGTTCGTGTATTGGGCGTACCAATCGAAGAAGATGATTATTTCAATTCGTTATTTACATTGTCACAGAACACTAACATCCATATTTTAAGTGAAGAATTAAATAAACATATTGAACCAAAAGACTTTCAGGCAATACAAACAATCCTTTCGCAGCATCAACAAACTCCACAAGGTCTATCTATTAATCGTTTAGTGGCAATGATGTATGGTTATCAATTAATTCCTAAGCATGATGACAGTGTAATGAATCGCCATTTACAGTTAGCAACCATTAAAGTAGTAGAGCTCTTTCAAAAACAGCAATCGTTAGGTTTGCTAGCAAATGACTTTCGCCGTTTTTTAATTGATATGGTGAAATGGCTAAAAAACCATTGGATTCTATGGACAAAATCCATGAAACCAACAGATGATTTTCCTAAAGTAGTTTGGTATGGGGAAGCAACTCTAAGTCAGCGCTATTTCTTATTGTTATTAATGGAGCTCGGTTGTGATGTGTTAATTTTTCATCCAGCTAAAATAGATGAATTTGCTGAGATTGATCCTAATGATACTTTCTCTATCACATATGCGTACGCCAATCAAACAACTTTACAGCCATTTCCTGATAAGTTGCGTGACCGGCAGGCAACGGTTGGATATCGATCTAGTCAGCATTTTGAGCAATTAATGCATGATCAGCAATCAGGTGTCTATAAGCCTTGGCAGTTTAAAGATTTTATGCCACGCTCCTTAACATTACGGATGACATATGATGATATTTTTATTTATGCAAAAGAGAAAGCTTTGGTTCGACCACAGTTTGAAGTAATTGGGGATGAGATTGTCATTCCAGTCATATTTGCCAAAATTAGTGGGGTTTCGAGCAGACGGGAAGAATACTGGTATTATATGCATCAGTTATTAGCAAATCCGCAAACTGTTTTTGTCCAGAAATTCCCCTATGCACCAACGAGTAGAGCAAATTTTCACTTTCACTATAAGCATTGCCTAGTAAATGGAGAACTATCA
The DNA here is from genome assembly GCF_042900345.1 of Streptomyces sp. NPDC012935. Taxonomy (NCBI): domain Bacteria; kingdom Bacillati; phylum Actinomycetota; class Actinomycetes; order Kitasatosporales; family Streptomycetaceae; genus Streptomyces; species Streptomyces sp. NPDC012935. Next base: position 16,167 of record NZ_JBIBBC010000037.1, read on the forward strand.
GTAGAGCGTATTATGCAAAGTGATTGGTGGCAATACGGTGAGTTAACATTGGAGCTACAGCGTGCGATTGCACACACGATAAAAACTTCTTGTGAGCAGCCCATGTTGAAACAGCAGCCAAATGAGACCTTATATGATTTGCAGTTATTTTTATTTAAACAAATGTCGATGATTCCACTGGAGATCCTAAGATTACTACAAAGCTTTGACTATTCCCAAGAGGTACCGAAGCTGGTATTATATCAAGCACCTCAACAACCAGCTTTATCACGTGAAGATATAGCATTATTGGCCTTTTTAAATCGATTTGGTGTGGATATTGTTTTTTATAATCCGACAGGACAACTAGATTTAGAAAAGCATTTGCAAGAGGATAGTTATGATGTACACCGTTTAGAGCATATGCTGTTTGACTTGCACTATGAAGAACCAAAGCCACAGAAAACTGCACCCGACAAAATCATAAAAAAAATCTTTAATCGTTTTTTCTGATGATAGGAAGGAGGCGGCACGAATGTCGAATAACTCGTTGACGCTGAAGCAGCTGACACTGGAAACAGCAGAAGCCTTCAAAGAACAGTTAAAGGATCATGCAGAGGTACGGCAAATTGCCAATCAAATCAATATAAAAAATCAGATAGAGCTATTAGCTTTGGGAAAAGAGCCGTCTACAAAATTAGCTACTTTTGCAGATCAAATTGTAGCCATCATCACCCAGTCAACAACTTTCGAATCAAATGAATTATTTAAGCAGCTTGAAGCCCTTATGCAGACATTCGACAAACAAGATTTTACAGAGCAAAAGGGCTTTTTTAAAAAGCTGTTTGCACGTAAGACCAAAAATGATGGCGATTTATTTACGAAATATAATGGACTGGGGAGAGATATTGAGAAAATCCATTATCAATTTGTACTGATGGAAGAGGAATTAGCGAAGGATAACCGAGTACTTGCACGCTTATATCAAGAAGACCTCATGTACTATCTTGAGCTAGAAAAGTATATCGTAGCAACTGACATGAAGCTTCATGAGGTCCAAACAACATTGATTCCGATGTATGAAAAACAGAGTGAAGCAGGAAATCAGCTGGAAAAAATGGAGCTAAATCGTTTGCAAGGTATTGCAGAGATGCTTCAGCAAAAAATAGATGACTTAGAAAAATCGCGTATGGTGGCTATTATCACAGCCCCTCAAATCGATATGCTACGTAATGGTAACAGTGAATTGATAGAACAAATTAATGGGGCTTTTGTTAAAACCATTCCTGTTTTTAAAATGGGTTTGATGAATGCAGTTAATGAAAGACGTCAACAATTACAAAGTCAATCAGCCTCTGCCTTTGAAGATCGTATGAGGCAATTTGGGGGAGCTAGCAAGGAAGCGGTGCAATTAAGTACTGCCATGGCTCAACAATCCAGCACTACCAAGACTCTTGAAGAAATGTGGGATACTATTGTATCAGGCATTGCCAATTATCAGCATTTACGTGCTGAACAAACGGTCAAACGCCAACAAGCAGAGCAACAATTGCTAACATTGCGTTCTTAGCTCCTTTCCTCTAAGTAGATTACTACTTGGAGGTTTTTTGTATAAAAAAAGCCGACAGACTTATCTTATTCAATGGGTGATCAAAATCCCCCTGAATCAAGGTAATCTGTCGCCAAAATGTTAGCTATATGAATTCTTCTTCAAATTCTACATTGATTTCATGTCCATGATAGCTTTGGTAAGAAACAATAAGTGTATCAAGATGTTCTAAGTTTTCCTCATAATCTAAAATACGCGATAAAATATAGAGTAGGTGATAGCTAGAAAACTCCGTATCGCCTTCTTCACGAGCAAAGTTGATTTGCTTGATGAAAATTTCCATCAGCTCATTACGTTGGACATAGTCAATGCTTTTACTCCACTCCGAATGCTCAGGCTTTAGCTTCCCTGTATATTTTAAGAGCAATTGCTCATGGTACGTTAGCAAGGAATCAAGTCTCTCCTGAATCATTAAATGAAATTGGGTAGGGAGCTGAGCTAATTCATTTTCGTGATTATGCAAACGCTGTAGCAATTCCAAGCTTTTCTTGGAAGTTAAAATCATTTGACGATAGACTACTAGTTTGCGAGCTTTGACATATTTTTTATTTTTAAAGTAATTACGCTCTTCCTTATATAAATCATACAGCGTATCCACTCGTAGCATACGGTTTTTAAACTTACTTAATGCTGTTTTTGTGGATGTATGCTCAGAAGCTTGCCGTACAGCCAGTCGTGTCCAACGAATAATATCATCTTGTAAAATATAAATTTTGCGAAATAGTTTTACCTCGTATTTAGGTGGTAAGAACACAAGATTTACGACAAATGCTGCTAATACCCCAACTAATATCGTAACAAAGCGTATCAAACCAAATGTTAAAAAGTCATCCCCTTGAAATTCCATAATAGCTACAACTGATACCAACGCTAGCGAAAGTGATTTTTCGAGTCTAAACTTTAACATTAAACCGATAGCTATTATGACAGCTATACCAATGGCAACGACATGGTGGCCAAAAAGTAAGCCAAAAATGACGGCAATTGTCGCACCTATAATATTCGCTTGTACTTGCTCCACAATGGTTTGGTAAGAACGATAAATAGAAGGCTGAATAGCAAAAATAGCTGCAATTCCAGCAAAAACAGGTGAAGGTAGTTTCAACAACTCTGCAATAAATAATGCAAATACGATAGCTACACCAGTTTTAAATACACGGGCACCTAATTTCATAAAGATGTCCTTTCTGTCTAATATTTTTTAGCTTCTTTACATTATAGAAGGAAGTGCTCATAAAATACATAGATTTGCATGGATGAATAAGAAAAAGGCGACTTCTACTTGCAAGTCGCCTTTTTCTTGTCAAGATTATAATTGAGAAAACGCAATATCTACTGCTTCAATTGTTTCCTGAATATCTGCTTCTGTATGCTCAGTTGTTAAGAACCATGCTTCATATTTAGAAGGAGCTAGATTAATACCTTGCTCAAGCATGTGTTTAAAGAAGCGTCCAAATATTTCACCATCAGAGCTTTCAGCTTGCTCATAGTTTTCTACCTTCACATCTGTAAAGTAAATAGTAAGCGCTCCTTTAAGACGATTTAACGTGATGGTTACGCCATGTTTTTTAGCAGCAGCTAAAACACCTTCTTCTAAAATTGCGCCTAATCTATCCATTTCCTCGTATATACCTGGTGTTTGTAGAACTTCTAGGCAAGCAATACCAGCTTGCATAGATGCAGGATTTCCAGCCATCGTACCCGCTTGGTATGCTGGGCCGAGGGGTGCCACAGTATCCATAATCTCTTTACGTCCGCCATAAGCACCGATTGGTAAACCACCACCAATAACTTTACCAAGTGCAGTTAGATCAGGTGTTAGGCCAAGTAAATTTTGAGCGCCACCATAGTGGAAGCGGAAGGCCGTGATGACCTCATCATAAATCGTTAGGGCCCCTTTTTCCTTTGCTGTAGCATGTACTAATTCAAGAAAGCCTGGCTTTGGTTCAACGATACCGAAGTTTCCTACTATTGGCTCGATTAAAATAGCTGCAATCTCCTCGCCCCATTTATCCATGGCTTCTGTAAAGGCTTCAGGGTTATTAAAAGGTACAGTAATAACTTCTTCAGCAGTCGAAGTTGTCACGCCCGCTGAATCTGGTGTTCCTAATGTTGCTGGACCTGATCCGGCAGCCACTAATACTAAATCAAAGTGCCCGTGGTAGCAACCAGCAAATTTCATGATTTTTGTACGTCCTGTATAGGCACGTGCCACACGAATCGTTGTCATAACAGCTTCTGTACCAGAGTTGTTAAAACGTACTTTATCCATCGACGGAATGGCTTCCTTTAACATTTTTGCGAAAGTAACTTCATACTCAGTCGGCGTCCCAAACAATGTACCATTTTCAGCTGCGTGCGTAATGGCCTTTGCAATATGAGGATGACCATGACCAGTAACGATTGGACCATATGCTGCTAGATAGTCGATATAACGATTGCCATCTACATCCCAAAAATAAGCGCCTTTTCCTCGCGCCATGGCTACAGGAGAACCGCCACCTACTGCTTTATATGAACGAGAAGGGCTGTTTACACCACCAACAATATGCTGTAATGCCTCTTCATGTATTGCTTCAGATTTTGCATGATTCATAGAATTGCCTCCTAACTTTTTATACGTAATCTATTGTAGACCTATCGGTGTAAGAAATCCAAAGAAATTAAGAGATATGACTTGATTTGTTACTTAGAGTAAAATAGGACCTACAGAGGAGGAGATTGTATGACATTACTAGAAGGACAAAAAGCGCCGGATTTTTCTCTATTGAACGAAAAGGGCGAGATGGTGCATTTAGCTGATTTTAAAGGAAAAAATGTTATTTTATACTTTTACCCAAAGGATATGACACCAGGCTGCACGACGGAGGCATGTGATTTTCGCGATAAGTTTGAGGACTTCAGTCATTTAAATGCTGTTGTTCTGGGTGTTAGCCCAGATAACGCAAGCAAGCATACAAAATTTATTGATAAGCATGGTTTGCCATTTTCATTATTAGTGGATGAGGACCATGCTATTGCTGAAGCTTATGATGTATGGGTTTTAAAGAAAATGTATGGACGTGAATATATGGGCATAGAGCGTTCAACGTTTTTAATTGATGCTGAGGGGAAGCTTGTAAAAGCTTGGCGCAAAGTTCGAGTGAAAAATCATATTGAAGAAGTATATGCTTATTTAGCAGAACAGGAGGCAAAACAATGAGAATCTATTTTACATTTGAACCTAGACCAGATTTACGAGAACCATTAGTAGCAGAATTTCCACAGCTTGAATTTATCTTTGAAAAGAGCATATCAAATGAAGAGCTTCAACAAGCGGATGTATTAGTTACATATGGTGAAGATTTAACAGAAGAGAGTATTCAATCTGCTACAAAGCTAAAATGGATTTTTGTTGCATCGGCAGGTATAGAAAAAATGCCAGCTCAGGCTATTATTGAACGCAGGATTCTAGTTTCAAATGTTCGTGGCATTCATAAAACGCCTATGGCTGAATCGATTCTTGCTCATATTTTAGCCATTAAACGAGCTTTGCCTTGGATGTATGAGCAGCAAAAGAAAAATGAATGGTCGAAAAAAACACAACAAACGGAATTACGAGATAGTACGGCACTTATTTTGGGGCCAGGTGCCATTGGTTCGGAAGTTGGGCGTTTATTGCAAGCTTTTGGTGTTACAACAATTGGCTGTAACCGCTCTGGTAAAGAAGCGGCCTATATGAATACGATGATTAGTTTTACCAATTTGAAAGAAGCACTACCTCTTGCAGATATCGTTATTTCTGTATTACCAAAAACAACAGAAACGACCCATTTATTAAAAGAAGAGCATTTTGTTGCGATGAAAAACAATGCGATCTTCATGAATTTTGGTCGAGGTAATTTAGTTGATGAAAACGTACTCATTCAAGCGATTGAAAGAAAGCAAATAGGACACGCAGTTTTAGATGTATTTGAAGAGGAGCCTCTGACATCCGACAATCCATTATGGACATTACCAAATGTTATAGTATCACCTCATGTATCCAGTCATTCTTCTCGTTATGTTGAGCGTAGCTTAGAAATTTTCAAGCCAAGCCTAACAAAATGGCTAAAGGGTGACACGGATTTAGAAAATGTTATGGATTTATCAAGAGGATATTAAGGAAAAAACCATTGATTTATTGAGGATAAGCAATGTGTGATTGTTGACGAAGTAGTACGAATTGGATACACTATTTATAACAATTATAAATTAATAATACTTATGGAAGAGGTGCATGACGATGTCTGCAACGCATTTACAAGATGCACTGGACACGTTGAAAACAACTGGTGTACGTATTACTCCTCAGCGTCATGCTATTTTGGAATATCTAATTCAATCAATGGCACATCCTACTGCCGATGAAATTTATAAAGCTCTTGAGGGTAAGTTCCCTAATATGAGTGTAGCGACTGTTTATAACAACCTGCGTGTATTTCGTGAAGTAGGTCTTGTGAAAGAGCTAACTTACGGGGATGCTTCAAGTCGCTTTGATTTCGTGACAAACGATCATTACCATATGATTTGTGAATGCTGTGGTAAGATCGTCGATTTCCATTATCCTGGACTCGACGAAATAGAGCATTTTGCATCACAGGTAACAGGCTTTGATGTGCATTCGCATCGCTTAGAGATATACGGCACTTGTCCATCATGTAAAGTTGCTACTGCTAAAGTACAATAAAAATCCTAGCTCTTAAAAAGGGCTAGGATTTTTTTGTTTTATTATAGGATTGATCGAACTCTTTACCTTCTAGAGTAGGATCAAGTGTTAATGGCTCATTGCAGTACATGCACATATCTACTCGGCCTAAAACCTTTGTATGTTTATGGCAATTAGGACACTCTACTTGAATAGCTCTTGTTGACAGTAATCCGATCCACGCATATACAACTGTGCTACCGATAATACAAAGAACACCTAGTGACATGAAAATTAAAACTAATATCGGGCTGTTTTTAAAGAAAATGCCTCCGTACATGACAATAAAACCAAAAAAGATTAGTGCTAATGCGAATGAACGAATTTTATTAATTTTACTTTTATAAGGTTTCATATTTCATCTTGCCTCCCAATCTAAAATCTACTATAACATATAAGGGCAAAGTATTTTAGCTTTGAACTGAATGAAAGAAGGAATACTTTTAGAGTATGTCGAATTTTTAACGGAACAAAACAACCTATATGAATAAAGGAGGGCTGAACATGGAGCAAGTACTGCGTCCGATATATCAAGAACGTGCGAGTCAGTCGAATACATTAGGCGTAATTTTAGTGGAAAAGCGTGAAGAACAAAGTAACGTTACAGATACATTTGATACGGTTTTACTCATTATCGTAAAAGAAGCAGAGCAACCAGTCTTTTCAAAACATTACTTATATGAAGGAAATAAAATCGCTCTACATACTGTTACGGAGAAATTAATTCGAAAATGGTTACTCATCGGTTCAAATAGAAAGGTTGTTGATTGGATATTCTTCGGTAGAGTATTATTTGATCGGAATGAATTTCTGCATAAACTAAAAATAGAATTGCAGGAATTTCCGTATAGTGGTCGTAAAATTAAAACAGGTATTCAATTTTCAAAGTTAATTCGTCGCTATTTGGAGGGGAAAGAATACTTTGATAAAGGAAGTTACTTAGATGCTTATAATCATGTTGTGGATTCGCTACATCATCTAGGCCGCCTATCTATTATCGATAGTGGCCTGTATCCTGAAGTAACTGTTTGGGCACAGGTGAAAAAAATCGAGCCAGCCATCTATAAGCTGTATGAAGAGCTAGTGACAAGTAATGAGCCAATAGAAAAGCGCTTAGAATTATTGTTTTTAGCAAGTGAGTTTTTAATCCACTCTCGTACACGAGATGGGGCACAGCATATATTAGAAGTCATGCAAACAAAAGAAATGTGGACTATTCAGGAATTACATGATCATCATGAACTTGTTAACTACTCAGTGGATTTAGAAGTGTTTGTTGAGTATCTAGTGGATAAAGGCTATATTCAAATTGAACCCATTGCAGCGAAAAATGATAGGATATTTCACCGTCATTACAAGGTAAATAAAGATGCTCTAGAAATGGGGCAATGACTGTAGTATGCTTGTAATCGAGGTATCTAAAAAATACCTCGATATTTTTTTAGAAAAGTAGTTGACGAATAATATCTTAGTATTGTATTATATTAATTGTCGCTAAGACATAAACGAATAACTCAGAAAAACACAAAAAACTTTTTTAAAAAAGTTGTTGACATGTTTTGAATGAGATGTTAATATAAAGAAGTCGCTGAAAAACGACTTAAATAATGAACCTTGAAAACTGAACAAGCAAAACGTAATCAATAAAGTTTTAAGTAGCTAGCTTCGGTTAGTGAACAAAACAAAAATTTTGGACATCAA
>NZ_JBIBBC010000038.1:0-12643 GCF_042900345.1 Streptomyces sp. NPDC012935
CAGGCCGATGGGGGTCCAGGGGGCGCAGCCCCCTGGCGGGGTCGAAGGGGCGGAGCCCCTGGAGGTGGGACGGGTAGGGGCGGCGGGGGCGAGGAAGCCGATGCTGCGGGCCGCACCCCGCGGAAACCAGACCCGGCCCACGCCGACGCCCGCCCCCGAACGAACCGGCCGCCCGGCGTGAACCCCGCCACACCCCCCGAGTCCATCCCCCGGCCAAACCCCCAGTTCGCACCCATGGCCGGTTGCAACCCCTCCCGGAGGCCCCGCCCCCACCAGTTCCCCGACGCCCAGCGCCGCCCCGTACGCTGTCCCCGTGGCAGAACCAGTGGTGCGCATCCCGGATGCGAAGGTCGCTCTGTCGACGGCCTCGGTGTATCCGGAGTCGACGGCGACGGCCTTCGAGATCGCCGCGCGCCTCGGGTACGACGGCGTCGAGGTCATGGTGTGGACCGACCCGGTCAGCCAGGACATGGAGGCACTGCGGAGGCTGAGCGACTACCACCGCATCCCGATCCTCGCCGTCCACGCCCCGTGTCTGCTGATCACGCAGCGCGTGTGGTCCACCGACCCGTGGACCAAGCTCCAGCGAGCCCAGGCGGCCGCCGAGAAGCTGGGGGCGAGCACCGTCGTCGTACACCCCCCGTTCCGCTGGCAGCGCCAGTACGCCCGCGACTTCGTCGAGGGGATCTGGCGGATGGCGAACGAGACAGATGTGCGGTTCGCCGTCGAGAACATGTACCCCTGGCGCTACCGCGACCGCGAGATGCTCGCGTACGCCCCCGACTGGGACGTGACGAAGGACGACTACCGGCACTTCACGATCGATCTCAGCCATACGGCGACCGCCCGGAGCGACGCGCTCCAGATGATCGACCGCATGGGCGACCGGCTCGGCCACGTCCACCTCGCCGACGGCAGAGGTTCGGCGAAGGACGAGCACCTCGTCCCCGGCCGCGGCACCCAGCCCTGCGCCGAGGTGCTGGAGCGGCTCGCCCTGACCGGCTTCGACGGTCACGTCGTCATCGAGGTCAACACCCGCCGCGCGATGTCCAGTGCCGAACGCGAAGCCGACCTCGCCGAGGCCCTCGCCTTCACGCGCCTGCATCTGGCCTCGGCGATGAAGGTGTCCCGGCCGTGACCGGCATCACCTCGGGCCAGGGCGGGGTGGGCTCCCGACGCCGGGGCCGGCCCCCTCGTACGGAATCCGCGGACACCCGCGACCGCATCCTGAACGCGGCCCGCGAGGAGTTCTCCGAGCGGGGCTACGAGAAGACGTCCGTGCGCGGCATCGCGAAAGCGGCCGGCGTGGACTCGGCGCTCGTGCACCACTACTTCGGCACCAAGGAGCAGGTCTTCGAGGCGTCGGTGGAGGTCGCCTTCGCGCCCGCTCTGAAGGTGCGGGACGTGGTGCTCGAAGGGCCCCTCGACGATGTGGGGGAGCGTATGACCCGCGTCATCTTCGGGCTCTGGGAGAACCCGGTGTCCCGCAAGCCGCTGCTCGCCATCGTCCGGTCGGCGGTCAACAACGAGGCCGCCGCAGCCGTGTTCCGGCGGCTCGTCTCCGCCCAGCTGCTGCGGCGCATCGCCGGTGAGATCGACTCCCCGGACGCCGAGCTGCGCGCCGAGCTCGCCGCAGCGCAGCTGGTCGGCGTCGCGATGATGCGGTACGTGATCAAGATCGAGCCGATCGCCTCTGCGGACGTGGAGCAGATCATCGCGCGCGTGGCGCCCGTCGTGCAGGGGCATCTCACCGGTCGGTGAAGTGGCGGGTGGCGTTTGCGCGAGACGCAGGTGGCTGCTTCGCGAGACATGCGTCCCGCATTTCGGACACCTCGTCCCGCCCTCTGGATGAGCGGCGTACGCTCGTTAGCAGTCAGAAGTCTCTGATCGCAGTCTCTGCTGTCCCTGAAGGAGCGAGCGACGATGCCCGAGCTGAGGTCCCGCACAGTCACCCACGGCCGCAACATGGCGGGCGCCCGCGCCCTTATGCGCGCCTCCGGTGTACCCGGTGCGGACATCGGCCGGAAGCCGATCATCGCAGTGGCGAACAGCTTCACCGAGTTCGTGCCCGGTCACACGCACCTCCAGCCGGTCGGCCGGATCGTCAGCGAGGCGATCAGGGAGGCCGGCGGCATCCCGCGCGAGTTCAACACCATCGCCGTCGACGACGGCATCGCGATGGGGCACGGCGGGATGCTCTACTCCCTGCCGTCCCGCGACCTCATCGCGGACAGCGTGGAGTACATGGTCGAGGCGCACTGCGCCGACGCCCTCATCTGCATCTCCAACTGCGACAAGATCACCCCGGGCATGCTGAACGCCGCCCTGCGGCTCAACATCCCCACGGTCTTCGTCTCCGGTGGCCCCATGGAGTCCGGCCGCGCCACGCTGGTCGACGGCACGGTCCGTACGCTCGACCTGGTCGACGCGATCTCCGACGCCGTGAACGACAAGATCTCGGACGAGGACATCCTCCGTATCGAGGAGAACGCCTGTCCGACCTGCGGTTCCTGTTCCGGCATGTTCACCGCCAACTCGATGAACTGCCTGACCGAGGCCATCGGCCTGTCCCTGCCCGGCAACGGCTCGGTGCTCGCCACGCACACGGCCCGTAAGGCCCTGTACGAGGACGCGGCCCGCACGGTCATGGACATCACCCGCCGCTACTACGAGCAGGACGACGAGACGGTCCTCCCGCGCAACGTCGCCACCTTCGCGGCCTTCGAGAACGCCATGGCCCTCGACATCGCGATGGGCGGCTCGACCAACACGATCCTGCACCTGCTGGCCGCCGCCCAGGAGGCGGGCGTCCCGTTCGGGCTGGAGCAGATCAACGAGGTCAGCCGCCGGGTTCCCTGCCTGGCGAAGGTCGCGCCGAACGTCGCCAAGGACCGCACGTACTACATGGAGGACGTCCACCGCGCCGGCGGTATCCCGGCCCTGCTCGGCGAGCTGCACCGCGCCGGCCTGCTCAACGAGGACGTGCACGCCGTCCACAGCCCGTCCCTGTCGGACTGGCTGAAGACCTGGGACGTGCGCGGTGGCTCGCCCTCGCCGAAGGCGGTCGAGCTGTGGCACGCGGCACCGGGCTGTGTCCGGTCGGCGGAGGCCTTCTCGCAGTCCGAGCGCTGGGAGGCGCTCGACGAGGACGCCGAGGGCGGCTGCATCCGCAGCGCCGAGCACGCGTACTCCAAGGACGGCGGCCTGGCGGTCCTGAAGGGCAACCTCGCCGTCGACGGGTGCGTGGTCAAGACCGCGGGTGTGGACGAGTCCATCTGGACCTTCGAGGGGCCGGCGGTCGTCTGCGAGTCGCAGGAAGAGGCCGTCGAGAAGATCCTCAACAAGCAGGTGACGGACGGCGACGTCGTCGTCATCCGCTACGAGGGCCCCAAGGGCGGGCCCGGCATGCAGGAGATGCTCTACCCGACGTCCTTCCTCAAGGGCCGCGGCCTCGGCAAGACCTGCGCCCTGATCACCGACGGCCGCTTCTCCGGCGGCACGTCCGGCCTGTCCATCGGCCACGCCTCGCCGGAGGCCGCGTCCGGTGGCACGATCGCCCTGGTCGAGGACGGCGACCGGATCCGCATCGACATCCCGAACCGCTCGATCGAGTTGCTGGTCGACGATGCGGAACTCGCCCGCCGGGAGCAGGCGTTGAACGGTGCGTACGCTCCGAAGAACCGCGACCGCAAGGTGTCGGCGGCGTTGCGGGCGTACGCGGCGATGGCGACCAGCGCGGACAAGGGCGCGGTGCGTGACGTGTCCAAGCTGGGCTGAGCCCCGCCAAAAGTGCCCCTGAGGGGCAGGCGGGTACTACGAGGGCTCCCTGAGGGGCCGTCTCTGCGGAGGCGGCCCCTCTGCCGTCACCAGGCGGACGGGGTCCGAGCGTCCACAGCGAAGACGGTGCCGTCGGGGGCGGTGGCGTAGATGCCGCCGTCGCCCAGGCCAGGCGGGGGCAGCGCGGCTGTGGCCTCCGCGGAGTTCGTGCTGAGGCGTGGGCGCGTCTGGCCGAGAAGCCTGCCCTCGGCGGCGTCGACGGCCAGCAGCCGTCCGTCAGCGGCGGTGAAGTACACGCGCCGACCGTCCGAGACGGGTGCCGAGCCTTGGCTCACGGTTGTCTCCAGCGACCACAGCTGCTTGCCCGCGCGCGTGTCGACCGCCACCAGTGACCCGCCGGTGCCCAGTAGACAGACCACCCCTGCGTGCACACCGGCCTGCGCCTGGGCGACCGGCACGGGCAAGTCCACGCGCCGCGTCGTCCCGGACTCCGGGCTGTAGCGGACCACGGCCTTCGCCTCGCCGTAGTCCCCGCCGCTCGCCAGGAAGAACACATCGCTGCCGGTGATCCCGACGGGAGTCAGGTCGCCGTCGAGCCGTACGTCCCAGCGGACATCGCCCGTACGCGGATCGACTGCGACGACTCGCGTCCGGTCCCCTTCGACGGACGTACTCGACACGAGAACCCACGGGCTCTTCGGGAACGAGACGACGTACGCCTCGCTCAGCCCCGGGACCCCCCGCGACCACTTGGTCTCGCCGGACGCGCTGTCGACGCCGGTCATCTGCCCGTCCGCACCGCTCAGCAGCAGCATGCCGCCCGCGTACCGGAAGCCCCGGTACGCGGAGACGTCCAGCTGCCACCGCGCCTTGCCCGTCGCGGGATCGAGCGCCTCCAGACGCCGGCCGGCATGCGTCAGCACATGCGCCAGCCCACCGGAGAGAGCCGGCGGGCCTCCGGGGGAATCGCCCTTGTCCAGGTCATGCCGCCACAGCACGGTGCCGTCCGTGGGATCGAGTGAGCTGATCAGCCCCGGTTGTGTACACAGCAATCTGGGTCTTTCGTACGTGCACCTGGGCAGGCCTTTCCCCTGCGGCGCAGGCTTGACGGCCCAGGGCCCGAACCGTGCCGGGGCGGGCGATGCTTTGTCGCTCCCGTGCCCGCTCGGGCGCGCTGCGGTGCCGTCGTCCATCAGCTGCACAGCGGCGACTCCGCCGGCGACGACAAGGGTCAGGGCCACGGCCACGAGCGCTGCCCGCTTGAGCAGGCGCCCTCTCGTCGACGCCGGTGCAGGCGCCGACGCCGGCCCTGGCTCCGGCTCCGCGGAACCCCGCTGCGGCTCGGGCGAATCACTCGTGCGCTGCGCAGGTATGAACGCCTGCGTGTCGTACGAGGCAGCCACCGACCGCAGCTCCCGCATCAACTCGTCCGGCGTGGGACGGTCCTCGGGCTCCTTGGCGAGACACCGCCCGATGAGCGGCGCGAGATTCTCCGGTACGCCGGTCAGGTCCGGCTCGTCATGGACGACCTGGTAGGCGACGACGTACGGACTGTCGGAGTCGAACGGCCCTCGTCCCGTGGCCGCGTGCACCATCACGGACCCCAGCGCGAAGATGTCGGCGGCCGGCCCGACCTCCCGCGGCCGCCGGAACTGCTCCGGCGCCATGAACGGCGGCGTGCCGATCAACTTCCCGGTCTCGGTCCGCAGTTCGCTGTCCTTTGGCCGAGAGATGCCGAAGTCGATGACCTTCGGCCCGTCCTCGGCGAGCAGCACATTGCTCGGTTTCAGGTCCCGGTGCACCACACCGACCCGGTGGATGTCACGCAGCGCCTCCGCCAGCCCGGCCATCAGCTGCCGCAACTGCGCCGGCGCCATCGGCCCGTTCCGCTTCACCTGGTCGGAAAGGGTCGGTCCGGGGATGAACAGCGTGGCCATCCAGGGCCGTTCGGCCTCCGGATCGGCGTCCACCACCGGCGCGGTGAAGGCACCGCTCACCCTGCGAGCCGCCCCCACCTCCTGCCGGAACCGCCCCCTGAACTCGGGATCCTTCGCGAACTCGGCATGCACGACCTTCACGGCGAGCTGCATGCCCGACGTGCTGCGCGCCAGATGTACGACGCCCATGCCGCCGGCACCCAGGTGGGAATCCAGACGGTAGTGACCGGCGTACTCGGGAAGTTCCGCTTCCGCGCCCGCTCCGGCGTTCTGCTGTGGCGCCATGGGACCACCCCCGTGCTGTTCGTCCGCGCGCGCGACGCACGGAGCCTAGTCGATGACTCGTGCGAGGCAGAGGCGGCTTGCTAGTCTCCGCGTTCGAGTTGTGAACTTCTGTTTCATGGCGTGATTTAGGGGAATCAACGGGACCCCATGACGGTCATGGGGATCAACGGGGGGAAGTCTCATGTCTGTTGACCGTGTCGAAGTGCTGGACGGCGGCGAGGAGACGGCCGCGGATGCGGCCGTCACGATGGCGGCCGCGGCCGTGCCCTACTACCCGGTCGCGCCGGGCGTCCGTCTCAACGTCCGCAGCGGCCCCGGCACCAGCTACCCGATCATCAAGGTCCTGTCCGAAGGAATCCGGGTCGCGATCTACTGCCAGACGCCGGGTACGAGCGTGACCGGCCCGTACGGCACGACGAACATCTGGGACAGCATCGCCAGCGGCGAGTACGTCTCGGACGCCTACGTCAGGACAGGCAGCGACGGCTACGTCCGCCCCCGCTGCTCGTCGTGACCGACCGGCGCCGCGTGTGCCGGTGAGGACAGGAAGCGGCGGCTGCGCCCGTCCATGCTGATCCCGATCACCACAGTTCCCGGTATGCGGAACCCGTACGGAGCCTGCGGCCAGGCCGGAGCCATAATCGACGCGTGAGCGAGACGAACGGCACCCCGGACACCCCCGCGGGCTCCACGGGCCCCCGCCCCGAGCCACTGCGCTTCTTCGGCACGACCTGGGTCGACCGCGACAACGGCTATACCGCCCGCCGCATCGCGGTGTCCGCCGGCGCCCTTGCCACCGCGGCCGCCTCGTGCCTGGTGCTGCGCCTCGCGTACCAGGGCCTCGCGATCGCCGACATCGGCAGCTTCGTGACCCTTCTGATGGTCGTGATGTTCGCGGTCTGCAGCGCCCTCGCCTTCCGCCACACCTGGGACGGCTTCACCAAGCGCCCCGACCCCGACCGCCAGGCTTCCCTCCGCGGCCTGCTGACCATCGGCTTCGTCGGCTCCCTCCTCGCCTACTTCTTCCGCTCCCTCACCGAGGCCCCCGGCGAGAAACTCCACCGCGAGGAATACGAGACGGCCCGCGAGCAACACCAGAACCGCACCACCCGCCGCACGGGCAACCCAGCCAAGAAGCGCCGCCGCGGGTAGCGGGGGGACCAGCACCTCCACCTCCGACCACCCTCCACCCGTCGCTGCGCGAGGCGTGCAGCCTGCCCCCTCGCGGAAACTCGGTGCCCCTCGCACCGACCGAGGCCACCATGGCCGTATGACGGCCCCTTCCCACGCTGACCGCGCCCGTTCCTTCAACGCGGCCGCAGCCCAGTACTCCGCGAACCGCCCCTCCTACCCACCCGCCCTCTTCGACGCGATCGAAGAGCTCGCCGGCCACTCCCTCACCGGCGCGCGCGTCGTGGATGTGGGCGCCGGCACCGGCATCGCCACCGAGCTCCTGCACCGGCGCGGCGCCGCCGTACTGGCCGTCGAGCCCGGCGAGGGCATGGCGGCCCAGTTCCGCCGCATCCACCCGGACCTACCGATCGTCCGCGGCAACGGCAACGCCCTCCCCCTGGCCACAGCCTCCGCCGACTTCCTCACCTATGCCCAGGCCTGGCACTGGACCGACCCCAGCCATGCCGTGCCGGAGGCCCTCCGCGTACTGCGCCCCGGCGGCGCACTCGCCCTGTGGTGGAACACCACCCCGCTCGACATCCCCTGGCACGCCGCACAGGCAGTCCGCATCGAGCGTCGCTTCGGCACGCACCCCGTCGTCGAGCAGAACGGCAGCGGCGCCCGAGCCGCCCTGTCCGACCCCACCGGGCGGCTCGACTTCACCGGCCGCAAGGTTCGCTGGAGCCGCCGCATCCCCATCGACACGCACCTGGCGAACCTCGGCAGCCACTCGCTCTTCCTGGTCCACGGCACGGAAGCGAGCACCGCCTTCCTCACCGAGGAAAAGCATCTCCTCCTCGACACCTTCCCGGACGGAATCATCGAAGAGACCTACGACGTCGACCTCCTCGTCGCCACCACCTCCTGACCCCCTCGCGACCAAAGACCAAAGACCAAAGACCGGAGACCGGAGACCAAGGACCAAGGACCAAAACCACAGACCAGCGACCAAAGACCAGCGACCGTCGGCCACAGCCCTCCAACCGCCCCCCGCCCCCGATCCGGCGTGGGCGGGCGACCTATGTGCCCCGCCCCTGCGCACGCGGGCAATCCCATTCCCCGACGGGCAGTCGTCCCGTTCACCCGCGGGTACCCGCCCCTCTCAACCCGCTCCACACGCATCGCCACGCCCACGCACGCGCTACCCATTCCCCCGAGTGCCGGCCCGCCCCGGCGCTTGACGCCACCACCCCGGGCGGAGGATTATTCATCACATGATGAATTACTCGTCCGCCCGATCCGACCCACCACCCGACATCCCCGCAATCCGAGCGGAGGCCCTGAACGTCGTCCGCGGCGCCCGTCAGGTCCTCCGCGACCTCGATTTCACCGTCCCCCGCGGCCAGATCACCGGCCTGCTCGGCCCGTCCGGCTGTGGCAAGACCACCCTCATGAGGGCGATCGTCGGCACCCAGGCCAAGGTCACCGGCACCCTCGACGTGCTCGGCAGCCCCGCAGGCCACCCCGCCCTGCGTACTCGCATCGGCTATGTCACCCAAGCTCCCTCTGTCTACGACGACCTGACCATCCGCCAGAACCTCGCCTACTTCGCCGCGATCCTCGACCCGGGCCACGCGGCAACCGACCGGCGCCACGAGAACGTCACCCGTGCCATCGCCGACGTCGAACTCACCAGCCACGCCGACTCCCTGGCCGGCAACCTCTCCGGCGGCCAGCGCAGCCGCGTCTCCCTCGCAGTCGCCCTCCTCGGCACACCCGAACTCCTCGTCCTGGACGAACCGACGGTCGGCCTGGACCCGGTCCTGCGCCGCGACCTGTGGAGCCTCTTCCACGACATCGCGGCCTCGCGCAACGCCACCCTTCTCATCTCCTCCCACGTCATGGACGAGGCCGAGCGCTGTCACCGCCTCCTTCTGATGCGCGAGGGCCAGATCCTCGCCGACGACACCCCGGACGCCCTGCGCACCCGTACGCACTCCGAAACGGTCGAGGCGGCCTTCCTGCACCTGGTCGACGAGGCGACCGCGGCCGCCCGCGCGAAGGAGACCACGCGATGACCACGACGACGAGCACCACCCCGCTCCGGCCGGCGCCCACTGGAGCCCTGAGCCTCGCCCGCACGACCGCAACAGCCGCCCGGGTCCTGCGCCAGCTCCGCCACGACCCGCGCACCATCGCGCTGCTGGTCCTCATCCCCTGCGTGATGCTGTTCCTGCTGCGCTACGTCTTCGACGGCAGCCCGCGCACCTTCGACAACATCGGCGCCTCCCTACTCGGGATCTTCCCGCTGATCACGATGTTCCTGGTCACCTCCATCGCCACCCTGCGCGAACGCACCTCGGGGACCCTCGAACGCCTCCTCGCCATGCCCCTCGGCAAGGGCGACCTGATCGCCGGCTACGCCCTCGCCTTCGGCACCCTGGCGATCATCCAGTCCGCCCTGGCGACCGGACTCGCCCTCTGGTTCCTCGGCCTCGACGTCACAGGCAGCCCCTGGCTGCTCCTGCTCGTGGCGCTGCTCGACGCACTGCTCGGCACCGCGCTCGGTCTCTTCGTCTCGGCATTCGCGGCCTCCGAATTCCAGGCCGTCCAGTTCATGCCGGCCGTGATCTTCCCCCAACTCCTCCTCTGCGGCCTCTTCACGCCCCGCGACAACATGCACCCCGCCCTCGAGGCCATCTCCAACGTCCTCCCCATGTCCTACGCGGTCGACGGCATGAACGAGGTCCTCAAACACACCGACATGACCGCCACCTTCGTACGCGACGCCCTGATCGTGGCGGGCTGTGCCCTGCTGGTCCTGGGCCTGGGAGCGGCGACCCTGCGGCGCAGGACGGCATGACCGCCGGGGCCCAGCCCGGTCCGCCCAGCCCCGTCCGCCCACTGGACTCGGCACCTCGACAGGTGCCCCTGGTGGGAGGATGAACCCGGACAACGCAACCTCCGGAGGGCACCCCAGCCAATGACCCAGAAAGTCGCAGTCCTCGGCACCGGCAAGATCGGCGAAGCCCTGCTCAGCGGAATGATCCGTGGCGGCTGGGCCCCGGCCGACCTCCTGGTGACGGCCCGCCGCGCGGAACGAGCCGAAGAACTCCGCGCCCGCCACGGAGTCACCCCGGTCACCAACGCGGAAGCCGCCAAGACCGCCGACACCCTGATCCTCACGGTCAAGCCGCAGGACATGGGCACCCTCCTCGACGAACTCGCCCCCCACGTCCCCGCCGACCGGCTGGTCATCAGCGGAGCCGCAGGCATCCCCACCTCCTTCTTCGAGTCCCGCCTCGCTGCCGGCACCCCGGTCGTCCGCGTCATGACGAACACCCCCGCCCTCGTCGACGAGGCGATGTCCGTCATCTCCGCCGGCAGCCACGCCAGCGAAGCCGACCTCGCCCACGCCGAGGAGATCTTCGGCTCCGTGGGTAAGACGCTGCGCGTCCCCGAGTCCCAGCAGGACGCCTGCACCGCCCTCTCCGGCTCCGGCCCGGCGTACTTCTTCTACCTGGTCGAAGCCATGACCGACGCCGGCATCCTTCTCGGCCTGCCCAGGGACAAGGCGCACGACCTGATCGTGCAGTCCGCGATCGGTGCGGCGACGATGCTCCGCGACAGCGGCGAACACCCCGTCAAGCTCCGCGAGAACGTGACGTCCCCCGCCGGCACCACCATCAACGCAATCCGCGAACTCGAGAGCCACGGCGTGCGAGCCGCCCTCATCGCCGCCCTCGAAGCAGCACGCGACCGCAGCCGCGAGCTGGCCTCCGGAAACAACGCCTGACGCGCCGGCCGCCCCGCACCGGGGGCGGCCCAGCGCACCTTCTAAACAGTCACCCCGATATCGGCAGCCGCTGTCGCAGCCGTAGCTGCAGTCGTCGGCAGCAACCCGATCGCGCGATAGGCGGCATCCACGACCGGCCGGGCCATCGCCCGAGCCCGCTCCGCACCATCCCGCAGCACCCCCTCCACATAGCCAGGATCCGCGCAGAGCTCCCTGTGCCTCTCCTGCACGGGCCTGAGGACCTCGACCACAGCCTCCGCGGTGGCTGACTTCAAAGCTCCGTACGATTCATATACACCGCTCAGCTCCGAAGGGTTCCCACCCGTACAGGCCGCGAAGATCTCCAGGAGATTCGCCACCCCCGGCTGAGCGGCCCGGTCGTACACGACCTCGCGCCCGCTGTCGGTCACGGCCCGCATGACCTTCTTCCGCACCACATCCGGTTCATCGAGCAGATAGACGATCCCCGGCCCGGAATCGTCGCTCTTGCCCATCTTCGACGTCGGATCCTGCAGGTTCATCACCCGAGCCGCGACCTGCGGTGGCGTGGCCCGAGGCACCACGAACGTGTGCCCGTACCGCTGGTTGAACCGCACCGCGAGATCCCGCGCGAGCTCCACATGCTGCGTCTGGTCGTCCCCGACCGGTACCTGATCGGTCTCGTACGCCAGGATGTCCGCCGCCATCAGCACGGGATACGTCAGCAGCGACAGCCGCACACTCCCGCCCCGCTCCCGCTCCCGCGCGGCCTTCTCCTTGTACTGGATCATCCGCCGCATCTCGCCGTCCGTGGCCACGCACTCCAACAGATACGACAACCGCGCGTGCTCATCCACATGACTCTGTACGAAGACGGTGCACAGCTCAGGATCCAGCCCCGCCGCCAGCAACAACGTCGCCGCCTGCCGACTCAGCCTGCGTACCCGCGCCGGATCGTGGTCCACGGTCAGCGCGTGCAGATCGACGATGCAGAACAGCGCGTCGGCCTGGTGCTGATCGACGGCAGCCCACCGCCGCATGGCACCCAGGTAGTTCCCCAGCGTCAGATGCCCGGTCGGCTTGACCCCACTGAAGACCCGCGTCATCTTTTCTCCACCTCCTGGTCGAGGCCGCCGTCCCGGGCGGCCGACCCTCTGGAGCTCTGGAGGGAGAAACGAGAACGGCCGCCGAGGCGGCGGCCGTTGAGTGCATACGTGACTCAGGCCGCCGTCAGGCGGCCCACCACAGCTGGGTGCACGTACGCGTCGTCATGCGTCCCAGAGTACGCCCCGAGGGTGCCGTCAGGAGGGAAGTTGACACGCCCAGGGCCGATCCGTACTGTTCTCCGAGTTGTCCGACGTGAGCGCCGACTCCGGTCGGTCCCCGGACAGCCACTCCGCAAGTACCAACAACTATTCGACGACAGTCGATCTGTCTGCCGTCGTTTCATTGGCGTGTGTATTTACGGAATGAGGAATCCGCGTTCGACAGAACGCAGCCCCCGATTAGCTCGGGAGCGAGGAATCCGCTAAAGTCTCACTCGTCGGAACGGCCCAACGGCCGGGAAGACAAACCCCTCTGACTGGAAGTCAGGCCCGAAAGGATCTGATAGAGTCGGAAACGCCGGAAAGGGAAACGCGAGAGCGGGAACCTGGAAAGCGCCGAGGAAATCGGATCGAGAAAAAGATCTGATAGAGTCGGAAACGCAAGACCGAAGGGAAGCGCCCGGAGGAAAGCCCGAGAGGGTGAGTACAAA
>NZ_JBIBBC010000039.1:0-8571 GCF_042900345.1 Streptomyces sp. NPDC012935
TGTTTGATGTCCAAAATTGTGTTTCGTTCACTAGCAAAACTAGCTACTTAAAACTTTATTGATTACGTTTTGCTTGTTCAGTTTTCAAGGTTCATTTTATTTAAGTCGTTTTCAGCGACTTTATTATCTTATCTCATTCCCAACTAAAAGTCAACAACTTTTCAAAACTTTATTTCCAAGCGTTCCTTCTTGTTAAGGACAAGTAATAATATATAATATAGCATTTTAAAAATCAAGCATTTTTCTTAAAAAAATTAAAAATCTTTTTAATATCTATTACAAACAATAGAATTCCTGCTAATACAATCAAACCACCGATGATTTGTGTCATGATTAAATACTCTTTAAATATCACCAAAGCTAAAAGAGCAGCTCCTACAGGCTCAAATAATATAGCAATTGAAACAACATTCGTACTGACGTATTTAATTGACCAATTAAACAAAGTATGACCAAGTAAATTTGGTATTAACGCTAATAAGATAAACCATAACCAATCCATAGAAGAATATGGACCAAAAGATTCCCCTTTAACCATTACATATATAAATAAAGTGATGGTACTTACAACATATACAACCATTGTATAGGTTACAAGTGATAATCTCTTACGTACATCCTGTCCTAATAGAAAATAAGCTGTCGCTAGTGCACAAGCAACGAGCGCCAGTACATCTCCATATAAGGCTGTTCCACTTACTTTAAAATCGCCCCAACTAATTAAAATACTTCCTATTATTGCAATTGATCCTGCTACGATTGTTTTCACCGTAATTTTCTCTTTAAAGAAAAAGTAAGTGCCCACAAACGCAAACAAAGGTTGTAGTGTTACTAAAACTGTTGAACTTGCTACTGAAGTATAGTTGAGTGATTCAAACCATAATATAAAATGAAAAGCTAAAAAAATCCCTGCAACTGAAGAAAATAGCCAATCACGTCTTTTTAAAGTCGTTAACTCCTTTGTATATCCCCTTAAAAACCATGGCGCCATGATTAAAACGGAAAATAGCATGCGATAAAATGCTATAATCCCCGCTTCCGCCGATGCTAATTTCACAAAAATAGCTGACATCGATACTGAAATTACACCAATCACAATCGGGATGTATGGATGGATTTTTGGCTGCTCCAAAAAACCCCACCTTCCTAAAAAAATACTTATATGTCCTTACTTCATGTTGTACAATACAAAAAAGTGATGCACATATAATAATGACAGTTTGCATATCTCTTAGCAATACGAAATATCAATGGAGGGTTGTGTATGGAAACATTATTCGAAAATATGATTACATATGAAGTTGGCATAAAATTAGTTATTGCAGCCACATTAAGTTTAGTAATCGGTATCGAAAGGGAATTAAAGAAAAAACCAGTTGGATTAAAAACAAGTTTAGTTATTGCTACTTTCAGCTGCTTATTAACGATTATCTCCATTGAAACTGCCTACTCAACCCCCGCTAGAGAAGATATTAATATTACGATGGACCCTCTTCGTTTAGCCGCACAAATTGTTAGTGGAATTGGCTTTCTTGGTGCAGGAGTCATTCTAAGACGCGGGAATGACAGCATTACGGGTTTAACAACCGCTGCTATGATTTGGGGAGCCGCTGGTATTGGTATTGCGGTTGGTGCAGGTTTTTACATGGATGCAACACTAGCTGTTGTGATCATTGTTTTTGGAATTGAAGTACTATCACCTTTTCTTATGAAAATCGGACCAAAGCGAATTCGTATGCGGGAAATTTTATTAAAAGTCCAAATTGATGATGACAACCATACAGAATCATTTCTATTATTTTTAAAGGACAACAACATTATCATTGAAAATATACGCATTAAAGATGTGCACTTAAAAAACGATAGTGTTTTACATGAGTTAGATTTACGTCTTTCCTTAATCGTCTCGGATAATTTGTTGTCATTTTATCGTTCATTACGAGCACTATCTTATATAGAAAAAATCGAAATGGAAATTTTAAACTAGTTGGAGGATTTTTTATGGCAGAACTATTAAAACTACTAAAAGACGGTAACAAACCCTCTCTAATGGCTGCATGTGTAAATGCATTTTTAGGAATTATTAAAGGAATCGCCTTTTTCTTTACAGGTAACGTTGCGATGTTTGCAGAAATGATGCACTCTCTAGGCGATGCAGCAAACCAATTATTTGTGTATATAGGGTCAGCACTCTCTAAAAAGGCACCTACAAAACAATTTCCCGGTGGCTTTGGTCGTATTGTCAATTTAGTATGCCTTTTCGCCGTAATAATTGTAGCTATCCTTTCTTATGAAACAATAAAAGAAGGTTGGCATCATTTTATTCATCCCACAGGAGAGTCTAGCGGGATATTGATTGCCCTAGGAGTATTATTCATCGGGATTGTTTTAGAAGGGACAGTGCTAGCTAAAGCGGCTGCAGAAGTGCTACATGAATCAGGTCAAGAAAAAGCAGGTATCGCATCTATTCCGAAAGCATTCACATACTTGAATAGAGCAAAACCGGCAACAAAATTAGTTTTTATGGAAGATTTAGTTGCTACTGGAGGCAACTTCTTAGCCTTTGCTGCTATTTTAATTGCTTATTTTACAGGTTGGGGTCGAATAGAAGGACTAGTTTCGATGATAATTGGGGTCATGATGTTTTATGTTGTAGGTAAGGTATTCCTTGATAACGCACGTGGTGTCATTGGTGAAACTGATGAAGAGATGTTAAACCATATCGCTCACCTCGTAATGGATGATCCAAATATCAAAGATATTGTGCGTCTTGAAGTGATTAAAGAAGGTGAGTTTTTACATGTAGAATTAGTGGCTGAAGCTGATCCGCTTTTATCGTTAGCCTTTTTAGATGATGTTCGGGATCATTTAACAGAGGTAATCCTAAGCCAAAAAGGAGTATCTAAAGTAGCTATATTATTCGACGAAGATGATGGGAAAACAAGCTGGATACACGTTGGTGAAAAACCAAACAACTCCATTTAATACTTTATAAAAACAAATAGCCAATTGCCGTATTTCAGGCAGTTGGCTATTTGTTAGACTAATTTTAAATTAGGAATATCCTCATAACCTACATAAACATGGTTTGTAATCATAAAAGTAAGTAATTTATTACAAGCAATCATTTGTCTTTTACCATTCTGCTGAATAACGATTTTTGAAAATAGTAAGGAGGCTTGACGATTAGCTAATGCATATTCTTCTGCATTGAGAATATTTCTGCCATCCACATGACAACCCAACACGAAATTTCCTAAAAAAGAATCCTTTAATACATTCGGATGCATGGATTGGTAATGTACTTCAGCAATTGAATCTTCTATATTCATAAATTGATGGGCTACCAAATAATGTTTTAAAGCACCTTTTAAATCAATTGCAATAGCTGTATCTGCTAAAATTGTTCGATAATAAACGGGAACAATCTCAGCACCCCCCAAATACGGCTTAACTTCTACAACAATTTCTCCAGAAGGACGAACAAATAATTGTACAATTGCTTTATTTACACCATCCGAAAAAATAACATTCGTTCGCCCAAAACGCACGCTTTTAAAAAATATACTTTGATCTACAATGTATCCAGTGATAATTTTATCATTTTCAATTTGCAATGATTTCGCTTCAATCCCCAATACCTCTACACAATTTTGCATTTTATAAACATGTTGCTGAAATGGCATTTCTATACAACTTAATGTAACAATACGATCCTGTAGCAATTGTTTCAACATTTGATCCCTCTCCTCTTTGTTTAATATTGTAATTATTTTAGTAAAGGTGGCTGAACAACTTCTGAACATTGACACACGAATTGACTGATTACGACAAAAAACTATCCTTTTCTGTCATTCCATAAATCACCTTATAGTAAAACAATCTACAATATAGGTTGAATGACTCAGCTAAAAACATGACTTTCCTCACTTAAAATAAAGAAAAATACATTTATATTCCTTCTATTATGTATCTATTTTATTATATTGCAGGACTAAAGAAACTTCTACGACAAAATTCTACATTAATCGTTAATTTTTCTTAACCTTGCAATAAAAAAAGTATGAGGCTATAAGCATAGCCTCATACTTAAAGTATTAAAGAGAATTTCGTAAAATGGTTCTTACATCTTCCTCTTGCAATCGATTAAAGTTGCCAAAAGGGCCATTTTGCATAGCATGATCTACAATTTGCTGGAATTTCGAATCATCAATATCGTAATCTGCCAAACGACTAGGTGCCCCTAATGATGTCCAAAATGCAGATAAACGATCAATCCCCTCATAAGCAACCTCTTCTACTGTTTTGCCTGTTGCCTCGACTCCAAACACACGTGTTGCTATACCTGCAAAACGCTCAGGATTTACTGGTACATTTAAACGCATCCAATGCGGTTGAAGAATGGCTAAACCACCTGCATGTGGAATGTCATATACAGCAGATACTGCATGTTCAATATTATGAGATGCCCAATCCCCTCGTGAACCAATTGATAGGAACCCATTTAAACCAATTGTCCCTGCTAATAGAATGGTTTCGCGTAACTTCGTATTTTCTAGGTCCTCTAATAATTTTGGAGCTGTCGTAATAACCGTTCGCAATACCCCTTCACACATTTCATCTGTGATAGGAGTATTCGTTGTATTGTGGAAATATTGCTCAAATACATGCGACATCATATCCACTATTCCATACACAGTGTGATTTTTAGGTACAGTCACTGTATATGCAGGGTTTAGTATCGAAAATTTCGGGAAGGCTGCTGGACTACCCCAACTTAGTTTTTCTTCTGTAGCAGCATTCGTTATCACAGATCCAGCATTCATTTCTGAGCCTGTAGCAGCAAGTGTTAATACCGTACCTAGTGGTATAGCTTGTTCTACAAACACTTTACGTTTCACGATATCCCAAGCATCGCCATCATACTTAGCGCCAGCAACAATTAATTTAGAACAATCGATTACTGAACCACCACCCACAGCAAGAACTAAGTCAATTCCTTCAGTTTTGCATATCTCAATACCTCGTCTAGCTGTTTCTACTCGTGGATTTGGCTCTACACCACCTAATTCAAATACGGTTTTATCCGCCTGTTGTAATTTTTCTATAACAGCATCGTATACACCATTCGATTTAATACTTCCGCCACCATATACAACTAATACCTTGTTTCCAAATTGCTCTAATTCTTTCGGCAATTTTTCAAGTGCATCCTCACCAAAATGTAGTTTCACTGGGTTAAAAAAAGTAAATGAATCCATCTAATTCGCCCCTTTCTAGTTGGATTTTCTCATAATTACGCTAGAGAAAGCAAAGATTAAACGCTGTCAACACTTTGCTATTTCGAAAGCGTTTTTTCAAACTGTTCAGATTTTGTTCAGACAATAGTTGTATAGTACTACTCATTACATAAAATAAAAGGAATTTTTGCACATGCTTATTATTGTAATTGTTGTCGTAACCATAATTTTGAGCTTTTTTCTGCTAAGATTTTTTAAAATCAAAAAAATAAGGAACGAAAAAAAGATGCTATTAGAGCAGCGCCTAGACCACCTTCTTCAATCAAATAAAAACGAAAAAAATGAGTCATCCCAATAATATAGGAATGACTCATTATCTTCTTTTTACTTAAACCCAACCACGGAAGCGAGAAGCTTCTGCAGTACGGCGAACACCTACCATGTAAGCTGCTAAGCGCATGTTGATGTTACGTGTTGTTGCTGTTGTATATACATTATCAAATGCTTCGACCATTTTTTTGTATAGACGTTCTTCCACTTCTTCTTCTGTCCAATAATAACCTTGGTTATTTTGCACCCATTCAAAGTAAGAAACTGTAACTCCACCTGCAGAGGCTAATACGTCTGGTACAAGTAAAATGCCACGCTCTGTTAAGATTTTAGTTGCTTCAGCTGTTGTTGGACCATTTGCTGCTTCTACTACGATATTTGCTTTCACATTATGTGCATTGTCAGCAGTAATTTGATTTTCAATAGCAGCTGGTACTAAAATATCACAATCAAGCTCTAACAATTCTTTGTTTGAAATTGTGTTTTCAAATAAAGTAGTTACTGTTCCGAAGCTATCGCGACGATCTAATAAATAGTCGATATCTAAACCTTCAGGATCATGAAGTGCACCATAAGCATCTGAAATACCGATTACTTTCGCACCTAAATCATGCATGAATTTTGCAAGGAAGCTTCCTGCGTTACCAAATCCTTGAATAACAACACGAGCACCTTTAATATCAATACCACGTTTTTTTGCTGCTTCTTCGATTACGATTGTAACACCTTGTGCAGTCGCACGGTCACGACCTTGAGACCCACCAAGTACTAGTGGCTTACCAGTGATGAAGCCAGGAGAGTTGAACTCATCCATTCGGCTATATTCATCCATCATCCATGCCATAATTTGTGCATTTGTAAATACGTCTGGCGCAGGAATATCTTTTGTTGGTCCTACGATTTGACTTACCGCACGAACATAGCCACGGCTTAAACGTTCGATTTCGCCCATTGACATTTGACGAGGATCACAAATGACACCGCCTTTACCACCGCCGTACGGTAGATCGACAATACCACATTTCAATGTCATCCACATTGAAAGCGCTTTAACTTCCTCCTCAGACACTTGTGGGTGGAAACGAACCCCACCTTTAGTTGGTCCTACAGCATCATTATGTTGTGCACGGTAACCAGTAAATACTTTTGTTGTACCATCATCCATTTTCACTGGGATACGTACTTGTAGCATGCGAAGCGGTTCTTTTAGTAATTCATACATTGCTTCATCATAGCCAAGTTTATTTAGAGCATCTTGAATGACATCTTGTGTTGATGTGAAAAGATTTAAGTTTTCAGACATTATTAAATCGCCTCTTTGTTTTTTTTAATGATAGTTATCGGCATCATTGTAACATACTTCCGAATTAAAATGTGAACATTTTGTTAAAGTTTAAATACTTTTTCAATTTGTTCAATTGACCAATCTAAATCCTCTTGAGAAATAACCAGTGGTGGGGCAAAACGAATTACTGTATCATGTGTTTCTTTACATAATAGACCTAATTCTTTAAGTTTTTCACAGTATGGACGAGCTGCTTCTGTTAGCTCCATACCGATAAATAAACCACGACCACGTACTTCCTTAATAACTGGGTTGTTAATTTCTTTTAATTTACCTTTGAAGTATTCGCCAAGTTCGTGTGAACGCTCTGCTAATTTTTCATCTAATAATACTTTAATTGATGCAATTGAAACTGCACAAGCTAAAGGATTACCGCCAAAAGTTGAACCATGTGAACCCGGGTTGAATACACCTAAAATACTACGGTTTGCAGCCACACAAGAAATTGGGAATACGCCGCCACCTAGAGCTTTACCCAAGATATACATATCTGGTTCTACTTCTTCCCAATCACAAGCAAACATTTTACCTGTACGTGCTAAACCAGCTTGAATTTCGTCAGCAATGAAAAGTACATTGTTTTCACGGCAAAGTTCACGAGCTGCTTTTAAGAAGCCTTCTGTTGGAATGACGATACCCGCTTCACCTTGAATTGGCTCAATTAAAAATGCAGCAGTGTTTGGTGTAATAGCCGCTTTTAAAGCTTCAAGATTACCATAATCTACTAATTTAACATTTGGTAGCATTGGACCAAAACCACGACGGTATTCTTCATCAGAAGATAAAGATACAGCTAGCATTGTACGACCATGGAAGTTACCATTACATGCAATAACTTCAGCTTTACCCTCTTCTACGCCTTTTACATCATATGCCCAACGACGAGCTGCTTTAAACGCAGTTTCTACTGCTTCAGCACCAGTATTCATTGGTAATACCATTTCTTTATTTGTTAATTTCCCTACTAGCTCATACCATTCACCAAGGTTTTCACTGTAAAAAGCACGTGAAGTTAACGTTACTTTATCAGCTTGCTCTTTTAAAGCAGCGATAATTTTTGGGTGACGGTGTCCTTGGTTTACTGCTGAATAAGCAGATAACATATCTAAATATTTGTTACCTTCTGGATCTTTAACCCAAGCACCCTCAGCCTCTGAAATAACGATTGGCAGTGGATGATAGTTTGCTGCACCAAAATTTTGTGTTTGTTCAATAACTTGTTGAGTTTTTGTCATATCCTATTCTCTCCTTACTAATCATGTTGAAAAACTTTATAAAAGAAAGGGACTATGTATCACTATAAGTAGAATGATTAAGAATATAGCAACAATTCAAACGGTAAATTTGCTAACTTCTCCAAGGTAAACTACGTCATGAAAGTCTACGGTTTTAGCCAGGGTAGCGTTACCTGGAGAAGTGTCACAAATTCATTCAAAATGCCTCAATTTCTACCTACTTTGAACAGCCCTCACGTCAATGTGAAAATTAAAGCATTTCTGAAGTTGTTTTTGCTTGCATATGCAGTTGTAGGTAGTCTGGGCCACCTGCTTTTGAATCTGTACCTGACATGTTGAAGCCACCAAATGGTTGGTAACCTACGATAGCACCTGTACAGCCACGGTTGAAGTAAAGGTTTCCTACATGGAATTCTTCACG
>NZ_JBIBBC010000040.1:0-7625 GCF_042900345.1 Streptomyces sp. NPDC012935
CGACGCCGACTCACTGGCGCTGCCGGGCACGCAGCAGCAGTTGCTCGACGCCCTGCTGGACCTCGGCACCCCGGTCGTCACCGTCCTGCTGGCCGGGAGGCCGTACGCCCTCGGGCGCGCGGTGGAGGAGTCCGCGGCGATCGTGCAGTCCTTCTTCCCGGGGGAGGAGGGTACGCGCGCGATCGCCGGGGTGATCGGCGGCCGGGTCAATCCCTCCGGGCGTCTGCCGGTCGGCGTGCCACGCGGGCCGGGCTCCCAGCCGGGCACGTACCTCGGGGCGCGGCTCGCGCACGCCGGCGCGGTGTCCAACATCGACCCGACCCCGGCGTTCGCCTTCGGCCATGGCTTGTCGTACACGCGGTTCGACTGGTCGGACCTGAGTCTGGCGGCCGAAGAGGCCCCGACGGACGGCGAGTTCGCGCTCTCCTTCACCGTCCGCAACGCCGGAGACCGGGCCGGGACCGAGGTGGTCCAGCTCTACCTGCACGACCCGGTCGCCTCCGTCGTCCAGCCGGTGCAACGCCTCATCGGCTACACGCGGGTCGCACTTGAGCCGGGGGAGGCCCGGCACCTGAGCGTCACGGTCCCGGCCGACCTGGCCTCCTTCACCGGACGCGACGGCACGCGGATCGTCGAACCGGGCGAACTGGAACTGCGGTTGTCCGCGTCCAGTGCGGACCCGCGTCTGACGGCCCGTGTCACGCTGACCGGAGCCGAGCGCCCGCTCGACCACACGCGCCGGTTGCACGCCACGCTCGTCCAGGAGCCGGTGACCACCTGATCCGGGGGTGGGCGGGGCCGGGCGGCGGCGGGCCCGGCCCCCGCCACCGCCGCCCCCCTCCCCGGCTCCCTCTGGTTCGACGACACGCCCCTCACCGTCCAGAACGGCCGCTTCACCGACGGCCACGGCCGCGAGATCGTGCTGCGCGGGTACAACGTCTCCGGCGAGACGAAGCTGGCCGAGCACGACGGCCTGCCCTTCGCCTCGGTCGCCGACGCGAAGAAGTCCGCGACCGCGCTGCGCGCCCTCGGCGGCGGCAACTCGGTCCGCTTCCTGCTGTCCTGGGCCTACGCGGAACCCGTACGCGGCCAGGTCGACACCACGTATCTGGCCGCCGCCACCGCCCAGATGCGCGCCTTCCTCGACGCCGGCATCCGCGTCTACCCCGACTTCCACCAGGACCTCTACTCCCGGTACCTGTTCGACCCCGACAGCTGGTACACCGGCGACGGCGCCCCGAAGTGGGCCGTCGACCTCGGGAACTACCCGGACGAGAACTGCGGGATCTGCCTCTTCTGGGGACAGAACATCACCCAGAACGAGGCGGTGAAGCAGGCGTCGTACGACTTCTGGCACAACGCGTACGGCCTCCAGGACGCCTTCCTGACCACCGCCCAGAAGACGATGACGTACATCGAACAGAACCTCTCCGCCGCTGAGTTCGCGGCCGTCGTCGGCTTCGACCCCTACAACGAGCCGCACGCGGGCGTCCACGACTCCGGCCAGACCAGCCGCACCTGGGAACGCGACGTGCTGTGGCCGTTCTACGAGAAGTTCCGGGCCCGCATGGACGCGGCCGGCTGGCAGGACAAGCCGCTCTTCGCCGAGCCGAACCTCTTCTGGAACGCCAATCTCGACTTCCAGAGGCAGGAGGGCGGGCTGCTCGACGCCGGCACGCTCGGACCGCGGTACGTCTTCAACACCCACTTCTACGATCAGAAGGCCATCTCCGGCATCTTCATGTGGGGCAAGGCGCAGGACGGCCAGTACGCCGGTGACTTCGGGACCGTCCGCGACCGCGCCTCGGCCACTCGAACGCCGGCGATCATCAGCGAGTTCGGCCATCCGCTGGCGGGCTCGGTCTCCGACAAGGCGCCGACCGTGCTCAAGGCGATGTACCAGGCCCTCGACTCCCGTGTCCCCGGGGCGAGTTGGTGGTCGAACCCGGCAGGCTCCGGCCCCGTGCTCTCCGGTTCGCAGTGGCAGTGGGACATCTACAACGGCCGCCACCACGAGCTGATGAACGGCAACCCCGACAAGGTGCTCACCGCCGGGGACGCCTGGAACGACGAGGACCTCTCCGCCGTACGCCTCGACGACTCGGGCACGCCGGTGCTCCGCCAGGACGCCCGGCTGCTCGACCGCGTCTACCCGAGCGCGACGTCCGGCACGACCGTCGCCTTCACCTACGAGGACCGCTCCCGGGACGGCGACACCACCCTGACCTGGAACCCGGTGCCCAGCTCACTGCCGAACGCGGCACGGCTGGTGGGGTCGGGACAGTACGGTCTGCTCGTGTGGCGCTCCAACACCGGCACGGCGCCGACCGAACTGCACCTGCCGGCTTCCTTTCCGACCGCGTCCACCACGGTGGTCTCCGACCTCGGCACGGCACACGCCCCACCGTCGTACACCTCGGCCACCCCGATCGGCGTCGCCGCGGAACCGGGCGGCACCGGCAGCCGCCGCCTGCTGCTCACCGACTCGGACTCCGGCGTCCTGCACTACGCGCTGGTGACGAACGGAGCGAACAGCCCCTCGACCACTGTGCTGAACGCCGCACGGTCCGAGCTCTCCGCGTGGGCCGCGCGGACCGTCGGATAGCGCCCGCGGCGCCTCGGTCGCCCTGTGCCGCACGGCGACCGAGGCGGCACGGGTGCGGTGCCGAAAGCTTTGGGCTGAGCCCCTTCTCTGCAAGAGTGCGTACACGACAAAATTGATCGTGGGTCGGCGAGGCGGTGGGAGGACAGCGTGGCGGGCAGGCTCAAGGCGCCCACCGGTCGCTACGGCGGCAAGTCGGCCGAGGAGCGAAAGGCGGAACGACGGCGACGCTTCCTGGACGCGGCGCTCCAACTCTTCGGCTCCACCCCCGGCTACCGGGGCACGACCGTCGCGGCACTGAGCGAGGCTGCCGGCCTGTCGACCCGTCAGTTCTACGAGGAGTTCCGTGCCCTCGAGGACGTCCTGACCGCCCTCCACCTCGAGGTCAACGCCTGGGCGGAGGAGGCCGTACTGGCCGCGGTGGCCGAGGCCCGGGACCTGCCGCTGGCCGAGCGCGCCACCGCGATCTTCCGCGAGTACGCCGCGAACGTCACCTCCGACCCGCGCCGCATCCGCATCACCTTCGTCGAGATCGTCGGTGTCAGTGCCCGTCTGGAGGAGCAGCGCCTCGCCCGCCGTGCCCGCTGGGTCGACCTCGTCTGCGCCGAGGTGGCGTCCGCCGTGGCCCGGGGGGAGGCGGCCCCGCGCGACTACCGCCTCGCCGTGACCGCCTTCATCGGCAGCGTCAACGGGCTGCTGCACGACTGGAGCGCGGGGTGGGTGGACGCCACCCTCGACGAGGTCGTCGACGAACTCGTCCATATCCTGCTGGGCATCCTCCAGCCGGCGGACCCCCGGCTTGCAGGTCCCTGAGCGCGTTTTTGGGGCCGGTCGTCGAGAGCGAGCTTCACAACTGGGCGACGTGCGCTCGTCGGCGGCTCACGCCCCGAGCCGGTTCACCGCCTCGACGACCGCGGCCGTTCCGTCCTCGGCGCGCAGACCCTCGGCCAGGGCTTGGGCGCGACGGCCGTACGACGGGTCGCCGGTCGCCTCCCGTACGGCCGCCGTCAGCGCGTCGGCCGTCAACTTCCGCAGCGACACGGACCGGGGCGCAACCCCGAGCGTGACCAGGCGGGCGGCCCAGAACCCCTCGTCGAACTGGATCGGCACCGGCACCGCCGGGACTCCGGCGCGCAGCCCGGCGCCCGTCGTGCCCGCACCGCAGTGATGGATCACGGCGGCCATCCGTGGGAACAACGCGGAGTGCGGCACCTCGTCGATGGTCAGTACGTCGTCCCCGGCGGCCTCCAGGCCACCCCAGCCCCGCTGGATCACCGTGCGCAGCCCGGCCCGGCGCAGGGCGTGTACGACCTCGGCGCTCAGCCCCGCCGGATCGGGCACGGTCGCGCTGCCCAGACCGACGAACACCGGCGGCGGGCCTGCGTCCAGGAACTCCCGCAGGTCAGGGGGAAGTTGAGCTGCACCGTCGTACGGCCACCAGTACCCCGTCACTTCCAGGTTCGGCCGCCAGTCGCGAGGGCGCGGCACCACCAGGGGGCTGTAGCCATGGAGTACACGGCCCGTGCGCGCCGTGGTGCGGGGCTTGCCGCGCGACAGCCCGAGGCGTGCCCGCGCGTCCGGGACGGCCGCCGAGAAGACACGGTGGATGGCGAGGTTCACGCCGTGTCCGGCGACCCGGTTTCCGACGGCTCCCCAGGAGCCGCCCCCGAGCATCGGCGGTCCGAACTCGCGTGTCGGGGCGAGTGGTTGCAGCGGGAGATCGATGGCCGGCAGTGACAGGCCCTCGGCGATGGCGTGCCCCAGGGGTGCGGTGGAGCCCGCCAGGAGCAGGACGTCGCTGGCTCTCGCGGCGGCGAGCATGTCGTCCGTCATCTGTCCGGCCAGCGCCCGCGCCATCCGGACCACCCGCACCAGCTTGCCCGGCCCGGTCGCACTGCGGTGCAGTCTCCGCCCGCGCTCCGACTCCAGCTCGGCCCGTGGATCCACCGGCATGGGATGGAAGCGCACGCCCGACCCCGCCACCAGCCGCTCGAAGCAGCGGTGCGTGACCAGGGTGACCTCGTGTCCGGCCCGGGACAGGGCGTGCCCGAGTCCGGTGTAGGGGGCGACATCGCCCCGGGAGCCCGCCGTCATGATCGCTACGCGCACATCGGCCAGTATGGCGGTGCTGGCGGTCGGTGGCGCCAACTGTGCCTCTCTAAGGGCGACTTCAGGTCTGTCCCATCCGTTGACTTCCCTCTCCCGTGGCCCTACTTTCGGCGCCACGTGTTCGATGTTCCGAATTAAGTTCGAAATTACGAACATGTGCTGAGTCTCTCCCGCACGAAGGAGCCGCATGTACCCCCCACCCCTCATGAGTCCTGTCGGCCGCCGCAGAGCCACCGCGGTGCGCGCCCTCGCCCTGGTACTCACCGCCGTCGCCGCCCTGCTGTTCGCGGCGCCCGCCCCGGCCCAGGCGGCCACGGCACGTCAGATACCGGTGCCCACCGCCCCCATGGGCTGGGCGTCCTGGAACGCGTTCGCCGCGAAGGTCGACCACAACGTCATCAAGAAGCAGGTCGACGCGTTCGTGGCGGCAGGTCTGCCCGAGGCCGGCTACGAGTACATCAACATCGACGAGGGCTGGTGGCAGGGCACCCGTGACAGCGCCGGCAACATCACCGTCGACGAGGCGGAGTGGCCGGGCGGCATGAAGGCCATCGCCGACTACATCCACAGCAAGGGACTCAAGGCCGGCATCTACACCGACGCCGGCAAGGACGGCTGCGGCTACTACTTCCCGACCGGACGCCCGGCCGCGCCCGGCTCGGGCAGCGAGGGCCACTACGAGCAGGACATGCTGGCGTTCTCCCGGTGGGGCTTCGACTTCGTCAAGGTCGACTGGTGCGGGGGCGACGCCGAGGGCCTCGACCCGAAGACGACCTACCAGGCGATCGGCG
Organism: Streptomyces sp. NPDC012935; assembly: GCF_042900345.1. NCBI lineage: Bacteria > Bacillati > Actinomycetota > Actinomycetes > Kitasatosporales > Streptomycetaceae > Streptomyces > Streptomyces sp. NPDC012935. The sequence continues at coordinate 5,503 of NZ_JBIBBC010000040.1, forward strand.
ACGCCGTCGCCTCGGCGAGCGCGACCACCGGCCGCCCGCTCGCCCTGTCCCTGTGCAACTGGGGCTACGACAATCCCTGGAACTGGGCGCCGGGCATGGGCCCGATGTGGCGGACGAACACGGACATCTTCTTCCACGGCGGTACACCGTCGTACGGCAACGTCCTGACCGCCTTCGACCGCAACATCCACCCCACGGCACAGCACACCGGCTACTACAACGACCCCGACATGATGGTCGTCGGCATGACGGGCCTGACCGCCGCCCAGAACCGCGGCCACATGAACCTGTGGGCGATCTCCGGCGCCCCGCTCCTCACCGGCCTCGACCTCACCACCATGACCGCCGAGACGGCGAGCATCCTCAAGAACCCCGAGGTCATCGCAGTCGACCAGGACCCGCGCGGCCTGCAGGGCGTCAAGGTCGCCGAGGACACCCCCGGTCTCCAGGTCTACGGCAAGGTCCTGTCCGGCAGCGGAAACCGTGCCGTCGTCCTCCTCAACCGCACGTCGACCACGCAGAACATGACCGTCCGCTGGTCCGACCTCGGCCTGACGAACGGCGCGGCGACCGTCCGTGACCTGTGGGCCCGGCAGAACCTCGCCACCACCGGCACGAGTTACACCACGAGCGTCCCGGCGGGCGGCTCGCTGATGCTCACGGTCACCGGTGGCACGGAGCAGTCCGCGAGCACCTACAACGGCACGGCGGGCTTCTCCGGTGTGGTCGCGGGAAGCGCCGGGCTGAAGACGGTCGAGGTCTCCTACACCAACAACACCGCCACGGCCCGAACGGCCACGCTCACCGTCAACGGCCAGACACCCACCAGGGTCTCCTTCCCGCCGACCGGCTCCGCTGCGGGAAACATCTCCGTCAACGTCTCCCTCGCCAAGGGCAGCACCAACACCATCTCGTTCTCCGGCGCCCCCACCCTCGACGGCATAGTCGTACGGCCGCTGCCCGGCAAGAACGGCACGCTGATCACGGGCAGCGGGTCCGGCCGCTGCGTCGACATCGACGACAACACCATCGCCAACGGCACCGACGCCCAGTTGTGGGACTGCAACGGCGGTCAGAACCAGGTCTGGCAGTACCACAGCACCCGCAAGGAGCTGGTGGTCTACGGCAACAAATGCCTCGACGCCTACAACCTCGGCACCACCGACGGCACCCGCGTGGTCATCTGGGACTGCAACGGCCAGAGCAACCAGAAGTGGAACCTCAACAGCGACGGCACCATCACCAACGTCAACTCCGGGCTCTGCCTGGACGCGTACGGAGCGGCCACCGCGGGCGCCACCAAGCTCGTGCTCTGGAGCTGCAACGGCCAGAACAACCAGAAGTGGACGGTGAGCTAGCGCAGGCCTAGGCGAGGCACACGACGAGAACACCGATTGCCAGGGCGCAGGTCAGCAGCCGGCCGGCCAGCAGACGGCGCCGCAGCTCGCGATACCTCGCCTCGTACTCGTCCCGCAGTCTCCCGGCACGCGCCGCCGTGTGCTGCCAGGAGGCGCGGGCGAGCGCGAGGTACTCCGCCTCGAACCGCCGCTCCACCTCGTCCCGCTGGGTGTCCGTCAGCCAGTGCAGCGGCGCGCTGAAACGGGCGGCCGCCGTACGGCCCTCAGCGCGGGTCGCGGCGAGCAGCAGATGCCCCTCGACGTCGTTGAGGAACTCGTCCGTGACGCTCACAGAGTGGTCAGCTCCCTCTCCGGCGCGGGCGTGTGACGCAGGTCGAACGCCGGGGACTCGGAACGGATCTGTGGCAGGGCGAGGAAGTTGTGCCGCGGCGGCGGGCAGGACGTCGCCCACTCCAGGGAGCGGCCGTACCCCCAGGGGTCGTCGGTCTCGACCTTCGCCCCGTATTTCGCGGTCTTCCAGATGTTGTAGAAGAACGGCAGGAGCGACGCGCCGAGCACGAACGAGAAGACGGTCGACAGACTGTTGAGCGCCGTCAGCCCTTCCACCGCCAGATAGTCGGGAATGCGGCGCTGCATTCCGTTCACGCCCAGCCAGTGCTGGACCAGGAACGTGCCGTGGAAGCCGACGAACAGCGTCCAGAAGGTCATCTTGCCCAGGCGCTCGTCGAGCATCTTGCCGGTCATCTTCGGCCACCAGAAGTGGAA
>NZ_JBIBBC010000041.1:0-7513 GCF_042900345.1 Streptomyces sp. NPDC012935
CCCCACTGCCGAACTTCCCGGTGCGCGCGTCCGCAGCCGACGCCTTCACCGAGGTGCTGCTCACTGACTTCACTGCTGGATACTGCGAACTGCACCTACGGGTACTGCTACCGCGTCAACAGCGGTCCTGCTCACGGCGGCCCCTGATCACTGCGGGCCGCCCGGTCCGGTCGTCAGTCCCGTCGCCATCCTGCAACCACCCTGGCTTCGGTACTCCACCACCGCACCGCCCTGCGAACTGCAACTGCGTTACTGCCGGCCGGCAGTTCATCTCTGCCAGGCCCCGTTGATCTCGGCTACGAGAGAAACCATAACCACACCGCTACCCAATGTCTACTCCAGTCAACATAGATTTGCGCATGTTCGACGAGGAGGTAATCCACCTCGAACAGAGACGAGAGTGAGCACAAGACCGTCAGCCTGGTAGCGGCCACCGGCAGGAGCTCAAACACCCGCACGAAAACGCATCGGACGATCCAGAGACCGGGGTGACCGGTGACCTGGCTGACCTGGCTGACCTGATGGACCCGATGGGCATCGACGTCGCTCCCGCCCGCTCCACCACCCCGCCGGCACACGCGAGAGCGCCCGGGCCTTCACCGAGGGTCCTGTTCATCCGGCCGGGGCCGACACCGTGGCCCCTGGTCGTCTCGGAGCCCGTCACCCACGCCCAGCGCCACGCAGGCGCCACCCGCACCCCGGACCTGACAGCGCACCCGGAAAGCACCGACGTGCCGTGCACGACCGCAGCCCTGCGCCTCCCGGCGCCTCTAACCTTTGCGCAGCTCGGCCCAGACGCGTGCGACCATCCCATCGGCCACGTCCTACGGGGTCCCCGCCCGCACCAGAATGATCCCGCGGGACCGGTCCGGGAACGTGACCTCCCGCATCTGTGTACCCAGCGGACCCATCACCCCATCCGACACGACGGCCTCCCTCCGACGACTGCCACCCACGCCAAAGGGACAACCCACACAAGACGACGCCCCCCACCACACGGACTACAACCCCCCTGTCACAACCAGCCCCCCACTCCAACAACCGAGGATGCAGGCCTGCTGCCCACAGCCCTGCTCGGCTGATGTGGGACGGGACTGTTTCGTGATGTCGCTGGACTCCGCTGCCCGCATCGGTTCTGCTCTCGAACGCCTGAGTGCGTCTGAGGCACCCGCCAGCGTCTGGAGCACGAGCGCGGAGCCCGCCTCGCCCAGCTGCAGGCCGTCGACGAAGCCTGTGGCGGCGCTCCGCAGGCCGATGATCTGCAGGTCATGCAGAGGGCAGCGATTCGAACAGGCGCTAAAGGAGATCGACGCCGTCTTCGCCCGGCTGCAGCAGGGCACGTACGGCATATGCCAGGGGTGCGGCAGGTCCATCCCGGTGGAGCGGCTGGAGATCCTGCCATACGCGCGGTGCACAATCGCAGTAGGCGTCCTTCAGGTGCTGCGCCCGCGTACCGTGCTAGCGCTCGACAGCGTCATGGCCATCGCCCTGGGCACCGGCGCTGACCCGTTTCGTCCGCCGCTCGTAATCGACGTCGGCTTCCACCTGACCGAGGTGGCGCTGCTGGCTGACGGCGAGATCATGACCGCCCGGCGGGAAGCCATGGGCACCCGCGCCCTGGAGGACAGCAGCCGGGCGGATCTGGTCACTGCCATCACCGCCCTGGTCACCACCATGATGCGCGACGATCCGCTGCCGCAGTTCGTCGATGCTCTCGACCGCGGGCCGCTGCTCGCCGGGGGCGGGGCACTGCGCCCGGAGTTGGTCTCCCAGCTGTCTGCGCAGCAGCACGCCCCGGTACAGCCGGCGACCCAGCCGCACACCGCCGCCGACGCCCTACGCTCCGCCCAGCACCACCCCTCTCTGGGACCCCCTTTGCACCCCACCCCCTGATGGAGCTGCCCCCAAGCGGTCCGGCAGCTCCGTTCTCGTGGCTGCAGGCGACGTGCCCGACCCGATTCCGCGAGCTCAGCCGCCGCCGATCCGCACCGTCCGCTGGTGGCGGTGACGGAGCAACCCGCTGCGCCGCCCAAGCGACCTGCTCCAGGCATGGATCGGCCTAATCCTCGCCATCACAGTGGCGATCACCGGCCCCTGGCCACGTGGGCGGTCAGCACCGCTGTGTACGGCACGCTCACGGCCACCGCAAAGCAACAGGCCCGCACCGGACGTCACACCACGGCCGCGCTCCTCAACGAGGCGCCAGAGCACCCAGAGCCCGGCTCAGCAGAAGCCAGAGAAACCCCGTACCCAGTCAAGGTCCGCTACACCGCACCCGACGGCACCGCCCGCACCGCCACCACCGACGCGGACCCCGGGCTTCCGGCCGGACACCGCTTACACGAGTGGACCAACGCTGCAGGAACGCTCACCAAACCGCCCATGCCCGCGTCATCACGTTCAGCGGCACCGGACAACGTCCCGAGTTCTTCCCCGCCAACCCCACCGTGTAGGGGTGCGGGGTGCCCGGAGCGTGCCGTCAGCCAGGTGAAGACCCTCTCGTCCTGCCGGGGAGCGGGGCAGCCCCGGGGTTGGCCCTGCGGCAAAGCGGTCTATCGGCCTGGCCGGGGATCGTTGTCGGCGAGCCAGCGCTGGATCTCGCTCGCCTCGCGCACCCACCCGGCGTCAATAAAGAGCTTGCCCTGAAGGGCCAGCCCATTGCACAGCGGAATGAGAAACTGCGCGGGTTCATCAGCGACGAGCGGGCGGCAGATCTCCACCGCCTCTCTCGCCGCGGTGAAGGCTTCTAGCGGCCGCCCCACCTCCCTCATCCACGAGCCGAGATTGATCAGCGAGGTGGCGAGGTCGGGCTCGTAGGCTGCCCGGTTGCCCGCCGCCAGCCGCCGGAAGATCTCCACCGCCTGCCTCGTCACGGTGAGCGCTTCCTGCCGACGCCCCACTCCTGCAAGAAAGTTGCCGAAGTTGTTCAGTGAGCGAGCAAGATCGAACGCGTGGGCGGCCGGGTTGCCCGCCGCCAGCCTGCGCCGGATCTCCACCGCCTCCTCTGCCGGGGCGAGGGCTTCGTCCCGCCGCCCTAACTCCGACAGGATGAGGCCGAGGTTGTACAGCGAGCGGGCGAGCACGGGCTCGTGGGCGGCCGGGTTGCTCGCTGCCAGCCGACGGTGGGCCTCCACCGCTTCCCTCGTCACGGCGACGGCCTCCTCCCCCCGCCCCACCTCCAACAGGCTGGCGCCGAGGTTGGACAGCGAGGTGGCCAAGTCAGACTCGTGGGCGGCCGGGTTGCTCGCCGCCAGCCGACGGTGGGCCTCCACCGCTTCCCTCGTCACGGCGACGGCCTCCTCCCCCCGCCCCACCTCCGACAGCCGGTTGCCGAGGTTGGTCAGCGAGTGGGCGAGGTCGGGCTCGTAGGCGGTCGGGTTGCCCGCCGCCAGCCTGCGCCGGATCTCCACCGCCTCCATCTCGGAAATGAGTGCTTCCTCCCACCGCCCGTTCTCCGAGAGGCGGGCGCCGAGGTTGGTCAGCGAGTGGGCGAGGTCGGGCTCGTGGGCGGCCGGGTTGCCCGCCGCCAGCCTGCGCCGGATCTCCACCGCTTCTTCTGTGGGGGCGAGTGCTTCCTTCCGCTGCCCTTCCACCGACAGGAAGGCGCCGAGGTTGGACAGCGAGGTGGCCAAGTCAGACTCGTGGGCGGCCGGGTTGCTCGCCGCCAGCCGTCGGTAGACCTTCACCGCCTCCGTCGTCACGGCGAGGGCTTCATTCCACCGCCCCACCTTCGATTGCTGAGCGCCGAGATTCGTCAGCGAGGTGGCCAGACCGGGCTCGAATGCGGCGGGGTTGACCCAGGCCAGGCGACGCCGAATCTCCACCGCTTGCTTAGTCACGGTGAGGGCTTCCTGCCTCCGCCCCACATCTGAAAGGAAGGTACCGAGGTTGCTCAGTGAGTGGGCGAGGTCGGGTTTGTGAGTGGGGTCGGTGCGGGTCAGGGTGTGCCAGGAGCGCGCCGCCGTTTGTCCGGCGGTGACGGCGTCCTGGCGTAGTCCGGCGTTGGATTGGCGTCTGGCGAGTTCGTCGTGGGTGCGTGCGTGTTCTGCGGGGTCTTCGGTCGTGGCGAGTCGATGTTGGGCTAGGCGGACCGTGAGGGCGGCTATGCCGACGTCGAGGTCGGTGTGCCGGTCAGGGGGTAGGTGGGGTTCGATCGCTTCCAGGACCGTGATGTCCAAAGTGTCGAGCCCGGCCAAGGTCGCCAGGGCGATGCCGCCAGCCTGGATGGCAAGTTCGGGGTGCTTCTTCAGCAGGGGAAATAGCTGGCCGATGGCGACGTGGGGCCAGCGGCGGGCAGTTTCGATCAGTACGGTCAGGGCGTCGCGAGTCCATGGTGCAGGTGCGGCGGTGTTGGTGTGGCCGAGGATGAGGCGTTCGGCGGCCTGGTGGGCCCAGTCATCGGTGATCGCCCCGGGCAGCGGGTGCGGGGTGCCGGGGGTGTTGGGGTCAGCCGGGGTGGTCAGGCCGATGAAGTCTTCGCCGAGGCGGTCGGGATAGAGAGGTTCGAGCACAGTGACGGCACGGGCAGGGTCGGCGTGAGGTGGGGGGTAGCAGTACCGGTGGTCGTCCAGGAGGGCGTTGGCGGCATCGGTGGAGTCGGCAAGGCCGGCCTGAGCGAGGGCGGCCCAGCCGTGAGTGCGGGCCAGGGGGCGAGTGAGGGTAGCGGTCAGCACGGTGCGACCCATTGCCTCCGGGGTGGTGGACAGCGGTTGGGATGAGCGCTGGTGCAGGGCGCTCCAGTGAGCACGTTCGCGTTTGAGGAGGTAGGCGGAGGCCCGGGCTGGGCTGACGGGGGCAGGGTCGTTGTGCAGGTGAGCGTCGACGGCGGCCAGGGCGGCGATATGGATGGTCAGGATCTGGGCATAGTCCTTGTCGCTGTCCACGCCCAAGGGAGGACCGATGTGGTCGGCCTGGTCGGAGGGCAGGCGGAGATGGTCGGCGAAGTGGTCTCGGGCTTGGCGGAACAGCGCGGCTCGTGTCTGTGGGTCATCGGCCAGGGGCAGCAGCGGGTGGAGTTCGGCGGGGGCGTCGAGGGTGTCGCCAATCCAGGTATCCAGGCTCTCCCACCAGACTCCAGCTGGCCGAGCCAGCAGCAGGATGCGCACCGGAACACCAGTGCGGTGCACGAGCGGCTCCTGCAGGAGTTTGCGCAGGTCCATTGCGGGCCAACGCTCGGCATAGTCGGCTACCAATAGAATCCCGGCGCCGGCGTCAGGCAGCGAGCTGGTGGCGATGGGGTCGGCACCGGCCTCGTTGACGGCCGCCTGCCACACCGTCCACCCCGCCTCACCGCTCAGGTCGGCGAAGTGGGCGGCCAGGCGGGTCTTGCCCTGCCCGCCGGGACCGTGCACCAGTCGGATCGACAGCCTCTCCACCGGATCGTCACGCCAGCGGGCCAGCTCGTCGAGGTCACGATGGCGGCCGGTGAAGGGCACCACCTGGTGTACTGCCCGCAGCAGCCGGGAGGGCTGCTCAGCCAGCATGCGGGCGGGCACCGGCCGCGCAATGGTGGGGAAATCCTCAATCCGGTAGGCGGGCTTCCACTGATAGACAAACTGAACGTTCTGGTTGCCGTGCTCGCCAGCCTGGACGACGGCGGGGCCGTGGAAGGTGTTGTTGTGTACCCGGTCGTCGTTCATCAGGCGGACGACAGGGTCGTCACGGCTGGATGCCGAAGCGGACGTCCTGGCGGTTGTGGTTACCGGCCTGGACGGCGGTGGGGCCATTGAACGTGTTACCCAACACGAGCCCGCCTCCGGTAGAAAGTTGGGGTGCGGCCTGCTTCAACAACTGCTGCAGTTCGGCGGTGGCCGCGGCGCGCTGCTGTTCGTCCAGCTGCTCCAGGAGGGTTTCGATGCGGGTGGTCCACGCGGTCTCCTGCCGCGTCCTGACCTGGTCGGCGACGGTGGTGTCGGCGGCTTCGAGTTCGGCGGCGCTGTGGTCCAGCCGCTCCAGCTCACTGTGTTCGCGTGCGGTGTCCCCGCGGCCGAACCACCGTGCCAGGCGGCTGCGCAAGCCTTCCCACGCATCAGTGCCCGCCGCCTGCACTACTGCACTGCCCCCTGCTGCGGCCAATACCGTCATCGCCTCAGCCAGCATTGTTTCCCCCTTGCTGCCAGCCTTGCATGCCCGGTCAGTCTGAGACCGTAGCGCTCGAGCGGCGCATACACAGTGTCTTTGCGAATACACGCTCAGCCACGGCCGCCCGGTTCCCGTCTCGTGCTCCACGAATTGCGGCGGACACTACTGGTAGTTCGTTAGATACGGCGGTGGTGTGGGTCGACGGCAGGTCGGGGTGGCCGTAGGCCGGTGGTAGGAGTCAACTGCCTTGCTGGAGGTTGAAGATGACCGCGCGCGGTCCGTGTCCGCCCGCGCCAGGGCCGTTGGAGGAGTATGCGGCCCGGTTCGACGACCTCTTCTTCAGTCTGGCGCAGCGCCGGGGTTTCCGTGAGTACCTGCCCGGGCTGCTAGGGTCCGTCTTCAAACGGATCTTACCCAGATCGGGAATGACGCGAGACTGACCCCCTTGCGAGCAAAGCCGTTCGAGACGCCATTTGAGACCGTGACACCATGTACCGCATGACGACGAACCGAAAGGTCCATGCCGCGTAGACGGCCAGGACAGATCCGTGCCGGCGCCTGCGGCAGCCACTGGACAACAGGTGCGAGGCCAGTCATCGACGGCCTGTCTTCGCGTGCACTGTCCGAGATCATCCGTCTCGAGCGCACCCGCAACTATCTTCAGCCAGGCGACGTCAGCGCGGCTGTGGGCCTGTGGAAGGACTACGTCCACCAGCCTGAGCGTGATCTGTGGCATGACTACGAGTGGGGCAACGTGCACTGGTACTGCTGCGGCAACCCTCTCGAAGCCCGAGCCCTCCTCAAAACCGTGATGCAGGCCATATCGCCACGAAGCGCGCGAGAACTTCGAAAGATCGTCAGCCGGTCAGACGACGTCTGGAATCTTCCGTCCCCGCCTTACGACACGGACGGAAGATAAGGAACAAGCTCAGCCCGCCATATCAGCCTGAAGCACCAAGAAATCGCCTGGCCTCCGCCCACAGGCGGAATCGGGTTCACCCGCATCCCCTCAGCCGCCTGCGGCCCAGCGAGCTCCGACAGGATCTGCTGGTACCCCGGACAGAACCTCCGCGACCGTGACCCGAGCGTTGGCCAGCTGCGACAGCGCCGCGTGAGCCGCCCCGAGCTCGCCCGCTCAGCCTCCTCCTCTAACCGGGCCACCTTTTCGCGAACCTTCTTTCCAGGGCCTCCAGCAGACCGAGCACCGACGGCGTGACCACCTCCGAGAACGGGACGAGCAGAGTCGCCCGCCAGAAAGAGCAGTTCATACGCCACCAGCCCGAATCTGAGGATCACGTTCGGAAAGCGGAAGCCTTCTTACGAGTTGGTGCGTGATTGCGGGTGGGGCGTGTTTGGGGTGGTCGTGGCCTGATCTCAGACGTTGCGGGTGCGGTCGGATACGAGGCTGGCGATGGCGCGGTAGGTGTCAGGC
>NZ_JBIBBC010000042.1:0-5762 GCF_042900345.1 Streptomyces sp. NPDC012935
CCTCCTTCTCCGCCATGGGCCCGTTGGTCAAGTGGTTAAGACACCGCCCTTTCACGGCGGTAACACGGGTTCGAATCCCGTACGGGTCATACTAAAAACAGTAGATGCTATTGCATCTACTGTTTTTTGATATTCATAGATACAAAATTTACTCTTGTTTCAATGCATTTTCATCCATATAAACTACTTCCCAGATGTGCCCATCTACATCTTGAAAACCCCAACCATACATAAATCCGTGATCTTGTGGTTCACTATAAGGTTTACCACCAGAGGCAAGAGCCTTATTCACTAATTGATCTACTTGTTCACGATTTTCAGCAGAAAGACATAAGATTGCTTCTGCAGAAGTAGTAGTATCTGTAACTTCTTTCTTACTAAATCCTTTAAATCGTTCTTCAACCATTATTAATACGAAGATATTTTCACTAATAATCATTGAGGCTGTTGTTTCATCACTGAATTGTTGATTGAACTCAAAACCTAATTCCTTAAAAAAACTGATCGATTTGTTTAGATCTTGTACTGGTAAATTGATAAAGATATTTTTCGATTGAAAAGCCATTTAGTATCACCTCCAAATTGACAGTATCATGGAGCATAAAGTCGTGTCAATTATAGCAAAGCGGGGCGCAAATGGAAGCCATTAGCACTATTAGAAGTAGGCGTTATGTCAACAAAAACAGAAAGGTTATATCTTCAACCTTTCTGTTTAAAAAGTTTTAACTATTTATCCTCTGGCTAGCATTCTTTCAAGTGAACTAAGTGCTTCAGCGGTAGTATGTTCATCTACTTGTATGCGGTTATGAGGTTGACCTTGCTCAATACTTTCTAAGCTCCATAACAAATGTGGAAGGTCAATTCGATTCATTGTTAAACAAGGACAAAAGTTTTCGTTTAAGGAGACAATATGTTTATCAGGATGCTGCTTAATAATGCGATTGACAAGGTTCATTTCTGTTCCAATTGCCCATGCAGATCCGCTTGGAGCTCGATTGATTGTATCAATAATGTATTTTGTGGAGCCTGCATCATCAGCCGCTGCAACCACTTCACGGCTGCACTCAGGGTGAACAATTATCCTCATAGTCGGGTGTTCTTTGCGAATAACCTCTGTATGTTGAACAGTAAAACCTTCGTGCACAGAGCAGTGACCCTTCCAAAGAATAACCTGGATATTTTCAAGTGGCTCTTTTGTTTCGAGCAAGTTCTTATGTGGATTCCAAACAGCCATATTTTCAAGAGGTATACCTAAATCATAGGCAGTATTTCTTCCTAAATGTTGGTCAGGTAAAAAGAAGATACGCTGTTTTTGGGTAAAAGCCCATTGAACAAGTTCCTTTGCATTCGATGAAGTGACACAAGCACCACCATGTCTTCCAGTAAAGGCTTTAATAGCCGCAGTTGAGTTAACATAGGTTAGAGGAATAATCGTATCACCAAAGAGTTCTTGAAGAATTGGCCATGCTTGTTCAGTTTGATAAATATCAGCCATATCAGCCATTGAACAACCAGCGCGCATATCTGGTAAATAGACATGTTGCTGTTTCGTTGTCAGCATATCAGCAGTTTCTGCCATAAAATGTACACCGCAAAATACGATGTGTTCAGCTTCCTTATTTGCTGCGGATAATTGAGCTAACTGTAAAGAATCCCCAGTTGCATCTGCAAATTGAATGACTTCATCTTTTTGATAATGGTGGCCAGGAATAAATAATTTAGAACCTAATTTTTTCTTTATTGATAAAATACGAGATTCCATTTCCTTTACAGATAGTGCCCGATAATGCTCTGGGAGTAATGTCGTCTGTTGTAATAAACTAGTGATGGACAAGGGAATGATCTCCTTTCATTTGAACGAGTGCACTAATATCAAAAGCTTTAACTGAATGTGTTAAGGAGCCAAGTGAAATCCATTGAATACCCGTTTGGGCATAAGCCTTTAAATTTTCAAGTGTGATGCCCCCAGATGCTTCAGTCGCAATAGTGGGAGGAACAATGGGAAGCCATGCACGGATTTCTTCTGGGCTACGGTTATCAAACATAATAATATCTGCTCCTGCGTTGATAGCTTCTTCTAATTGTTCTTTTGATTCAATTTCAACTTCAATTTTTACGGTATGACCGACTTTCGCTCTAGCGGTCTGAACTGCCTTTGTAATGCTACCAGCAAAGGCAATATGATTGTCCTTTAGCATAATTGCGTCGTACAGGCCATTACGATGATTAAAAGCACCACCAATTCTAACAGCATATTTATCTAGCATACGCAGTCCTGGTAGTGTTTTACGCGTATCACATATTTTTGCGTGAGTACCTACTGTTTCTTGAACGGCAAGATGGGCAGCCGTTGCAATAGCAGACATACGTTGAATAAGATTTAAAATGACACGCTCACCGATTAATAATTTTTGTAAGGGACCTTTAATCACAGCGAGTACATCACCTGACTTCACCATCTCTCCATCTTTTGTATGAAGATTGACTTCGATTGATCGATCGAGTAAGAGAAAGCCATGCTCAATAATGTTAGCCCCACAAAAAATTCCGCTTTCTTTCGCGTAAAAAGAAAAAGCTCCCTGTTGTTCGGCTGAAAAGATAAATTCACTCGATAAATCTCCATCTCCTAAATCCTCATTAAAAAATTGCTTGAGCATTTCCTCAAGTTTGATGATATTCATACAATGAGTTCCTCACTTTCATTTGTCCTTGCGAAAAAATAATCCATCGACTTGCCCATTGTGATTTCATTTCGGATTTATCCTTCCGAATATGAGCTCCTCTTGTTTCCGTTCGAGTAATTGCTGCATGTGCCATTAATGTGGCGACTACATGCATCATAAATAATTCCAACTCAGCTAGTTCTAGACCCTTTAAATTAACTTGAATAAGTGATTGCAAGGAGGGTAGTTGCTTTACAAAATGCTGCAAGTCATCAATATTTCTAACAATACCTAGGAACTGCATCATGTGTTGCTGTAATTGGGGTTTGCTAAATAAAGGTGGCATTTTATCAGGACATTGATGCTTTTCCAGTAAAAAGTTTTTTTGATGACACCCTTTTTGAATAATGAACTGCGCCATTTTTTGACCAAATGTAATACCTTCCAATAGGGAGTTGCTTGCTAAACGATTCGCACCATGTACGCCTGTACAGGCAACCTCACCGACTGCATATAAGTTCGGTATAGTAGTTCTTCCTTTGTCATCAGCAATAACACCACCCATCAAGAAATGACTTCCTGGAGCCACGGGGATTAGACCATCTTGTAAATGAACGTGATGAACATGGCACAGCTGAGCAATTGTTGGAAACTTTGCTTCAAAGTCTTGAATGTTAGTGATATCAATAAACGTTTCTTCACCCGCTGCACGTTTTGTAAATAGGGCAAGTGCAGTAATATGTCTTGGTGCTAGGTCAAGTTGAGCATGTAAACCTGTCATAATGGGCTGATGCTGGGCATTAACAAAAATACCACCAGCCCCTCTGACAGCTTCAGAAACTAATCCCTTTGCTTCATTTTTACACCACAGAAGACTCGGGTGAAATTGCATAAATTCCATATCACTAATGGCAGCGCCTGCTCGAAATGCTAATGCGATCCCATCCCCTGTATTAGTTGGAAAATTAGATGTACTTGAATAAAGGGCACCTGCGCCACCTGTCGCTAAAATAACATGATGAGCCAAATAACGTTTTGTACCTTTTTCTCCTTTAGTTAGCACTCCTACACAGTCACCATCTGTATTCCGTAAAAGCTCATAAGCCATTTCATAGCAATTGATCTTTGTTTTGGGCGAAAGTTTATGAAGCAAGTAATCTATGAAAATCTGACCAGTACGATCACCACCTGCATGTAGAATACGATGATGACTATGTGCTCCTTCAAGTCCTAGAGCAGGTTTTCCATCGACCTGCCGATCAACAGGGAGGCCATCCTTTAGATAGTTTTGCATAATCTCAGTGCCATCTTTTATAAGTGTTTTAACATGCCTTTTCTCATGATGATACTCTCCAGCTTTCAATGTATCAGCAATATGATGTTGAATATGATCCTCCTCACTGGTAACAGCAGCAATCCCACCTTGTGCACGATAAGAACTACTCATATATATAGATGATTTTGTAACAATTTGTATTTGAAAATGTTTTTCAAGCACTAAAGCAGCCTGAAGTGCAGCAATACCACTACCAATTATAAGGACGTCTGTCTTTACATCCATTGTTATACCTTCTTTACAGTTGTCTTGACACTTATCTTTACATAAAATATAAAAGAAAACAAGACCTGATGAACAAGAGAGGAAGAAGACGATGATTTATATGGATTATGCTGCAACATCACCTATGATGAGGGAATCTCTTGAGGCATATGTAGAGGTGGCACAACGGTATTATGGAAATAGTGCGAGTTTGCATGATTTAGGGGGACAAGCTTTTTATTTTGTCCAGCAATCAAGGGAGGTTGTAGCCCAAGCCCTAGGTGTAACTAGTGATGGCGTAATTTTTACGGGTAGTGGAACAGAAGGAAATCTCATAGCCATCTTGTCGTTAGCGCTAGCCTCAAAAAAAGGAAAACACATTATTTCATCTCAAGCTGAGCATACGTCAGTGCATGCGGCTTTGAATACACTTGAGAAAAAGGGCTTTACTGTAACAAAATTACCTTTGCAGAAGGATGGTTGTGTTGATCTGGGGCAATTGCAACAAGCAATCCGGGAAGAGACTGCTTTGATTACCATTCAACATGTCAATTCTGAAATTGGTTCAATCCAGCCTGTAGAGAAAATCGTAAAGATGGCAAGAAAATCAAATATATTCTGTCATGTTGATTGTGTACAATCATTTGGCAAACTAGCTATACCACAAGGGGCAGATGCGATTACCATCTCGGCTCATAAAATAGGCGGACCAAAGGGCTGTGGTGCTATATATCTGAACCCTGCAATCAGAGTACCTGCATTAACACCAGGTTTGACACATGAGAGGGGTCTTAGAGGGGGGACATTAGATACTCCTGCAATCGTGGCCTTTGCCGCGGCAATTGAAAACTATCAATATGAATTGCAACATTATGAAACGCTAAGAAATTATTTTGAAAATAATTTACCTGAAAAATGTCAGCTCGTTGAGTGTAAACAGCAACTACCTAATATTTGTGGGGTAATGATGGAAAAAGTAGAGGGGCAATATGTTCTTTTAAAGTTAAATGAGGCGGGAATCTGTATCTCTACAGGTAGTGCATGTGATATTCATAGTGAATCGGGAACAAAGGCTATTCTATCAATGGGGTTCTCTTTGGAAGCGGCACGCCAATTTTTTAGAATATCTTTTGGACCTTCCACTACACTTGAGGATATTGTAAAATTAAAAATAGAGCTTTCAAATATTTAACGAAAAGACGAGTGAAGGATTATCTATATTCTTCACTTGTAGTGAAATAGATTATAAGCTAATAATATCGGCCAAATAAAATAATTGTTTTCTTTTGAACCAACAATTGCTATAATATTTTGCAGGGCAATATTTTCTCTTACTTAACAAAAATATCTTTAAAAAGTAATAATTTCTTTTTTTTATAAAAAAGTATTGCACAATGTTAGAAAACGTTATACAATAATTCTTGTCTTGAAGGACAGGTAAACAACTTCAAAACAAGATACATAACAAAGTCTAGTGATGATGGCAAAGAGGTCACACCCGTTCCCATACCGAACACGGAAGTTAAGCTCTTTAGCGCCGATGGTAGTTGGGGGCTTCC
>NZ_JBIBBC010000043.1:0-3323 GCF_042900345.1 Streptomyces sp. NPDC012935
CGGCGACGGCGAACCTCGCGTGCCGCCGCGCCCTGGAACGCGCCGGCTTCGTCCCGGCCCCCGGCCCGGACCGCCACACCCTGCCGGACGGCCGTCTGCTGGACAGCGTCTGGTACCGGCACGAGGGCGCCGCGTCGACCTGCGCGAGCCCTTGAAACAGGAATGGAAAGGCGGAGGAGCGAGTCCGCCGCCTCGGAACTCGGCCGTGCCCAGCCCGAACCCGAGAGGAGCGGACAGGGACACGGTCAGCCCGAGCTTGTGCCGGGCACTCTTGACGTAGGTCGCCGGACGGCTCGGAGTGAACCGTTCACCTCGCCCTCCTCCCGGTCTCCCTCCTGATCGACCGCCAGCCGGGACCTACGCGGTCCGGGAGCCCACACACCGGCGGATGCCGTCGGCCGATCACGTACGGAGACACGATGAAGGATTTCCAGGACCTCATCGGTGGGGGACGGGCACGCCTGCGGTGCGGAGCTTGGCCTCAGTGAGCGCAGTCAGCCGGGCCGCGACCGGCGCCTGGTCGTCGCGGTGGTTATTGATCAGCTTGTACTGGGCCGAAGCCCTGAACCATGCCTGCAGGCTGGCGGGATCCCCCTGCAGCGCGGGGTTGGCGAGGTAGCGCTCGGCCATCGCCGTCGCGAGTTCTTCGATCCTCGGGTCGTCCGGTTCCCAGGTCTCCGCCTCCCGGCCGCGCTTGATCAAGTCGACGTACTCAGGGTCGTCGAGCCCGTGCTCGAGCTGGGTCAGGAAGCCGTCGAAGCCCTGCGGCACCAGCGCCCGAGCCAGTACCAGGGCCTCGCGTTGGGCGGCCACATAGTCGGGGCTGAAGCCGAGGCCGGGCATCCGGTCCAGAATCGCGCAGGCACGGTCGGGCAGCAGCGCCCGGTCGCCGTCAGCGAGCCGGTGCAGGGTGTCGCGGCGGGCGACAAGCTCACCGATGCGTTCGGTGAGCTGCCGCTCGACGTCGGCGAGCGCAGAGCCGAACTGCTCGGCGTCGGCGTCGAGCATGGGCCCGATCTCGGCCAGCGGCACGCCCGCGGCTGCCAACGTCCTTACCTGCACCAGCTGCAGCAGCTCGCCGGACCCGTACCGCCGATAGCCGGAGCTGTCACGTTCCGGCTCCGCGACCAGGCCGAGTCTGTGGTAGTGCCGCACCGTCTTCACCGTGACGCCGACGAACGCAGCCGCCTGCCCGATCGTGACCCCGTTCCTCATCGGCCCAGCCTGCCGCAGAACACCTCGTCGACGAAACGCTGTTGAGCGGCCTGGAATGCCGGTGCCACCGACAGGTCGGCATCGTCCACCCAAGTCAGCCCGGCGGTCAGGGTCTTGCTGCCGTCGGGGGTGCTGTACATCAGTGCCGCCGAGCCCATCAGGGCGCCGTTGTGGTGGAAGATGGTGCCGCCCTCCGTTTCCTGCGCGAACACGCCCAGGCCGTAGCCGGCGGTCGCCTCCGGCGCACGCATCTCGGCCAGCAGCTCGGCCGGAAGGATCTTGCCGCCCATCAGCGCAGAAAAGTACGTGTGCAGATCCTTGGTGGTCGAGATCATGTCACCACCGGCTCCGTCCCAGGACGGGTTCTGACGGGTGACATCCACCGTCCGCTTCTGCCCGGCGTCCTCGTAGCGGTAGTAGCCGTGGTTGTAGGGCTCGGGGATCTCCGGCGAGGCGCCCGGCGCCACGGTGCCGGTCATCCCCAGCGGCTCCAGGATCAGCCGCTGCACCTCCTCGGCGAACGAACGGCCGGTGACTCTCTCGATCACCAGCCGGGCCAGCACGTAGTTGGTGTTGGCGTAGCTCCAGCCCGTACCCGGTGCGAACCGCGTCGGCTTGGACAACGACAGCCGTACCAGCTCTTCGGGCAGGTAGGTCTTGAACCGGTTGTCCACCCACTCCTTGCCCTGCCAGGGGACACCCAGCACGATCGTCCCGTCCTCGTAGAGCTCGCCGGTGTGGTTGAAGATCCCGCTGGTGTGCTGCAGCAGCATCCGTACAGTGATCCGCCGGTCGAGACCGAACTCGGGCAGGTAGTCATCGGCCGGCGCATCCAGGCCGATCCTGCCCTCGGCCACCAGCATGAGCACCGAGGTGGCGACGAAGTTCTTGGTGCTGCTGCCGATGCGGAAGTGCCCGTTCGTCAGCGGCTTGGCGCTCTGGCCCAGCTCGCGCACACCGGCGCTGCCAACCCACTCGCCCTGCTCGTCGTTCACCCGGAGCTGGATCCCCACGAAACCGGACTCGGCCAACTCCTCGATCGCCTTCTGCAGCTCCGGACGATCCTGCCTCTGACCGGAAAGGTTGGTGGACATGTTGCTCCTTCACATCGGTTGTGCCCGAGTCGGCGTCGTGTGCCGATGCGACGAGCCTCCACCTTGCCCCAAGGTCAACCTCAACTGTGATCCAGCCCACGGTCGCTTCCAGTCGGCGTGGCTGGCAGCGGGAACTCCCGGCCCCAGTCCGGATCCTGGCCGCCGCTTCACTGACCCGCGTCGGGACTGGGCAGCCATCCCGTCGGCGACCGCGGTGTTTCATAGGCGGTCGCTCGTGAAACAGGCAGTCGCCCGGAAGTTCACCTGCGGCGATCATGTTTCATGAGTTGTTGCAAACAACTGGACGTCTGAAACGCCCTCATGAAACGGTCTGGGGCGCGAGCGACGACTTCAAGCGCGTGGAATCGCACGACTGCCCGATGTCCACCTGTGCTGTCCCCGCGGGCTCCCCGTGCCGGACCGGCAAGGGCAGGGTGACCATCCAGTACCACACCTTCCGCCTCGTGCCCCAACTCGCCAAGGCCCTCAGCGTGCCGCCTCCCGCCGTACGCAAGCCGGGCTCGGCGTGGACCGAGCTACCCCGGCCCGTGCGCGCCGACGCCGAACCGGTCGGGCACGCCCGACTCGGATACGCCCGCGCCTCGACCGCACGGCAGTCCCTGGACGCACAGCTCGACTCCCTCACCGAGGCCGGGGTCACCCGGGTCTTCTCGGAGAAGATCTCCACCCGCGCCACCCGGCGCCCCGAGCTGGAGGCCGCCGTGAAGCTCGCCGGGGAGATCCGCTCCTCCGGCGTCGCCGTCACTCTCGTCGTCCACGAGCACAAACGCCTCGGCCGCGGCATCGAACTCGCCATGCTCGCCGAAGAACTGAAGGCGAGCGACGTCGGCCTGGAATTCCTCACCGGGGAACTGAAGGGCTCGCACGATCCCTCCGGCATCGTGTTCACCGTGCTCGCTGTTGGACGACTCTCTGCATGAGTACGAAGGCGGGGGCCAGCGACAGTCGCGGTGGACATGAGTGCTGATCTTGGTGGGCAGTCTGACTCTGCTT
>NZ_JBIBBC010000044.1:0-1847 GCF_042900345.1 Streptomyces sp. NPDC012935
CGTCAACCAGGCTTTGATCCGGGGGTTTCCGAATGGGGAAACCCGGCAGTCGTCATGGGCTGTCACCCTTGCCTGAACACATAGGGCAAGTGGAGGGAACGCGGGGAAGTGAAACATCTCAGTACCCGCAGGAAGAGAAAACAACCGTGATTCCGGGAGTAGTGGCGAGCGAAACCGGATGAGGCTAAACCGTATACGTGTGAGACCCGGCAGGGGTTGCGTGTACGGGGTTGTGGGATCTCTCTTCCACGGTCTGCCGGCCGTGGGACGAGTCAGAAACCGTTGATGTAGACGAAGGACATGCGAAAGGTCCGGCGTAGAGGGTAAGACCCCCGTAGTCGAAACGTCAGCGGCTCGTTTGAGAGACACCCAAGTAGCACGGGGCCCGAGAAATCCCGTGTGAATCTGGCGGGACCACCCGCTAAGCCTAAATATTCCCTGGTGACCGATAGCGGATAGTACCGTGAGGGAATGGTGAAAAGTACCCCGGGAGGGGAGTGAAATAGTACCTGAAACCGTGTGCCTACAAGCCGTGGGAGCGTCGGATACAGCTTGCTGTATCTCGTGACTGCGTGCCTTTTGAAGAATGAGCCTGCGAGTTTGCGGTGTGTTGCGAGGTTAACCCGTGTGGGGAAGCCGTAGCGAAAGCGAGTCCGAATAGGGCGATTCAGTAGCGCGCTCAAGACCCGAAGCGGAGTGATCTAGCCATGGGCAGGTTGAAGCGGAGGTAAGACTTCGTGGAGGACCGAACCCACCAGGGTTGAAAACCTGGGGGATGACCTGTGGTTAGGGGTGAAAGGCCAATCAAACTCCGTGATAGCTGGTTCTCCCCGAAATGCATTTAGGTGCAGCGTCGTGTGTTTCTTGCCGGAGGTAGAGCACTGGATAGGCGATGGGCCCTACCGGGTTACTGACCTTAGCCAAACTCCGAATGCCGGTAAGTGAGAGCGCGGCAGTGAGACTGTGGGGGATAAGCTCCATGGTCGAGAGGGAAACAGCCCAGAGCATCGACTAAGGCCCCTAAGCGTACGCTAAGTGGGAAAGGATGTGGAGTCGCAGAGACAACCAGGAGGTTGGCTTAGAAGCAGCCACCCTTGAAAGAGTGCGTAATAGCTCACTGGTCTAGTGATTCCGCGCCGACAATGTAGCGGGGCTCAAGCGTACCGCCGAAGTCGTGTCATTGCAGCAATACGCCCAACGGCGGCTGTGATGGGTAGGGGAGCGTCGTGTGCCGGGTGAAGCCGCGCCGGAAGGCAGTGGTGGACGGTTCACGAGTGAGAATGCAGGCATGAGTAGCGATTCACACGTGAGAAACGTGTGCGCCGATTGACTAAGGGTTCCTGGGTCAAGCTGATCTGCCCAGGGTAAGTCGGGACCTAAGGCGAGGCCGACAGGCGTAGTCGATGGATAACCGGTTGATATTCCGGTACCCGCTGTGAAGCGTCAAACATTGAACCAGGCGATGCTAAGTCCGTGAAGCCGCCCTGGAGCCTTCGGGCAAAGGGGAGTGGTGGAGCCGACGGACCAGACCTGTAGTAGGTGAGTGATGGGGTGACGCAGGAAGGTAGTCCATCCCGGGCGGTGGTTGTCCCGGGGTAAGGGTGTAGGCCGTGCGATAGGTAAATCCGTCGCACTTGTGGCTGAGACCTGATGCCGAGCCGATTGTGGTGAAGTGGATGATCCTATGCTGTCGAGAAAAGCCTCTAGCGAGTTTCATGGCGGCCCGTACCCTAAACCGACTCAGGTGGTCAGGTAGAGAATACCGAGGCGTTCGGGTGAACTATGGTTAAGGAACTCGGCAAAATGCCCCCGTAACTTCGGGAGAAGGGGGGCCATCACCGGTGATC
>NZ_JBIBBC010000044.1:1945-3141 GCF_042900345.1 Streptomyces sp. NPDC012935
TTGAGCTGGGGGTGGCCGCAGAGACCAGCGAGAAGCGACTGTTTACTAAAAACACAGGTCCGTGCGAAGCCGTAAGGCGATGTATACGGACTGACGCCTGCCCGGTGCTGGAACGTTAAGGGGACCGGTTAGTCACAATTCGTTGTGGCGAAGCTGAGAACTTAAGCGCCAGTAAACGGCGGTGGTAACTATAACCATCCTAAGGTAGCGAAATTCCTTGTCGGGTAAGTTCCGACCTGCACGAATGGCGTAACGACTTCTCGACTGTCTCAACCATAGGCCCGGTGAAATTGCACTACGAGTAAAGATGCTCGTTTCGCGCAGCAGGACGGAAAGACCCCGGGACCTTTACTACAGTTTGATATTGGTGTTCGGTTCGGCTTGTGTAGGATAGGTGGGAGACTTTGAACTCTGGACGCCAGTTCAGGGGGAGTCGTCGTTGAAATACCACTCTGGTCGTGCTGGATGTCTAACCTGGGTCCGTGATCCGGATCAGGGACAGTGTCTGATGGGTAGTTTAACTGGGGCGGTTGCCTCCTAAAGAGTAACGGAGGCGCCCAAAGGTTCCCTCAGCCTGGTTGGCAATCAGGTGTTGAGTGTAAGTGCACAAGGGAGCTTGACTGTGAGACCGACGGGTCGAGCAGGGACGAAAGTCGGGACTAGTGATCCGGCGGTGGCTTGTGGAAGCGCCGTCGCTCAACGGATAAAAGGTACCCCGGGGATAACAGGCTGATCTTCCCCAAGAGTCCATATCGACGGGATGGTTTGGCACCTCGATGTCGGCTCGTCGCATCCTGGGGCTGGAGTCGGTCCCAAGGGTTGGGCTGTTCGCCCATTAAAGCGGTACGCGAGCTGGGTTTAGAACGTCGTGAGACAGTTCGGTCCCTATCCGCTGCGCGCGCAGGAATATTGAGAAGGGCTGTCCCTAGTACGAGAGGACCGGGACGGACGAACCTCTGGTGTGCCAGTTGTTCTGCCAAGGGCATGGCTGGTTGGCTACGTTCGGGAGGGATAACCGCTGAAAGCATCTAAGCGGGAAGCCTGCTTCGAGATGAGTATTCCCACCCACTTGATGGGGTAAGGCTCCCAGTAGACGACTGGGTTGATAGGCCGGATCTGGAAGCACGGTAACGTGTGGAGGTGACCGGTACTAATAGGCCGAGGGCTTGTCCATAGATGCTCGCGTCCACTGTGTT
>NZ_JBIBBC010000045.1:0-2566 GCF_042900345.1 Streptomyces sp. NPDC012935
CGTGCCCTAGTCAAGGACATCCAGAAGAACCTCTCCGTCGACTGGCTCTCCCGTGAGCCCGTCCGTGCGAAGCTCCGTACCCGCATCCGCCGCGTGCTGGCGATGTTCGACTATCCGCCGGAAGAGGAGCGCGAGGCGATCGACCTGGTCCTCAAGCAGATGGAGATCGTGGCCGCCCTGTGGGCGCCCGCTGCGAAGTAGCAACGCATGCGGGAGGGCGCCACCAGGGGCGCCTGCCCGTCACGGCCACGTGCGCTCAACCCGGTCGTGCCGCACGGCGTAGGCCGCCGGGCCGCCCTTCTCGACGGCCCGGTGGATGGCGTCACGACGTGCGACGAGACGCTCGACCATCTCAGCGCTTCGAAGCTGCTGGTTGTCCAGGTAGAACAGCACCGCCTCGCGCTCCAGGACGGGCTGGATCTCAAGATCCCGGGTCTTGATCCGCCCGTCCTTCGACAGCGGGACCCAGGACCGGTCGAGACCGTAAGTGATCCACTCCTCGTCCGGAACGTCCTGCCCGTCGTCAGGAAAGACGTCCCCGATGCGGTGAACCGTCCACCCGCAGGCTCTCAGTCCTTCCGCGACACGGCGACCGAGGTTCCGGTCGAGGAAGAACTCAGGCGGCAAGGTGCACCACGGCCCGGCAGAGCGCGTCCACCTGTGCAGGCGTCATGTCGTAGTCGTACGCGATGTCCTCGACGGTCTCCCCGGCCTCCCACAGGTCGGTGATGGCCTGGACCGTGACGCGGTTGGCGGCCACCACGGGGAGACCATGGCCGAACCTCGGATCGATCACGACGGGGACGGAGTCCGGGTACTGCCTCAGCCGCAGGCTGGAGGGGAAGTCGTCGCCCGGCTCCCAGGTGAGGTATCGGAGATAGTCGGAGACCACTTCGTGGATGGGGACCTGGCCGTCGCGGGCTCTGCGGAGATCTCCCCAACCGTGCTCGATGAAGATGTCCACGCCGTCTGTGGCGATCCGCTTCGACACGAGGCCATACGGGGTGTCGAAGGCGTCCCGTACGGCGGCGGCGGCCTCCCTGATCTCACTCATGCGGAGGCCCAGAGAACGCAGAGAACGAAGAACGTGTGCCTCGGCCACCGCGATGAACGGCACCGAAGGCTGTCCCCTCCGTACCGGCTCGACCTGGTGGACCAGTGGCGCTCCGGCGGCCTTGCCCTTCAGCCACGAGGTCAGGGTCGACTGCGGAATCTCAAGGTAGGAGGCGGTCTCTGCGGGCGTCAGCAACCCGTCGTTGAACCTGTCGCCCATGTCCCACCTCCTCTTGGCGCCGGATTTCGCATCGTGCCACATCAAGCCTCCCACCTGCAGGTGGACCGCACACCCAGTCATCGGCTCAGCCAGCCACAGGGAGTCGGTCTTTGGCCTGGCAGTCCCGGCAGCGTTCAATTCACTTTAGACCGCGATTCTCGATAACCAGGGTTATCACTGAAAACTTGGATTCAATAACTTCTCCGCCTCTACCGTCGGTTCTGTCACACCGGGCTCGCGCAAAGCGAGAGACTCAGCCCTCTCGCCCACCGCATGAGGCCGGCCCAGGAACCGACCACGGAGGGCGGAGAGCACCATGACGGAACACCCCGCACAGAACGAGCCGAACGCATCCGATCATCAGGTCGATCACCGCCGAGACGCCTCCTCGACGCTCTCCCGCCTGACCGCCCGCCTCGAAAGCTCGGCGCTCGCCGAGGCAGCCCGGGAACTCCTGCGAGAGGCACTGAGCGCCACCGCGACGGAGTCCTCCGGCACCCCCGCCGCTCCGCACCCGGACCAGCGGGTGTTCCTCGACTCCATCAGCGTCAACGGCTTTCGCGGCATCGGCCGCAAGGCGCGTCTGCCGCTGACCGCGAAGCCCGGCGTCACCCTCGTCGTGGGACGTAACGGCTCGGGGAAGTCCAGCTTCGCCGAGGGCGCCGAGACGGCGCTCACGGGCCGGACCGCCCGCCTGGACAAGCAGCGGGGCGAGGTGTGGCGCCGGCACTGGCGCAACCTGCACGACGGTGCCGACCCGAAGGTCGAGGTCCGCCTCGCCATCGCGGGCGACCCCCGGCTGTCCACTCTGACGTGCACCTGGCCCGGCGACGACGTCACCGCCCCCGAGGTCGAGTTCAGACGGCCGGGCCACGGCCGTCGCCCCTCCGTCGGCGTCGGATGGGAGCGGGCCCTGAAGGACTACAGCCCCTTTCTGTCGTACGCGGATCTCGACAAGGTCCTCAACGGCAGGCCCAGCGAACAGTACGACTCGGTCGCCGCCATCCTCGGACTTCGCGAACTGACCGACGCGGACGAGCGGCTCCAGGGCATCGAGAAGACGCTCGACTCCGCGCTGAAGCAGGTTGAGGCCGAACGGCCCGCACTCGCCGAGGCGTTGTCCGCACTGGACGACCCGCGGGCGGTACGCGCGCTCGCCGTCGTCGGCAAGGCGGGCGAGCCCGACTTCACCGAGCTCGACGCCCTCGTGACCGCATTGCCCGACGCGGACGAGGGCCGCCTGAGCGAGCTGCGCGCGACCGCCGCCCTGGCCGGACCGGACCTCGGCGTGGT
>NZ_JBIBBC010000046.1:0-2278 GCF_042900345.1 Streptomyces sp. NPDC012935
CTCCTTCGTCTTCTCGTCCTCGGCGGCCGTGTACGGCACCCCGGACGTCGACCTGGTGACCGAGGAGACGCCGTGCGCGCCGATCTCGCCGTACGGCGAGACCAAGCTGGCGGGCGAGTGGCTGGTCCGGGCGACCGGCCGGGCCACGGGCCTGTCCACGGCGTCGCTGCGCTACTTCAACGTGGCGGGCGCCGCCGCCCCGGAGCTCGCCGACACCGGTGTCTTCAACGTGGTCCCGATGGTCTTCGAGAAGCTGACGCAGGGCGCCGCGCCGCGCATCTTCGGCGACGACTACCCGACCCCGGACGGCACCTGCGTCCGCGACTACATCCATGTGGCCGACCTCGCCGAGGCCCATGTCGCCGCGGCCCGCGCCCTGCAGTCCTCGCCGGGTCACTCCCTCACCCTCAACGTCGGCCGGGGCGAGGGCGTGTCGGTGCGCGAGATGATCGACGTCATCAACGCCGTCACCGGCTACGACCACCCGCCGACGGTCACCCCGCGCCGCCCCGGCGACCCGGCCCGCGTGGTCGCCTCCGCCGATCGCGTCGCCACCGAGCTGGGCTGGAAGGCGAAGTACGACGTCCGGGACATGATCACGTCGGCCTGGGCCGGCTGGGTGCGCAGCCACCCCGAGGCAGCCCGGGACTGAGCGCCCTGGACTGAGCGCGCGTAACGGGAGCGCGGACCGCCGGGCGCGGACCGCCGGGCGCCGGACCGCCGGGCGCGGTCAGAGGGCCTTGAGGGCCGCCGAGGTGGCGCGGGACAGGGCGTCGAGGTGGCCCTTGGGCAGCTTCGGGCTGCGGATGACGACCGAGCGCCAGTACAGGGGACCGGAGATCAGATCGAGGGCCAGCTCCTCGTCGAGGCCGGACCGGACCTCCCCGCGCCGCTCGGCGGCCCGCACGATGGTGCTGGCGACGCTCGCCTGGCCGTCGCGCAGCGCCTTCTGCACGGCCTCGGCCATCTCCGGGCTGCGAGCGGCCTCGGCCTGCAGGTCGGGCAGGATCTGCGAGGCGAGGGGGTGCCGCAGGGCCCGGGCGGTCACCTCGTAGAGCATCCGCAGATCGCCCTCCAGGGTGCCGGTGTCCGGGACGGGCAGGCCCAGCACGGCGACCGCGGACACCACGTCGAGCACCAGGTGCAGCTTGGAACGCCAGCGCCGGTACACAGCCGTCTTGCCGACGCCCGCGCGGCGCGCGATGCCCTCGATCGACATGCGCGCGTAGCCGACGGCCGCCAGTTCCTCGAAGACGGCCGCCCGGATCGCCTCGGTCACGTCCTCCCGGAGCACGGCCGCCCCGGCGGGGGCCCGGCGGCGCGGCGGCGTCGAGGACTGATCGGCGTCGGTCGTCATGCCGACAGCATAGGGCGTCGCGACGATACGGCACCGTCCCCACGCACGCGGCCACCCCGTGTTCGCCCGCGGGCCATCTTCCCGTCACGACGGAACGGTTGCGTTCCGACGCCGACTCGTCCTACGCTCACGTTGCGACGAAACGGTCCCGTCCCGACGTAAGAGAACGCGAAGAGAACGGTGAGAACCGCACCGGCCCTTCGCCCCCGCCCCCTCCTCCAGCGAAAGCAGCGGATGTGACTCAGGCCCTGCACACACCGCCCCGGACGGCCGAGGCGCCGCCCGGGACCGACCTCGCGGCCCTGGCCGCCCGGCACGGGCTGTCCGTCAGCGGCGCCCGCCCCACGCTGCCGCAGTACGTCCGCCAGTTGTGGGCTCGGCGGCACTTCATCACGGCGTTCTCCACCGCCAAGCTCACCGCCCAGTACAGCCAGGCGAAGCTGGGCCAGGTCTGGCAGGTGCTGACGCCGCTGCTGAACGCGGCGGTGTACTACCTCATCTTCGGCAAGCTCATGGGCACCAGCCGGGGCGTGCCGGACTTCGTCCCGTTCCTGGTCACCGGCGTGTTCGTCTGGACGTTCACCCAGAGCTCGATCATGGCGGGCACCCGCGCGATCTCCGGGAACCTGGGCCTGGTGCGCGCCCTGCACTTCCCCCGGGCCGCGCTGCCGATCTCCTTCTGCCTCCAGCAGCTCCAGCAGCTGCTGTTCTCGATGGCGGCGCTGGTCGTGATCCTGCTGTGCTTCGGCGTCCCGGTCGCCGCCTCCTGGCTGCTGGCGCTCCCGGCGCTGGTGCTCCAGTTCACCTTCAACGCGGGCGTCTCCCTCGTCGTGGCCCGGATGGGCGCCAGGACGCCGGACATCGCGCAGCTGATGCCGTTCCTGCTGCGGACGTGGATGTACGCGTCCGGCGTGATGTTCA
>NZ_JBIBBC010000047.1:0-2274 GCF_042900345.1 Streptomyces sp. NPDC012935
CGCACGGCACTTCACCGTCCGGCCCCGGCGCGCCCTGCCCTTCGCGGAGCTGCGCGAGGTCCTGGACGGGCTGCTGCTGACCGAGCGCGGCCCGCGCCCGCGCGGCCTGTTCGTCAACAACTACGCCACGGTGAACGCCGCCGCCGCGGGCGCCGGGGACGACGGCTTCGAGGGCCGGCTCTACGGCGTCCTCGTGGCCGGCTCCGACGCCGAGGTGGCCGCCCTCGACACCGACATCACCCGCCGCCTCGCGGCCCACACGGATCGGAGCTGAACGTGAGCCACGCCTTCGAGGTGCAGGGCATCGGCGTCACCGACCTCGCCGAGCAGTACGGCACCCCCCTCTACCTGTACGACGGTGACGAGATCACCACCCGCTTCCAGGGGCTGCGCGCGCGTCTGCACCCGTCGCTGGAGGTCTTCTACTCCCTGAAGGCCAACCCGAACATCTCGGTCTGCGCGCTGCTGAACCGCTGCGGCGCCCGCGCCGAGGTGTCCTCGCTGACCGAGCTGGTCACGGCCCGCCGGGCCGGCGTCGCCCCGCGCGACATCATCTTCCTCGGCCCCGGCAAGTCCCGTGCCGAACTCGCCGCCTGCCTCGACGAGGACATCCACGCGATCGTCTGCGAGTCCCTCGACGAACTCGCCCTCATCGACGAGGTGGCCCGCGAGAAGTTCGTCACCGCCCGGGTCGCGCTGCGCGTCAATCCGTCCTTCTCCGTGAAGGGCTCGGGCCTGACCATGGGCGGCAAGCCCCGCCAGTTCGGCATCGACGAGGAGCGGCTGCTCGCGGAGGGCCCCGGCCTCGCGTCTCGGTACTCCGCCGTGCGCCTCATGGGCGTCCAGGTGTACCTGGGCACCCGCATCCTCGGCGAGGACACCGTCGTGGAGAACACCCGGCGCATCCTGGACCTCGCCGAGCGCGTCTCCGGGCACCTGGGCTTCCCGCTGGAGACGGTCGACGTCGGCGGCGGCCTCGGCATCGCCTACTTCGACAACGAGAAGGACCTCGACCTCGACGAGCTCACCGCCCGTCTGAACCCGGTCGTGGACGCCTTCGCCGTACGGCACCCGGACACCCGGATGATCATGGAGCTGGGCCGGTTCCTGGTCGCCGCGTCCGGCACCTACGTGACCCGCGTGCGCTACACGAAGCAGTCGATGGGCGAGAACTTCGCCGTCACCGACGGCGGCACCAACCACCACATGGCGGCCGTCGGCATCGGCTCCTACGTCAAGCGCAACTTCCCGATCGTCGCCCTGGAGCGCCTCGACGAGCCGGCGGGCGAGCCGTGGAACATCACCGGGCCGCTGTGCACCCCGAACGACGTCATCGGCAAGAAGGTCCCCCTGCCGGCGCTGCGGGCCGGCGAGCTGATCGGCGTGCTGCGCTCCGGCGCGTACGGCCCGACGGCCTCCCCCGTGCACTTCCTCAGCCACGGCTACCCGGCGGAGGTCCTCGTCCTGGACGGGCGGGCGCACCTCGTCCGGGAACGGGACGACGTCGAGGCGATGCTCGGCGGCCAGCGCCTGTACGACGGCACCGACACCACCCCCTGACACCCGAGACCGACCCGCACCAGCGAGGAGAACGACAGATGACCGAGAACACCGCAGTCATGGCCGGCGCCGAGCGCGAGCGCTATGTGGACGCCGTCCGCAAGGGCCTGAGCGAGGTCCTGAACAAGGACGTCTCCGGGGCCGCCGAGGGCGTGCGCCTCTTCGACGAGCTGGGCCTGGACTCCAGCAGCGCGCTGGAACTGCTCATCACCATCGAGGAGATCCTCGACGTGCAGTTCGACGCCGAGGACCTGGAGATGACCCACTTCGAGACGGTGGGCTCCCTCGCCGACTTCGTCGCGGCCGAAGCGGACGCCTGAGCATGTTCCGCACGGCAGCGCCCGTACGGCGGGCGGAGCCGGACGGCGCCGCGCCGGTCCTGCCCCGCCTCGTCCGGGCGGCCCGGTACGCGCCCGGGGCCGCCACGGCCCCCTACGTGCCGGATCCGGAGCTGGAGGCGTTCTACGCGGAGCTGGGCGCCCCCTACGGGCTGCTCTTCGACCGCGAGGGCTACGCGGCCTCGGCCCGGCGCAGCTCCGTGGAGCTGGCGTTCGGCGCGCTCGACGCGCTGGGCGACCTGGACGCCGGTCAGGCCCCGCAGCTCGTCGTGGCCGCGTACGCCACGCCCGACTTCGTCCACGCGGAGCTGGTCGCGTCCTGTGTGAAGGGGCGCCTGCCGGGCGGGCCGCTCGCCTTCGCGCTGTCCGACCAGGG
>NZ_JBIBBC010000048.1:0-2230 GCF_042900345.1 Streptomyces sp. NPDC012935
TAGTACGTGGTCGTAGACCCGAAACCAGGTGATCTACCCATGTCCAGGGTGAAGGTGAGGTAACACTTACTGGAGGCCCGAACCCACGCACGTTGAAAAGTGCGGGGATGAGGTGTGGGTAGCGGAGAAATTCCAATCGAACTTGGAGATAGCTGGTTCTCTCCGAAATAGCTTTAGGGCTAGCCTCGTGATGAGAATACTGGAGGTAGAGCACTGTTTGGACTAGGGGGCCATCCCGGTTTACCGAATTCAGACAAACTCCGAATGCCAGATATTTATACACGGGAGTCAGACTGCGAGTGATAAGATCCGTAGTCAAAAGGGAAACAGCCCAGACCACCAGCTAAGGTCCCAAAGTAATCGTTAAGTGGAAAAGGATGTGGCGTTGCACAGACAACCAGGATGTTGGCTTAGAAGCAGCCATCATTTAAAGAGTGCGTAATAGCTCACTGGTCGAGTGACGCTGCGCCGAAAATGTATCGGGGCTAAACGATTCACCGAAGCTGTGGATTGACATCTACGATGTCAGTGGTAGGAGAGCGTTCTAAGTGCGTTGAAGTCAGATCGGAAGGACTGGTGGAGCGCTTAGAAGTGAGAATGCCGGTATGAGTAGCGAAAGACGGGTGAGAATCCCGTCCACCGTATGACTAAGGTTTCCTGAGGAAGGCTCGTCCGCTCAGGGTTAGTCGGGACCTAAGCCGAGGCCGATAGGCGTAGGCGATGGACAACAGGTTGATATTCCTGTACCACCTCCTCACCGTTTGAGAAATGGGGGGACGCAGTAGGATAGGGTAAGCGCGCCGTTGGTTGTGCGCGTCCAAGCAGTAAGGCGTGTGTGTAGGCAAATCCGCACACTGTAACGTTGAGCTGTGATGGCGAGTCCGTATGGACGAAGTTCCTGATTTCACACTGCCAAGAAAAGCCTCTATCGAGGTGAGAGGTGCCCGTACCGCAAACCGACACAGGTAGTCGAGGAGAGAATCCTAAGGTGTGCGAGAGAACTCTCGTTAAGGAACTCGGCAAAATGACCCCGTAACTTCGGGAGAAGGGGTGCTCTTGAGCGTGCAAGCGCATGAGAGCCGCAGTGAATAGGCCCAGGCGACTGTTTAGCAAAAACACAGGTCTCTGCAAAACCGTAAGGTGACGTATAGGGGCTGACGCCTGCCCGGTGCTGGAAGGTTAAGAGGAGTGGTTAGCGCAAGCGAAGCTGCGAATTGAAGCCCCAGTAAACGGCGGCCGTAACTATAACGGTCCTAAGGTAGCGAAATTCCTTGTCGGGTAAGTTCCGACCCGCACGAAAGGCGTAACGATCTGGGCACTGTCTCAACGAGAGACTCGGTGAAATTATAGTACCTGTGAAGATGCAGGTTACCCGCGACAGGACGGAAAGACCCCGTGGAGCTTTACTGTAGCCTGATATTGAATTTTGGTACAACTTGTACAGGATAGGTAGGAGCCAGAGATCTCGGAGCGCCAGCTTCGAAGGAGGCGTCGGTGGGATACTACCCTGGTTGTATTGAAATTCTAACCCATGCCCCTTAGCGGGGCAGGAGACAGTGTCAGGCGGACAGTTTGACTGGGGCGGTCGCCTCCTAAAAGGTAACGGAGGCGCCCAAAGGTTCCCTCAGAATGGTTGGAAATCATTCGTAGAGTGTAAAGGCACAAGGGAGCTTGACTGCGAGACCTACAAGTCGAGCAGGGTCGAAAGACGGGCTTAGTGATCCGGTGGTTCCGCATGGAAGGGCCATCGCTCAACGGATAAAAGCTACCCCGGGGATAACAGGCTTATCTCCCCCAAGAGTCCACATCGACGGGGAGGTTTGGCACCTCGATGTCGGCTCATCGCATCCTGGGGCTGTAGTCGGTCCCAAGGGTTGGGCTGTTCGCCCATTAAAGCGGTACGCGAGCTGGGTTCAGAACGTCGTGAGACAGTTCGGTCCCTATCCGTCGTGGGCGTAGGAAATTTGAGAGGAGCTGTCCTTAGTACGAGAGGACCGGGATGGACACACCGCTGGTGTACCAGTTGTCTTGCCAAAGGCATCGCTGGGTAGCTATGTGTGGACGGGATAAGTGCTGAAAGCATCTAAGCATGAAGCCCCCCTCAAGATGAGATTTCCCATTACGCAAGTAAGTAAGATCCCTCAAAGACGATGAGGTAGATAGGTTCGAGGTGGAAGTGTGGTGACACATGGAGCTGACGAATACTAATCGATCGAGGACTTAACCAAAA
>NZ_JBIBBC010000049.1:0-2101 GCF_042900345.1 Streptomyces sp. NPDC012935
TTGATGTCCAAAATTGTGTTTCGTTCACTAGCAAAACTAGCTACTTAAAACTTTATTGATTACGTTTTGCTTGTTCAGTTTTCAAGGTTCATTTTGTTAACTCTTCTGTAAGAGTTAACTTTTATATAATAACATGTTTTATATTTAATGTCAAACAGTTATTTTATTTTATATTTTAGTAGCTGCATATCTCAACAGCAACTTTTATATAATAACACCCTATTTGTCATTGGTCAATAGTTTTATAATTATTTTTTTTAAAAATTACAACCTCAATCTTGGCCAATTTCGTAAAAATTGAATTGTACGGTTTCTTCCTATATCTAATAGAGTTTCTTTTGTTTCTTCATTTAAATCAAATTGGGTTGCACTATAATCTTCTACAGGAATAAAAATAATGTCTCTTTCGTGTCGTCTTGATATATACCTTTCATCATGTGCATCTTTCATAGTTGAAAATAGTGCCTCAAATAAATTTAGACCATTCTTAATTTCTTGAGGACATTGTTCTTCTCTTCTTCTACTCAGTTTCAGACCTAAAATCGGACGTACTTTCCGACCTTCTTTATCATCGAATATCCATAGTGGAAAATTACTTAAAACACCACCATCCACTATAACCGATTCACCCTTCCCAGTCTTTAATGTAACTGGTTCAAAGAAAAAAGGTATACCGCAACTCATGCGTAACGCACAAGCTACTGAAAAATTCTTTGCTTCAATTTGATATTTATGCAAATCATCTGGTAAAACAATCATTCTACCATTCGTTAAATCTGAAGCTACTAATTTAAGAGAATCTTTAGGCAGATCACCAAAAGTATATACTCCTTTTGCAGCTAGCTTTTGGAAAAACCATTTTTCTAACGCCTTTCCTTTATAGAGACCTAAATGATTATAAACATTTACCCATTTCATAAAAGGAAAAGGGAAAATTGTTCTTCTTGGATCAAGTAATGAAGGAACATCTAACTCTTCTAGCATCATTTCTATCTCTTTTCCACTATAACCCGCAGCAATAAAGGCAGCTAAAATGGCCCCCGCACTTGTACCAGCTACACGTTTAAATCGAAAATGTTCAGCTTCTAGTACTTGATATGCCCCTACTAATGCAAAGCCCTTCAAACCGCCACCAGAAAACACGCCATCAATCCACAAAATTCCCTCTCCTTTTTGATGTAATCTTTATAGTATAAGGATGAAGAATGACGAATAGAACTAAATTTTCTACTTTATTGACGATACTTATGTACATAGCAGCAAACTTTAACCAAGTGTCTAGCTAAAATTCGATTACAGTATCATATAAGAATATGCGGCGAAATATCGTTATTCTAAGAAATGTAAAGAGCTACTTAAATTCTAATGTAGTTTCAACTATAATTTTAGTTCCGGAAATTTTTAGTGTAGAACATATTTTTAACAACAAAAATAAAGGGCCTAAGCCCCCAACAATATTTAATTTAAATCACAGCCCTTATCTATATTAACTATGTCTTATAAGAACGTACTGATGGTGATTGATATTATTTAATTTTAAAAAAAGTTACAGAATGTTTAGCTATCCACTAATGCTGGGGTTTTCATAACTTCTAATTTTATTCTTTCACTGAAGGCTTGAAAATTTTAGCCGACTTAGTTAATAGCTTACTAACCCCTTCTATATCTCGCTAAGATTACAATGAATCAGAACCACCAGTCTAACTGGTGGTTTGCTCTCGCGTGAAACGCTGGGGTACTGGTCCGTGTCAAAAGACACACTCAAAACTTCCTGTTTCCATATTTGTATTCAGGTTGGCATGCCGATCGAATATCATTAAGCTACTCTTCCCTTTCAAATAAACCACAAAAGATGAAACAATTATTTTTGCTCGAATACTCACCAACATACCTGATTGCTCGGCTGTTTTTTTCTTGTCCATAGCTAGAAGCTCTTTGGAACCCCTCACATAGCAAGGGGTTTTTTAAATATACAATAAAAAAACAGTCAGCGCACAGCTGACTGTTTTTTGCCTAGCGACGTCCTACTCTCACAGGGGGAAGCCCCCAACTACCATCGGCGCTAAAGAGCTTAACTTCCGTGTTCGGTATGGGAACGGGT
>NZ_JBIBBC010000050.1:0-2094 GCF_042900345.1 Streptomyces sp. NPDC012935
CGGTGCAGCAGGGTGAGGACGGCCATGCCCGCCACCAGCAGCGCGGCGGGGACGGCGAGCTTGGCGGCGAGCCAGCGGGCCGGGGAGACCGACTGCGTCCAGGCCAGCCGGGCCGTGCCGCTCTCCAGTTCCCGCCCGACGAGCGCGGCGCCGGCCCAGGCGGCGGCGAGGAAGGGGACGAGCCCGATGAGTCCGCCGGCCAGCGCCGTGGCGCTCTGGTAGCGCTCCGCGGCCGGGCCCCCCATGTCGCAGCCGAGGCTCGGCCGCCCGTCGAGGCAGCCACGGGACCGGTACTCGGCCCAGGCGGCGTCCGCGCCGGGACCGTACGCCCACAGCAGGACGCCGGCGCCGACGGCCACCAGCATCACCCAGAACCACAGGGCCGAGCGGTGCACCCGCAGCGTCGCCCAGAGCAGGCCGCGCGGTCCCCGGCGCCGGTCGGCGGCAGCCGTGGTCTCCAGGGTCACAGCGGTCATACGGCGGCCTCCTGGACGTCGTCGAGGCGCAGGACGGGTGCCTGCGGGGCACGGAGGTGGGCGAGGACCAGCTCCTCCAGGGTGGGGACGGTCTCCTGCCACGCGGGGTCGCGGGGACCCTCGGGCCGGATCAGGGCGGTGAGGCCGCGGCCGGTGGTGCGCGCCTCGACCACCGTGTGCGGATCGAGGGAGGCGTCGGCGCGGCCGGTGACCAGGCGGTGCGCGGCCAGCAGGTCGTCCAGCGGTCCCGCCAGGCGCACCCGCCCGGCGCCGAGCAGCAGGAGGTGGTCGCAGGAGCCCTCCAGCTCGGCGACGACGTGCGAGGACATCACGACCGTGGTGCCGTGCTCGGCCGCGTCGGCCATGAGCGTCCCCGTCAGCTGGTGCCGGGCGAGCGGGTCGAGGTCGGCCATCGGCTCGTCCAGGAGGAGCAGTTCGGGCCGCTTGCCGAGGGCGAGGGCGAGCGCCACGCGGGTGCGCTGGCCGCCGGACAGGGTGCGGATCTTCCCTTCCGGGTCCAGGTCGCCCTCGGCGACGATCCGCTCGGCCACCTTGTCGTCCCAGCGTCCGGGGTTCAGCTCACGGCCCCAGCGCAGCGTCTCGGCGACGGTCAGCTGGGGGTACAGGGGCTTGTCCTGGGCGACGTACCCGACCCGGGCGCGGACCTCGGCGGGGGACCGGCCGAGGACGGTGAGCGCGCCGGCGGTGGGCCGGGTCAGTCCGGCGGCCAGGGACAGCAGGGTCGACTTGCCGGCGCCGTTCGGGCCGACGACGGCGCACACGCCGCCCGCCGGTATCCGGAACGCGCAGCCGTCCAGCGCCGGCTTCCCCCGCCGCCCGAACCGCATGCCCAGCCCGGCCGCCTCGATGGCGGTCTCGGTCATGACGGGTCCCCCTTGAAGTGTGTGTCCAGTACGGAAGTGAAGAGCGCGTCCACGTCGTCGCGGTCCAGCCCGGCCTCGCGGGCCCGGACGGCCCAGGCGTCCAGCTCGGCGCGCAGCGGTGAGTCCGCCGGCGCGGTGTTCAGCCCCCGCCGCACGAAGGTGCCGAGCCCCCGCCGTGCCTCGACCAGCCCCTCGCGCTCCAGTTCGCGGTACGCCTTGAGGACGGTGTTCGGGTTGATGGCGGTCGCCTCGACGACCTCCCGGGCGGTGGGCAGCTTGTCCCCGGGCTCCAGCAGCCCGAGCCGCAGCGCCTGTTTGGTCTGCTGCACGATCTGCACGTAGGTGGCGACGCCGGAGCGCCGGTCGATGCGGTACTCGATCATCGCGTTCCACCACCCTTTCACTAATTGAGTAGTGAAAGGGTGGTGGAAGGGAGCTCGTGGTGTCAAGCCGGACCGGTACGGTGACCGGACTCGACTGCAGGGGGGAGGGGCGCGTGGACCGGTCCGCAGCACGTGTGGTCGCCGTCGACGTCGGTTCCGTCCGCACCGGTTCCTTCGCCTGGGCGGCCGTCGACGTGCCGGGGCACAGGCTCACCGCGCACGGCGACGATCCCGCGGGCGCGGTGGAGGCGCTCGCCGTGGCCCTGGCCGACGGGAGCGACGCGGTGCTGGCGCTGGAGGCGCCGATGTCCGTGCCCGTGCCCGAGGACGGGAGGCTGCTGGGGAAGAGCC
>NZ_JBIBBC010000051.1:0-2037 GCF_042900345.1 Streptomyces sp. NPDC012935
GTAGATGAGGCTGCGGATCGTCTCGCTGACGGCGTTGCTCAGCTTCTCCTCGAAGCCGCGCACCGCGCCGAGCGTGTACACGAACTCGGTGGGGTCACTGATCCGGAACTGGATGAACAGGTCGATCGACGCCTTCACCCCGCCCCGGGTCGGGGCCTCGCGCACCGGCGCGTTGAACGGGTACTCACGGGTGGTGTTGACGATGTACGACACCCGCTTCCAGGGGCTCAGCAGCACGACCCGGCCCGGTCCGACGACCTTCTCCAGCTTGCCGAACCGGGTGATCAGCGCCTGGGAGCCGTCGGGCACCATGACCATGCCCTGCCGCCACCACACGAAGGCGACCGCGGCGAGCGAGACGACCCAGTAGTGCACGCCGAACAGGGGGTTGGTCAGCACGTCGGCCCCGGCGGCGCCCACGATCGAGGCGCCGACGGCACCCAGGACGAGCAGGGTCAGCACCGGCAGCATGGAGAGGAACGAGCGGCCCTTCGGCAGCACCATCGGGCAGATGGCGTGCACCACCTCGCCGCCCTGGCGCTGCTGTTCGCTGCGGCCGAGGGCCTCGCCGGCCTCGTCCAGCGGCACCGTCTTCTGCCGCATGACCGTCGCGGTCGAGCCGCCCTGCTCCCGGGCGGCCGGGAAGTCCTCCGGGTCGATGTTCCAGCCCTGGGCCTCGTACTCGCCGCCGCCGCCGTCCTGCCGGGCTCCCCGACCGCCCGCCTGCCGGCGCAGTTCCTCCTGCGCGGCCCTGCGTGGATCGGTGCCCGAGGCGACCGCCTCGGCCACGCGTCGTGCGCTCGCCTTCGCGCGCCCTCGTGCCACAGTTCCCCCTTTGCGTTGCTGTGCCGGGCGCGTGTGCGGGCCCGGCGTGATGTCCGTCGTGATCTCCGCGGTGATCTCCGGCGTGAGTCAAGCCATCCCACACCATGGGTCCGGAACAGCGTAAGGGGGGTGTACCGGGGCGTTACCGGACGGTAGTGGCAGGGGCTCCCCCTCCCCGGACGTCTGGTGCGTGCGCACTACGTGCGGCGGCATTTGGTCCGGACGCACCAGACGACGACGGGCACGACGGACGATGCCCGCCGAAGTGCCCGGCGGGAGCGTGGGAGATGCGCGAGAACCGCGCGTCTCCCGACTGCGAACAGGACTCCCATGACCACGACCGTCCTCGACCCGCCCGGCCCGGTGCGCCTCGGCAGACTGCCGATCGGCGCGCTCGGCGTCCTCGCGCTCGCCCTCGGCGCCCTGCAGTCCGTGGTGGAGCCCGCGCTGCCGCTGCTCCAGCGGGAGTTGGGCGTCACACCCTCCCAAGGGGCGCTGGTCGCCAACACGTTACTGGTGACCGGCGCCGTTCTCACGCCCGTCGCGGGCAAGCTCGGCGACCGCTACGGCGGCAAGCGGGTGCTTCTCCGGCTGATGGCGTTGGTGTCGGCCGGCGGGCTGCTCGCCGCGCTGGCGCCCGGCCTGCCGGTGCTGCTGCTCGGCCAGCTGCTGCAGGGCGCCATGGTGGGCGCGCTGCCCCTCTCCTTCATCCTGGTGCGCACCCATCTCCCGGCGCACCGGTCGCAGGCGGCCGTCGGCGTCGTCGTCGCGCTCTTCACGGGCGGCGGTACGGTCGGCACGCTGGTCGCCGGACCGATCGCCGAACTCCTGTCCTGGCACTGGATGTTCGCGCTGCCGACGATCGTGGTCGCCGTGGCGGCGTACGTCGTCGCCCGGACCGTTCCGGACGATCCGCCGGCCGCGTCGGACGACCGGATCGACTGGCCCGGTGTGCTGCTGCTGACCGGCACCCTGCTCGCGTTCATGGTCGGACTCGTGACCGTGGCCGACGGCAGTCTGCCGCCGCTCGCGGCCGGGGCCGTCGCGGTGGGTGTGGCCGGGCTCGCGGCCGGCTGGGTGGCGGTCGAACGCCGGGCGGCCGCGCCGATGGTCGACCTGCGGCTGCTGGCCCGGCCCGCGATGGTGCAGGCCGTCCTGCTCACCCTGGTCGTCACGACCGCGTTCGGCATGGTCGCGTTCCTGGTCCCGCAG
>NZ_JBIBBC010000052.1:0-2015 GCF_042900345.1 Streptomyces sp. NPDC012935
GATGCTCGGGCTGCTGGCCGGCCTTCTCGGCATGCACGCCCTCGGTCCGGGCGGGGCCGTGGCCGCCGGCACCCATCACTCCTCCTCCGCCTCCGCGCATGCCGGGATGGCGATGGGGAGCGACGAGTACGTCTGCCACGGTGACAGCAGTGGCGGCCATGCCGAGCACGCCGATGCGACGTGCGCGTCCGGTGCTGTCGGCACGGGACCGGTCCTTCCCGCGCCGGTGCCTGACCCTGTCGGCACGCTCTCGCCCGCCGACGGCGGCCACGGGTTCGTCGCCGCCACGCCCGACGGTGGCCGGGCGCCGCCCACACTGGCTGAACTGCAACTTCTGCGGATCTAGGACAAGGCCGAGCCGTATCCCGCCTCTCCGGCTGTGCCCCGGCGAGCGACCGTACGGCCCTCAGCCATGTCCCGCGCCGCTCGGCGCAGCATCCTTCGCAGACCGCAGGAGTACCACCATGACCAGCACCCGTTCTCTCATCCGTCGTGCCGCTCT
The DNA here is from genome assembly GCF_042900345.1 of Streptomyces sp. NPDC012935. Lineage (NCBI taxonomy): Bacteria > Bacillati > Actinomycetota > Actinomycetes > Kitasatosporales > Streptomycetaceae > Streptomyces > Streptomyces sp. NPDC012935. Next base: position 503 of record NZ_JBIBBC010000052.1, read on the forward strand.
CGGCACCACGGCCGTGGCCGCCGCCCTCGTCCTCGCCGCCTGCGGCAGCGACGACGGCTCCGGCACGCAGACGTCGGCCTCGGCGAGCGCCGAGAACACCGCCGGCGCCCACAACGACCAGGACGTCTCCTTCGCGCAGGACATGATCCCGCACCACCAGCAGGCCATCCAGATGTCCAAGATGGCCGCCAGCCAGGCGTCCTCCGCCGAGGTCAAGGACCTCGCCTCGCGCATCGAGAAGGCCCAGGACCCGGAGATCGAGACGATGTCCGGCTGGCTGGAGTCCTGGGGCGAGGACGTGCCCTCCTCCATGCCGGGCATGGACCATGGCGGTCACTCCGGCAGCTCCGACATGCCCGGGATGATGGACGCCGAGGACATGGACAAGCTGATGAAGGCGTCCGGCAAGGGCTTCGACACGATGTTCCTGACCATGATGGTCGAGCATCACGAGGGTGCCGTGGAGATGGCGACCACGGAGAAGGACAAGGGCCAGTACGGGTCGGCCAAGAAGCTGGCCGACGACATCATCACCGCGCAGAACGCCGAGATCGAGGAGATGAACAAGCTCCTCGGCAAGAGCTGACGACCCCCGCATCGGGGGCTCGGGCCTGCTTCCGCGCAGCCCGGCCCTCGTGCGGGCACGTCCTGCGCCGGCTCCTGAGCCCTGCTCGCAATCCTTCCTCGCGCCTCACCGCGAGATCCTCAGCATGAAGATTCGTTCCCGCGCTGCCACCGCCATCAGCACAGCCGTCCTCGCGGCCGAACTGGCCGCATGCTCGTCCGGCTCCGACACCTCGTCCGACACGGCGTCGGGCGCAGGCACTGGCGGCCTCGCCGTCAGCCACGTCCACGGTCTGGGCATCGACCCCGCCGACGGGCGCCTGTACGTCGCCACCCACGAAGGCGTGATCGCCGTGGCCGACGACGGCACCGCCGAGCGGGCCGGCGACACCGCCGACTACATGGGCTTCACCGTCATCGGTCCGAAGACCTTCCTCGGCAGCGGCCACCCGGCCGAGGGCAGCGGCGATCACGGCAACCGCGGCCAGATCCAGTCCAAAGACTCCGGCAAGACCTGGAAGACCCTGCCCCTGGGCGGCACCACCGACTTCCACTCCGTGGAGTACGCGCACAACAGCGTCTACGGCTACGACAGCACCCGCGGCCTGCTGCGCGTCAGTGCCGACCGGGCGTCCTGGGAGGACCGTGCCGAGCTCGCCGCGGATCGGGCAGCCCCGGCAGTGGCGCGCGGGAGCTGCGGGAGATCGGAGCCGCAGGGCGGCTGACGCCGGCACTACGGGCGGCGCTGCGGCGCGAGCCGTCGTTGCTCGGCCGGATGGCACGGGTCCTGCTCGACCTGAACTTCCCTCCCTCGCTCCACGGCGATCTCTGCGAAGCCGTCGGCCTGGAGCTGGAGCCGACGGAGAGCGAACAGTTCTCGGCCGTGCGTGGGAGGCGAGATCCCCGGATGCGGGAGCAGGTTTTGACGGCATACGAGTACCAGTGCGCC
>NZ_JBIBBC010000053.1:0-1949 GCF_042900345.1 Streptomyces sp. NPDC012935
GGCCCCCGGCCATGACCTCACCGGCCGGCTCGGTGGGGTCGCGCAACTGCGGGCTCCGGCACGGGTGCGCGCGGATTTCGGGACCGTCAGGCCGCCGCCGCGCGCCCCAAGGCGAACGTCCTCGCCGTCTCCGCCACCCTGCGGCCCAAGTGTTCCGCCGTCGCCACGTCGGCCTTGTGAACGGCGTCCGGGGCCGCGTCGACGTCGGTCTGGGCGGCGGCGCCGGCGAAGACGCCGAGGCGGTTGAGGTCGTTCTCGGAGGCGGTGCTGTGGTTCCAGCCCGGGAGCAGTCCGAGGTTGATCCAGTGCATGCCGAGCTGCCCGGCGAGGATCTGGAAGAACTGGAGGGTGTGCGGCTTGTCGCCGCTCTTGGAGCCGGAGTTGGTGAAGCCGGCCGCCAGCTTGTCCTTCCATGCCTGCGCGGCCCAGCGCTTGGAGGTGGCCTCCGCGAAGGTGTGGAAGGCGCCGGACGCGGTGCCCATGTAGGTCGGCGAGCCGAAGACGATCGCGTCGGAGCGGTCGAGGAGGGTCCACTGCTCCTCCGTGATCTCGTCCACCTTGATCAGGTGCACCTCGGCCCCGGCCTCGGCGGCACCGGTGCGCACGGCCTCGGCGACGACGGCGGTGTGGCCGAAGCCGGAGTGGTAGGCGATGGAAACGACAGGGGTGGTCACAGGGCACTCCTGGGTGTGGGAGACGGCGGAGGGACCGAACGGCGATGACGTGCCGCCGGTGGCAGTAACCAGAGGAAAGCACTAACTATTAGAAAGCGCAAGCGCCGCGACAGCGCTGTATGCGAGTACGCTGTGCGTATGGAGAGCACCCAGGACCGCACGGCGGAGCAGCAGCTTCCGTACAACGTGTTCGCCAGGACGTGTCCCTCGCGCGGCACGCTGGAGCACGTCACGGGACGGTGGGGCGGACTCACGCTGGGCGCCCTGTACGAGGGGTCGCTGCGGTTCAACGAGCTGCGGCGCAGGGTCGACGGCGTCAGCGAGAAGATGCTGTCCCAGACGCTGCACGCGCTGGAGCGCGACGGCCTGGTGCACCGGGACGCGCAGCCGACGAACCCACCGCGCGTGGACTACGAGCTGACTCCGCTGGGCCGCGGGGTGGCCGAGCGGCTGATGAGCCTCATCCAGTTCGTGGAGGGGCAGATGGACGACGTGCTCACGGCACGGCGGCACTACGACGAGACGCGCGGCACCCTCTGACACTTCGGGCAGAAGTAGCTGGACCGGTTCATCCAGGGCCGGCGCCGCATGGGTGTGCCGCAGCGCTTGCACGGCAGGCCCTCACGGCCGTACGCGTCGAGCGAGCGGTCGAAGTAGCCGGACTCGCCGTTGACGTTCACGTAGAGGCTGTCGAAGCTGGTGCCGCCGACCGCCAGGGCGGCGTTCATCACGTCCCGCGCGTGGCCCAGCAGCTCCATCGTGCGCGGCCGGGTGAGCGTCGCCGTCGGGCGGTCGTAGTGCAGGCGGGCGCGCCACAGGGCCTCGTCCGCGTAGATGTTGCCGACCCCGCTGATCAGCGACTGGTCGAGCAGGGCCCGCTTGACGGTGGTGCGCCGGCGCCGCAGCGCCTGGTGGAACGCCTCGTCGTCGAAGAGCGGGTCCAGGGGATCGCGGGCGATGTGCGCGATGACGTCGGGCAGGCCGTCGGGGGTGGTGTCGTGCAGCGAAAGGCCGCCGAAGGTCCGCTGGTCGACGAAGCGGAGTTCGGTGCCGAGGGCGTCGGCGAAGCGCACCCGGATGCGCAGGTGCTTCTCCGCGGGAGCCGTGTGCGGCTGCACCAGGAGCTGGCCGCTCATGCCGAGGTGCGCCAGGACCGCCTGGCCGGTGTCGGACAGGGGCAGCCACAGGTACTTGCCGCGCCGGCTGGGGACACCGACGCGGTGGCCCTTCAGGCGGTGCGCGAAGTCGTCGGCGCCCGCGACGTGCCGGCGCACG
>NZ_JBIBBC010000054.1:0-1945 GCF_042900345.1 Streptomyces sp. NPDC012935
GCGGACCGGGTCGAAGGTCCAGTTGGAGGCCTCGGTGTCGACGAAGATGATGCGGGCGTCGGCGTACTGCTTGTCGTCGTCGGCCCACATGTAGTAGTCGCCGTAGGGGCCGTCGGGGTCGTTTCTCGATTCCTGGAACCACGGGTGCTGGTCGCTGGTGTGGTTCATGACGAAGTCGATGATGACCCGCATGCCGCGCTGGTGGGCGGAGTCGACGAATTCGACGAAGTCGGCGAGGTCTCCGAATTCGGGCAGCACGGAGGTGTAGTCGGAGACGTCGTAGCCGCCGTCCCGCAGGGGTGATTTGAAGAAGGGCGGCAGCCACAGGCAGTCGACGCCGAGCCATTGCAGGTAGTCGAGTTTGGCGGTGAGGCCTTTGAGGTCGCCGACGCCGTCGCCGTTGCTGTCCTGGAAGGAGCGGACCAGGACCTCGTAGAAGACGGCGCGCTTGAACCAATCCGGGTCACGATCCTTGGCAGGAGTGTCCTCGAAGGTGTCCTGAACGGGCTCGTTGACGATCATTTTGTGGGTGACCCTCCGATCTGCGGGGTGGACGGTCGCAGGACGGTGAGGATGTGCGCGGGACGAGTGCCCGGTTCGAGACGCACGTAATTCGCCCTGCCCCAGTGATAGGTCTCGCCGGTGAGCTCGTCGCGCACCGGCACCGACTCGTGCCAGTCCAGGCCGAGTTGCGGCATGTCCAACGAGACCGTGGCCTCCTGGGTGTGGTGCGGGTCGAGGTTGGCGACCACCAGAACCGTGTTCGATCCGCTGCGCTTCGAGTACGCGATCACCGCTTCCTGGTCCGCGTGGTGGAAGTGGAGGTCGCGCAACTGCCGCAGGGCCGGATTCGCCCGCCGGACGGCGTTGAGCTGGGTGATCAGGGGGGTGATGGTGCGGCCTTCGTGTTCGGCCGCTTCCCAGTCGCGTGGGCGGAGCTGGTACTTCTCCGAGTCGAGGTACTCCTCGCTGCCCTTGCGCAGGGGGGTGTTCTCGCAGAGCTCGTAGCCGCTGTAGATGCCCCAGGTGGGGGAGAGGGTCGCGGCCAGCACGGCGCGGAGCTCGAACGCGGGCCGGCCCCCCCTCTGAAGGAACTCGTGCAGGATGTCGGGGGTGTTGGCGAAGAAGTTCGGCCGCATGTAGGAGGCTGCTTCGCCGGAGAGTTCGGTGAGGTATTCGGTGAGTTCCTGCTTGCCGTTGCGCCAGGTGAAATAGGTGTAGGACTGCTGGAAGCCGATCTGGGCCAGGGTGTGCATCATCGCGGGCCGGGTGAAGGCCTCGGCGAGGAAGATGACGTCCGGGTCGGTGCGGCCGATGTCGGCGATGACCTGCTGCCAGAACATGACCGGTTTGGTGTGCGGGTTGTCGACGCGGAAGATGCGCACGCCGTGGGCCATCCAGTGGCGCAGGATGCGCAGGGTCTCCTCGACCAGGCCGTCCATGTCGGCGTCGAAGGCGATGGGGTAGATGTCCTGGTACTTCTTCGGCGGGTTCTCGGCGTAGGCGATGGTGCCGTCGGGGCGGTGGTGGAACCACTCGGGGTGTTTGTCGACCCAGGGGTGGTCGGGGGAGCACTGCAGGGCGAAGTCGAGGGCGACTTCGAGGCCGAGGTCGCCGGCGCGGGCGACGAACCAGTCGAAGTCCTCCAGGGTGCCGAGGTCGGGGTGGACGGCGTCGTGGCCGCCCTCGGGGGAGCCGATGGCCCAGGGCACGCCGACGTCGTCGGTGCCCGCGGACAGGGTGTTGTTGGGGCCCTTGCGGAAGGTGGTGCCGATCGGGTGGATCGGCGGGAGGTAGACGACGTCGAAGCCCATCGCGGCGATCGCGGGCAGCCGGCGGGCGGCGGTGCGGAAGGTGCCGTGGGGCTGCTCGGGGGTGCCCTCGGAGCGGGGGAAGAACTCGTACCAGGAGCCGAACAGGGCCCGCTCCCGCTCCACCAGCAGGG
>NZ_JBIBBC010000055.1:0-1938 GCF_042900345.1 Streptomyces sp. NPDC012935
CGGGGTGCGGACTGCTTCCTGATCCAGAGCCACACGGCGCCGATCAACAAGTGGATCATGGAGCAGTTGATCATGATCGACGCGTTGAAGCGTGCGTCGGCCCGCTCGATCACCGTGATCGTGCCGTTCTACGGCTACGCCCGCCAGGACAAGAAGCACCGTGGCCGTGAGCCCATCTCGGCCCGTCTGATCGCGGACCTGATGAAGACGGCCGGCGCGGACCGCATCCTGACCGTGGATCTGCACACCGACCAGATCCAGGGCTTCTTCGACGGGCCGGTGGACCACCTGTTCGCGCTGCCGCTGCTGGCGGACTACGTGGGCCGCAAGGTCGACAAGGACAAGCTGACGGTCGTCTCGCCGGACGCGGGCCGGGTCCGGGTCGCGGACCGCTGGTGCGACCGGCTGGGCGCGCCACTGGCCATCGTGCACAAGCGGCGTGACAAGGACGTGGCGAACCAGGTGACCGTCCACGAGGTCGTGGGTGAGGTCAAGGGCCGCGTCTGCGTCCTGGTCGACGACATGATCGACACGGGCGGCACGATCTGCGCCGCGGCGGACGCGCTGTTCGCGCACGGCGCGGAGGACGTCATCGTCACCGCGACGCACGGTGTGCTGTCGGGCCCGGCGGCGGACCGCCTGAAGAACTCGCGCGTGAGCGAGTTCGTGTTCACGAACACGCTGCCGACTCCGGGTGAGCTGGCGGCGGATCTGGACAAGCTGACGGTGCTGTCGATCGCGCCGACGATCGCGAGTGCGGCGCGCGAGGTGTTCGAGGACGGTTCGGTCACGAGCCTGTTCGACGAGCAGTAGAGCCGGCTGTAGAGATCGTTTTGGGAACGGCCTCCGGGTCCGAGTAGACTGCTGCAGTTGCTCGGCGAGGGAGGCCGTTTCCCGTTGCGGGATGCGGTTGTCCGTTATCGACGCGCTCTTCGTAGCAGGCCGTTCGTGGCCGGGTGACCCCGTCCGTCCTACTTCTACGAGGAGTGATCGTCATGTCCGAGGTCAAGATCTCCGCCGAGTCCCGTACCGAGTTCGGTAAGGGTGCGGCCCGTCGTATCCGTCGTGACAACAAGGTCCCGGGTGTGCTGTACGGCCACGGTTCCGACCCGCTGCACCTGACCCTTCCGGGTCACGAGCTGCTGCTGGCGCTGCGTACGCCGAACGTCCTGATCGCGCTGGACATCGACGGCAAGACCAACGAGCTGGCCATCCCGAAGGCCGTGCAGCGTGACCCGCTGAAGGGCTTCCTGGAGCACGTGGACCTGCAGCTGGTGAAGCGCGGCGAGACCGTCACGGTCGAGATCCCGGTGCAGGCCGAGGGCGAGCTGGCCCCGGGCGGCAACCTTCTCGAGCACGTGCTGAACGCGCTTCCGGTCGAGGCCGAGGCCACGCACATCCCCGAGTCCGTGACCGTGTCGGTCGAGGGCCTGGAGGCCGGTGCGTCGATCCTGGCGAAGGACATCGAGCTGCCCAAGGGCACCAAGCTGGCCGTCGAGGACGACACGGTCGTGCTGCAGGTGCTGGCCGCGCAGGCCGAGGAGGCCGCTGAGGGCGCCGAGGCCGAGGGCGAGGAAGTCGCCGAGGCCTGATCCTCGCATTCCGGCGGGGCCGTGTGACCGGTTCCGTCGTCGCTTTCGTCAGCCGCCGTCCCTTCGGGGGCGGCGGCTGGCGCGTATCGATGGAGACGTGGACGTGACGACCGATCCGAGTGCGCCGTGGCTGGTCGCCGGCCTGGGCAATCCGGGGCCCGAGTACGCGGGGAACCGGCACAACGTGGGGTTCATGGTGGTGGATCTGCTCGCGGAGCGGATCGGGGGGAAGTTCAAGCGGGCCGGGAAGGCGCAGGCGCAGGTCGTCGAGGGGCGGATCGGTCCGCCGGGGCCGGCGAGCCGCCGGGTGGTGCTGGCGAAGCCGACGTCGTTCATGAACCTGTCG
>NZ_JBIBBC010000056.1:0-1927 GCF_042900345.1 Streptomyces sp. NPDC012935
GACAACGTGCGCACGGTCCATGTGCCGCGCCGGCTGCACGAGCTGTGGGTCCAGGTGAACAGCGCCACCGAGGACCTCACGACCGCCTTCGGGCGCACCCCCACCACCTCCGAGATCGCCGAGCGGCTGCGCATCACCGAGGACGAGGTCCTGTCCTGCATCGAGGCCGGGCGGTCGTACCACGCCACCTCGCTGGAGGCCGCCCAGGAGGGCGACGGGCTGCCCGGGCTCCTGGACCGGCTCGGCTACGAGGACCCCGCCCTGGACGGCGTGGAGCACCGGGACCTGGTCCGCCACCTCCTCGTGCAACTGCCCGAGCGGGAACAGAGAATCCTGCTGCTGCGGTACTACAGCAATCTCACCCAGTCGCAGATCAGTGCGGAACTCGGGGTCTCCCAGATGCACGTCTCGAGGCTACTGGCGCGTAGCTTCCAGCGGCTCCGCTCGGCGAACCGGATCGACGCATAACCGCAAGCATGAGCGAGCCATAACCTGCGAGAGCGAATCGCTCACCAGGGCGGATGCCGACAGTTGAGAGCCGAAACACCGTCAGACCCCCTGTAAGCAGGGCGGATTCGGATCTCACATGTCGACATGTCACTACAGCGCGTTGCCGACATGTGACATTCTTTCGCCAGCGCGTTTGCCGCGGCTTCGGCTCCGGTATTCAGGTGAAGGCTGGCGTTCCTCGTTCGGAGCGTTCGCCACGACCGTCCCGCGACCCAGAGGGGGTGGCATGTCCGCAGACCAGGGCAGCTCGAAGGTGCTCACGCTCATGAAGAGCGAGTCGCCCGACGCCGCGCTCGACGTTTCGGCTCTCGAGGCCGTTCCGGCCCCGGCTCTTCCGGCATCCGACATCACAGCCGTCCCGGCTTCGGCGGACATCGACACCCGCACCCTGTCCCGCTCCCTGTTCCTGCGGCTCGCCGCGCTGGACGAGAACAGCCCCGAGCGCGCGTACGTCCGGGACACCCTGATCGAGCTCAACCTCCCCCTCGTGCGCTACGCGGCGGCCCGCTTCCGCTCGCGCAACGAGCCGATGGAGGACATCGTCCAGGTCGGCACCATCGGCCTGATCAAGGCGATCGACCGCTTCGACTGCGAGCGGGGCGTGGAGTTCCCGACCTTCGCGATGCCGACGGTGGTCGGCGAGATCAAGCGGTTCTTCCGTGACACGTCCTGGTCGGTGCGCGTCCCGCGCCGCCTCCAGGAGCTGCGCCTGGCGCTGACCAAGGCCAGCGACGAGCTGTCCCAGAAGCTGGACCGCTCGCCGACGGTCACCGAACTCGCCGCCGTGCTCGGCGTGTCCGAGGAGGACGTCGTCGACGGCCTCGCGGTGGGCAACGCCTACACCGCCTCCTCGCTGGACTCGCCGGCCCCGGAGGACGACGGCGGGGAGGGCTCGCTCGCCGACCGGCTCGGCTACGAGGACACCGCGCTGGAGGGCGTGGAGTACCGGGAGTCGCTGAAGCCGCTGCTGGCCAAGCTGCCGCCCCGTGAGCGCCGCATCATCATGCTGCGCTTCTTCGCCAACATGACCCAGTCGCAGATCGGCGAGGAGGTCGGCATCTCCCAGATGCACGTCTCCCGGCTGCTGACCCGGACCCTGGCCCAGCTGCGCGAGGGCCTGATCTCCGACTGACTCTTCGTGCCTGACGGAGGGCCGGCCATCACGGCCCGCCGCTCCGCGCGAGGTGGACGACCTCGACACCCGGCCGTCGGTGCGCCCTGTGGGGCGCGTCGGCGGCCGTCGTCGTCCTGGGGCCGTCCCGGCCTCGTGCGGGGGCGGTCCGGTGGTGAGGGGTTCGTCGCGACGGGGCCGGCGGGCGACCCGTCCCAGGTGCCGGCGGCCGGCCCGCCCGACCGGCACGGTGACGCGGGTGGGCCGGTCCGGTGGTGAAGGGTTCGTCGCGACGGGCCGGAGGGC
>NZ_JBIBBC010000057.1:0-1839 GCF_042900345.1 Streptomyces sp. NPDC012935
GCTGAACAAGCTGGACGACGAGCTCCTCGCGGAGATGGAGGGCGGCGACGGCCCCGGCTTCCGCCGCACCCTCACCGCACTGCTCGCCGCCGTCCGCGGACGGGGCACCCCGCTGCCCGACGACTCCCTGGAGCCCTCGGACCTCATCCTGCCGTCCCCGGACGCCACCCTGGAGGAGGTCCGGGAGCTGCTGAGCGACGACGGACTCATCCCCGGCTGACCCGCCGGCGCGCCGCGTGCGGGCCGGCGGCCGCATCCACGCCGCACCCACGACACCGGACACCGGGCACGTCTCACCCGAGGAAGACCGAGTTGGCCCCCGTTACGAGCTCCGCAGGGCTGCGCGTCCGCCGGCACCTCACCGCACACCCCCTGGCCCTGGACGCGGCGCTGGCCGTCGCCGTCCTGACCTGCATGGTCGCCGGCTCGTTCGTGGACCCGCACGGCGAGGACGGCGTCACCTGGGGGCTGCGCACCCCGGACGCCCTAAGCCTGCTGCTGATGACCCTCGGCGCCGCGGCCCTGGTGCTGCGCCGCCGCGCCCCCATCACGGTCCTCGCCGTGACCGGCACGCTCTCCCTCGCCGAGTTCGCCACCGGCGACCCCCGCGCCCCCGTCGCCATGGCCGCGGTCGTCGCGCTCTACACCGTCGCCTCCACCACCGACCGCTCCACGACCTGGCGGATCGGCCTGCTCACGGTCACCGTGCTGACCGGCTCCGCGATGCTCGCCGGACCACTGCCCTGGTACTCCCAGGAGAACCTCGCCATCTTCGCCTGGACCGGCATCGGCGCCACCGCCGGTGACGCGGTGCGCAGCCGCCGCGCCGTGGTCACCGCCATCCGCGAGCGCGCCGAGCGGGCCGAACGCACCCGCGAGGAGGAGGCCCGCCGCCGGGTCGCCGAGGAACGCCTGCGCATCGCCCGCGACCTGCACGACGTCGTCGCCCACCACATCGCCCTGGTCAATGTGCAGGCCGGCGTCGCCGCCCACGTCATGGACAAGCGGCCCGACCAGGCCAAGGAGGCCCTCGCCCACGTACGGGAGGCCAGCCGCTCCGCCCTCGACGAGCTGCGCGCCACGGTCGGCCTGCTGCGGCAGTCCGGCGACCCCGAGGCCCCCACCGAACCCGCGCCCGGCCTGGACCGCCTCGACGACCTCGCCGGCACCTTCCGCAACGCCGGACTCCTGGTCGACGTCGCCCGCGCCGACCCGGAGACGACGCTGCCCGCCGCCGTCGACCTCGCCGCCTACCGCGTCATCCAGGAGGCCCTGACCAACGTGCAGAAGCACGCGGGACCGGGCGCGAGGGCCGAGATCAGCGTGGTCCGCGTCGGCCCGAACATCGAGATCACCGTCCTCGACGACGGCTCGAGCCAGGACGGCGGCACCGCGGGCGGCGGCCACGGCCTGCTCGGGATGCGCGAACGCGTCTCGGCCCTGCGCGGCACCCTCACCACCGGACCCCGCTACGGCGGCGGCTTCCGCGTCCATGCGATCCTGCCGGTCGGGGCCGGCGCCCGGGCCACGGAGGACGCGGTGTGACGGTCTGACGGGAACTCGCCGGGACCCTCCGGCAGTTGTCGTGGCACCAGGTCCCACCCCCTCTCCAGCGCCCGCCGAGGAAGCCGAATGCCGATCCGAGTCCTGCTCGCCGACGACCAGGCCCTGCTGCGCAGCGCCTTCCGCGTCCTCGTCGACTCCGAACCGGACATGCAGGTCGTCGGCGAGGCGTCCGACGGGGAGGAGGCGGTGCGGCTGGCGAAGCAGGAGCGGGCCGACGTCGTCCTCATGGACATCCGGATGCCCGGCACCGACGGCCTCGCCGCCACCCGCATG
>NZ_JBIBBC010000058.1:0-1697 GCF_042900345.1 Streptomyces sp. NPDC012935
CCTGGTCCGCCCTGGCGGTGTGCGTCGCCTCCGTCGGCTTCGGCGCGACCCTGGCCCAGCAGGAACGCCTGATGGCTCTCACGCCCGACGAACTCGCCGGGCACGCCCTCGGGTTGCGGGCCGCCGGGATGCTCACCATGCAGGGCGTGGCCGCCGCGGTGGCGGGTACGGTCGCCCAGCTGACCACCCCGGCGACGGCGATGACCTGCATGGCCCTCGCGTCCCTCACGATCACCCTGACCCTCGCGACGGCCCACCGCCGCACCCCGGAGGGGGCGGCGGTGACGCAGGGCGGGGGGTGAGGGGCGGGGCGCCGGTCAGCGCAGCGTCAGCTGGGCGTCAGCGGGGGCCGCGACTGTTAGGGGTATGACGTCCATCGTCGCGGTCTCCAGCAGCCTGCCCGACACCATTCCGATCGCCCGGTTCCAGAGGGAACTCGGGCTGACCGACGTGCAGTTGCGCCGCTACCAGCGTTTCTACGGTCTCTCCGAGGTGTGCCGCGCGCCGGAGGCCACGGAGACCGAGCTGCTGCTGCGCGCCGCCGCCAAGCTCGTCGAGCTGCGCGGCCAGGAGCAGCGGGTGAAGTACGTCCTCCAGGCCCGCACCATGGCCTCGCCGCTGCCCTACCCGATGACCTCCCTCGGACCGCTCCTGGCCGAGCTGGGCCTGGAGCACGCCACCGCGTTCGTGGTCGCCCACCACGCCTGCGCCTCGGGCCTGCTCGCCGTCGACATGGCGGGGACCCTGCTCGCCGCGGACCCCGACCCGGACGCGCTCGCCCTCGTCCTCACCGGCGAGAAGGCCCGCACCGGCAAGACGCAGTCCATCCCCGACGTCACCGTCATGGGCGAGGGCACGGCAGCCGTCCTGGTCTCCGCCGACCGCACCGGCCGCGACCGGATGCTCGGCTACGCCGCCCGCACCCACCCCCGCTTCGGCGCCGACTTCATCATGGGCGACGCGGCCGCGAAGGACTTCCAGGACCTGTACGGGCCGGGCCTGACCGAGGTGATCGGCGCGGCCCTCGACGAGGCGGGCTGCACGCTCGGCGAGCTCGCCCTGGTGCTGCCGCACAACGTGAACCGGCTGTCGTGGATCGGCGTCTGCAAGGAGCTCGGGCTGCCCCCGGAGCGGGTCTTCCTCGACCTGGTGCCGCACACGGGCCACTGCTTCTGCGCCGACCCGTTCATCAACCTCCAGCACGCCTCCGAGCTGGGCCGGCTGCGTCCCGGCGACCGCTACCTGATGACCAGCGTCGGGCTCGGGGCGACGTTCGCGGCGATGGTCCTCGAGCACTGACATCCATGAGAAGGACGAGGTCGACACAGATGCAACCACCGCCCGCCGGCTTCACCGCGCGCCTCAAGCGCGCCGTCACCGGAGCCGCCGACACCCCCCTGGTGTTCCTGGGCAACTTCGAGGTCGAGAACCAGTGGGCGGTCGGTGAGCCCGCGCTGCCCCGCGTCGGCGCGCACGCCGGCAGCGCGGTCGTGAACCGCATGGACGAGTTCGCGCTGCTGCTCGGCGGCAAGGACGACCACGTCGTCCTCAAGACGGCCCTCGACGACGGCTACCGCGCCTACCTGGAGGGTCTGGGTCTGGCCCTGCCCACCGTGCACGTGGTGGCCGGGCAGGACCCGCGCCGCACGGTCAGCGAGGACGCCCTCGCCGACCCGGGCCTGCTGCACACCCTGTCC
>NZ_JBIBBC010000059.1:0-1673 GCF_042900345.1 Streptomyces sp. NPDC012935
TGCCGCACCGGCGCGCGAGCGGGGTGACGGCGTTCCTGGACCGGCACGCGTCGCTGCCGCGCACCGCGTGAGGAACACCGCGGACGGCCGTCGTCAGGGGTTCAGGTGCCCCAGGTCGTTCCAGCTCTCGACGGCGGGCTCGCCGTAGGCCCAGCCCAGCGCCGACAGCGAGGTCGGGTTCAGCCGGAGCCTGGCCGCGAAGTCCAGCGGCAGCCCCAGCCAGCGTGCGCCGATGGACCGGAGGATGTGCCCGTGCGCGAAGACCAGCACGTCCCGGTCCGCCTCGCGCGCCCAGGCGACGACCTCGTCGGCCCGGGCCGTGACCTCGGACAGGCTCTCGCCGCCGGGGACGCCGTCCCGCCAGATCAGCCAGCCCGGCCGGACGGCCTGGATCTCCGCCGGCGTCATGCCCTCGTAGGTGCCGTAGTCCCACTCCATGAGCGTGTCCCAGGTCTGCGCGCGCTCGCCGAAGCCGGCGAGGTCGCACGTCTCCCGCGCGCGGGAGAGCGGGCTGGTGCGCACCTCGACGTCCGCCAGCCCGTCGAAGGGCGCGCGGTGCAGGCGCTCGCCCAGCAGTTTCGCGCCCCGGCGGCCCTCCTCCAGGAGGGGGACGTCGGTCCTGCCGGTGTGCTTTCCGGCCAGCGACCAGGACGTCTGTCCGTGGCGGGCCAGCAGCATGCGCGGTGCCATGGGCGGGGGACCTTCCGGGGAGGTACGAGCGGTGGAACCCGTCCATCATCGCGTACGGCCCGCCCGAGCAACCCGGGGGGCGATCTCGGCGTCTAGTGGGCCAGGGCGGCCGACGGACGCGCCCGAGGACACCGTAAAGTGTCACGACCTGTCCACAGGACGCCGTGACGAGAAGGGGGAGGCGATCGGATGCCGCACGCCGACATAGCTGGCGTGGAGGCGACGCCTCGAACCCGCCCGCGCTGGTGGACCGAGCTGCCGCTGCTCCTGCTGGTGTACGCCTGCTACTCGGCGGGCCGCCTGCTCGCCCGGGGCGACGTCAGTACCGCCGTCGACCACGGCGTGGCGATCCTGGACATCGAGAAGGCGCTGTTCCTCAACGCCGAGCACCCCCTGAACCGGCTCTTCACGCGCGAGCCGTGGATCGGCGTCCCGGCCGACTTCTGGTACGCGTCGCTGCACTACCTGGTCACGCCCGTGATCCTGGTCTGGCTGTTCCGGTCCCGCGCCGTGCACTACCGCGCGGCCCGCACCTGGCTGATGACGTCGACCTTCATCGGCCTGATCGGTTTCACCCTGCTGCCGACCTGCCCGCCCCGGCTGCTCGCCGAGGGCCACGGCTTCGTCGACACGATGGCCCAGTACAGCTCGTACGGCTGGTGGGGCGGCGAGGCGAGCGCTCCGCGCGGCATGGGCGGCATGACCAAAACCAGTACGCCGCCATGCCGAGCCTGCACGTCGGCTGGTCGCTGTGGTGCGGGGTCATGCTGTGGCGCCACGGCGGCACGCGCCTGGCGAAGACGGCCGCCGTCGCCTATCCGCTCATCACCACGATCGTCGTCATGGGCACCGCCAACCACTACTTCCTCGACGCGGTCGCCGGCGCCGCCGTGATGGGCGTGGGACTGCTGCTGACGCCGTACGTGCTGCGGACCGCCGAGCGCGTGCGCTCCCGGTACGCGACCCGGCGCGCGGTCACCTCC
>NZ_JBIBBC010000060.1:0-1643 GCF_042900345.1 Streptomyces sp. NPDC012935
ACGATCGTGCCCTGCATCGGGGAGGCGAGGGTGTCGCCGGAGGCGGCGGGGCCGGACTTCTTGGCCGCGCGGCGCTTCGGCTTGGCGCCGGCGGCGAGGCCGGTGCGGGCCAGCGACATGCCGAGCGAGGCCGGGAGGGAGACCTCCAGGCGCTTGCCCCCGACCTCGACGACGACGGTCTCGCGGCCGCTCTCCTCGTCGGTGTCGGTGTCGGTGGGGGCGGTGAAGGGCTTGATGTCGTTGACGAACTCGGTCTCGATCCACCGGGTGTGGACCGTGAACGGGTCCGCCGAGCCGGTCAGCTCGGGCGCGAACGCGGGGTCCTTCACGACGGCCCGGTGGAACGGGATCGCCGTGGCCATGCCCTCGACCTGGAACTCCTCCAGCGCGCGGGCGGCCCGCTGCAGTGCCTGCTCACGGGTGGCACCGGTGACGATCAGCTTCGCCAGCAGCGAGTCCCACGCCGGGCCGATCACACTGCCGGACTCCACGCCCGCGTCCAGCCGCACACCCGGACCCGACGGCGGGGCGAACGTGGTCACGGTGCCCGGCGCGGGCAGGAAACCGCGGCCCGGGTCCTCGCCGTTGATACGGAACTCGAAGGAGTGCCCGCGCAGCACCGGGTCGCCGTAGCCGAGTTCCTCACCGTCGGCGATGCGGAACATCTCCCGGACCAGGTCGATCCCGGCGACCTCCTCGGTGACCGGGTGCTCGACCTGCAGACGCGTGTTGACCTCCAGGAAGGAGATCGTGCCGTCCACACCGACGAGGAACTCCACCGTGCCGGCGCCGACGTAGCCGGCCTCCTTCAGGATGGCCTTCGACGCCGCGTACAGCTCCTCCACCTGCGCGTCGGAGAGGAACGGGGCGGGGGCCTCCTCCACCAGCTTCTGGTGGCGGCGCTGCAGCGAGCAGTCACGCGTGGAGACGACCACGACGTTGCCGTGGGTGTCGGCCAGGCACTGGGTCTCCACGTGGCGGGGCTTGTCGAGGTAGCGCTCGACGAAGCACTCCCCGCGCCCGAACGCGGCGACGGCCTCACGCACGGCCGAGTCGTACAGCTCGGGGACCTCTTCGAGGGTGCGGGCCACTTTCAGGCCGCGGCCGCCGCCACCGAAGGCGGCCTTGATCGCGATGGGCAGGCCGTGCTCCTTCGCGAAGGCCACGACCTCCTCGGCACCGGACACCGGGTCGGGGGTGCCCGCGACCAGGGGCGCGCCGGCCCGCTGGGCGATGTGCCGGGCGGCGACCTTGTCACCGAGGTCACGGATGGCCTGCGGAGGCGGGCCGATCCAGATCAGCCCGGCGTCCAGGACCGCCTGGGCGAACTCGGCGTTCTCCGACAGGAACCCGTACCCGGGGTGGACCGCGTCCGCCCCCGCCTCACGGGCGGCGGTCAGGACCTTGTCGATGTCCAGGTAGCTGGTGGCCGGGGTGTCACCGCCCAGGGCGAACGCCTCATCCGCGGCGCGGACATGCAACGCGTCACGGTCCGGATCCGCGTAGACGGCCACGCTCGCGATCCCGGCGTCCCGGCAGGCCCGGGCCACGCGGACAGCGATTTCGCCACGGTTGGCGATGAGCACCTTGCGCACGATTGAGGCTCCCTCCTTGAAACAAGCCGAGTTTAGGGACTGCCGACA
>NZ_JBIBBC010000061.1:0-1643 GCF_042900345.1 Streptomyces sp. NPDC012935
GCCGGCTGAGCGGCCCCCGCGGGTCAGCCCCGCGCCCCCTCCTCCAGGCGCGGGAACAGCGCCGGTCCCTTCGTGATCCGTGTGCCCGGGGCGAGCGCGCCCCAGGTGCCGGCGTCCTGGACCCTCTGGTCCGCCAGGGGGCCGAGGGAGGGCTCCGCGCCCAGGGAGGTCCAGAGGCTCTGTGCGGTCTCCGGCATGACCGGGTGCAGCAGGACGGCGAGGGCGCGCAGCGACTCCGCGGCCGTGCTGAGGACGGTGGCGAGCCGGGCCCCGGCCTCCGCGCTGTCGTCCCTGGCGACCTTCCAGGGCTCCTGCTCGGTGAGGTAGCCGTTGACCTGCTTGACGAAGTCGAAGATCGCGGCGATGCCGCCCTGGAAGTCCAGCTCCTCGCCGATCCTGCGGTCCGCCTCCGCGACCGTCCTGGTCAGGCCGGCGCGGATCGCGTCCTCCGCCTCGCCGTCGGCGGTCGACGCCGGGAGCTCGCCGTCGAAGTACCGCCCGACCATGGCCGCCACGCGCGAGGCGAGGTTGCCGAAGTCGTTGGCCAGCTCGCTGGTGTAGCGGGCGGCGAAGTCCTCCCAGGAGAACGTGCCGTCCTGGCCGAACGCGATCGCGCGCAGGAAGTACCAGCGGTACGCGTCCACGCCGAAGTGCGAGGTCAGGTCACGCGGCCCGATGCCGGTCAGGTTGGACTTGCTCATCTTCTCGCCGCCCACCAGCAGCCAGCCGTTGGCGACGATCCGGCCGGGCAGCGGCAGGCCGTTGGCCATCAGCATCGCCGGCCAGATGACGGCGTGGAAGCGGAGGATGTCCTTGCCGACCAGGTGGACGTCCGCGGGGAACGTCGTCGCGAACTTGGCCGGGTTCTCGTTGTAGCCGGCCGCCGTGGCGTAGTTGAGCAGCGCGTCGACCCAGACGTAGATGACGTGCCGGTCGTCCCACGGGACCGGGACGCCCCAGGCGAACGTCGAACGGGAGATGGAGAGGTCCTGGAGGCCCTGCCGGACGAAATTGACGACCTCGTTGCGCGCGGACTCGGGCTGGATGAAGTCCGGGTGGGCCTCGTAGTGGGCGAGCAGCCGCTCGGGGTAGTCGCTCAGCCTGAAGAAGTAGTTCTCCTCCTGGAGGAGTTCGACGGGCCTGCGGTGGATCGGGCACACCTTCTGTCCCGCGTACTCGCCCTCGCCGTCGAGCAGTTCGGCGGGGATCTTGAACTCCTCGCAGTGGACGCAGTACGGGCCCTCGTAGTCCGCCTTGTAGATCTCGCCGTTGTCGTACAGGTCCTGCACGAACTCATGGACGCGGTCGGTGTGGCGGCGCTGCGTGGTGCGGATGAAGTCGTCGTGCGAGATCTCCAGGTGCCGCCACAGGGGCTGCCACGCCTCCTCCACGAGCCGGTCGCACCACTCCTGGGGGGAGACGCCGTGCGCGGTGGCGGTGCGCAGGATCTTCTGGCCGTGCTCGTCCGTGCCGGTGAGGAACCAGACCTTCTCCCCGCGCTGCCGGTGCCAGCGCGCGAGGACGTCGGCGGCGAGCGTCGTGTAGGCGTGGCCCAGGTGAGGGGCGTCGTTGACGTAGTAGATGGGGGTGGTGACGTAGTACGCCTTCTTCCCACCGGACTCGGGTCCCTCGGACGGCTCCAT
>NZ_JBIBBC010000062.1:0-1625 GCF_042900345.1 Streptomyces sp. NPDC012935
GGCCCCGGACAACGTCGAAGGGCCCCACCGCGAACGGTGGGGCCCTTCGACATCGTGCCCGGTGAGGCACTGGCGGAGGATACGAGATTCGAACTCGTGAGGGGTTGCCCCCAACACGCTTTCCAACTGTCCGCATGACCGTACGGGGATGTCCGTGGGGGTTCGTACGGCTGGTCAGACGGGGTGCGTGTATGGCGGTGAACGGTGACGTCCGTGGGTGCACTGGACAAAGACCAGGACAACGAACGGCCCATAACCGAGGTGGTCACCGCCCTCTGGCCGCCGACGTCAGCTTGACGACCCGGACCCGGTGGTGCCGCTCCCGGTGCCTCCCCCGTTGGCTGAGGAAGCGCCAGCGGGGCCGCTCGGCGGCGTGCCCGGCGTGACCTTGGACGTCGGTTTGTACCCTCCCTTGTACTCCGTCTTCGGGGTGGCTGTGACGATCCTGGTCTGGCTAGAGGCCGGACGGCGCGCGTTGTTCTGGGCCCCGGAGGGGGTTCCGCTCTCGCTCATGCGGTCATTTCCTTTCTAGTTCTCAAGAATCTCAAGTATATCGATATCGTCTCGCCGCAGGTGAATGCCTTGCGTTTTCTCAACTTTTTCTAGAAAGCGCCCATCGGCGTCTAGCCTCCACTCCAGCTCCAAGAAGATCTCGGGTGGGTGAGGGTAGGACGTGGCGAAGGATTGATCTCCGTACCATCCGCCAACCCAGACGCCGTCCTTTAGGCGGGCGCGAATGAACGAAGGGGGGCAATCTCGAAAAATGTGATCCCATGCGGTGGGGGTGCCGACATAGCTTCCTCGCAGGGAACGCTGCTCAACAAAAGAGACCACCCAGGCGGCAATCGCTGGAATGACGAAGATCAGCAAGAGGCAGAGAAATCCTGTGAGTCGCAGATGCGGGACAAGCCCACTTACGCTCGTATTGGTTTCGTAGGAATGCACCAGCCAGGGGCCCAGGGTCACCGCGTAGATCGAATTCAGGGCCACTGAAGCGGCAAGGGCCCGCAGAACCCGTTCGGACAGGTCCCGCTCGCCGGGTGAAGGCCCTCTCTGTCGCTCTCGAATTAGCTGATACGTAACACCAGGGAGGACGACGACCACTAGCAGCGCTAGTTGAGCGACCGTCGATGGTGCACCACCCACTGATGTAGATCTCCTCTCAGACCCGAGGACCGAGCTTCCTTTTAGGTGGGCTCGGGTCCGAATTCGACAGTGTCGGGGGGTTCTGAAGTGATGCCCGTGACGCATCCTTTGTGCCACAGGGACCGTTCATCTTTGCTTAATCCATCAGGCATACGGTCGCCGCAGAAGTGCCTTCCTGCGCTCCCGGGGTACGCGCGGCTCCATGGTTTGCTGCATAGCTCTTCGTTTGAGTAGCCGGGTGGGAGTGTGTTGGTGGGCGAGCACATGCGCATCTCGCTGTCGCCAGTGGACTTGGCATAGCGGGAGGCCTCGGCGTCTCCGATGCGATAGCCGTCCCAGTACTGGTCAGCATTATTACTCGTGGAGCAGGCCGCCACGGTGAGGGTGAGAGTTAGAGTCGTGAGCGCGATGGTCATACGGGTGGTGCAGCGCATATGAGATCCCCAGACGCGACAACGATCCTCGGATCATATGGGGTC
>NZ_JBIBBC010000063.1:0-1605 GCF_042900345.1 Streptomyces sp. NPDC012935
GCCGGAACGGTCTACGGCGTCCTCGGACCGAACGGCGCCGGCAAGACGACCACGGTGAAGATGCTCGCCACCCTGCTGCGCCCGGACGGCGGCGAGGCCCATGTCTTCGGGCACGACGTGGTGCGCGAGGCCGACGCGGTGCGTGGCCGCGTCAGCCTGACCGGCCAGTACGCCTCGGTCGACGAGGACCTCACCGGCACGGAGAACCTGGTGCTGCTGGCCCGCCTCCTCGGCCACCGCAAGCCGGCCGCACGCGAGCGCGCGGCACAGCTGCTGGAGGCCTTCGGGCTGACGGACGCGGCGGGCAAGCAGGTCAAGAACTACTCGGGCGGCATGCGCCGCCGTATCGACATCGCCGCGTCGATCCTCAACACCCCCGACCTGCTCTTCCTCGACGAGCCGACGACCGGTCTCGACCCGCGCAGCCGCAACCAGGTGTGGGACATCGTCCGCGCGGTCGTCGCGCAGGGCACCACCGTCCTGCTGACCACGCAGTATCTGGACGAGGCGGACCAGCTGGCGTCGCGGATCGCCGTGATCGACCAGGGCCGGGTGATCGCGGAGGGCACCAAGGGCGAGCTGAAGGCGTCCGTCGGCGCGGGCACCGTCCATCTGCGGCTGCGCGACCCGGCACAGCGGCCGGAGGCGGCGCGCATCCTGCGGCTGGCCCTGGACGCCGAGGTGCAGTCCGAGCCCGACCCCGTGGCCCTCACCGCCCGCGTCGGCGGCGCCGGGAACGGGCAGGGCGCGGCGGAGCAGGCCGGTCGCGCGCTCGCCGAGCTGGCCCGCGGCGGCATCACCGTCGACAACTTCTCGCTGGGCCAGCCCAGCCTGGACGAGGTGTTCCTCGCCCTGACCGGACACGACACGCACGAGGCCGAGGGCGGCCAGGACGAGGTGGCGGCATGAGCACCGTGACACAGACCGAGGGCAGGGAACTCGCCCCCGTCAGCACCGAATCGCTGGCCGCGCTGCTGATCGCCAAGGACCGGCCACCGCGGCCGAGCGCCTGGTCGGCGTCGATGACGTTCGGCTGGCGGGCCATCCTGAAGATCAAGCATGTGCCCGAGCAGCTCTTCGATGTCACCGCGTTCCCGATCATGCTGGTGCTGATGTACACGTACCTGTTCGGGGGCGCCCTGGCCGGGTCCCCGACGGCGTACATCCAGTTCCTGCTGCCGGGCATCCTGGTGATGTCGGTCGTGATGATCACCATGTACACCGGCGTCTCGGTGAACACCGACATCGAGAAGGGCGTCTTCGACCGGTTCCGGACGCTGCCGATCTGGCGTCCGTCCACGATGGTCGGCTACCTGCTGGGCGACGCCCTGCGTTACACGATCGCGTCCGTCGTCATGCTCACCGTCGGCATGATCCTCGGCTTCCGCCCGGACGGCGGGGTGGGCGGCGTCGTCGCGGGCATCGCGCTGCTGGTCGCCTTCTCCTTCGCCTTCTCGTGGATCTGGACGATGTTCGGGCTGATGCTGCGCTCCGAGAAGTCGGTGATGGGCGTCAGCATGATGGTGATCTTCCCGCTGACCTTCCTGTCCAACGTCTTCGTCGACCCGAAGACCATGCCGGGCTGGCTCCAGGCGTTCGTCAACA
>NZ_JBIBBC010000064.1:0-1585 GCF_042900345.1 Streptomyces sp. NPDC012935
GGATGTCGGCGGTGAAGACGTCCCTGACGGTGAACGACCTGCCGGGGGACCTGTCGCGGCTGCGGTCGAAGATCGAGCAGGCGATCCCGGTGGGCCGGGGCATGCACGACGAGGCCGTCGACCCGGGCCGGATGCACGGCTTCGCCACGGCCGGCTGGGACGACTTCTGGGGGCGCTTCGACGGGATCGCGGACGCGGTGAAGTTCCGCGAGGAGCGGGCGACCAAGCAGATGGGCACGCTCGGGTCGGGCAACCACTTTGTCGAGATCTGCACTGATACGACCGGTTCTGTTTGGCTGATGCTGCACTCCGGTTCGCGGAACATCGGCAAGGAACTCGCCGAGTTCCACATCGGCGTGGCCCAGAAGCTCCCGCACAACCAGGGTCTGGTCGACCGCGACCTCGCCGTCTTCGTCGCGGACACCCCGCAGATGGCGGCGTACCGCAACGACCTGTTCTGGGCGCAGGAGTATGCAAAGTACAACCGCACGATCATGATGGCCCTGCTGAAGGACGTCGTCCGCAAGGAGTTCAAGAAGGCCAAGCCGGTCTTCGAGCCCGAGATCAGCGCCCACCACAACTACGTGGCCGAGGAGCGCTACGACGGCGTGGACCTGCTCGTGACCCGCAAGGGCGCGATCCGGGCCGGCTCCGGCGACTACGGCATCATCCCCGGCTCCATGGGGACGGGTTCGTACATCGTGAAGGGCCTCGGGAACCCGCTGTCCTTCAACTCGGCCTCGCACGGGGCCGGTCGGCGGATGAGCCGTACCGCCGCGAAGAAGCGGTTCTCGACGAAGGACCTGGAGGAGCAGACCCGGGGCGTGGAGTGCCGCAAGGACTCCGGTGTCGTGGACGAGATCCCGGGCGCCTACAAGCCCATCGAGCAGGTCATCGACCAGCAGCGCGACCTGGTGGAGGTCGTCGCGAAGCTGAAGCAGGTCGTCTGCGTCAAGGGCTGACCGGACGGTTCACGAACCCACGAACACGAATCCCGCCCAGTGCACCGGATGGGCGAACCCGCGGTGTTCCGGTTCGAGCCTGATGAGCCTGCGCCAGAGCGGCCGGGTGGTCTCGGGGGCGAGACCGCTCGGCCCACCCGGGCGGAAGTGGTCGGCCTTCTCGGCGTTGGTGGTGTCCCGCAGCCAGCGCTGAGCGGCGCACAGGGCCGCAGCCGGGTCGAAACCGCCGGCCTTCCACTCGCTGTAGAACCGCATCATCAGCAGGGCCGTCGACAGATCGGGGACGCGCCACTGAGAGACGACGGCGCCCGCGGCCCCGGCTTCCAGCAGACCGCTCGACAGGCCGATGACCTCGCTGGGAGCGGCCGGTCCGACGACGCCTGTCTCACACGCCGAGAGCACCACGAGCCGGACGGGCGCGGCCTCGCCGTCCCGGATGTCGAGGAGGTCCCTGAGCGTCAGGAGGCGGTCGTCGGCCAGAGTCAGCGAACTGTTCAGCGGGTCGGACGGGTCGGCACTGCCGTGGCAGGCGAAGTGGACGACGTCGTAGCTCTGCAGCAGGGCCAGGACCTTGTCGGCAGACGCCTGCCGCCCGGACAGCACGACCCGGTCGGTGAACCAGG
>NZ_JBIBBC010000065.1:0-1581 GCF_042900345.1 Streptomyces sp. NPDC012935
TTGGGCGGGAGCTCCGAAAGGGTTCCTAGCGTCCTCGACGTGCCAGCAAGTACGACGAAGACCCGGCGAACGGCCGTGCTCGCGGATTCCGACACCCGGTGGAAATGGGGAGCGCTCACCGCGCACCGCATCGCCCCCGAGGACGCGGACGTCCGCCTGGACGGCTACCTCCTGCGCGGCCGGGCCACGCCCACGGCCCGCCAGCTCCAGGAGACCGGCGCCCCCGCCGACTCCCTGCAAGAGGTGACCGCGGCCGAGTTCCTGCGCGTCATGGCGCGGGAGCCGTACGACGTGGTCGTCCTCACCCTGGTCGGCGGCGGCGTGCAGGCCATGCTGCACGGGCTGCGCGCGGTGTGGGCGGACCGTCCCGAGCGCCCCGTCGTCGTCACCGGCTACGTCGGCGTCGTGTACGAGAAACTCGCCGACGGCCTGCTGCTGCGGCACGGCGCGGACCTCGTCCTCGCCAACTCGCGGCAGGACGCCGAGCGTTTCCGCGCGGTGTACGAGGGGGTCGGCGCCGACGCCTCGGCGGTGACCGAGGTGGCGCTGCCCTTCCTCGGCGGCGAGCCGCACACCGGCGGACGCGAGCCCCGCACCGTGGTGTTCGCGGCCCAGCCCTCCGTGCCGGACAACCGCCGGGACCGCGCCTACCTGCTGAACCGCCTCATCGGGCACGCCCGCGCACACCCCGAGCGCGAGGTGCTGCTCAAACTGCGCTCCAGACCCGGCGAACAGACCACCCACATCGAGGAACTGCCGTACCAGAAACTGGCCCGGGGCCAGGACCTGCCGCCCAACCTCCGCCTGGTGTACGGGCACATGGGCGAGGTGCTCGACCGCACCGACCTCCTCGTCACGGTCAGCTCCACCGCCGCCCTGGAGGCCCTGCACCGCCGTGTCCCCACGGCCGTCCTCACCGATCTCGGAGTGCGCGAGGCCCTCGGCAACCACCACTTCGTCGGCTCCGGCTGCCTCGCCTCCTGGGACCAGCTCGACGCCGGGTACCGGCCCGAGCCGGACGAGGACTGGGTGGCCCGGCAGGGCGTGGCCGCCGGCGGAACCTACGCCACGGCGTTCGATCACGCCCGCGCACGCGTCGCCCGCCTGCTGGACCGGCCGGGCGGCCTGCCGCCGCTCGCGCCCTGGTACACGCCGGAGACCGCGCCCGGCTACCTGCCCGGCGTCCTCGCCCGCCACCACCTCGGCCCCGACGGCGTACCGCTGCCCGGAGCGCCCGCCGCCGACAGGGCGCCCGGCGCCGTCCGGCAGATCGTGCGCCGGGCCGCGCGCGGCGCCTACCGCCACGGCGTCCAGCGCGTCGCCCCCGCGATCCGGCGGATGGGCGAGCTGTGACCCCCCACCGACGGCCCCACCGACGTTCCCACCCCCAAGGAGACCCCATGTCCGACCCCGCAGCGGGCCCCGGCGCCTCGACCCGCCGGGTCCTCGCGGTGATCCCCGCACGCGGCGGCTCGAAGAGCGTGCCCGCGAAGAACCTCGCTCCGGTGGGCGGCGTCCCCCTGGTGGTCCGCGCGGTGCGCGAGTGCCGGGCGAGCCGGCTGGTGACCGACGTCGTCGTCT
>NZ_JBIBBC010000066.1:0-1577 GCF_042900345.1 Streptomyces sp. NPDC012935
GTCCACAAGGGCAAGGTGAAGCCGCGTCAGGTCACCACGCTGGCGCTGAGCTTCGACCACCGCCTGGTCGACGGCGAGCTGGGCTCCAAGGTGCTCGCGGACGTGGCGGCGATCCTGGAGCAGCCCAAGCGGCTGATCACCTGGGCGTGAGCCCCGGAAGGCGCTGAAAGGGGCGGTCACCTCGCGGTGACCGCCCCTTTCGTCATGCCCGACCGCTCGCCGAAGGTCAGCTGATCTTGGCGTAGCCGTAGGTGATGAGCTTCTTCACGTCCGCCGTGCGGTTGGCCTCCGAGGAGGCGGTGAGCACGGTGCCGATCACGGACTCGCCGTTGAGGGTGGCCGCGAAGACGAGGCAGTACTTCGCCTCGCTGCCCGAGCCGGTCTTCACGCCGAGCGTGCCGTTCCAGCCGAGCAGGGTGTTGGTGTTCTTCCAGGCCGCCATCGTGCGGGTGGAGCCGGTCTTGGTGATGGTCTTCGCCGTGTAGGACTTCGTCTTGACGACGGTCTTGAACGTCGAGGACTTCATCGCGCTGCGGGCCAGCTTGGTCAGGTCGCGCGGGGTCGAGTAGTTCGAGCCGTTGCTGATGCCGTCGAACGAGTCGAAGTGCGTGTTCGTCATGCCGAGGCTCTTCGCCATGGTGTTCATCTTGCCGATGAACGACTTCACGCGGGCGTTGACCGTGGAGCCGGTGCCGAACTTGTCGGCGAGCGTCATCGCGGCGTCGCAGCCGGACTTGAGCATCATCCCGTACAGCAGCTGACGGACGGTGACCTTGTCACCGACGATCAGGTTCGCCGAGGACGCCCCCTTGGACACGATGTAGTTGCTGACCTCCTTCTTTATGGTCACCTTCGTGTCGAGATTGAGGTTCGACTGCGAGAGCACGACCTTCGCGGTCATGACCTTCGTCGTCGAGGCGGTCAGCCGCTTCGTGTCCGCCGACTTCGTGAAAAGCGTCTTGCCGTTGGCGCTGTTCATCAGGAACCCGCCCTTGGCATTGATCGAGGGCGTGGTGACGGCCTGCGCGGGCGCCGCCGTGAGGGCGCCGGTGGCGAACACGGCGCCGGTCGTCAGGACGACGGCGGCGGCTCTGCGAACGCGCATGCCCTTGTGTGCAGTTATCAACTGATTTACCCCGATTACGTCTTATGCCCCTGCGGTGCGGCCGAGTTGGAGGGGAAGAAAGTGGGGCCGCACGTGTGTGACACGTAAGTAGCACACTTGGTTGTGCCGCCGCTGGTCCGGACGGTGCTTCTTTGCCGGGAGATTCCACCGGACGGGTCCGCATCGTGGACCGGCCGACCCTTGCGTACGTGTTGTATCTATGCTGTGGGCATGCCTACCGCCCCGCCCGCCCCCGTGAAGCAGCCGCCCGCCGCCGACCGCGTCTACGGCCATGTGAAACAGGGCGTCCTGGAACGCCGGTACGAGGGCGGCACGCTGCTCACCGAGGGCGAACTCGCCGACGCCGTCGGGGTCTCCCGCACCCCCGTCCGCGAGGCGCTGCTGCGGCTGGAGGCCGAGGGGCTGCTCAAGCTCTACCCGAAGAAGGGCGCCCTGGTCCTGCCGGTCTCCG
>NZ_JBIBBC010000067.1:0-1565 GCF_042900345.1 Streptomyces sp. NPDC012935
AAGGCAGCGATCTGTCGGCGGGCCACCAGATACGCCGCTCCGGTGGTTGCCTGGTGGGCGTGAATCTCAGCCTTGCGGCGACGGTCCCTAGTCATCGTGTGCTCCATCTGACGGGACGCCCCACGTCCACCCCGCCGCGGATACTTGGATGACCTGGCGGAACGCTGCTGCGCGATTCGGGGAACCTTGTCTTCGCCGCCATGATGGACGTGGGCCATCATGACTCGGAGCGGGCAGGCGCGATCTGCCATGCACAGCGTACGCCCCTTCCCAACCCGTCCCGGCAAATCGGGGAGATCCGCCGCGCCATACCAGTACCACCGCCAAGACCACCGAACCGCACACGTCGCGCGCTAGAGGGGCTCCATTCGAGGTAACCGGAGCCCGTCTCCCGACCATCAGGCCATCGTCGTGGCGCGAGCGCGCAGCAGCCGATCGAGTACGGCGACCGGCGATCGCGGGTGCAGGCCACGCCGGGCATCGAGCGCCGCATCCCACTGCTCGGTCAGGCCGGCCTTGAGACGCTCGCGCATGCCAGGGGTCACGTGGGCGTAGCGGGCCGAGACCGAGCCGTCGATGTGGCCCATACGCTCGTCCATCAGCACCTTCTCGGTGCCGAGGTCTTCCATGTGCGTGCGATGGGAGTGGCGCAGGCCATGCGGGGTGAGTCCTCTGGCGACGGGCAGCCAGCAGGCGTCGGCCCGGCCACGGGCGTTGCGGCCTCGGACCGGGATGCCGGGCCAAGGCTCGCCGAGCAGCGGGACTGGGCGGGCCTCCTGAGGTGCCTTCTTCGGGTACCAGCCGGAGGTGGCCGGCGCGAACAGCCAGGTGGCGAAGCCGTTGCGGCGCCAGTGGGCGGCGTTCTCCGTCGGGACGCCTCCTCGGACGAACTTCAGCTCGGCTATGGCGCGTTCAACCCGGACGCGGGTGTCCTCTCGTACCCGCTCGGGGTGGTTGAGGACATTGGACACAGTGCCGCTGGAAACCTCCGCGCGACGAGCGACGTCCACGAGCTTGGCGCCCGTGTGCCCACCGGTGCGAGCGGTGCCCTGGCCACGGAACACGTACCTCTTGCCGTGGCAGGCGCACGGCGTCGGCTTCGTACGGGCGATGTGGTCGGCGACCAGGGCCGACAACCAGTCCGTCACGTCGATGCTGCGGTAGCTGTCGTCCTTGGGCGGGCAGCGGATCAGCTCGCCTGAGTCCAGCTCGTACAACTGGTGCTCCACCCGTACGGCGTCAGGTCGTGCGAACTCGGTTTCCAAGCCGACGATTTCGCCCCACCGCATGCCCGTGTATCCCTTGAGGATCACGGCGACGAACTCGTCGTCGCGCCCGGACAGCAGGGCCGCGCGTTCGGCGATGAGCAGCAGGCCGAGCGGATCGGTGATGACCTTCTCGGGTCCCCGGTCACGGGAACGGCCGGCGCGCTTGCCGCGTCCGCGTCGTTTGGTGGCCGGGTTGGCGACGATGAGGCCCTCATCCACGGCGTCGGCCAGGATGAGGTGGAGCGTCGAGCGCCAGGTCTTGACACTGGATGCGGCGTAGACGGACTTCTCCCGCTT
>NZ_JBIBBC010000068.1:0-1537 GCF_042900345.1 Streptomyces sp. NPDC012935
GGCCGCACCGGCTGGTCCGTGAGCATCGCCACGGCCTCCGGGAACAGCCCCGAGTCGTCCATCCACCCGTGGAACAGCTCCTCGACGCCGGGCATCGGCATCACCCGGGCCCGCGCCTCGTCGGCCTTGCGGATGTCCTCGGGGTCGCCGGTGCGCGCGGCGACCGCCTCGGCGATCCGGGCGTCCAGCTCGTCGAGCCGGGCGTACATCGGGCCGAGCTTCTGGTGGTGCAGCCGCGAGAAGTTGTCGACCTCGACGCGGAAGGTCTCCACCGCGATCTCGTACTCGATCAACGCCTGCTCGGCGGCCCGTACGGCCTTCTCCAGCCGCT
This sequence comes from Streptomyces sp. NPDC012935, assembly GCF_042900345.1. Lineage (NCBI taxonomy): Bacteria > Bacillati > Actinomycetota > Actinomycetes > Kitasatosporales > Streptomycetaceae > Streptomyces > Streptomyces sp. NPDC012935. The sequence goes on from NZ_JBIBBC010000068.1 coordinate 332, forward strand.
CCTCGGGCCGTGCCCCACCGTCCTGCGCGGTCGTGTCGCCGGCGGGCACCTCGGCACCGCCGGGCGCCGCCGCGTCGGCGGTCTCGGCCTGGGACTGCTCAGCTTCCGGCGTAGTCACCCGCCCAGCGTAGGCCACCCGGCCGCCGGCTGTTCGAACACCGCCGCTCCGCCCGCCGCCCGCCCCTCACACCTGAGGCTCCGGCCCCCTCGCACTCCCGGCTCCGGTCCCCTCACACCCCCAGCTCCGCCGCGATCCGCCCCGACCGCACGGCCGCCACCAGGTCGGCGTGATCCGCCTCGGTGCGGTCGGCGTAGGCGACGGAGAAGGCGGCTATCGCCTCGTCCAGCTCCTCGTTCTTGCCGCAGTAGCCGGAGATCAGCCGCGGGTCGGCGCTGTGCGCGTGGGCGCGGGCCAGCAGGGCGCCGGTCATCCGGGCGTAGTCGTCGATCTGGTCGGCGGCCAGCGCCGCGGGGTCGACGCTGCCCTTGCGGTTGCGGAACTGGCGCACCTGGAAGGGCCGCCCCTCCACGGTCGTCCACCCCAGCAGCACGTCGCTGACCACCTGGATGCGCTTCTGCCCGAGCACCACGCGCCGCCCCTCGTGCTCCGGCGCCGGCGCCTCGAAACCGGCCGCCGGCAGATGCGGGACCAGCGCCGATGTGCGGGCCTCCTTCACCTGGAGGACCAGGGGCTCACCGCGGTGGTCCAGGAGCAGGACGACGTAGGACCGCGTGCCCACACTGCCGGTGCCCACGACCCGGAACGCCACGTCGTGCACCGCGTGCCGCGCCAGCAGGGGGTGCCGGTCCTCGGGGAGCGTCGTGACATAGCTCTCCAGCGACGCCACGACCGCCGCCGCCTCCGCGTCCCCGACCCGGCGCAGCACAGGCGGCGCGTCCACGAACCGGCGTCCGCCGTCCTCGGTGCGCTCCGTCGACTTCGCCGCGAAACGGCCGCTCGTGTTGGCCCGCGCCTTCTCCGCGACCCGCTCCAGGGTGCCGAGCAGGTCATGGGCGTCCGTGTGGGAGACGAGCTCCTCGTCCGCGATGGCGTTCCACGCGTCGAGCACCGGGAGCCGGGCGAGCAGGCGCATGGTGCGCCGGTAGGCGCCGACCGCGTCCCGAGCCGCCAGGCGGCAGACGTCCTCGTCCGCGCCGGCCTCCCGGCCCGCGAGCACCAGCGAGGCCGCGAGCCGCTTCAGGTCC
>NZ_JBIBBC010000069.1:0-1523 GCF_042900345.1 Streptomyces sp. NPDC012935
TCTACCAGCGGGCGGCCACGCACCTGTCCCTGATACAGTCCAGCGCACCGGACCCCCAGCTGACCGGCCGCCTCAGCCAGCTCGTGGCCCGCGCGCGCAGCGCCGTCACCGGCACACGCCGAGCCTCCTGGCGCGACGTGACCCGCTTCTTCGCGCACAGCTTCCCCGCCGCGGTCTACCGCTGCCGCCACTGGTGGGTGCCGACCGCGCTCCTGTCCACGCTGGTGGCGGTCCTCCTCGGATGGTGGATCGGCACCCACCCCGAAGTGCAGGCCACCATCGCGGCCCCCAGTCAGCTCCGGGAACTCACCCGCCCCGGCGGCCAGTACGAGACGTACTACTCCAGCCATCCGGCGGCGTCGTTCGCGGCCCAGGTCTGGACGAACAACGCGTGGGCGGCCGCGCTCTGCCTGATCCTCGGCGTCTTCCTGGGCCTGCCCGTGCTCTGGATCCTCTTCCAGAACATGCTCAACGTCGGTGTCGGCATCGGCCTGATGTCGTCGGCAGGACGCCTGGACACCTTCCTCGGCCTGATCCTCCCGCACGGCCTGCTGGAGCTCACGGCGGTCTTCGTCGCCGCCGGCACCGGCCTCCGCCTCGGCTGGACCCTGATCGACCCCGGCCCTCGCAGCCGGCGCTCCGCCCTGGCGGAGGAAGGCCGAGCCGCCCTCGGCATGGCGATAGGCCTCGCGCTCGTCCTCTTCGTGTCCGGCGCCATCGAAGGCTTCGTGACCCCCTCGGGACTGCCCACCTGGGCACGCATCACCATCGGCGTCCTCGCCGAACTGGCCTTCCTCGTCTACGTCTATGTCGTCGGCGGCCGAGCCGCGCGTGAGGGCGATACGGGTGATGTCGAGCAGGCCGAGCGCAGCGCGGCCGTGCCGACCGCCGCTTGATGTGCGTACGGGCCTGATGAGCTGCTAGTCTCCTCTTCGCCCCGCAAGAGCCGTTGACACGGCGCGAGCGGGGAGGTAGATTCGAACAGTTGCCTGGAGGCGGACGCAGTCCGATCCGGGCGGTTGAGAACCTATCTGCTTCGGTGGAACATCGATTCCCGAGAAGCCTCTCCCGATGAATCGGAAAAGAACGGCCGGTCAGTCCGGTCCAAAACTTCTGATAAAGTCGGAACCGCCGGAAAGGGAAACGCGGAAGCGGGAACCTGGAAAGCACCGAGGAAATCGGGTCGGAAAGATCTGATAGAGTCGGAAACGCAAGACCGAAGGGAAGCGCCCGGAGGAAAGCCCGAGAGGGTGAGTACGAAGGAAGCGTCCGTTCCTTGAGAACTCAACAGCGTGCCAAAAGTCAACGCCAGATATGTTGATACCCCGTCTCCAGCTTCTGCTGGGGCGAGGTTCCTTTGAAATAAACACAGCGAGGACGCTGTGAACGTCGGGATCATTCCTCCCGATGTTCCGCTCTCGTGATGTGTGCACCGGATCACCGGTAAACATTCACGGAGAGTTTGATCCTGGCTCAGGACGAACGCTGGCGGCGTGCTTAACACATGCAAGTCGAACGATGAA
>NZ_JBIBBC010000070.1:0-1484 GCF_042900345.1 Streptomyces sp. NPDC012935
TGAAAGCACCGGCGCGCTGGCAGATCTCGACAACGCGATCGAGTGCTGCCAGGCCGCAGTCGAGGCGGCTCCCGAGGAACATCCTGCGCGCTCCATGTTCCTGTCTGGGCTCGGCACCGTCACGCTGACTCGATCCCAACGCACTGGTGAAACAGCCTATTTGGGCCGATCTGTTATTGCGTTCCGGGAAGCTCTGGAGATACTCCCGTCGGGGCACCGGGCTCGTGGGCTTCGTCTCTCCGGCCTGGGGCAGGCTCTCCTGGCGCGATACCGCATCGGCGGCGACAGGTCCGATCTCGATACGGCGATCGAGATGAACCGCGCTGCCTCCCGGGAAATTACCCCGCATCAGACCGAGTTCAACGCGGTTCTCAACAACCTGGCCATCTCCCTCGGGCAGCGTTTCGAATGCACTGGTGACATGGACGACCTGGACGAGGCGATCAGTGCCAGTCGTGCTTCCGCTCAGGCCACCGCGGACGGTCACGTCGACCGGCCGACCCGTCTGTCCAACGTCGGTCTGATGCTGTGGACTCGGTTCAAGCACACCGGGGCGTTGTCGGACTTGAACGCCGCGATCGAGTTCGCGCACGGAGCCGTGAAGACGGCACCCCGTGAACACTCCGCCTTGGCGGCGATGCTGTCCAATCTCGGCACAGTGTTGTTGCAACGTTACGAGCGGAACGGGGACCCTCAAGACATCGACGAGGTGGTCCGAAGAAACCGCGAGGTCCTCGGCATTACGGATGCAAGTAGTCCTGACCGCCCTCGCTTTCTCGCGAATCTGTGCACCGCCCTGCACACCCGTTTCCAGCGCCTTGGAGGCTTTGAGGACCTGGACGGCGCGGTCGCAGCGGGACATGACGCGACCGCTACCGTTCCGTCCCACCACCCTGAGCGCCCCAGGTACTTGTCCTTGCTGGGAGGTGTGCTGACCGTCAGGTTCGAGAGGACCGGGTCCATAGCGGATCTGGATGACGCGGTGGTTGCGTGCCAGGCTGCGCTCGACATCTCGTCCGCGGAACATCCGGAGCGCGCCGACTACCTGTTCCAGCTCGGGGCGGCCCTGTATCGCCGGTATCAGCGGACTCACACGCGGCACGACTTTGATCGCGCACTGGCCGCCCATATGGAAGGCGCGCGAGCCGACGGGGCCAGGCCCTCGATTCGTATTCGGGCCGCTCAGGCAGCGGCCTCAATGACCGGACGGTCGGATCCTGATCTCGCAGCCGATCTCTTGGCCAGCGCCGTACACCTGCTGCCCGAAGTGGCAGACCGCCGACTGAGCCGTGGTGACCAGCAGCACGCCATGGGCAAGTGGTCCGGGCTGGCCGGAGATGCGGCGGCACTGGCTCTTGCTTCTCGCGAAGGCACACCCGCTGAACGGGCGGCGCGAGCACTGCAGTTGATCGAGGTGGGTCGCGGCGTCCTCCACAGCCAGGCGTTGGACATGCGGAGCGACCTCGCAGAGCTTCGCGAGCGCC
>NZ_JBIBBC010000071.1:0-1434 GCF_042900345.1 Streptomyces sp. NPDC012935
TAGGCGTCGCGCAGCATCCGCCACTGCATCGCGTTCGAGGGCCGGACCTCGCGGCCGATGTTGTCGGAGGCGCCGTAGGAGTACCAGACGTGGCCGCCGACGATGAGCATCGTCGCCGCGGACAGGTTCACCCCGTTGTGCCGCGCGAAGTACAGCCGCATGCGGTTGGGGTCCTCGGTGTTGAGGGCCGTCCACATGCGCTGGAAGTAGGACAGGGGGCGCGGGCGGAAGTGGTCGCGCACGGCCGTGATCTCGTACAGGCGCTGCCACTCCTCCAGGTCCTGGTAACCGCCCTGGACGACCTCGACGCCGGCCTTCTCGGCCTTCTTGATGTTGCGCCGCCAGAGCTGGTTGAAGTTCTTGTGGACCTCTTCCAGCGAGCGGTTGGCCAGCGGCACCTGGAAGACATAGCGGGGCTGTACGTCGCCGAATCCGGCCCCGCCGTCCTCGCCCTGCTGCCAGCCCATACGGCGCAGCTTGTCGGCGACCTCGAAGGCGCGCGGCTCGATGAAGTCGGCCTCGATGTCGCGCAGGCGCTTCACGTCCGGGTTCTGGATGCCCTGCTTGATGGAGCCCGCCTCCCAGCGCCGGATGATCACCGGCGGGCCCATCTTCACGGAGAAGGCGCCCTGCTGCTTCAGGTGCGCGAGCATCGGCTCCAGCCACTCGGTCAGGTTCGGCGAGAACCAGTTGATGACCGGACCCTCGGGCAGATAGGCGAGGTAGCGCTTGATCTTGGGAAGCTGGCGGTAGAGGACGAGACCCGCGCCGACCAGCTCGCCGCTCCGGTCGAACCAGCCGAGGCTCTCCGAGCGCCACTCCGCCTTGACGTCAGCCCAGGCCGGGACCTGCATGTGGCTCGCCGACGGCAGGCTCTGGATGTACGCCAGATGCTGCTCGCGACTGATCGTCCTCAGGGTCAGGCTCATTCGGGGCGCTCCTCGGGCTGGTGTGTCCCCATGGGAACAGGGGCTCCGGCTCTAGCGCCGAAGCCTACTGCGCCCGGGGAGCGCCTCGACCGGGCGTACGAAAGCTCCGCACCGGCGCTGGGCGCCTCCGGGGCGGTCGTGGGTGTTCTATGCGGTGTTGTGCCGATGTCCGGTGGCCGGCCTCCCGGCCACCGGTTCGACGAGGGCGGTCGCAGGCGTGTCAGACGCCGCCGAAGAGCCCGCCGTGTGCCATGCCGAGGAAGAAGCCGACTCCCGACAGCCCGAGGCCCACGATCAGGCCGAAGCGCTCGCGGGTCGTCACCGAGATCCATTGGCCGTAGGCACCGGCGGCGATGCCGATCAGACCGGTCCAGGAGCTGAGCAGGTGCAGGTTGTGGAACTGGGCCGTGACGAAGGACGTGATGCCGAGCACCAGGGTCACCACGAGCAGGGTGTCCTGGAGGGGATGGGCCTTTCCGTCCGTGGCGAAGAGGCCTCCGGCGGT
>NZ_JBIBBC010000072.1:0-912 GCF_042900345.1 Streptomyces sp. NPDC012935
CGAGGAGGCCCTGCGCACGGCGATCACCGCGGGCAAGCACGTCTACACCGAGAAGCCGACGGCCACCGGGCCGGCGGGCGCCCTGGAACTCGCCCGGCTCGCGACCGCCGCCGGCGTCCGGCACGGCGTCGTCCAGGACAAGCTCTTCCTGCCGGGCCTGCGCAAGCTCAAGCGCCTCATCGACGGCGGCTTCCTCGGCCGGATCCTGTCCGTGCGCGGCGAGTTCGGCTACTGGGTCTTCGAGGGCGACTGGCAGGAGGCCCAGCGCCCGTCCTGGAACTACCGCGCCGAGGACGGCGGCGGCATCGTCGTCGACATGTTCCCGCACTGGGAGTACGTGCTGCACGAGCTGTTCGGCCGGGTCACGAGCGTCCAGGCCCTCGCCACCACCCACGTCCCGCAGCGCTGGGACGAGAACGGCAAGCCGTACGACGCCACCGCCGACGACGCTGCCTACGGCATCTTCGAACTCGAGGGCGGCGTCGTCGCCCAGATCAACTCCAGCTGGACCGTGCGCGTCAACCGGGACGAACTCGTCGAGTTCCAGGTCGACGGCACCGAGGGCTCGGCCGTCGCCGGACTGCGCCGCTGCCGCGTCCAGCACCGCGGCACCACCCCGAGGCCGGTCTGGAACCCGGACGTCCCGGCCGCGTACTCCTTCCGCGACCAGTGGCAGGAGGTCCCCGACAACGAGGAGTTCGACAACGGCTTCAAGGCCCAGTGGGAGCTGTTCCTCAAGCACGTCTACGCCGACGCCCCCTACCGCTGGGACCTGCTCGCCGGAGCCCGCGGCGTCCAGCTCGCCGAACTGGCGCTGAGGTCCTCAGCCGAGGGCCGCCGCCTCGACGTACCGGAGATCACCCTGTGACCCTCCACCTGCCCGGCGCGCGCGGTGCCCTGCGCGCCTACGAG
>NZ_JBIBBC010000072.1:921-1429 GCF_042900345.1 Streptomyces sp. NPDC012935
CGCCGCAGCCCACGTCGTCGCCGACCCGTACGCCGACACCACCCCCGACTCCCCGGCCGCCGTCGACTGGGACGCCACCCTCGCCTTCCGCCGGCACCTGTGGTCCCACGGGCTCGGCGTCGCCGAGGCCATGGACACCGCCCAGCGCGGGATGGGCCTGGACTGGGCGGGCGCGGCCGAACTGATCCGCCGCAGCGCCGCCGAGGCCCGGGCGGCCGGCGGCCGTACCGCCTGCGGGGTGGGCACCGACCAGCTCACCGGCGGCCCGAAGGCCCTCCCCGAGGTCCGCGCCGCGTACGAGGAGCAGCTCGCGCTGGTCGAGGAGTCCGGCGCCCAGGCGATCCTGATGGCCTCCCGCGCCCTCGCCGCCACCGCCCGCGGCCCCGAGGACTACTTCACGGTCTACGGCCACCTGCTCCGCCAGGCCGCCGACCCGGTGATCCTGCATTGGCTCGGACCCATGTTCGACCCCGCCCTCGACGGCTACTGGGGCTCGGCGGACCTCGAC
>NZ_JBIBBC010000073.1:0-1425 GCF_042900345.1 Streptomyces sp. NPDC012935
CGATGTTGGTGATGAGCGTGCTGGCGGTGCTCGCTGAGTGGGCGGGGCTGACGGTCGTCGCGTTGCTCATGGCGTCCTTGGTTGCCTTCTCGGCGGTGGGGTGGGGGGCGGAGCGGCCCGGGGTCATCCGCGCAGGGCGGCCACGGCGTCCGCGAGGGCTCGCGGCACGTCCGGCACCAGGGTGTGGACTCCGTCCCGGACGACGTGCCGGCCGGCCACGACCGTATGCGACACGTCCGCTGCCGACGCGGCGAATACGGCCGTCTCGGCCCCGAGCCGCGGAAGCGGCCCTGCCGTCCTGACGGAGTCCAGCGCGACGGTCGTGAAGTCGGCGAGCGCACCGGGCTCGAGCGTGCCCGCCCCGTCCCAGCCGAGGGCGGCATGACCGTCGGCGGAGGCGGCCCGCAGCAGGGCGGACGCCGTCCAGTGGCCGCGGGTGCGGGTGCGCAGCCGCTCGTTCAGCTCCAGGGCGCGGGCCTCTTCGAGCAGGTCGATGACGGCGTGGCTGTCGGAGCCGAGGGACAGCGGTGAGCCCTCGTTCTGGAGGGCGGCGGCCGGTCCGATGCCGTCGGCGAGGTCACGCTCGGTGGTGGGGCACATGCAGGTGCCGGTGCCGCTGCCGCCGATGAGGGAGATGTCCTCGGGCGTCAGGTGGGTGTTGTGCACACCGGTGGTGCGCGGGCCGAGCACGCCGTGCAGGGCCAGCAGCTGGGTGGGGGTGCAGCCGTGGGCCTCGCGGCAGGCGTCGTTCTCGGCGGTCTGCTCGGACAGGTGCACATGGAGCGGGGCGCGCCGCTCCTCGGCCCAGCGGGCGACCGTCGCCAGCTGGTCGGCGGGCACGGCCCGCACGGAGTGGACGGCCGCGCCGATCCGCGCGTGATCGTGTTCCTTGAGAAGTGAACAGCGTTCGGCCCAGGCGTCGGCGTCCCCGTCGGAGAAGCGCAGCTGGTGGGCGGTGGGCGGGCGGCCGAAGCCGGAGGAGAGGTAGGCCGTGTCGAGGAGGGTGATCCGGATGCCGGCCTCGGCGGCGGCCTCGATCAGGGCCTCGCCCATCGCGTTGGGGTCGGCGTAGGGGGTGCCGCCGGGCGCGTGGTGGACGTAGTGGAACTCGCCGACCGCGGTGACGCCGGCGAGGGCCATCTCGGCGTACACGGCGCGGGCCAGCGCGTGGTAGGTCTCCGGGGTCAGCCGCTCGGCGATGGTGTACATGACCTCGCGCCAGGTCCAGAAGGTCCCGGAGCCGACCTGGACGGTGCCGCGCAGGGCGCGGTGGAAGGCGTGGCTGTGCGCGTTGGCGAGGCCGGGCAGGGTCAGTCCGCGCAGGACCTCGGCGCCGGGCGGCGGGGTGGGGACGGCGGTGCGGACGGCGGTGACGCGGCCGTCGGCCACATCCAGGGCGACGCCCGGCTCGACGTGCGTGTCGAG
>NZ_JBIBBC010000075.1:0-1414 GCF_042900345.1 Streptomyces sp. NPDC012935
GAGGCGTTGGCCACCGCGTAGTACGCGAGCACACCGAAGGAGGAGAAGCCGATCGCACCCCTCACGTCCACCGTGGCGGCGAGGACCGCGACCACCGCGCCGACGGCCAGCTCAGCCCGGTGCGGCACCTGGAAACGGGGATGCACGGCGGCCAGGACGCCGGGCAGATGCCGGTCGCGGGCCATGGCCAGCGTCGTACGGGAGACACCCAGGATCAGCGCGAGCAGCGACCCCAGCGCCGCGACGGCCGCACCGGCCCGCACGACGGGGGCCAGCCCCGGCGCTCCGGCCGCGCGCACGGCGTCGGTCAGCGGCGCACCCGCAGCCCCCAGCCCGTCAGCCCCGAGCACGGAGAGGACCGCCACCGAGACGAGCGCGTAGACCACCAGCGTCATGCCCAGGGCGAGCGGGATCGCCCGGGGGATCGTGCGGGCGGGGTCCCGTACCTCCTCACCCAGGGTCGCGATCCGCGCGTACCCGGCGAACGCGAAGAAGAGCAGGCCGGCCGCCTGGAGGACACCCCTCACGCCGCCCGTGGCCCCGGCCCCCAGGTGTGCGGCGTCCGACTGGCCGGAGCCCAGGCACACGACCACCACACAAGCCAGAACAGCCAGGACGACCGCCACGATCGCCCGCGTCAGCCAGGCGGACTTCTGCACGCCGCCGTAGTTCACCACGGTCAGTGCCACCACAGCCGCGACCGCCACCGCGTGCGCCTGATCAGGCCAGACGTACGCCCCGACCGTCAACGCCATCGCCGCACAGGAGGCAGTCTTGCCGACCACGAAGGCCCAGCCCGCGAGGTACCCCCAGAACTCCCCCAGCCGCTCACGCCCGTACACGTACGTCCCACCCGAGGCCGGGTAGCGGGCGGCCAGCCGTGCCGACGACATGGCGTTGCAGTACGCGACGACGGCGGCGACCGCGAGCCCGGTGAGGAGCCCGGAGCCTGCCGCGCGGGCGGCCGGGGCGAGCGCCGCGAAGATCCCGGCTCCGATCATCGAGCCGAGTCCGATGACGATGGCGTCCCCGACTCCGAGCGAACGCCGCAGCTCGGCAGAGGCGGGGGTGGACGGAGTCATGGCCCGACCCTACTGATCGCCGCAACCGGCAGGCGCCGCCGATACGTCCTGTTCACCAACGGAGCAGCAACGGTGTGCGAACGAGCGCGCCGGAGATCACAGTGCCTGGAGAAGTGCAGGCTTGGCGCGGAGGGGCAGGTTCAGAGGTATGACGATCATCAGCTGGATCTTCCTGGGGCTGTTGGCCGGAGCCATCGCCAAGTTCCTGCTGCCGGGCCGGGACCCCGGCGGCTTCATCGGCACGACGCTCATCGGCGTCGCGGGTGCGTTCATCGGCGGCTGGATCTCGGCCCGCTGGCTGGACCACCCGATCAGCAAGGACTTCTACGACG
>NZ_JBIBBC010000076.1:0-1405 GCF_042900345.1 Streptomyces sp. NPDC012935
CAGCATGTACGCGTTGACGGTCCACTGGAGCGCGGCGAGGTCGGCGTCGAGGTCGCGGCCGATGCGCGGCAGGGCGACGTTGACGACGGTGGAGTCCAGCATCGCCATGCTGGAGCCGAGGACGGTGGTGAGCAGGATCCACCGGCCCTGCGTTGAGGCCAGCCGGACATCGGGCATGTCCCCAGGTATACAGCGAGCCCGGCGCCAAGGGCAGGCGCCGGGCTCGCGGGTCCCCGGAGGGACGAGAACTACTTGATCTTCGTACCGGCGGAGCGCAGGTGCGTGCAGGCCTCGGTCACACGCGCGGCCATGGACGCCTCGGCGAGCTTGCCCCAGGTCCGCGGGTCGTAGGTCTTCTTGTTGCCGACCTCGCCGTCGACCTTCAGGACGCCGTCGTAGTTGCGGAACATGTGGTCCGCGACCGGACGCGTGAACGCGTACTGGGTGTCGGTGTCGATGTTCATCTTGACGACGCCGTTCTCCAGCGCGGTGCGGATCTCCTCCTCGGTGGAGCCCGAGCCGCCGTGGAAGACGAAGTCGAACGGCTGCGAGCCGGCCGGCTTGCCGTACTTGGCGGCGACGCCCTCGTTGAGCTCCTTCAGCAGCTCGGGACGCAGGACGACGTTGCCCGGCTTGTACACGCCGTGGACGTTGCCGAAGGACGCGGCGAGCAGGTAGCGGCCCTTCTCGCCCAGGCCCAGGGCCTCGGCGGTGCGGACCGCGTCGTCGACCGTGGTGTAGAGGGAGTCGTTGATCTCGTGGGTGACGCCGTCCTCCTCGCCACCGGTCGGGGTGATCTCGACCTCGAGGATGATCTTGGCGGCGCGGGCGCGCTCCAGCAGCTCCTGCGCGATGGCGAGGTTGTCGGCCAGGGTCTCCGCCGAGCCGTCCCACATGTGCGACTGGAACAGCGGGTTCTCGCCGCGCGCGACGCGCTCCTCGGACACCGCGAGGAGCGGGCGTACGTACCCGTCGAGCTTGTCCTTCGGGCAGTGGTCGGTGTGCAGCGCGACGGTGACGTCGTACTTCTTGGCGACGATGTGCGCGAACTCGGCCAGGGCGACGGCGCCGGTGACCATGTCCTTGCTGTGCTGACCGCCCAGGAACTCGGCACCACCCGTGGAGATCTGGATGATGCCGTCGCTCTCCGCCTCCGCGAAGCCGCGCAGGGCCGCATGCAGGGTCTGGGAGGAGGTCACGTTGATGGCCGGGTAGGCGAACTTGCCTGCCTTCGCCCGGTCGAGCATCTCGTTGTAGACCTCGGGGGTTGCGATGGGCATCTGTCCGCTCCTTGGAGTGTGCGGGTCGGCGTACTGCGTACGGCGTTCTTCTTGGCCCTGACCTAGACCTTGGGGGGGTGTGACGTCGTCGTCGGCGCCCATCTTTCCAGACGAACCCGGATGCT
>NZ_JBIBBC010000077.1:0-1403 GCF_042900345.1 Streptomyces sp. NPDC012935
GTGCAGCTCGATGATCCGGCGTTCCTCGGGCGTGAGCGGGCCGTCCTTGCGGAGCAGCCGGGTGGGCACGCCGAGTTTGCCGACGTCGTGCAGGATCCCGGCGAAGCGGAGGACCTCCACCCGTTCGTCCTCCAGGCCCAGCTCCCGCGCGATCATCATGGAGGCGTGCCCGACGCGCTCGCTGTGGCCCCGGGTGTAGCCGTCCTTGATGTCGACGGCCTGGACGAGGGCGCGGATGGTGGCCTGGTGGGCCGCGTGCTCCCGGTGGTACTGGCCGAACACCCACCACGACACGCACATGGGCAGCAGCACGAGCAGGGCCGCGACCGGGCCGTACGGGCTCTGCCACAGGACGGCCATCATGAGCCCGGCGAGTCCGTGCACGGCGATGGGGGCGAGGGAGCGCGGGAAGAGACCCCGCCAGGCGCGGCGGGCGGGGACGCGCTCGGCGAGCGCCAGGATGCCGCCGTCGAGCAGGGTGAGGACCAGGCAGAACACGACGACGGCGGCCCCGGCGGCGGCGAGCGCGCCGGGGAACTCGGCGGCGGTCACGGCGTCCGGCTCGCCCAGTGCCCCGTAGACCTCGGCGGCCGCCCGCACGGCGAGCACCAGCTGGGCGGCCCGCCACAGGCGGCGCGTTCCGCGCGGCCGGCGTCCGACGGGCCCGAGCAGCGCGCCCGGCACCGCGACGAGCGCGGCGGCGGGCGGAGGCAGCAAAAACGCCCCGGCCAGCAGCACGGGGTAGAAGGTGCCGGACAGACGTCCGCGGGCGGCGACGCGTCCCCCGCCGGCGTAGAGCGCGGCGAGGAGGGCCACCGCCCACCAGGACGGGCGGGCGGAGGGCACGGGCAGCAGACAGAGCACCGCCGCGAGGGCGGCACAGGCCACGTACACGCGTGCCCGTGCCGGCAAGGTCTCCATGCCCGGCCCCTCCCCCACCGTCACCTGCTCAGCTCACGCGGAGCCTAGGTGGGGCGGGGGGCGGGTGCGGGCGTGTCGCCCGCCATTCGCACGTTCGGGTGACGCGGGGGTCAGGTCTCCTGCGGTGCGGCGGCGACGTCGTGCTCGGGCACGGACTGACCGGAGCGGATCAGGTCGAGCCGGCCCAGCACCTTCGCGCGCAGGTCCGTGGGGACGTCGTCATGGCCGCAGCAGCGCTTGACGAGCTTCTTCACCGCTTCTTCGAGCCCGTACTTCTCCAGGCACGGCGAGCACTCCTGGAAGTGCTGCTTGAACTTGTCGCGGTCGACGTCCGGCATCTCGCTGTCGAGGAACTCGTAGAGGTGGTCGAGTACCTCGGAGCAGTCCGTCTCGTGCGGCTCTCCGCAGCTCATGAGCCCGAGCCTTTCGCTTCGTCCGACTCTCCGGCGCCGGCCGGGACCAGCCCGCGCTCGCGGGCGTAG
>NZ_JBIBBC010000078.1:0-1395 GCF_042900345.1 Streptomyces sp. NPDC012935
CTGGACGCCGGAGCGCCCGTGGTCGTGGTCGGCGGCGGCCTCACCGGCGTGGAGGCCGCGACCGAGATCGCCGAGGCCCGCCCGGACCTCGACGTCTCCCTCGTCGTGCGCGGCGGACTCGGCGACTGGCTCTCCGCGAAGGGCCGCCGGCACCTGAGCGAGGTCGTCGGCCGCCTCGGCATCACCGTCCACGAGGACACCACCGCCACCGCGGTGGAGGCCGACCGGGTCCGCACCGCGGGCGGCGCGGAGCTCCCGGCCGCCGTCACCGTGTGGACCACGGGCTTCGCCGTCCACCCGGTCGCGCTGGCCACCACCCTGGAGGTCGGCGACCGGGGGCAGATCGTGGTCGACGGGACCATGCGCTCGGTCTCCCACCCGGACGTCTACGCCATCGGCGACGCGGCCCTCGCGCGGGGCGTCGGCGGCAAGCCGCTGCGCATGTCCTGCGCCTCGGGCGGCTTCACCGCCTGGCAGGCCGCCGACGCCATCGTGGCCCGGCTGACCGGGGGCAAGCTGCCGAAGGTCCCGCTGCGCTACTTCAACCAGTGCATCTCGCTGGGCCGCAAGGAGGGCCTGATCCAGTACGTCACCGGGGACGACCGCCCCGTGCGCGCGGTCCTGAGGGGCCGGATCGCCGCCTTCTACAAGGAGCTGATCTGCAAGGGCGCCGCCTGGAACGTCGGCAACCCGGGGATGGGCATGCCGCTGCGCCGCCGCCGGGTGGTGGTCCGGCCCGACGCCGCCGTCTCACCGGCCGAGGCGGCCGCCTGAGCCGCCCGGGGGGGGGCGCCCCGGCCGGGAGGCGGCCGGGGCGCCCGCACGATTGTCAGGCCCCATGGATCTGACGTACCGTCAGATCCATGGACGCGATCTGGCTCACAGGCGCTCAATGGCTGGCCGTGCTCCGGATAGGACTCGGCCTGTGGTGGCTGGAGAGCTGGCGGCACAAGGACCGCAGGAGCTGGCTGGCCGGCTCCGGGATCGCCTGGGCCGCGGACGTGGCCGCCGAACACCGCTGGCCCGCCGTCCGCGCGGGCTTCGACCGGGTGGTGGCACCCCGGCCGCGGACCATGGCCCACGTGGTCCTCCACGCCGAACTGGCCCTGGGGCTCGGGCTGGTGCTCGGGTTCCTCACCCCGGCCGCCCTCGTCGGCGGCCTGCTGCTCAACCTGCTGTACCTCACCCTGATGATCCACGACTGGGCCGAGCAGGGGCAGAACGGCATGATGGCGCTGATCTCCGTCGTCGCGCTGTTCGGGATGTCCTGGCAGTCCTGGTCGGTGGACGGCGCGTTCGGACTGTTCGGATGAGCGGGCCCCGCTACGACGTCCCCGAGCCGGACGCCTTCACCCGCACCTACTGGGACGCGGCCGCCGCCGGCCGGCTGCTGCT
>NZ_JBIBBC010000079.1:0-1391 GCF_042900345.1 Streptomyces sp. NPDC012935
CCTTCAACCACCCCACCGGGTACGACGCAACCATGTCAGGCAAGTCACGCACCTACTGCCGGGAGGCGGAACTGTGGCACTGGTCCGCAAGGGATCACGACGGATCGTCGTCGACGGCACGGCCTATCGCTGGAGGCTGCGCGGGAGACCGACGTACTCCCAGGGACTGGGCTGGTCGCCATGCACGTTCGCGGTCGGGCACGCGGACACCGCGGGCATGACGCTCGTGGTCACCACCGACCAAGCCCATCCCAGTAACTGGCTCGACCGCGAGGCTCGCCCGGTACTGCCGTCCGCCGTTGCCGTGGCCGTCCGCCTTGCCTTGCGTGCCGACGGAACCAGGCACCCCGTTCCACCTCGACCGGTCCGCCGGACTCGAACCCTCGCCCTGGACGGTGTAGAGGCTTCGGACTTCGCCGGGTAAGGTGTCGATCTTCGGCCGGCGGAAGCCGTACGGAGTCCTCGAAAGCCAGGCACATCATGCGTATGGCCGACCACCCGGCACGCCGCCGTCTCGGCGCCGCCCTGGACAACCTCTCCGTCACCTTCCGCGGCATGACCGCCCGTCCGGACGAGCACAACTGCGAGTGTCACTGGGGAAGTCCGGAGGAACTGTCCCTCCTGAAGACGCCGGACGTGGAACTGAACCCGGACCTCTTGCACCGGACCTGGCGGGCGACCGACTGGTCCGACCACTCGGCCGTGCTGCGTCGCATCCTGCCGCAGTTCGCCAAGGCCCTGGTCGCCGGTCGCGTGGAGCCCTTGTTCGGGCTGGAGGAGGCCGGGTACTCCTTCGCCCGCGCCCGCTGGCAGCAGTGGCCCGACCAGCACGCCGATCCGGTACGGGAGTTCCTGCACGCCTGGTGGCTGCAAAGCCTCACCGATCCGGACGCCGCCGTGCCGGCACACCAGGTCTTCGCCATGTGCGCCGAGGCCTCCGGAACGGTCGGCCCCTGGCTTGCCGACTGGGAGAAGGAGACCGGGTACCTCAGCGACCGGCGTCTTGCCGAGGCGGCCGCGGAATGGGAGTACGAGCTTCTGGGAGACGGTCTGCCGTGGCACGTCGACTGGTACGAGCACGACGAGGAGGCGACACGCGTCGAACTGGTCGCCTGGCTCCTCGGCCCCGCCACCGTCCGGCTTCGCGAGTCGGGCGCCTCGGCGGATCTCCAGCACCGGATACGGCTGCTCGGCCTCACGGGCATGGACCGCTACATGGACCCGCACTGGCCCGGCCACCGCTACTGACGGCCGGCGAGGTGGCCGCGAAGTGGTTCAAGGGAACAGCGTGCCTGTGCTGCTCGCCATCTACGCCCGATGTGTGGAACGCCAGCGTGTGGCTGAACCGGCCCTGAACAGCAAAAACGCCCTCCCGAAGGAGGGCGGAGACT
>NZ_JBIBBC010000080.1:0-1383 GCF_042900345.1 Streptomyces sp. NPDC012935
GTAGCCGACGGCCAGCTTGTACATGTCTCCGGCGGAGGTCCGGTAGTAGAAGACACGCAGTCGGCGCGGCCGGGGGTTCTGGCTGTCGGTGGTGGTGTAGGTGACCGTGTTCTCGGCGGACTTCCTGCCCTGGTACGTGGTCTCCCTGGGCTCCGTCTTCGGGTTCTGCGGCATGCCGACCTGGTAGTCGCCGCTCTGCCGGTAGTCGCCGTCGTCGTCGTACATCTCGGCGGCGGCGGACCCCTTGATCGCGTTACCGGTGTCCTCGGCCTTCTTCTCCAGCTCCAGGCTGATCCAGACGGCACCGCTGGGGTCGGTGTACGTGACCCAGTGCTCGTCGTCCGTCTTCTCGGGCACGGTCCGCTTGTACTCGTCCGGCACCAGCAGCGTCGCGCCGAGAGCCTTCTCCTCGTGCGTCTTCCAGCCCTTCGGCAGCGACCCGGCGAAGGGGTCGGCGATCACCAGGTACGCCGTCACCGCGGCCGCGACCGCCGCCGCCGCGATCCCGAGCAGCGTCTTCGGCCCGAGCACGATCCCCCGCCGCACGCTCTCGGGGAGCCGTGCGGGCTGGGTGAGGGCCGGCTCCGGCGGGTTGGCCGCGCGTTCCAGCAGGTCGCGGGTCCGCGCGGCGTTCGGGCGGCGCGAAGGGTCCTTCTGGAGCAGGCCGTTGATGGCCTCGGCGAGCGGGCCGCGGGCGGCGGCGGGCGCCGCGGGCTCGGCGTTGAGGACGGACTGGAGCGTCGCCGGGGTGTTGCTGCGGCGGAACGGCGAGACGCCCTCCGTCGCCGCGTACAGGACGACCCCGAGGGACCACAGGTCGCTGGCCGGCCCCGGACGCTGGCCGAGCACCCGCTCGGGCGCGATGTACTCCGGCGAGCCGACGAAGCCGCCGGTGTCGGTCAGATTGGTCTCGCCCTCGATCTGGGCGATCCCGAAGTCGGTGAGCACGACCCGGTCGTGGCGCCCGAGCATGACGTTGTCCGGCTTGACGTCACGGTGCAGGATGCCCGCCGCGTGCGCGGCCTCCAGGGCGCCCAGCACCTCCAGGCCGATCCGCGCCGCGTCCCGGGCGCCGAGGGTGCCCTCCTGCAGCGCGTCGCCGAGCGAGCGGCCCTGCACCAGCTCCATGACGATCCAGGGCCGGCCGTCCACGACGGCGACGTCGTGCACGTTCACGACGGCCGGGTGGTCGAGCCGGGCGGCGGCACGGGCCTCGCGGCGCATCCGCTCGTAGGCGTTGGCGCGTTCCCGCTCCGGAAGGTGGTCCGGGACGCGGGGTTCCTTCACGGCGACCTCGCGGTCCACCGTCTCGTCCTTGGCGCGCCAGACGGTGCCCATGCCGCCGTGCCCGAGCTTGGCGAGCAGCCGGTAGCGGCCCGCGAT
>NZ_JBIBBC010000082.1:0-1361 GCF_042900345.1 Streptomyces sp. NPDC012935
CGGACGACCAGACATTCACCGCGACGCAGCATGACGGTGGTTCCCAGCCCGCTCAGCCGGTAGCCCCATCCCCCTACCTGAGCCGGGGTGCGGTGCTCGACGCGGGGCCACCTCGGGTGTGGTCCTCGGCTCGGCGGCCGGTGTCCTGCCCGCGGTCGGGCTGCGGCTCACCGAGAAGCGCGAGCAGATGCGCTCCTACCAGGAGGCTTTCGACCAGGGGTGGGCCGACGTCGGTGACGCCCCGCCGTACGTGCCGATGGGAGACCCTCGCCGCCCTCTTGGTCGCCGTGCCCCTCGGCGCCGCCCTGCTGGCCGCGCTGGTGACCCGCAGTCCTGCACGACGACGCCGGCTACTGCGCCATCGCCCGGCACGCATACGATCTGCCCGAGCACAACATGCACGACACCAAAGGCCATCAGGCCGTGTCCTTGTGCGACGTCTGGGCGTGGCTGTCAGCGGAAGAGCCCGGGCACCGGGCAGGCCTCCAGAGCTTCGTCCGGCCGATCGGCCCAGCGCCACCAGACATGCCGACTGCCACACCCCCAGAGCGACCGGCAGGCGCGCCGGCCATCCTCCTCCCGCTACGTGAGGATAAGGCCGCCCGCCTTCAAGGGCCGGCTGCACTCGGGACAGTCCGGGGCGTGGTCGGTCATGCGGCGCACCCTAACGGAGCGACCTCTTCGTCCCGCAGCAACCTGCAGTCGTCCGAAGAGGCGGCGCTGATCTATCAGCACTCCGACGAGGAGCGTCAGGGAGAGGTTGCCGCCAGCCTCGACGCGACAGTCCGGAAGGCTCGGGCCGCCGCCTTCCGAAAGGCCGACGAGAAGCGTTCTGGCACGGATCTGGCACGTGGCGAGTGATCACAGCGGACAGCAGAAAGGCCCGGGTCGATGACCTGGGCCTTCTTCATGGAGCGGGTGACGAGAATCGAACTCGCGCTCTCAGCTTGGGAAGCTGATGTTCTACCATTAAACTACACCCGCGTAAGACGCCCGATCCGGGGTAACCGGAGGGGGTGTCCGATCGCCTCGTCACTCTACCTCATCTCCGGGCCCGGGCGCTGTCGCGTCGGGGCCTGAGTGCTTTTCAGGGCGTGGACGCGACTGCGGGGCGCCGGAGTTGAGGCGTACCGTGGAGGGGGCGAAGAGGGTCCCGGGCGGGGCCGGAGTGCCGCCTGGAGGGCCGTCCCTTTGATCCCGTAATGTGGCCTCGCGTCGCCCGGCAGGCAGCAGCCGGGCGCGGCTCTTGGGGAAGGGACTCTAGGACTTGATGGAGCGCACCGTCGTCCAGTGTGCCGATGGGCACGTGTTCAGCACCGCGTCGTTCCCGATGCAGCAGGCCGACCGGCTCGGCCCCGGCC
>NZ_JBIBBC010000083.1:0-1342 GCF_042900345.1 Streptomyces sp. NPDC012935
TCTCCTCGATGAGGGCGTCGACCTCCGCGCGTGCCGCCCGGACGGCGGTGTCGTGATCGGAGAAGTTCACCGTCCCGGCTCCTCCGGCGAGGCCACGGTCGAGCCCGTCCCCGGAAGCCGACAGCCAGCGGGCCACCGCAGTGGTGAAGCGCTCCGCGAGCTGTTCCAACCCATGTTCGGCCAGCCACCTCACATCGGCGGAGCCCAGTTCCAGGGTCTCGCTCACGGAGACCGCGCGTGCGGTTTCGACGGCCATGACGGCGGCTTCCAGATCTCCGACCCGCGTCAGGCTGTACGCGGCGGCGGGCGCGAGGTCCGCGGACCGCCCGACGATCCGGGTGCGCAGGCCCCGGCTCACCTGGAGGCGGACCAGATCGCCGGAGGTCTTCGTCCACGTACGGAAGGCCTCTGAGGCTTCCTGCCATGCCCCCCGGTCCGCCGCCCACCGGGCCCACAGGCGGCTCGCGCCGAGCCGCATGGCGTGGTCCGCCGCGTCGCCGTCCGCGCTCAGCTCACGGAGGATGCCCACGGCTTCCCGTTTCGTGCTCTCCCGTGCGGTCCGCCGGTGTTCGTATACCAGGGACTCGGCGAGACGAAAGCGGACGTGCCGCTCCGCCGGTGTGCCGGCCGGGGCGAGGCTCGTGGCCTTCCGGCCCAGCTCGACGGCGGTCCGCAGATGTGCGGGATCACCGGTGAGATCGAACCTCATCAGCGCGATGTCGCTCAGGGACGCGGTCATCTCGGCGCGCAACGGCGAGTTCGCCGACAGGATGTCCAGCACCTGCAGCCGCAGTTCCTCGGCGCGGTCCAGATCGGTGACCGCCCCGTTCGCCTGGAAGCGACTCAGATAGGCGTTGCCCAGGTTCGCGAGGCGGGGGCGTAGGTCGGGATGGTCGGCCGGGAAAACCGCCACCGCCTGCTCGTGCAGATCGATGGACCGGTCGAGCCGCTCGGGTTCGCCGGTCGAGTCGTACGAGGCGCGCAGGGCGTTGGCCAGGTTGCTCACCCCGATCGCCCACGTGACCGAGCGGTCCTCGCCCCAGCCGTCGAGGCTCCGCTCATATGCGGTGATCGCCTGGTCGAGATGGCCGAGGTCCCCCGTGAAGTTGTAGCGGGCCCGCAGCACCGTGCCGAGGGTGTTGTACGCGCTCGGGTGCAGGGAGGCGTCGTCCTCGGCCTTCTCCACAGCCTGGGTCAGGCACTCCAAGGCGCGGGTGAAGGCGCCCGGTTCACCCAGGAAGGTGTAGAGCTCCCGCCAGCGCCCGCCCGCGCGGATGAGCATCATCCCGTAACCCGGTTCGCCCGGTGAGAGTGCTCTGAGGCCCTGGTCCATCGCGTCGAC
>NZ_JBIBBC010000084.1:0-1340 GCF_042900345.1 Streptomyces sp. NPDC012935
TGGTGACACATGGAGCTGACGAATACTAATCGATCGAGGACTTAACCAAAAAAGTTTGAAACATTCAATGCACCGTTTATCCAGTTTTGAAAGAACAAGTAAGCTTTTAAAAAAAGCTTGCATTTATACTGAAATATGGTATAATAAATCTTGTCTTTTAATAAGTCTAGTGATGATGGCAAAGAGGTCACACCCGTTCCCATACCGAACACGGAAGTTAAGCTCTTTAGCGCCGATGGTAGTTGGGGGCTTCCCCCTGTGAGAGTAGGACGTCGCTAGGCATAATACCCAGGAGGATTAGCTCAGCTGGGAGAGCATCTGCCTTACAAGCAGAGGGTCGGCGGTTCGAGCCCGTCATCCTCCACCATATGCCGGTTTAGCTCAGCAGGTAGAGCAACTGACTTGTAATCAGTAGGTCGTGGGTTCGATTCCTATAGCCGGCACCATTTTTTCGAGCCATTAGCTCAGTTGGTAGAGCATCTGACTTTTAATCAGAGGGTCGAAGGTTCGAGTCCTTCATGGCTCACCATTTATAAATAATAATAAGCGGGTGTGGCGGAATTGGCAGACGCACTAGACTTAGGATCTAGCGCCGCAAGGCGTGGGGGTTCGACTCCCTTCACCCGCACCATTATTTTCATTGCCAGATAAAAAAGCTTATGCACATGCGGAAGTAGTTCAGTGGTAGAACACCACCTTGCCAAGGTGGGGGTCGCGAGTTCGAACCTCGTCTTCCGCTCCAAATGTGCCGGGGTGGCGGAACTGGCAGACGCACAGGACTTAAAATCCTGCGGTAGGTGACTACCGTACCGGTTCGATTCCGGTCCTCGGCACCATTTTAAATGCGCCCGTAGCTCAATTGGATAGAGCGTCTGACTACGGATCAGAAGGTTATGGGTTCGACTCCTGTCGGGCGCGCCATAAGAACAACGGGAAGTAGCTCAGCTTGGTAGAGCACTTGGTTTGGGACCAAGGGGTCGCAGGTTCGAATCCTGTCTTCCCGACCATTTCCTAAAAATAAAAATATGGGGCCTTAGCTCAGCTGGGAGAGCGCCTGCCTTGCACGCAGGAGGTCAGCGGTTCGATCCCGCTAGGCTCCACCAATTCAATTACATGAACCTTGAAAACTGAACAAGCAAAACGTAATCAATAAAGTTTTAAGTAGCTAGTTTTGCTAGTGAACAAAACAAAAATTTTGGACATCAAACATGATGCCAGCAAAACAATTTGAGCTAATCAAATTTCTTTATGGAGAGTTTGATCCTGGCTCAGGACGAACGCTGGCGGCGTGCCTAATACATGCAAGTCGAGCGAACAGAAAAGGAGCTTGCTCCTTTGAC
>NZ_JBIBBC010000085.1:0-1310 GCF_042900345.1 Streptomyces sp. NPDC012935
GTGTTCTCCGAGATGAACAACTCCTTGGCGATGTCCCGGTTGTTCATCCCGGTGGCGACGAGCTTGAGCACCTCCAGCTCGCGGTCGGTGAGGCGCGGTGCGGGCACGAGCCGGCGCTCGTCCGTCCGCTGGATCATCGACTTGAACTCGGTGAGCAGCTTCGACGCCATGGACGGGCTGATCTGGGACTGTCCGTCGGCCACGGCGCGGATGGCGGTGGCGACCTCGTCCGTGGAGATCTCCTTGAGGAGATAGCCGGTCGCGCCCGCCTTGATGGCGTCGTAGAGGTCGGCCTCCTCGTCGCTGATCGTCAGCATGATGATCTTCGCGCTGGGGGCCACCTCCTTGATGGAGGTGCAGGCCTCGATGCCGCCTCGCCGGGGCATGCGGACGTCCATCAGCACGATGTCGGGCAGCAGGTCGGCGGCCTTGTCGACGGCCTCGGCGCCGTCGCCCGCCTCCCCCACCACCTGGATGTCCTCCTCGGCGGCGAGCACGATCTCCAACCCACGGCGGAACAGGGCGTGGTCGTCCACGACGAGGACTCTGATCGGCTCCTTGCGCGGAGAGCCCGCGTCCGGGCCCGCGCCGACGACATCACCGTCGGCGTCCTCGTCCCGCATCGGTCCGAAGCTGTCCGTCATGGTTCCTCCCCCTGAGGCTGTGGCTGGTCGCATGCCATCGCCAACCCAAGGCAGTGGCCCATCGGTTGGGCCGTCCGGTCATGATTCCATGCCTGGCCGACAGTGCGGTGACGTGCGGGGCGCGAAGTGGTCGCACACCGGTGCCCCTGGGGGCGCACACGCGCTCCAGGGGCACCGCTCAGCCGTCGGCCGGGTGGGTCAGCCGCCCAGCGTGCCACCGGCCGCTGGTGCTTGCGCCTCGGTGACCATCGGGTCCGTGCTCAGGTGGATGACGCCGTAGTCGTAGGCGTGGCGCCGGTAGACGACGCTCGGTTCCTTCGTCTCGGAGTCGACGAACAGGTAGAAGTCGTGCCCGACCAGCTCCATCTCGTAGAGGGCCTGGTCGAGGGTCATCGGGGAGGCGACGTGGGTCTTCTCGCGCACGACGAGCGGGCCTTCGCCCTTCACCTCGAGCGAGCCGATCTTCTTGGTGGGAATCGCGTCCGGCTCTTCGGTCTCGAAGGTCTGCCCGTTGCCGTTCAGCGTCGCGGCACCGGGGACGTGGTCGGGCACCTCGGCCGCCGTGATCCGGCGTGCGCCCCGGCGCGAGAACCGCTTGTCGTGCTGCTTGCGCAGCCGGGCGTCCAGCTTCTCCGCCGCGAGGTCGAGCGCCGCGTACGGGTCGCT
>NZ_JBIBBC010000086.1:0-1277 GCF_042900345.1 Streptomyces sp. NPDC012935
CCGCGTTCGCGGGCGCCTGGGCGCTGCTGGAGCGGCGCGACGTGTGAGGGGTGTGTGACACAGACACGACCTAGGCGCCGCGCGGAGGCTCAGAACCTCGGCGCGTTACGGGACCGCTGCACCCGCGTGGTGCGGCGGTCCTTCGCGTTCCAGCACGCCTTGTGCCAGTGCCGGCGGTCGTCGACGCCCGCGTGGTCCGGCCAGGCGACGACGTGCGGGACGCCGTCCGGGATCAGCTGGTCGCAGCCGGGACAGCGGTACGCCTTGCCCTGCGCGCTCGCGCCCGCCACATGCCGGACGTTCCAGTCCTCGCCCTGCCAGGCCTCCGAGGACTGCCAGCCGCCGTAACGGCCGGAGCGGTCCTCCCCGGCACCGCGGCCGGACGGACCGGCGCCCTTGGATCGGTTGCGACGCGGGGACACGGAACACCTCACGGAGCTATACAGGACGGGGGCCGTCTCCAGCCTACGCGGCACGGATGGGGGTATCCGTACGGAACCAACCCCCACAAGTCCCCCACGCGGACCCGTGATTCTGCAGACAATCCGCAAATCCCCCCGCCAGGCCGTGTCCTCGGCACGTGTCAGACGGTTATGCCCGCTGGGGGAGCTCCGCGTCGGAGCCAAGGAAGCAGGAAAACAGCAATGCGCGTAGGTAGTTTCGTGTTGGCGGCCCGGTTCCCGGGCCAGGGCGACGGGGAGGCGCTGCACCGGGCGGTCCGCTCCGCGGAGGTCGCCGAGGAGGCGGGCCTCGACTCGGTCTGGCTGGCCGAGCACCACTTCGTGCCGTACGGCACCTGTCCGTCCGCGGTCACCCTGGCCGCCCTGCTGCTAGGCCGCACCCGCCGGCTCCGCGTCGGCACCGCGGTCAGCGTACTGCCGACCGCGCACCCGGTGGCCCTGGGCGAGCAGGCCGCCCTGCTGCACATCACCTCCGGCGGGCGGTTCTCGCTGGGCGTGGGGCGCGGCGGGCCCTGGGTCGACCTGGAGGTGTTCGGCTCGGGTCTGGGCGCCTACGAGGAGGGCTTCCCGGAATCGCTCGATCTGCTGCTGCGCTGGCTGCGCGAGCCGGCGGTCGGGGCCTCGGGCGAGCGGTTCGGCTTCCGCGAGGTGCCGGTCGTGCCCCGCCCCTCGGAGTGCCTGACCGAGACGGACGGCCCCGAGGTGGTCGTCGCCTGCACCTCGCCGCGCAGTGTGCGCCTCGCGGCCGAGCGCGGGCTGCCGATGCTGCTCGGCATGCATGTGGGCGACGAGGAGAAGGCCGAGATGGTCGCCCTG
>NZ_JBIBBC010000087.1:0-1271 GCF_042900345.1 Streptomyces sp. NPDC012935
ACGACGTATCCGGCGGACGCCGTTCGGGCGGGGGCGCCGGGACGCGGGGACGCGAGCGGTGCGGGAGCGCGAGCGGCGCTGGGGCGCGGGGGCGCAGGGGCGCGAATAAATTCTCGGGACTCCGCGCCCGCCCCCGCCTACCGTGGCCCCATGAGCCGTTCCGCAGCCCCCATCGACACCCACGACATCGACATCCGCCCCCTGGCCGCCGGCGAGATCCCGGAGTGGAGCCGGGCCCTGAGGACCGGCTTCCTGCGGTCTCCCGACGTCACCGAGGCGGAGGCCGCGGACCGGGAGTCGTACATCGACCCGGCCCGCACCCTCGGTGCCTTCGACGGGGGACGCTGTGTGGCCACCTTCCGGTCGTTCGCGCAGGAGATCACGGCGGTCGGCGGTGCCGCCGTCCCCGCCGACGCGATCACCAACGTCACCGTCAGCCCCACCCACCGCCGCCGCGGCCTGCTCACCCGCATGATGGCCCGCGACCTGACGGCGGCCCGGGAGCGCGGCGACGTCGTCGCGACGCTGATCGCCGCCGAGTACCCGATCTACGGCCGGTACGGCTTCGGGCCCGCCGCGTGGACGGCCGAGTGGACGGTCGACGTGCCGCGCACCGGGATCGACCCGAGGTGGTCGGGCCCGGAGGACGGCGGCCGCATCGAGCTGGTGGACGGATCCGAGGTCCGCAAGGTGGGCCCCGAGCTGTTCGAGCGGGTGCGTCGCGCGCAACCGGGTGCCGTCGACCGCGACGAGCGGTGGTGGCAGGTGAGCACCGGCGGGCTGCGGGTGGACGGGTCCCCGTGGACCGAGCCGTTCTTCGCCGTGTACCGCTCGGCGGACGGCACGGTCGACGGGCTGGTGTCGTACAAGGCCGACGACAAGTGGGGCGACGGCAAGCAGCCCCTCAACACGGCGACCGTGAACTGGCTGATCGCGGCGACCCCCGAGGCCGAGCGCTCCCTGTGGCTCTACCTGTGCTCCATCGACTGGATCACCACGGTGAAGAGCGGCTGGCGGGCCCCGGACGACCTGCTGCCGCTGTATCTGCCCGATCCGCGCGCCGCCCGCGTCACGACACTGGCGGACTGGCTGTGGGTGCGGGTCCTCGACGTCGAACGGGCCCTCACGGCACGCACCTACGCCGGGCAGGGCGCGCTGGTGCTGGAGGTCGTGGACGACTCCGGGCTGTCGGGCGGGCGGTTCCGGCTGGAGGCGGCCGCGGACGGCGCGACCTGCGCGCCGACCACGGCCACCGCGGACCTGACCCTCGA
>NZ_JBIBBC010000088.1:0-1260 GCF_042900345.1 Streptomyces sp. NPDC012935
CGCCACCACCGAGCCGCTCACCACGAAGAACGTGCACGCCACGAGCGAGCCGCTCAAGCTGAAGGGCGACACCGCCGACACGTCGACGGACAACGTCCACGCCACGGGCGAGCCCGTCTGATCCGGACCGCACCCCACGGGGAGACGACCGCGGCGGCGCGGAGGGGGAGCCGCCGCGGTCGTCGGCGTCGTCGGCGTCAGGGGGGTGCGGGGGCCGTGCCCCGCAGCGCCGCCTTGACGACCTTCCCGCTCGCGTTCCGCGGCAGTCCCGTCACGAACTCCACCCGCCGCGGCACCTTGTAGTTCGCCATCTCCCGCCGCGCCCAGGCGATGAGGTCGTCGCCGGTGAGCACGGCTCCCGGCCGGCGGACGACGAACGCCTTGCCGACCTCGCCCAGCCGTGCGTCCGGCACGCCGATCACGGCGACGTCCGCGACCTGCGGGTGCAGGCCGAGGGTCCGCTCTATCTCCGCCGGGTAGGCGTTGAAGCCGCCGACGACGAACATGTCCTTCAGCCGGTCGGTGATGCGCAGGTTGCCCGCCGCGTCGAGCACGCCGACGTCCCCGGTGCGCAGCCAGCCGTCGGCGGTCAGCACCTCGGCGGTCGCCGCCGCGTCCTCGTAGTAGCCGCGCATGACGTTGAAGCCGCGCACCAGGACCTCGCCGGGTTCGCCGGGCGGGGCCTCCACCCGGACCTCGGTGCCGGGGATGGCCCGGCCGGAGGTGGTCGCGATCACCGCCGGGTCGTCGCCGCGCCGGCACATCGTCACCAGGCCGCACGCCTCGGAGAGCCCGTAGGCGGTCAGGACCGTCTCCACGCCCAGTTCGCCGCGCAGCCGTTCCACGAGACGGAGCGGGACGACCGCCGCGCCGGTCACCACCAGGCGCAGCGCGGACAGGTCGTGGCCGTCGCGGGCCGGGTGGTCGAGCAGCGACTGGTGCAGGGTGGGCGGCCCCGGCAGCACCGAGACCCGTTCCGCCGCGATGTTCGCGAGGGCCGTCTCCACGCCGAACACGGGCTGCGGGATCATCGTGGCGCCCCGCATCAGGCAGGCGATCACCCCGGCCTTGTAGCCGAAGGTGTGGAAGAAGGGATTCACGATCAGGTAGCGGTCGCCGTGGCGCAGGCCCGCCAGGTCGCTCCAGACCGCGTAGGCCCGCAGCGTCTGCGCGTGGGTGACGACGACGCCCTTGGGGCGCCCGGTCGTCCCGGACGTGAAGACGATGTCCGAGGGCCACGAGCCCTCGACGGCCGCGGCG
>NZ_JBIBBC010000089.1:0-1257 GCF_042900345.1 Streptomyces sp. NPDC012935
ACCGACCGATTGAGGACGTCCGGCGGGTACCCATCCCTCCGCACCTGGTTGCCGTACTCCGTGAGCACCTGGCCACCTTCGGCACGGCGGACGACGGGCGGCTGTTCTTCAGCGAGAAGGGCGCGGTCGTCCCGTCCTCGACCTACTACCGCGTGTGGCAGGAGGCTCGGCTCCTCGCGCTTCCGCCGGCTGTCGCGGCCTCGCCGCTCGCGAGTCGGCCGTACGACCTCCGGCACTCCGCACTGTCGACGTGGCTTAACGCCGGGGTCGACCCGACAGAGGTGGCCGAGCGCGCTGGCAACAGCGTCGAGGTCCTGCTGACCCGCTACGCAAAGTGCCTCGACGGTCGGCAGGACGTCGCCAACCGCCGCATTGAAGAGCTGCTTCGCGAGTACGAATGAGACCGAACTGCCCATGACCGAGGCCCCTGGAGTCGTCCAGGGGCCTTGTCGCTTCCATGGTTTCTCCCGTTTCTCTCACACGGCTGACCAGCTGGGATCAGAATGCCCAGCGTGAGTCATGTATTCAGTGATGCGATCTTGCACCGGGCAGAGTCTCTCTCATACGAGTCGATTGCCTCATTGTCAGGCGTGCGCTCGGTGACGTGGTGGAATCAGATGGCGAACTACGGGGCTGACGCGCCGCCTGCGCCCGGACTGATCCCGGACCTTGCGCGAGCGCTCGAGCTGAGCGAGCGACGCGTGGAAGAGCTGGTGGCTGAGCAGTGGTACAGAGTGCGGCCGAACGACGAGATCCCAGAGCGACTGAGGAAGCTGGTCAAGATCCTTCGGGGTATTGATCCGGAAGATGTGGAGCTTGCCGAGCAGCTTGCTCAGGCACTGAGCGATAAGCACACGGCGGAGACCCTGGTGGGTGCGTTCGCGCCGAGCGGGGAGGCCGCGGGCCAGGCCACCTCTTGCGGATCTTCACCCAAGCGTTCGGATCGGGTCTGATGGAACAGTGCAACGAAGCGCGAGCTCACTAACAGGTTCACCTGTGACGATGCTTCAAGATCCCGTCCACGCCTCGTCCACAGACACCGACATACGCCCGCTCAGGGCGGCATCCGCCTGCACATACGCGAAGACCCCGGCCTCAGCGTCTCCGCTGGTGACGGGGTCTTTGGGCACCTCATACAGGGTGCCCCCGGCAGGATTCGAACCTGCGCACACGGCTCCGCAAGCCGCTCGCCGATGGGACGTAGGCCCTGGTCAGAGCTTTGCTGCGTCCGGATGGCAGCGTCTCTGTCCATAAATA
>NZ_JBIBBC010000090.1:0-1248 GCF_042900345.1 Streptomyces sp. NPDC012935
CGCCGTACTTGCCCTTGACCTTGCCGGCCTCGACCGCGGCGTGGCTGAAGTCGCCGCCGATGGCCATGCCCGCCTTGCCCGCGGCGAACGCGGTGACGGTGTCGTTGCCGCCCATGCCGGCGCACTTGGCGGCCGGACAGTTGTCGTCGGAGAAGAGGGAGGTGTAGGCCTTGATGCCCTTCTGGGCCTGGGGGCTGTCGATCGCGGAGGCGTACGAGCCGCCCTTGCCCTCGGCGAGCTCCCCGCCGTTGGCCCAGACGAACGGCATGGCGCCGTAGGTGTAGGCGCCGCCGACCACCAGGCCGTACAACTCGGGCTTCTCCGCGCGGATCCTGCGGGCGGTGGACGCCAACTCGTCCATGGTCCTCGGCACTTCCAGGCCGAGCTCGTCGAAGACGTCGGTGCGGTAGTACAGGGCGCGGACGCCGACGTAGAAGGGCGCCCCGTAGACCTTGCCGTCCACGGTGACGGACTGCCGGGCGGTGGGGTCGGTGTCCTTCGCCTCGTCCCAGGCGGCGAACTCCTCGCTGACGTCGAGGAGTCCGCCGTCCTTCACGTAGCCGGCGGTGTCGGTGTTGCCGTACTCCATGAGGTCCGGCGCGGACCTGGGGTCGTTGAAGGCGGCCTTGACGCGCTGGGCGCGGGTCTCGACGGGGATGTACTCGACGTCGACCTTCGTGCCCTCGTGCTCCTTCTCGAAGCCGGCGACGACCGCGTCGACGACCTTCTCCTTGGGCTTGTTGCCGACCTCCTGGAAGAGCCAGACCCGCAGGGTGCCGGTCTTCTCGTCCTTGTCGGAGGAGGAGTCGCCGGTGGTCTGGGGGGCGCAGGCGGAGACGATCAGGGTGGCGGCCGCGAGGGCCGTGGCCCCGAGGACGCGGACAGCTGGCTTCCGGGTGTTCATGGCACTCCTCCGATGAGGCGTTGCAGCATGCGCAATGACGGTTTCGCTGTGCACAACACCGGGAGGCTAGGGAGTTCATGAACACGACCACAAGAGGTCTCAACCACTCTGTGACCGGCGGACGCACTCCGTGCAACGGCCGAACAACACAAAGGCCCCCAGGGTGCGCGAAACGCACCCCGGGGGCCTCGGCACGCGGGCCCGGAGGAAGGCCGGCCTACTTGTCGCCCTTGCCCTTGCCCTTGTCGTCGCCGCCGGCGCCCATGGATTCGTAGATCTCCTTGCACATGGGACACACGGGATACTTCTTGGGATCGCGGCCGGGCACCCAGACCTTGCCGCAG
>NZ_JBIBBC010000091.1:0-1234 GCF_042900345.1 Streptomyces sp. NPDC012935
CGCAACGATTCGGTTTGCCCTCCCAGGAGACCGACCTGGCGCGTGGGACCTCATTCTTGTCGATGACGAAGAGCGTCGGCACGAAGTGAATCTGGCGGCTGGCGACACCGAGACCGTACGGCCGCTGGTCAGCGACGGGCAAGCCAACTCAGCCCGTGTGCTCGCGGCCATGTGGACCCAGTGGATGAACGCTGCGGCGACCAATGCCGAGTCCAGCGCGATGGCAGCTACGCCGCTGAAGCCGTACGCGCACCAGACCACGGCTGTCTACGGGGCGATGCTTCCCCAGCCCCTGCTGCGCTTCCTCCTGGCCGACGAGCCGGGCACCGGCAAGACGATCATGGCGGGCCTGTACCTCCGTGAAATGCAGCGACTCGGCCTGATCAAGCGGGCGATCATCGTCTGCCCGGCGAACCTGGCCACCAAATGGGTGGACGATTTCCAGCGGCTCCTGGGGGGCGGACTGCGTCAGCTCACCTCAGCCACGGTGCGTGAGAACGCCCTGAACTCCAACGACCTGTGGGTGGTTTCCCTTGAGCTTGCAGCGGTGAACCCCGCGGTGCAGGACGCGATACGCCCGGACAAGGCAGGTTGGGATCTGGTCGTGTTCGACGAGGCCCACCGACTGACTCCGACTGCCGCGGGATTCCACCAGGTTGGACGACTCCTGGCCAAGAACACCCCGCGGGCACTGCTGATGACGGCAACGCCGCATCGAGGCAAGGAGTGGCTCTTTCGGCACCTGCTGCACCTGGTCGACCCCGAGATCTACCCGGATCCGGGCAGTGACCCCAACGTCGAGCTAAGTGCGCTGCGTCCCGGGCCCATTCACTTCCTGCGGCGGATGAAGGAGGACCTGGTCGACTACGATGGCACCACTCGGCTATTCAAGGGGCGCACTGCGCACAATCACAGTGTCCCGCTGTCGCAGTCCGAGTACGGCTTCTATCAGGCTGCCCTCGACATGGTCGACCGGTTCTTCCCTCCGGTGGCGCAGCCGCTTGCCCGCATGGTCTACGGCAAGCGAGCAGCCTCCAGCCTCTACGCCTTGGCCGAGACGCTGCGGCGGCGCCACGAGCATATGGGGGCGATGAGCGAGGCGGAGGCGGCGCTCATAGCCGATCGCGAGGACCACGGTGACGAGGCCGAGGTCGAAGAGGCGAAGGTGATTCACACGGTCTCGGCCTCGACCAGGGCTGAGCGGACCGCGATCAACAGCCTTGTGCAGCAGATC
>NZ_JBIBBC010000092.1:0-1228 GCF_042900345.1 Streptomyces sp. NPDC012935
GGCCGGCCCGACGGACGACGTGGCCCTGCTGATCGCCCGGACCAAGGCGCTGCCGGCCGGCCACGTGGCCACCTGGGACGTGCCGCCCGACCCGTCCGCCGTGGCGGGGGTGCGCGAGACCGTCTCCGCCCAGCTGGCGGAGTGGGGTCTGTCCGAGCTGGACTTCGTCACGGAACTGGTCCTGAGCGAGCTCGTCACCAACGCCATCCGCTACGGCGGCGAGCCCATCCAGGTACGGCTGATCCGCGACCGGGTGCTGACCTGCGAGGTCTCCGACTCCAGCAGCACCTCACCGCATCTGCGGTACGCCGCGACGACCGACGAGGGCGGCCGCGGCCTCTTCCTGGTCGCCCAGACGACCGAGCGCTGGGGCACCCGGTACACCTCGCAGGGCAAGGTCATCTGGGCCGAGCAGGCGTTGCCGGGCGCCGTGGACACGGCACCCTGAGCGCGGTCCGCCCCTCACCTCACCCGCACTGGCACGGGTTGCCGGACTGGCACCCGCATCCGCAGCCCGAGCCGCAGCCGCAGGCCCCGAACAGGGGAAGGCTCCGGACGTCGGCGGGCTGTTCGCTCGGGCGTTCCCTCGTGGGGTCGGTCGTCGTGTCGGGCGTGCTGGGGGATTCGGCCATGGTCGGTCCCTCCTGGAAGGCTGGTGCCTGTGCCCATTGGATGCCCGCCCCGCTGGGCGCATCAACGGCGCACGGAGGCTCGCACGCGCCCGGACCGGACTCCGCGAGCCCCGCTCGGACCCGCGCACGAGCCCGCCCGCCCCACGCCCCGCCCGCCCTGCACGTCGCCCGCCCTACACCCCGTCCGCTCCGGGGGCCGGGGTGATCTCGGGCTGCACGTCGGCCTGGAGCTCGTCGGCGTGCTCACCGGTGACCAGGTAGACGACCCGCTTCGCGACCGCCACCGCGTGGTCGGCGTACCGCTCGTAGTAGCGGCCGAGCAGCGTCACGTCGACGGCCGTCTCGATGCCGTGCTTCCAGCGCTCGTCCATCAGGTGCTGGAAGAGCGTGCGGTGCAGCAGGTCCATCTCGTCGTCGTCCTGCTCCAGCTGCAGCGCGAGGTCGACGTCCTTGGTGACGATCACCTCGGCCGCCTTCGCCATCAGGCGCTGGGCCAGCTGCCCCATCTCCAGGATGGTGGCGTGCAGGTCCTGCGGGATCGCCCGCTCCGGGTAGCGCAGCCGCGTGAGCTTGGCCACGTGCTGGGCCAGGTCGCC
>NZ_JBIBBC010000093.1:0-1213 GCF_042900345.1 Streptomyces sp. NPDC012935
GCTCCTCGCTGCGGCTTCGCCACGGACTACGACAGCCGTGCTGCCGCCGAACTGGCCGCCTGGACCCACCGCTGCGCCGTCCGCTGAGGGAGCTCCCGTGACCGTCTCACTGCCCCTCGTCTTCGTCCTGGGCGTCATCACCTGGGCCGCGATCAAGTTCCTCGGCGTCCGGCTCTGGGTCGCCGTCGTGATCGCGCTCTTCGGCTTCTGGCTCTCGCACACCTTCCTCGCCCCCGCCATCGAGTCCGGTACCCGCTCCGGGGTCGACGTCGTCAACGGCACCCATAAGTGACAAGGAGATCCACCGTGTTCCGTCCCAAGCTGCCCGACATCCCGACTCTGCGGACACCGACCGTCACGCCTCAGCAGATGCAACCTCCGGCTGCCTCGGCCGGTCGTCCGGTCGCCCCGTACGTGGGCATCGGTGCCGGTGCGGTCGCCGCCGTGGTCGTCGTCGGGATCGTGCTCACCGCGCTCCTGGCGGCGGTCGCCGTCTCGGCCGTGTCCGTGGCCATCGCCGCCGTGGTTCTGCGTTCGCTCGTCAACGGCGCACACAAGCGCTGACCAGCCGCCGGGGCGGCAACAAGCCGCCAAGCATCCCGCCGCCCCGGGGCCGCCCCTCCCAACCGTCGGAACAGCCGAAAGGAACTCCCATCATCACCCGGCAGACTCCGCCTCCGCTGGCGGAACTCTCCATGCTGGCCTCCCTCGGCACCCTGCCCGAGCTGGGCCGCCAACTGTCCGGCCTGGGCGGCTGCACCCGCCCTGTACGCCTCGACGGCCACCGCACTGAATACGCGGTGGACCGGGCGACCGGCGAGATCGGCCGCGTCCTGCACCACCTGGACTCATCGGTCCTCCCGGCCGGTCAGCTCCTCGTCCGCTGCAACAACCGCCGCGCCACCCGGTGCGCGGCCTGCGCCGAGACCTACCGCCGCGACACCTACCACCTGATCACCGCCGGACTCCGCGGCGGCAAGGGCACCCCCGAACGGGTCGCCACGCACCCGCGCGTCTTCGCCACCTTCACCGCCCCTGGCTTCGGCCCGGTCCACAACCGCCCCTCCGGTGATCGCCCCTGCCGCTGCGGCATCCGCCACGACGACCAGGACCCGGCCCTCGGCACGCCCCTCGACCCGGACACCTACGACTACGAAGCGGCCGTGCTGTGGAACGCGCACGCCGGGGCCCTCTGGCAACGCTTCTCGATCTA
>NZ_JBIBBC010000094.1:0-1211 GCF_042900345.1 Streptomyces sp. NPDC012935
CCCTTCTCCTTCAGCGCCGCCACGCGGGCGGTCAGGTCGGACTTGATCGCGGCTGCGGTGGCCTTGCCATCGAGAATCTGGGCGGTCATGCCCCCATCCTCCTTGATGACGCCCTCTCTCTTCCAATCCGGGTCCCGGGCGGTGCCCTCCGGCGCATCTCCGGGCGTATGCGTCCATGATCAGTGATGTTGCACTTGCACAACACATAGGGAATGCGGCTGGACAAGTAAGAGCCGACTAAAGAACGATGTGACAGCAGTGCCGCGGGCAGTACCGGGGGGACGAACCGCATCAGTCACATCTCCTCCGCACCGTGCCGCGCGTCCCCGCACTCGGACAACGGAGGAAAGACCGCCATGAGTTTCGGCGCCCCGAACAACCCTTACGGCCCGCCGCCCCAGGGACAGCCCGGTTACCCGCCGCAGCCCCCGCAGGGACAGCCCGGCTACGGCTACCCGCAGGGCGCTCCCCAGCAGCCGCCCGCCTACGGCTACCCGCAGGGCCAGCCGGCCTACCCGGGCTACCCGGGCGGACCCGCGATGCCCATGGAGATGCCCGGCCTGATGAAGACGGCCCGTGTGCTGCTCTTCATCCTCTCCGGCTTCCAGCTCCTGTTCGGCCTCATCGCCGGTGTCGCGGTCGGCGCGGCCCAGGACCTGTCCAACGGCGTCGGCTCCGGTGACTCCACCGACTCGCTCGCCGGTCTGGGCTTCCTCCTGGCGGGCATCCTGCTGGCGCTCGGCGCGCTGTCCATCTTCCTGGGCGTGAAGTTCAAGAACGGCGGCAGCGGCATCCGCGTCACGACGATCGTGTACGCGTCGCTGATGATCCTCGGCGGCATCGTCAACATCGCGAGCGGTGGCAACGGCTCCGCCACCTTCGGTGGTCTGATCTCGCTCGCCATCGCCGGCATCATCCTGACGTCGATGGTCAACAGCCAGGCGGGCGCCTGGTTCAACCGTCCGCGTTACTGAGCCGCCCGGCCGCCGCGGAAGACCGCCGGCCGACCCGGATCGCTCCACCACAGCCGAGGCCGTGTCCCTTCACGACGGGGACACGGCCTCGCTGTCGTATGCGCTCGAAGACCCGGTCCTGCGTGGCTCGGTGGTGCGGGTCGGCAGTGAACGGCCGTCGGACGTTGCCCGGTTGTAGACGTGATCTTGTCAGTGGCGTCCGGCAGGATGGTCATGCGGCTTGTGGCGCACGGGGGT
>NZ_JBIBBC010000095.1:0-1210 GCF_042900345.1 Streptomyces sp. NPDC012935
GTCCGACACGCTGATGGTGCTCCATGTGCCGGCGAGCCGGAAGTGGGCCACGGTCGTGTCGTTCCCCCGTGACTCCTGGGTGGAGATACCGGCGTGCGACCGGGGCGGCGGCGACAAGTCCAGCCCCCACCACGCCAAGATCAACGAGGCGTTCGCGCTGGGCGGTTCGAGCGGCGAGGTCTCCGGGGCCGCCGCCTGCTCCATCAAGACCGTCGAGGCACGGACGGGACTGCGCATCGACCACTTCATGTCCGTCGACTTCCAGGGCTTCAAGGGCATGGTGGACGCCCTCGACGGCATCGAGGTCTGCCCCGAGGAGGCCATCCACTCCGAGAAGGCCCGCCTGGACATGGAGGCCGGCTGCCAGACCGTCGCCGGCGAGAAGGCCCTGGGCTACGTCCGCGTCCGCTACGGCGTCGGCAACGGCTCCGACATCGGGCGCATCGGACGCCAGCAGGAGTTCATGAACGCCCTCGTCGAGAAGGCGCAGGACCGGCTCACGAGCCCCACCTCCCTCTACGGCTTCCTGAAGTCCGCCACCAAGTCCCTGACCACCGACCCCGATCTGGCCGGAATCAAGCCCCTGTACTCGCTCGCGTCCGAGCTCAAGGGCATCCCGAGCGACCGGCTCACCTTCGTCACGGTCCCCAACTACCCGCGCGAGGCCGACGTCCCCACCGACAAGGCCAACGTCGTCTGGCAGTACCCGCACGCCACCGATCTGTTCAGCCGCCTGGCCAAGGACAAGGAGGTCGACGGCGACCGTCTGAAGGCACAGACGAAGGTCCCGCTGTACGCCTCCTCGGTGAAGGTCCAGGTCCTCAACGGCACCTCGACCCCGGGCCTGGCGAACACGGTCGCCGGCAAGCTGCGCGAGGCCGGCCTGACGGTCACCGGCACGGGCAACGCGCCCGAGCCGTCCGCCACCACGGAGATCACCTACCCGTCGGGCCAGGAGCAGCAGGCGAGGGCGCTGGCCGCGCACGCCCCCGGCGCTCCGGCGCCG
This sequence comes from Streptomyces sp. NPDC012935, assembly GCF_042900345.1. Classification (NCBI taxonomy): domain Bacteria; kingdom Bacillati; phylum Actinomycetota; class Actinomycetes; order Kitasatosporales; family Streptomycetaceae; genus Streptomyces; species Streptomyces sp. NPDC012935. Next base: position 1,007 of record NZ_JBIBBC010000095.1, read on the forward strand.
CGCGCGGCGGACGCGGGCGCGGCCGCGGGCGTGATCACGCTGGTCGTGGGCGACGACCTGGACGTGGACCGGATCCGCTGACGGCGGGTGGTACGGGTGCGCCGGGCGCCCCGTGCTGTGCGGGGTCGCCCGGCGCCTCTTCCGCTTCTCTCCGGTCCGGCCGGTCTTCCGGTCAGAGGTCGAACTCGTGCGGCGGCAGACCGA
>NZ_JBIBBC010000096.1:0-1207 GCF_042900345.1 Streptomyces sp. NPDC012935
CGTCGCCACCGCGCTCTGCGCGTTCGCGCCCACCGTCGAGGCGCTGATCGCCTGCCGGATCGCCCAGGGCCTCGCCGGGGCGGCGGGCATCGTCATCGCGCGGGCGGTCGTGCGCGACCTGCACGACGGCGTGGCCATGGCCCGCTTCTTCTCCACCCTCATGCTGATCTCCGGGGTCGCCCCGATCGTGGCGCCGCTCATCGGCGGGCAGATCCTGCGGGTGACGGACTGGCGGGGCGTGTTCGTCGTCCTGACCGTCGTCGGGGTGCTGCTGGGCGCCCTCGTCTTTCTCCGGCTCCCCGAGACCCTGCCCGAGCGGGACCGGCACGCCGGAGGCGTGGGCGAGACCCTGCACGCGATGCGCGGGCTGCTCGCCGACCGCCCCTTCACCGGGTACGCGCTCACCGGCGGCTTCGCCTTCGCCGCGCTCTTCGCCTACATCTCCGCCTCGCCCTTCGTGATCCAGGAGATATACGGCGCCTCGCCGCAGACGTTCAGCCTGCTGTTCGGGCTCAACTCGGTCGGCCTGGTGATCGTCGGCCAGATCAACGGCAAGGTGCTGGTGGGCCGGGTCAGCCTGGACCGGGTGCTCGGCATCGGCCTCGTGGTCGTCGTCCTCGCCGCCACCGCGCTGCTGCTGATGTCCCTGGGCGTCTTCGGCGAGACCGGGCTCGCCCCCGTGGCCGCCGCGCTGTTCGTCCTGATGTCCGCGATGGGTGTCACGATGCCCAACACCCAGGCGCTCGCGCTGCAGCGCACCAGGCGCGCCGCCGGCTCCGCCTCCGCGCTCCTCGGCACCTCCTCCTTCCTCATCGGCGCGATCGCCTCGCCCCTGGTGGGCGTCGCCGGGGAGGACACCGCCGTCCCGATGGCCGTCGTCCAACTGGCCGCGGGCCTGGTGGCGCTCGCCTGCTTCATGGGAATGTGCCGTCCCTGGAGGACACCACCAGGTCCGGCCGCACGGGACGGGGCCACCCCCGCCTCCGGCACGGCCGCGAGCACGGGGGAGGACAGCTGAGCGCGCCGAGACTGCGCGGGGACGCACCGGAGAAGGCCGGACTCGACCCCGAGGAGATCCGCCGGCTCGTCGGCGAGGTCCGCGACCTCAGCACCGGCCCGCGCCCCTGGGCCGCCGGGACGGTGCTGGTCGTCGGGCGGGGCCCCTATCTGGCCGTCGAGGAGGCGGCCGGCTGGGCGGTGCGGTACG
>NZ_JBIBBC010000097.1:0-1204 GCF_042900345.1 Streptomyces sp. NPDC012935
GGCCCCGGCATCGGCGTCCGTCCCCTACCGGAGGCCCTGCGACGCTTCACCACGGCCCGCAGGGACCTGTACCGCGCCTGAACGCAGCCCGGCGCCTCCGGCTCCGTACCCCGCCCGAGCGCACCGCCCGCCGCCCGCGCGACCTGTAGCCGTGCCGGCGCCGCCCAGCACCGCCCCGGCCCCGGTCCGGGGCGGCACGCCGTCACGTTAGATTTGGTCCGTGCTCTCACGCCTCACGCGCCCCCGGGCCCTCGCCGTCTGTGCGCTGCCGGTGGTGGCCCTGCTCGCCACCGCGGCCTTCGCGCCCCTGCCGTTCTCGCTGACGCAGCCCGGTCTGACGGCGAACGTGCTCGGCGACAACCGGGGCGAGCCGGTCATCACGATCTCCGGTGCTCCGACCCGCGACACCAGCGGCCAGCTGCGCATGACGACGATCGAGGCGACGTCGCCCGACACCACGGTGCGGCTCGGTGACGTGATCGACGCCTGGTTCAGCACCGACCAGGCGGTCATGCCGCGCGACTCGGTCTATCCCAGCGGACAGAGCACCCGGGAGATCGAGCGGTTCAACACCCGGCAGATGAAGGAGTCCCAGGACGACGCCACCGAGGCCGCTTTGACCTACCTCGACCTCGACGGCAAGGACGTCCGGGTCACCCTGAAGCTCGCGGACGTGGGCGGCCCGAGCGCCGGTCTGCTCTTCTCGCTCGGCATCGTCGACAAGCTCGACGGCGACGGCAGCGGCGGCGACCTCACGGGCGGCCGCGTCATCGCCGGCACCGGCACCATCGACCCGGACGGCAAGGTCGGCGCGGTCGGCGGGGTCTCCCTGAAGACGCAGGCCGCCCGGCGGGACGGCGCGACGGTGTTCCTGGTGCCGAAGGACGAGTGCGGCGACGCGAAGGCGGAACTCCCGAAGGGCCTGCGCCTGGTCCCGGTGACCACCCTGAAGGGCGCGATCGGCGCGCTCGACGCGCTCAGGACGGGCAAGGGCACGGTCCCGGCCTGCTGAGAACGGGAGCGCTACTTCACGAAGCCCTCCTGCTTCAGCCAGTCCAGCGCCACCTGGTGCGGGTCCTCCCCGTCGACGTCCACCTTCGCGTTCAGCTCCTGCGCCACCGTGTTGTCCAGCTTCTTCGTGATCGGGTCCAGGACGTCGGGGATCGCCGGCCACTTCCGCAGGGTCTTGGTGTTGATCATCGGG
>NZ_JBIBBC010000098.1:0-1194 GCF_042900345.1 Streptomyces sp. NPDC012935
AACCCGATCCGGGTGCGCGGCACGGGCTACTTCGCCCGCTGCCTCCAGCACGAGACGGACCACCTGTACGGCTACCTCTACATCGACCGCCTCTCCAAGCGGGAACGCAAGGACGCGCTGCGGCAGATGGCCGAGAACGAGCCGCGCTACCCCGTCGTCGCCAACGACTGACGACCTCCAGGCCTCACAGGCCCCACAGGCACCTTCCGTACGGCGCCCCCCGTGACCTCCGTCCCGGGCGGGCGCCGTTCGCATGTCCGTCATCTGTTCGAGCGTGTTCCACCGATGACAGCGGGACGGCGGTCCTGTAGGGGTAGTGAATGATGCAAATCCGTTCCCAGAACGGTCAGTTGTGGTGCTGAATGGAAGAGCGGGGATACACGACGGTGCACGCCCGGCGCAGAGGAGGGCGTGACCGACTGGCGGCCTGAGAGGGGTTTGTTCGTGCATGCTTTCTCACGCGGCACCACATCGACACCCATGGCGGTACCCGTTCCACCATCGCTCTCTCTTCCGGTGATCGAGGAAGCGTTTCCCAGGCAACTCCATCCGTATTGGCCCCGGCTCCAGGAGAAGACCCGCACCTGGCTCCTCGAAAAGCGGCTCATGCCGGCCGACAAGGTCGAAGAGCACGCCGACGGCCTGTGCTACACGGACCTCATGGCGGGGTACTACACCGAGGCCCCCGAGGACGTCCTGCAGGCGATAGCCGACTACAGCGCGTGGTTCTTCGTCTGGGACGACCGGCACGACCGTGACATCGTCCACCGCCGCCCGGCCGCCTGGCGGCGCCTGCGGACGCGGCTGCACGCCGCCCTCGACGCGCCCGAGAACCACCTCCGGCACGCCGATCCGCTGGTCGCGGGCCTCGCCGACAGCCTGGTGCGCCTCTACTCGTTCCTGTCCCCCTCCTGGAACACCCGCTTCGCCCGCCACTTCCACGCGGTGATCGATGCGTACGACCGGGAATTCGTGAACCGCACCGAGGGCCGTATCCCCACCGTCGACGAATACCTCGCCCTGCGCCGTCTCACCTTCGCCCACCGGATCTGGACCGATCTGCTGGAGCCGAGCGCACAGCTGGAACTCCCGGACCCGGTGCGAAAACATCCCGCCTATGCGCGGGCGGCATTGCTGAGCCAGGATTTCGCCGCCTGGTACAACGACCTCTGCTCACTTCCGAAGGAAATAGCG
>NZ_JBIBBC010000099.1:0-1192 GCF_042900345.1 Streptomyces sp. NPDC012935
CTCGGCCGGTACCTCGCGTAGCCCCTACGGCTCGCCGCCGCCCGGCGGGCCTCCTCCCTCTCGCGGGGTGGGCCCTTTCGGTCCCTCGGGCCCATTCAGTCCCGTGGGCCCGCCCGGCCCATTCGGCCCCTCGGCCCCCTTCAGTCCCCTGGCCACGCCCGGTTCTCCAGACCCACCCGCTCCTCGGTGCCGCCCGGTCCCTCGGGTGCGCCCCCTCCTCCGGTCCCGCCCGGCACCTCGAGTACGCCCCCTCCTGCAACCTCACCCGGTGCCCCAGGCACACCCGCTCCCCCGGGCCCCGCCCGAGCCCTGGCCTCCGCGGTGAAGGGCCCCCGTCCGGATGCCGCCGTCACGTCCGACACGTCACCCACGACCACGCACCGCACCAGGCGCGCCCCGCTCGCCTCGGCGACCCGCTCCGCCCGGGCGCAGGCCCCAGCCGTGCCCTCCGCCCAGTGGTCGGCCGCCGCGAGCGCCGCCAGATCCGCACCGCCCGCGGCCCGGTGCCGGATCACCACCGCCTGCCCGAGGGCCAGCACCACGCCGAACACGACGCACAGGACCGCGATCAGGCCGAGGCTCCAGGCGGTGGCCGACCCCCGATCGGACCCGGCGACACCTGCCCGGGACACCCCCGCGAGGCGCCTACGCACTCGTCCGCTCCCCGCGCTCACGGCTCCACCCCCACCATCTCCTCCGCCGACGCCACGGCCTCCTCGCGTACCTCGAACGGCAGCCCGCGCAGCATCGGCGGTCTGGCCACCACGACCACCCGGACCACGCCCCCTTCCCGGGCCACCGTGACCTTCGCGCCGCGCGGTGCGACGTCGCCGGCGACCTCGATGACGGCGTCGTCCGGGTCCTGCCGGGCTGCCGCGCGAGCCCCGGTGCGGGCCGCGTCCACGCACTGGATCTGCGCCGCCACCGCGAGCAGCCCCCACACCAGCGCCATGGCGAACAGCACGAGCACCGGCAGCACGACAGCCGACTCGGCCGTCACGAACCCCCGGTCCGAGCCGAGCACACCGACCCGGCCCTTCCTGTCTGCCCTGTCCGCCCGGCCTGCCCGGTCTGCCCGGCCTGCCCTGCCTGCCGCAGGGGCCCCGCGGGCCGGACGACCGCCCGGCCCGCGCCCCTCGCCCCGCTCACGCCCCGCCATCGAGCGCCCGCTTCACGATGCCCTGGAGCTCCG
>NZ_JBIBBC010000100.1:0-1186 GCF_042900345.1 Streptomyces sp. NPDC012935
GGACGGGCGTCAGTTGACACTGCCCATGAGCTCCTTGACCTTCTTGCGGTACATCCAGACCGCGAACCCGGCGACCACGGCGAGCGTGGCCTCCAGGGTGACGATGCCCGTCTTGTTCAGGTCGACGCCCGCGATGGAGAGCAGACCGGTGGTGGCGTCACCCGCGGTGACGGCCAGGAACCAGACACCCATCATCTGGGAGGCGTACTTGGCCGGGGCCATCTTCGTGGTGACCGACAGGCCGACCGGGGACAGCATCAGCTCACCGACGGTCTGCACGAAGTAGATCCCCGCCAGCCACAGCGCGGCCGCCTTGTGGCCGCCGTCGGCGATCGACAGCGGGGCCAGGAAGAGGAAGAAGGACGCGCCGACCAGGATCAGGCCCATGGCGAACTTCGACGCGGTGCTCGGCTCCTTGCCGCGCTTGGCCAGCGCGAGCCACAGCCAGGCGAAGACCGGCGCCAGCGCCATGATCATGACCGGGTTGACCGACTGGTACCAGGAGACCGGGAACTCCCAGCCGAAGACCGAGTTGTCGGCCGAGGACTCGGCGAACAGGGAGACGGTCGAGCCACCCTGGTCGTAGATCATCCAGAACACGGCGGCGGCGACGAAGAACCAGATGTACGCGGTCAGCTTGGACTGCTCGCCGCGGTCGAGCTGCTTGTCGCGCTTCATCCGGCCGATGACCATGACCGGGATGACCAGACCGGCGACGGTGATCGGGACGAGCAGCCAGTTCAGCGTGTAGACGCCGGAGAAGCCGACGATCGCGTAGAACACCGCGGCGACGGCGGCCCAGAAGAACGCCTTGCGCAGGGTCGCGGCCTTCTGCTCGGCGGTCAGCGGCGTGGGGACGACGTCCGACTTGGCGCTCAGGTGGCGGCTGCCCAGCAGGAACTGGGCGAGACCCAGCGCCATGCCCAGCGCGGCGAGCGCGAAGCCCAGGTGCCAGTTGACGTTCTCACCGATGGTGCCGATGACCAGCGGGGCGGCGAAGGCGCCCAGGTTGATCCCGATGTAGAAGATCGTGAAGCCACCGTCGCGGCGCGGGTCCTCCGGGCCGTTGTAGAGGTGGCCGACCATCGTCGAGATGTTGGCCTTCAGCAGGCCGGACCCGATCGCCACCAGGCCGAGGCCGGCGAAGAAGCTGCCGGACCAGGGGAGGGCCAGCGTCAGGTGGCCG
>NZ_JBIBBC010000101.1:0-1183 GCF_042900345.1 Streptomyces sp. NPDC012935
CGGGCGCGGTGAGCGCGGGCAGGGCGGCGGCCCGGGGCAGCAGGACGTCCCGCAGCACGATCTCCGCGCCGGCCACGAACTCCGCGCAGTACAGCGGCTCGGGGTCGCCGGCGAACTCCGACCAGCCCTCGGCGGTGTCGGTGACGGCCCGCAGCAGGAAGGTGTCCTTCGTCGTCATCGTGCCGAAGGAGGTGCGGAACGGGGTCACGAGCGGGATCGCGACCCGGAGCAGTTCGACGCGTTCCAGCTTCACGGGGTGTCCTCCTCCATGCGGGTGTCCTCCTCCATGTGGGCGTCCTCCCGGCGCGTGAGCGTGTACCAGCCGTCGCGGGACATCTCCGTCGCCGTGAACCCCTCGGCGAACGCCTTGGTGAACACCTCGCGCACGGCCCGCCGCCAGCCGAGGGCCCGCTCGGCGTCCGTGGCCCGTAACGCCACGATGTCCTGCGGCACCCGGCACCACACGTACCGGTCCCGGGGGTCGCGGCGGGCGAGCGACCCGCCGTCCGGCGCCGGGTGGGTGACGGGCGCGGCCTCGCGCGCGGCGGTCGTGTCGGTGGTCGTACCGGTGGTCGTTCGGGCGGACGGCCGCCGCGTGACGGTCAGGTCCCAGGTGACCTCCAGCCGGTCGCTCTCGTCGCCGTCGTTCACGCCGTCGGCCATGGGGCCGTAGAAGTCGACGAGGTAGCCGGTGCCCTCGGCGCCGAGCTTGACGAGGTTGAAGCGGGCGTTGCGGCCGACCAGCGGGTCGAAGGTCCAGCGCATGGTGCGCGCCCCGAGCCCCAGCGCCCACGCCCGCTGGGCCTCCTTGAGCCGTGGCCCGAGCCCGCGCTCGGCGGCCGCGAGCAGCGAGTACGCCGCTCTGGCCGCCGGCGGCCCGAACACGGCGACGCAGCCGCCGACGACGCGCTCCCCGTCGTACGCGGCGTGCACCGCACCGCCCGCGTGGGCGAGGCTGTTCAGCGTCTCGGGCAGCAGCGGCGGCGCGCTGCGCGGGGTCTGCCACACGTCGCTGAAGTAGTCGGCGACGGCGGCGAACCCGGCGGTGTCGTGGACGGTGCGGATGCTCACTGAGGTCATGACACGAGTGTCGGAGGTGGCGCGGGAGCTGCCTAGAGGGCCGCACGCCAGGCCGGGGCCGTCCGGAAGGCGCGTCAGCGGAGGGCTTCGGCGACCTCCCGGG
>NZ_JBIBBC010000102.1:0-1175 GCF_042900345.1 Streptomyces sp. NPDC012935
CCGGCCGATCGGCGGCCTCACCGCGGCACCCGCCGCCCGCGACCTGGCCCTCAGCCACGACACCCCGATCAGCGAGCTCGAACCGGAGCCCGGCGACGAGCTGGAGACCCTCGCGGAACTGATCGCCGTCACGGATTTCGCCGCCGTCTACCTCGCGCTCGCCTCGGGCACCTAGACCTGTCCCGGGGCGCATCGGGCGGCCGTACGCGCGCGCATCGCCGTACGAGGGCCCGGGCGCGCCTCGTGCCCCACCGAAGACCCGCGCTCGTACGCGCCGGCACGCACGCACAGAGAGCAGGCAGAACCCGCATGGACCGCCTCGACAACACCGTCCGCCCCTACGCCTGGGGTTCCACCACCGCCCTCCCGGCCCTCCTCGGCGTCGAGCCGACCGGCGAACCGCAGGCGGAGATGTGGATGGGCGCCCACCCCGGCGCCCCCTCGCGCACGGCCCGCGGCACCCTCGTCGAGGTCATCGAGGCCGACCCCGAACGCGAGCTGGGCGCCGCGACCGTCGCCAAGTTCGGTCCCCGCCTGCCCTTCCTCCTCAAGCTCCTCGCCGCCGGCGCCCCGCTCTCCCTCCAGGTCCACCCCGACCTCGCGCAGGCGAAGCAGGGGTACGAGGACGAGGAGCGCCGCGGCATCCCCGTGGACGCCGGGCACCGCAACTACAAGGACGCCAACCACAAGCCCGAACTGATCTGCGCGCTCACCGAGTTCGACGGCCTGTGCGGCTTCCGCGACCCCCTCCGGGCCGCCGCCCTGCTGGACGCCCTCGGCGTCGACTCCCTCAAGCCGTACGTCGACCTGCTGCACGCGCGCCCCGAGGAGGCGGCCCTGCGCGAGGTGCTGACCGCAATCCTCACCGCCGACCGCGACGCCATGGCCCACACCGTCGCCGAGGCCGCGGCCGCCTGCGACCGCCTCGGCGGCGAGCACGCCCCGTACGCCGGCATCGCCCACCACTACCCCGGCGACCCCGGCGTCATCGCCGCCATGCTCCTCAACCACGTCCGGCTGCAGCCCGGCGAGGCCCTGTTCCTCGGCGCCGGCATCCCGCACGCCTACCTGAACGGGCTCGGCGTCGAGATCATGGCCAACTCGGACAACGTCCTGCGCTGCGGCCTCACCCCCAAGCACGTCGACGTCCCCGAACTCCTGCGCATCGTCCGCTT
>NZ_JBIBBC010000103.1:0-1166 GCF_042900345.1 Streptomyces sp. NPDC012935
GAGTCAGAACGCTGGACGCCGCGGACACCCTCATCAAGGCGTGGGACCTGGACCCCAGCGAGGTATGGGGCATGAGCCCCTTCGGCGGCAGCACCAGCGACTCGGTGTGGGCCAAGATCGACCCTCGTGTCTTCCTCGGTGACTGCCGTCAACTCTCGCGTGTGCAGGCGGCGTTCATAGCCGCCTATCACCTGCCAAGGGTGGACACTGTGGCTGTGAGCACTGAGGAGCCCGCCCATCTGGGTGAACTCGTCGGCGCCCTGGTCGGAGAGGTCGAGGAACGAACGGTCCAGGAGTACCGGAGTCTCCTGCGAGACCGTTCACACGATCAGCCGGCCTGAAGCTCCTTGATGACCTGCTCGGCGATGCGCCGGGCGGGTTCCAGCCGAGGGTCTTCCGGGTGCGCGTACGGCCCGAGGATCTTCGAGCAGGCAAACAGCGTCATCACCTTGCCGTCCCGGCTCTCGAAGTCGGACCGGCGCTCGTGCCATACGCGATTGGCCAGAGCCGGGACAGCGAGGGAACTCGCCCACAGCGAGGCCGAGTCCAGCCCCAGCGGCGCGTTACCCCAGTCCTCCCAGTCGAAGAGGCTGAACGCCGGAGCGGTCACGTTGGCCCAGTTCAGGTCCGCGTGGGCCGGCACCCACTGCTCGATGGTCGTATCGAGATCGCCGGAGAAGACACCACGGACAGACTCGGTGACGAGGGCCTGGGTGACGGTCTCGGTGTCCGGCGTGGCGACCCGCCTCGTGCTCTGTTTCGCCAGCGCGTCCAACGACGCGTTCAGTGCGCCCCACCAGTCGTCCGGCAGCTCCGGGGCTTCACTCAGGATGGCGTTTCCGACAGGAGCCCCTGGCAGGAGATCGGTTTCATCGGCTCGCCACATCACCGACCCGTCCGGGGCCCGCCAGACCACACATCCGTGCCATGCGGGCTGGGCGATGCCCTTCAGACGAGCGGCACTCTCAGTCCCGTTCCACCCCTGGTCGGAGATCTTGTCGAGCAGGCGCCGCTCGATCCGAACCCAGGTGTCGCGGTCGGTTCTGGCCCCCACAGATCGGCGCTTACGCACCATCGTCTCCGGGAGCAACCCCACTTGGAGAGACCGCTCGACGCGATCAAGAACCTCGTCAACCGGCTGTACACGTAGGTCGACAGCCTGACCC
>NZ_JBIBBC010000104.1:0-1163 GCF_042900345.1 Streptomyces sp. NPDC012935
GGGGACGCGGTCGTCCCGGGTGCCGCCCGCCGGCCGTGACCGGGTCAGCTGACGTTGACCGCCGCCCAGGCGGCGGCCACCGTCTTGTACTCGGTGCTGGTGGAGCCGTAGAGGGCCGACGCGGCGTTCAGCGTCGCCGTGCGGGCGCCCGCGTAGTTCGTCGTCGACGTCATGTACGACGTCAGCGCCTTGTACCAGATCTGCACGGCCTTGGCGCGGCCGATGCCGGTGACCGTCGAGCCGTTCGACGTCGGGGAGTTGTAGCTCACCCCGTTGACCGTCCTGGCGCCGCTGCCCTCCGCGAGGAGGAAGAAGAAGTGGTTCGCGGGGCCGGACGAGTAGTGCACGTCGAGGTTCTTCAGGCTCGACGACCAGTTGTCGGCGGACGCGCCGTCCTTGCTGGGCTTGTCCATGTAGCGCAGCGGCGTGCCGTCGCCGTTGATGTCGATCTTCTCGCCGATGAGGTAGTCGCCGGCGTCGGAGGAGTTCGCCGCGTAGAACTCCACCGCCGTGCCGAGGATGTCCGAGGTGGCCTCGTTCAGGCCGCCGGACTCGCCGGAGTAGTTCAGGCCCGCGGTGTTGGAGGTGACGCCGTGGGTCATCTCGTGTCCGGCCACGTCCAGCGAGGTCAGCGGGTGGGTGTTGCCCGTGCCGTCGCCGTACGTCATGCAGAAGCAGCTGTCGGACCAGAACGCGTTGACGTAGGCGTTCCCGTAGTGCACGCGGGAGTAGGCGGCCTTGCCGTCGTTCTTGATGCCGTTGCGGCCGAAGGTGTTCTTGTAGAAGTCCCAGGTGACCTGGGCGCCGTAGGCGGCGTCCACGGCGGCCGTCTGGTCGCTGGTCGAGCTGGAGGCGCTGCCGGTGCCCCAGACGTCGTCCGCGTCGGTGAACAGGGTGCCCGTGGAGGAGCTGGTGCTGCGCGCCTTGTTGTACGTCTTGTGGCCACCGCGGGTGGTGTCGTACAGCTGGTACGACGATCCGGACTTGGTGGTGCCGAGGGTGACGGTGCCCGCGTACAGGCTCTTGCCGCTGCCGGTCTCGACGCCCTGGAACTCGTACAGCTTCTCGCCGGTGGCCGCGTCGGTGATCACGTGCAGCTCGTTCGGGGTGCCGTCCTCCTGGAGGCCGCCCACGACCGTCTCGTACGCCAGGGTCGGCTTGCC
>NZ_JBIBBC010000105.1:0-1160 GCF_042900345.1 Streptomyces sp. NPDC012935
CGTCCCGTCCAGAGGCTGGCTGAGCTGGGACGATGCGGCGGTGACGTCACCACTTGGGGGTCCTTTGGTCAACTTGACGTTCTCTTGACCCGTCGACTTTCCGGGTCGTGGGCGAGGAGTCTAAGCTACCGGCCTGTCGTGCAATATGACGTCCTGCACCAGGAGTTCGGGGGAGATGCGATGACGTTCGGCGGATTTGACGTGGATACGGCTGTGCTGCGACGGCAGGGCCAGAATTTCACCGACCTCGGAGGCGATTTCGCCAAGGCGTCCAAACAACTGGAGAGCGCTCTGGAAGGTCTCGGAGAGCCCTGGTCAGACGCTGATTTCGGAGATGTCTTCGGTGAGATCTACACGCCGATCCGGGACGGAATCCTCGCCTCGATGGACAGCCTCGCCGAACGACTCCAGCAGATCGGGCACACACTTCAGGACAACGCCCGCACGTACGACGCCTCCGATACGTCGAACAGCGGGCTGCTGAGCGGCATCGTCGGTCAACTCTGAGCCGGGCGGGGGTACTTCACATGTCGCTCACTCTGCCCGGCGAGCTCGTCTGGGTCCTGGACCTGCTCGGCTACAACTGGCCCGAGGCCGACGAGCAGGCGCTCCACCAGGTCGCCGAGACCTGGCGCGGCTTCGGCGCCCACCTCGAGAAGATCGAGGCGCAGGGCGAAGGCTTCGCCCGCACCGTCGTCGCCGCCAACGTCGGCTCCGCCATCGAGGGGTTCAGCAAGGACTGGGGCGCCTACACCGGCGCGAACGGCGAGGACAGGTACCTGCCCGACGCGAAACTCGCGTGCGAGGTGATCGCCCTCGCTTTCGACGCGGCCGCGATCGCGGTCCTCACCGCGAAGCTCTCCGTCATCGCCCAGCTCATTGCGCTGGCCATCGAGATCATCGCGGCGCAGGCCGCGGCGCCCTTCACCTTCGGGCTGTCCGAACTCGGGGCGATGGGCGCGACCCAGGCCACCCGTGTGATCGTCCGTGAGCTGCTCGACCGCCTCAAGAAAGAGGTCATGGAGGCGGTCACGAAGGCCATGGAGCACGCGACCGTGGACGCCCTGAAGAAGGTCGCCAAACGGGTCGTCAAGGATCAGGTCAAGCAGATCGTCCAGGAGAAGGTCGTCGACGCGGCCAAGGAGAAGGCCCGCGAGGCC
>NZ_JBIBBC010000106.1:0-1136 GCF_042900345.1 Streptomyces sp. NPDC012935
CTCCGGGTGCGTCGTCAGCATCCCGTGCGGATAGCCCTCGTACGTCTTGAGCGTGCCGTTCTTCAGCAGCTTGGCCGACAGGGGCGCCGAGTCCTCGTACGGCACGATCTGGTCGTCGCTGCCGTGCATGACCAGCACCGGGACGTCGATCTTCTTCAGGTCCTCGGTGAAGTCGGTCTCGGAGAACGCCTTGATGCATTCGTAGTGGGCGTTGGCCGCGCCCATCATGCCCTGCCGCCACCAGTTGTCGATCAGGCCCTGCGACACCTCCGCGCCGGGACGGTTGAAGCCGTAGAACGGCCCCGACGGCACGTCGATGTAGAGCTGCGCCCGGTTGGCGGCGAGGCCCTCGCGGAACCCGTCGAACACCTCGATGGGCGTACCGCCGGGGTTGCTCTCCGACTTGACCATGACGGGCGGCACGGCACCCGCCAGCACCGCCTTGGAGACCCTGCCGGGTTTGGCGCGGGCGACGTAGCGGGTGACCTCGCCGCCGCCCGTGGAGTGCCCGATGTGGACGGCGTCCCGCAGGTCGAGCGCGTCGGTGACGGCGGCGACGTCGGCCGCGTACGTGTCCATGTCGTGGCCTTCGGAGGTCTGCGTCGACCGTCCGTGGCCGCGCCGGTCGTGGGCGATGACCCGGTAGCCGTGCGACAGGAAGAACAGCATCTGGTTGTCCCAGTCGTCCGCGCTCAGCGGCCAGCCGTGGTGGAAGACGATCGGCTTGCCGTCGCGTGGACCCCAGTCCTTGTAGAAGATCGTGGTGCCGTCGTCGGTGGTGACTGTACCCATCGTTGGTCCTCCGCTCGTCCGGGCGTGCCTCAGCCACCCGGACAGGAGGGGGCACACGCGTGACCTGCGAGTTCGCGCCCGGAGGGGCGCCGGAACGTACCCGGACCAGACTACGCGCGGGCCCCGCGGGCCACATCCTCAGCGGCGGGAGCGCACGTCTGGCCGCCGCGCGTCCGGGTAACCGCCGTGCCATGGGCGACATCCTGGTGGGCACGTGTTCGTGGACGGACCGGGCGCTGGTCGGCAGCGGCTGGTACCCGGTGGGGCGGCGGGACGCCGAGGGGCGGTTGCGGCACTACGCCGAGCGCTTCCCGGTGGTCGAGGTCGACGCGACGTACTACGCG
>NZ_JBIBBC010000107.1:0-1128 GCF_042900345.1 Streptomyces sp. NPDC012935
GTCACCGACCCGGCCGGGGCGCGGGCGCAGGGCCACCCGCTCACCGGCCACACCGAGGCGGTCGTCTCCCTGACGTTCGGCGCGGACGGCCGCACCCTCGCCAGCGGCGGCAACGACAACACGGTGCGGATGTGGGACGTCGGGGACCCGGAGCACGCCTCGGCGGTCGGCCGGGCGATGAGCCCCAACGCGAGGACGGGCAACTTCCTGGCGTTCCGCCCCGCGAGCCGGATGCTCGGCGTCTCCAGCGGCACCGACACCGTCCGGCTGTGGAACCTGGACGTGGACCAGGCGATCCGCCGGGTCTGCTCGACGACCCAGGGCGTGCTCACCCGGGAGCGGTGGCACGAATATCTGCCCCGGCTGTCCTACGAGCCGCCGTGCTCCGACTGAACCGGTGGGACCGATGCGACCGGTGCGATCGGTGCGGCCAGTGCGGCCAGTGCGGCCAGTGCGCAGCGTGAGGGAGCGGGAACGCAAGTGGTATGCCGGGGCTCCGCGGGACAGCGGTTTCCGTGATCCCGATCACAACGCGTCATCGCAGCCGATCCGTCGGCTCCCACGGGGCTCGCGGCCTTGTTACTGTTGGCCGCAGCCCGATCGCTGGTGCATCCCCCGTCGCCAGCGGTCGGGCCTTCGCATGTCCGTCGAAGGGTGGTGAGGGACCCGTGCTCCGGCGCGTCGTCGTCGTGACCGCTGTCCACGGACCGTCGGCGGAGTTCCTCCCGCAGGCCCACGCGTCGCTGTGCGCACAGGAGTTACCGCCCGGCTGGGAATGGCACTGGGTGATACAGGAGGACGGCCGCGGCGACACCGTCCGCCCGCACGTTCCCCGCGACCCGAGGGTGACGTTCCGTCAAGGGCGGCCCGGCGGGCCGGGAGTGGCCCGCACGCTCGCGCTCGCCCACACCGAGGGCGCCTACGCGAAGATCCTCGACGCCGACGACCAGCTCACCCCGGGCGCCCTCGCCCGTGACCTGGCCGTCCTCGAAGGCCACCCGTCCGTCGGCTGGACGACGTCCCGGGTGCTCGACCTGCTGCCGGACGGCTCGACGGCCGCGTTCCCCGGCGACCCGGACGACGGCCCGATAGAGCCGGGCGCCCTCGTCGGCCCCTGGCGGGCGAACG
>NZ_JBIBBC010000108.1:0-1118 GCF_042900345.1 Streptomyces sp. NPDC012935
CGAAGCCCTCGCGGCGCATCTGCTCGACCAGGATGGCCAGCGCCAGCTCGCCGCGGCCCTGCACCTCCCAGGCGTCGGGGCGCTCGGTGTCCAGGACGCGGAGGCTGACGTTGCCGATCAGCTCGCGGTCGAGGCGGTCCTTGACCTGGCGGGCGGTGACCTTGCGGTCCTTGACGGCCGCCTTGGCGTCGGCGCCCTTGCCGGTACCGCCCCGGCCGACCAGCGGCGAGGTGTTGGTGCCGATGACCATGGAGATCGCGGGCTCGTCGACCGTGATGAGCGGCAGCGGCACCGGGTTCTCGGGGTCGGCCAGCGTCTCGCCGATCATGATGTCCGGGATACCGGCGACCGCGCAGATGTCACCCGGGCCCGCCTTCTCGGCCGGCTTGCGGGTGAGCGCCTCGGTCATCATCAGCTCGGAGATGCGCACGTTGGTGACGGAGCCGTCGCGCTTCATCCACGCGACGGTCTGCCCCTTCTTCAGCTCGCCCTGGTGGACGCGCAGCAGCGCGATACGGCCGAGGAAGTTGTCGGCGTCCAGGTTGGTGACGTGCGCCTGGAGGGGGCCTTCCTCGTCGTAGGTCGGGGCCGGGATGTGCTGGAGGATCGTCGAGAAGAACGGCTCCAGGCTGGTGGAGTCCTCCGGGACGGTGCCGTCGGCCGGCTTGGTCAGCGAGGCGATGCCGTCGCGGCCGCAGGCGTAGACGATCGGGAACTCGATCTGCTCCTCGTCCGCGTCCAGGTCCAGGAAGAGGTCGTAGGTCTCGTTGACGACCTCGTCGATCCGGGCGTCCGGGCGGTCCGTCTTGTTGATGCAGAGGATGATCGGCAGCCGGGCGTGGAGGGCCTTGCGCAGCACGAAGCGGGTCTGCGGGAGCGGGCCCTCGGAGGCGTCGACGAGCAGCACCACACCGTCGACCATCGACAGACCGCGCTCGACCTCGCCACCGAAGTCGGCGTGGCCGGGGGTGTCGATGATGTTGATCGTGATCGGGTCCCCGCCGTCCTTGGGGTGGTACTTCACCGCCGTGTTCTTGGCGAGGATCGTGATGCCCTTCTCACGCTCCAGGTCGTTCGAGTCCATCATGCGGTCGTCGACCGAGTCGAGCTGGTGGGCG
>NZ_JBIBBC010000109.1:0-1113 GCF_042900345.1 Streptomyces sp. NPDC012935
CTCTGCTGCTCCTGACCAACGCCCTCCAGCCGTCGACGGAGGTGCTCCCCGCACTCGGCCTGCTGCTGCACAACGTGCGCGTGGCCCCCGCCGAGGGCCCCGCCCTCGTCGACACCCCCGGCGCCGACGTCATCCTCGTCGACGGCCGGCGCGACCTGCCGCAGGTGCGCAGCCTGTGCCAGCTGCTGCGCTCCACCGGCCCCGGCTGCCCGCTCGTCCTGGTCGTCACCGAGGGCGGCCTCGCCGCCGTCACCGCCGACTGGGGCATCGACGACGTCCTGCTCGACACGGCGGGCCCCGCCGAGGTCGAGGCCCGGCTGCGGCTCGCCATGGGCCGCCAGCAGATCGTCAACGACGACTCCCCCATGGAGATCCGCAACGGCGACCTGTCCGTGGACGAGGCCACCTACAGCGCGAAACTGAAGGGCCGGGTCCTGGACCTCACCTTCAAGGAGTTCGAGCTGCTGAAGTACCTCGCCCAGCACCCGGGCCGCGTCTTCACCCGCGCCCAGCTCCTCCAGGAGGTCTGGGGCTACGACTACTTCGGCGGCACCCGGACGGTGGACGTGCACGTACGGCGGCTGCGCGCGAAGCTCGGCCCCGAGCACGAGTCGCTGATCGGCACCGTCCGCAACGTCGGTTATCGATTCGTTACCCCGGAGAAGCCCGAACGGTCCGCGGAGGAGCCGAAGGCCACTGCGGGGCGGGCAAAGCCGGCGGATGCGGACACAGCGGCCGCCCTGGACGCCGCCGAGGTCCGGGCCGACGCGTAGCGGCACCCCGGGCGGGGCGCACCGGCGCGGCCGGGCCCCGTCCGGCATACGGGACGCTTCCGCACGCCCTGCCCAGAGCGGGTCCATCCGCGTAGACTCCGCGCGTGGCCAAGGTGACTCGCGATGACGTCGCACGACTGGCGGGGACATCCACCGCCGTCGTCAGCTATGTCATCAACAACGGACCCCGGCCGGTCGCCCCGGCCACCCGCGAGCGCGTGCTCGCCGCGATCAAGGAGCTGGGCTACCGGCCCGACCGGGTCGCCCAGGCGATGGCCTCGCGGCGCACGGACCTCATAGGCCTGATCGTGCCGGACGCCCGCCAGCCCTTCTTCGGGGA
>NZ_JBIBBC010000110.1:0-1110 GCF_042900345.1 Streptomyces sp. NPDC012935
CCCATGCCCCTCGCGGCTCAGCTAGGACGCCGGGGGTTCGTTTCACGTGAAACACGTCGTTTCACGTGAAACCGTCAGCGCGTCGCTCCCGTGACGATCCAGCGGCCGGAGCGAGTCCGCAACCAGAGCGTCAGCATCCGGACCGTCATCATCAGCGTCATCGCTGCCCAGATTCCGGTCAGACCGCCGCCGATGACGGGGATCAGCAGAGCCACGGGGGCGAACACGGCCAGCGTGGCCACCATCGCCCAGGCGAGATAAGGGCCGTCGCCGGCTCCCATCAGGACACCGTCCAGGACGAAGACCACGCCGCAGATCGGCTGGGAGAGCGCCACCATGAGCAGTGCGGGCAGCGCGGTGTCCTGGACAGCGCCGTCACTGGTGAACAAGGGCAGGAACAGCGGGCGGGCGGCCACCACGAGCAGTCCGAGGCCGATGCCGGAGGCGATTCCCCACTCGACCATGCGGCGGCATACGGCCCGGGCGCCTTCGGCGTCGTCGGCACCGAGGTACCGCCCGATGATCGCCTGCCCCGCAATAGCGATGGCGTCGAGGGCGAAGGCGAGCAGGCTCCACAGGGACAGGATGATCTGGTGGGCCGCGACATCGGCGTCTCCCAGCCGGGCGGCGACGGCCGTCGCGATCATCAGGATCGCCCGCAGCGACAGCGTGCGGACCAGCAGGGGCACGCCGGCCTGGGCGGAGGCGCGGATGCCTGCCGTGTCCGGGCGCAGGGAGGCCCCGTGTGCACGGGCTCCGCGAATGACGACCAGGAGGTAGACGGCGGCCATCCCGCACTGCGCCAGGACGGTACCCCAGGCCGAACCGGCGATGCCGAGGTCGGCGCCGTAGACGAGGCCGACATTGAGCACGGCGTTCGTGATGAAGCCGCCGACGGCCACGTAGAGAGGGGTACGGGTGTCCTGGAGCCCGCGCAGCACTCCGGTGGCGGCGAGGACGACCAGCATCGCGGGGATGCCGAGCGCCGAGATGCGCAGATAGGTGGTCGCGTACGGGGCGGCGGTGTCGGAGGCGCCGAAGAGGTCGACGAGGAACGGTGCGGTGGGCAGGACGACCGCGACGACGAGGGCCCCCAGGAGGAGGGCGAGC
>NZ_JBIBBC010000111.1:0-1106 GCF_042900345.1 Streptomyces sp. NPDC012935
CTGGAGTGTTCCGCACGTCTTGACCGGGCGTCCCTGGAAAGGCTCGCGGACGCGGTGGCTGCGCGGGTGGCGGAGATCGCCACGAGCGATCCGGAGCTGGCGGTCCTGGGGGCGCTCGCCGCGCTTGAGGAGTGCGCTCCGACCTCCGCCGCCCAGCAGGCGCTGCACACCGCCCTCAACGCCTCTCATGTACGGGAGGTCTTTCGCGGCCATGAGGAGGACATCAACGCGGTGACCTGGTCGCCCGATGGAGCCCTCCTCGCGACGGCCTCAGATGACGGTACGGTCCGGATCTGGGGCACCGGGCAGTCGCCCTCTGACCGCGTTGTCCTCACTCCTGGTGGCGGTCACCGGGTGCAGTCGGTGACCTGGTCGCCCGACGGAAGGTATCTGGCGAGTGGTTCCCGGGACGGCACCGTCACCGTCTGGGACGTCGAGACCGAGGCCGAAGCCGGTGTGCTCACCGGGCATGGCGACGCGGTCGAGGGAGTCGCGTGGGCACCGGACGGGGAGCGGCTCGCCACGGCGAGCCGTGATCGGACCGTGCGGATCTGGGATGCGTCGACCTTCGTGGAGGTGGCCCGGTTCACCGGCCATGAACGGACGGTGTGGGACGTGGCATGGTCCCCGGACGGACAGAAGGTCGCCAGCGCGTCGGACGACGGCACGGTGCGCGGCTGGTCCCTTGCCACCGGCCGTGAGATCGCAGCTGCCGCCGGACACCGGGCCGGTGTCTCAGGCATCGCCTGGTCGCCCGACGGACGACTGCTCGCCTCAGTGTCGGAGGACCGCATGGTCTTCGTCTCCGCGGTCGCCGAAGCGGAAGCGCCTGCTGGGACCCCCGGTACGGGGGCGCTGCTGAGACAGTTGGACTGCGGGGAGAAGCTGAGTTGTGTCGCGTGGTCTCCCGACGGCCGGCGTCTCGCCGTGGGCGACGAAGTCCGTACGGCCCGCGTCTGGGACCTTGACACGGACGAGGAGACGCTGTTGTCCGGTCACACCGACAGCGTCAACAGCATCGCCTGGCACGGTTCCCGGATAGCCACCGTTTCCCGGGACAGGACGGTTGCCGTGTGGGACATCGCCGAAGGCGGAGCCCAGAGCAG
>NZ_JBIBBC010000112.1:0-1105 GCF_042900345.1 Streptomyces sp. NPDC012935
GACCTCGTCGAGGGAGCGCTGACCGCAACCGGGGACGGTGACCGGCCTGGACGAGCCGACCCGACGGGCGGGCGGACGGTCGTCACGGCCTGGGGCTCCCCGTCGTCGGAAGGGCGATGATCGCGACGGCGGTGCCGGCCGCCGCCACGGCGGGGCCGAGGCGGGCGTCGATCGCCATGGCCCCGGATGCCGTCAGTGCGCCCAGGACCAGCATCACCACCACGCCCAGGCGGACGCCCGCATGCCGGGAGCTGCCGTCGGCGGCGTCCTGCGCCAGGCTGGTCAGGGTGCCGGTCACGAAGGTCGTGGTCACGCCCGCACCGTGCGCCGACCGTTTGACGGCGGCGGTCTGGGCGCCCATCGCCCCCGCGGCAGCCGCGAGCATCAGCAGCCGCAGCGCGGTGCCCGGGGTGGACTGCGCCGACCTGAGGACCAGTACGACGAGGTCGAGCGCGACCACGGCGAGCAGTACGGCCCGGATACGGTTCCACCCCGTGCCGGGGCGTACCGGTGTCGCCTTGGACGCCAGGTACACCGCGATCAGGAAGGCCCCCAGCGAGGTGGCCACCCCCGCCACCAGAGCCCCGTAGCCCGGTCGGCCCGTCAGGCCCGACAGGATGAGGCTGCCGGTCATGTTGGCCGTGAACACGCCTCCGAGCTGGACGAAGGCGAACGCGTCACCGGCTCCCGTGGCGAAGGACAGCAGCACGGCCACCACGGACAGACGCGTCGGTGCCGACGCCGCTGAGGAGGGCGGCCCCACGGGTCAGGCTCCTCGCGCCGGAGAAGCCGCCGGCCGGTCGAAGAAGATCATCGATCACCCTTCCTGCACGCCTCCTGGACGCCTTCCCTCAAAGTTGGCACGAGGCGTCGAGAGGCGCACAGCTGGGCATTGCGCCGGGCGCGTGAAGGTGATCGGGGGCGCTCGGATCACCGGGTGCGCCGCTACAGGCGGTAACGCTCTGGGGGGCGGGTGCGGGGCGCGTGAGGGGTGCGTCGGGCGCCTCGACGCGTCGCGGGAGGTCGTGGTGGCGCGGAGGCCGTGGCCCCGGCCAGGGGTGGCCGTCGGGCCGGGTCCTCTGTGTCCTTGTCGGCGGGGACTGCT
>NZ_JBIBBC010000113.1:0-1099 GCF_042900345.1 Streptomyces sp. NPDC012935
GGCGGGGTCGGCATACTCCGGCTGGGGCATGAAGAGGTTGACGCCGAACGGGCGCTGGGTCAGGCTCCGCAGCTGCTTGATCTCCTGGTACATGCCGTCGGCGGTCTTGTACCCGGCGGCGAGGAAGCCCAGCCCGCCGGCCTCGGACACGGCAGCGGCGAGCCGCGGCACGGAGACACCGCCCGCCATGGGTGCCTGCACGATCGGGTGAGGCAGGAGATCGGTCAGTGCGGAGGACATGCCCGCATGTTGTCACGTCCTCCGAACAAGTCCGAATCGGCCCTTCCCCTTGCGGCGGAAGGGATCGGGCCGCTCGGGTCACCGTCCGTTGAAGGCGTCCTTCAGCCGCGAGAACAGCCCCTGCTGACCGGGCTGGAACTGGCCCTGGGGCCGCTCCTCGCCGCGCAGCTTGGACAGCTCGCGCAGCAGGCGCTCCTGCTCGGGGTCGAGCTTGGTGGGGGTCTGCACCTCGACGTGCACGATGAGGTCGCCTCGGCCGCCGCCGCGCAGATGGGTCACACCGCGGCCGTGCAGCGGGATCGACTGGCCGGACTGGGTGCCGGGCCGGATGTCGACCTCCTCCATGCCGTCCAGGGTCTCCAGCGGAACCTTGGTGCCGAGCGCCGCCGCCGTCATCGGGATGGTGACGGTGCAGTGCAGGTCGTCGCCGCGCCGCTGGAAGGTGCTGTGCGGCAGTTCGTGGATCTCGACGTACAGGTCGCCGGCGGGACCGCCGCCCGGGCCGACCTCGCCCTCGCCCGCGAGCTGGATGCGGGTGCCGTTGTCGACGCCGGCCGGGATCTTGACGGTGAGGGTGCGGCGGGACCGCACGCGTCCGTCGCCCGCGCACTCCGGGCACGGCGTGGGGACGACGGTGCCGAAGCCCTGGCACTGCGGGCAGGGGCGCGAGGTCATGACCTGGCCCAGGAAGGACCGGGTCACCTGCGACACCTCGCCGCGGCCGCGGCACATGTCGCAGGTCTGCGCGGAGGTGCCGGGGGCGGCGCCCTCGCCGTTGCAGGTGTTGCAGACGACGGCCGTGTCGACCTGGATGTCCTTCGTGGTGCCGAAGGCCGCCTCGTCGAGCTCGATCTCCAGC
>NZ_JBIBBC010000114.1:0-1098 GCF_042900345.1 Streptomyces sp. NPDC012935
TTCTCGCCGGGGAGCAGATCGTGATTGAGTCGACCGTCACCACGTGGCACGTCCCCGAGTGTAGGCGAGGTCGACCACTGGTCCGAATTGGGGATGCGGGCCGGTAAAGGATCACTTGCCGGCGGCCGCGTGGACGGTCTCGCCGTTTTCGCTGGTCAGCGTGAGGGTGCGGTCGTCGACGCGGTATTTCACGGTGCTGTCGAAGAGGCCCAGGAGCTTCTTCTCCGCTGTCATGAGTGAGGTGTCGCACATCATTCGGGTGGTGGATGCCGTGCCGAGCGTGATACTGCCGTCGCGGATTGTCGCGGTGGCCTTCACCCGGTTGCAGCCGAGGCTTCCGCTCACCTGGCCGGTCTTCGTGTCGAACGTGAGGTGGGCGCGGCCGTCGGCGTCCGGGCTGGTCACGGTCCACTCGGTGCCCCTGAGCGGGGCGGCCTCCCGCCGGGTGAGGGCCACACGGTCGCCGTCCTTCGTGGTGAGAGTGAGCTTGTCGCCGTCCTTCTCGGTGGTCAGGTCGCCGTCGGCGAGGGTGCGGGCGAGGGTCTGCTCGAAGCCGGCGGGGACGCCGTCGCAGGCCATCTCCGTCGACCGGATCCCGTCGAAGGAGACGTGGCCGTCGCTGAAGTCTGCCTGGGCTCCGAAGGTGTTGCAGCCGAGGCTGCCCTCGGCCTTCCCGTCGCCGGAGATCCGCAGCCAGGCGCCGTCCGGCGCGGCCTTCTTCCGGCCGTCCACGGTCACCTGGTCGACGGCCCAGCGGGCGTCGGAGAGGGACGCCCGGGCCCCGGCGCCGACGGATTCGCTGCCCGCGTCCTCGCTGCCGCAGGCCGCGGCGAGCGGGAGCAGGGTGAGAGCGGCCAGGGCGGCCAGGCGCCGCTGGTGCGTACCGGGTGTGCCGAGAGTGTCCATGCCGATGGGACGGAAGGGGCGAAGGACCGGTTCCGCCGGATCCTGTCCGCTGTCGGCCGCTCTTTTTCGGTTGCGGCCGGGGCTCCTGGCTGGACAGAGTCGGTGGCGATCCGTGGCACGACCGAAGGGGACCGCTTGTGACGCTCGGCTCGGAACGTCGTCTAGCTCTCCTCGGCGGCGGGTTGTCCACCG
>NZ_JBIBBC010000115.1:0-1092 GCF_042900345.1 Streptomyces sp. NPDC012935
GGAAGTCGGCCATGGCAACGGCGCCCAGCGTCTCCTACTCGATGACGGTCCGGCTGGAGGTGCCCGCGAGCGGAACCGCGGTCTCCCAGCTCACCACGGCCGTGGAGTCCCACGGAGGCTCGGTGACCGGCCTCGACGTGACCGCGTCCGGCCACGAGAAGCTCCGCATCGACGTCACCATCGCCGCGACCTCCACCGCGCACGCCGACGAGATCGTCGAACAACTGCGCCTGATCGAGGGCGTCACGCTCGGCAAGGTCTCCGACCGTACGTTCCTGATGCACCTCGGCGGCAAGATCGAGATGGCGTCCAAGCACCCCATCCGCAACCGTGACGACCTGTCCATGGTCTACACGCCCGGCGTGGCCCGGGTCTGCATGGCGATCGCGGAGAACCCCGAGGACGCCCGCCGGCTGACCATCAAGCGCAACTCCGTCGCGGTCGTCACCGACGGCTCCGCGGTCCTCGGCCTGGGCAACATCGGCCCGAAGGCCGCGCTGCCGGTCATGGAGGGCAAGGCGGCCCTGTTCAAGCGGTTCGCAGGCATCGACGCCTGGCCGATCTGCCTGGACACCCAGGACACCGACGCGATCGTGGAGATCGTCAAGGCGATCGCCCCCGGCTTCGCGGGCATCAACCTGGAGGACATCTCCGCGCCGCGCTGCTTCGAGATCGAGGCGCGGCTGCGCGAGGCCCTGGACATCCCCGTCTTCCACGACGACCAGCACGGCACGGCGATCGTCGTCCTGGCGGCGCTGACCAACGCCCTTCGGGTCACGGGCAAGGCGATCGAGAACATCCGCGTGGTGATGTCGGGCGCCGGCGCCGCCGGTACGGCCATCCTCAAGCTGCTGCTCGCGGCGGGCGTGAAGAACGCCGTCGTGGCAGACATCCACGGCGTGGTGCACACGGGCCGTGAGGACCTGCGCCAGGCCCCCGCGGACTCGCCGCTGCGCTGGATCGCCGACAACACCAACCCGGAGAACCTGACGGGCACCCTCAAGGAGGCCGTGCGCGGCGCCGACGTCTTCATCGGCGTCTCGGCTCCCAACGTGCTCGACGGGGACGACGTGGCCGCGATGGCCGAGGGCG
>NZ_JBIBBC010000116.1:0-1084 GCF_042900345.1 Streptomyces sp. NPDC012935
CTTCGAGCGGGTTCCGCCCCAGGATCTCGACGCCGAGCAGTCCGTCCTCGGCGGCATGCTGCTGTCGAAGGACGCCATCGCCGACGTGGTCGAGGTCATCAAGGGCCACGACTTCTACAAGCCGGCACACGAGACGATCTTCCAGGCGATCCTCGACGTCTATGCGAAGGGCGAGCCGGCCGACCCGATCACCATCGCGGCGGAGCTCACCAAGCGCGGTGAGATCAACAAGGTTGGCGGTGCGGCCTATCTGCACACCCTCGTGCAGACGGTGCCGACGGCGGCGAACGCCGAGTACTACGCGGAGATCGTCCACGAACGGGCCGTCCTGCGCCGTCTGGTCGAGGCGGGCACCCGCATCACGCAGATGGGATACGCGGCCGACGACGACGTCGACGAGATCGTCAACCGCGCCCAGGCGGAGATCTACGCCGTCACCGAGCAGCGCACCAGCGAGGACTACCTGCCGCTCGGCGACATCATGGAGGGCGCCCTCGACGAGATCGAGGCGATCGGTTCCCGCACCGGCGAGATGACCGGTGTTCCCACGGGATTCACCGACCTCGACTCGCTCACCAACGGCCTCCACCCGGGCCAGATGGTCGTCATCGCGGCCCGCCCGGCCATGGGTAAGTCCACGCTCGCGCTCGACTTCGCCCGTGCGGCCTCCATCAAGCACAACCTGGCGAGCGTCATCTTCTCCCTGGAGATGGGGCGCAACGAGATCGCGATGCGTCTGCTCTCGGCCGAGGCCCGCGTGGCCCTCCACCACATGCGCTCCGGCACGATGACGGACGAGGACTGGACCCGGCTGGCCCGGCGGATGCCCGAAGTCTCGGCGGCCCCGCTCTACATCGACGACTCCCCGAACCTGTCGATGATGGAGATCCGCGCGAAGTGCCGTCGCCTGAAGCAGCGCAACGACATCAAGCTCGTGATCATCGACTATCTCCAGCTGATGCAGTCCGGTGGCTCCAAGCGCTCCGAGAGCCGTCAGCAGGAGGTCTCGGACATGTCCCGTAACCTCAAGCTGCTCGCCAAGGAGCTCGAGGTCCCGGTCATCGCCCTCTCACAGCTCAACCGT
>NZ_JBIBBC010000117.1:0-1076 GCF_042900345.1 Streptomyces sp. NPDC012935
GACTTTCCACCCTTTTACGGATCATGCCTCCCGGAACGCGGCGGGGCATGTGTGGGCGGGCATTCGGGTGCCGGTGAAAGTGATCGATTGGAATAAAGGATCAATATGGGGCAACGGTGGCTTGTCGTCGACAATGCCACGGTTCGTCGTGTCGCGCCCCCGCCACGGGAGTACTCGACGCGTTTTCCGCAAGGGATCTGCCCGGTTGGGTGCCGGTTCACGAGCGTCGGGCATCCGCCGAGACCGTCCGTGCGAGGATCGAGGGATCACAGAACGACGACGGAAGGCAGATCGTGGCCGAGCAGCTCTACGCCACCCTGAAGACCAACCACGGCGACATCGCGGTGCGGCTTCTCCCCAACCACGCGCCGGTCACGGTCAGGAACTTCGTCGAACTCGCCCAGGGCGAACGTGAGTGGACCAACCCCGCCACCGGCGAGAAGTCCACGGCCAGGCTCTACGACGGCACTGTCTTCCACCGGGTCATCAGCGGCTTCATGATCCAGGGCGGTGACCCGCTGGGCAACGGCACCGGCGGCCCCGGCTACCAGTTCCCGGACGAGTTCCACCCCGACCTGGCCTTCGACAAGCCGTACCTGCTGGCCATGGCGAACGCCGGTCCGGGCACCAACGGCTCGCAGTTCTTCATCACCGTCGCCCCGACGACGTGGCTGAACCGCAAGCACACGATCTTCGGCGAGGTCGCCGACGCGGCCGGCCAGAAGGTCGTCGACGCGATCGCCTCGCTGCAGACCAACCCGCGCACCGACCGCCCGGTGAACGACGTCGTCATCGAGTCCGTCGTGATCGAGACGCGTCAGGGCTGAGGCGGGACCGTCCGCTCGGACGTCCGACACCTCCCGCAGGGAACCAATCGCCCCGCTCGTCCGTAAGGATGGGCGGGGGCGGTGTATGGGCCTGTGCGCCGCGGACGACGACCTAGGGGATCCGATGGACCAGCCGGTGGGTAGCCCGCAGGACGCCCGGAGCCTGCCTGTCTGCTACCGCCACCCGGACCGCGAGACCGGTGTCCGCTGCACCCGCTGCGACCGTCCCATCTGTCCGGAGTGCATGAT
>NZ_JBIBBC010000118.1:0-1076 GCF_042900345.1 Streptomyces sp. NPDC012935
GGACGGCCAGTGCGCGCCAGCGGGCCGGCTGGACGGTCAGGCCACAGGCCTCCATGGTCGAGGAGTACGAGGCCATCAGCCGGACCACCGAGAGAGGCAGCCCCACCGTGGACCAGTACGCCGCTGGGTGAGCGTGCCGAGCGTAGGCAGCGCCGCCTAACGCCGCGAGGGAGCCGCCCACCTCGGCCAACGTCACCAAGTCCGTCACGGGGATCAGCCCGCCTGGGCCATCGGGAAGGCCCCCGGAGCAATGGCGGTCGCCCGGTAGGCGATGCCGTGTCGCTCCTGGCCATTGAACACGCTCTGCCACGGCCGTGCCACCAGACCCGGCAGCGACACCGGAGCACCAACCGTCAGACCTTCGGTCACCCCGCTCTCGGGGACGGTGACCTGGATCAGCGACGAGTCGCCCTCGTCGATGTAGACGACGCCTACAGTCATCAGCGTCTCGCCGGTCATCGCGTCCTTGGCGATCTCACCGGTCTGCCGGTCACGCACCTTCGGGGCCGGAGCCTCGGTGAGCAGAATCGTGGCCGCCGATGCGTCAACGCGGATCACACGCACAGGGATTACTCCTTCTGAGAGACCATCAACCTGACACCTGACAGGTTGACTTAGCAAGTTCGACGCTAGGGATGCCAAGTTGACTTGTCAAGTCGTTGTCCCCTGCAAATCCCGCCGCCGTCGGGCGAGATCAGCTCAGGCGGTAGGTGTCTTCGAGTTCCTGCCGATCGGCAGGTAGGAGCACGTCAGAGACCTGCAAGGCTCGACCGGAGACATCGCAGGCGACAACCAGGACGCTGAGCACGGGAACGCCGTCCGGCAGGTCCAGCAGCTCGGCCTCACGCGCCTCGGGCAGCCGAGCAGAGACCCGCTCGGTCACATGGTCGAAGCGCACCTTCTTCCGGGCTTCGAGATGTTCGCGCGTGCTCCCACTCAGAGGTTCTCCGACCTCCAGGTCAGTTCCCTCGACCAGGCCGGCGGGGAAGTACGACGACACCAACTCGACGGCTTCACCGTCCTCCTCGACGAGGAAGCGACGCATCAGGACCTCAGCCCTCTTCGGAAGGCCGAGG
>NZ_JBIBBC010000119.1:0-1074 GCF_042900345.1 Streptomyces sp. NPDC012935
CACCCACCACCTGAACGGCAAGCAGGCACTGGCGCTGGCCCGCACCCGGCACGGCATCGGCAACGGCAGCGACCTGGGCCGCATCGAACTCCAGCAGAAGCTGGTGAACGCCCTTCTCGACCAGATCTCCGGCACCGACCTGCTCACCGACCCCGCCAGGCTCTACCGGGTCGCCGACGCGGTGACCGGGGCCCTGACCACGGATACGGGACTCGACTCGCTGAGCGAGCTGACCGGCCTGGGGCAGAGCCTGCGGGGGCTGACGTCGGACGGCGTCAAGACCCTGACCATGCCCGTGGTGCCCGCGCCGGCCAACCACAACCGGGTGGTGGCGGACGAGCCGGAGGCGACCGAACTGTGGAAGTCGCTGCGCTGAGAAAAGATTCCTCAGGAAATCCCGCGGGACGTGTCGATCCGGCGCCCGGCCGTTCGACGCAGGGGTGAGAGGCCGGGAAAGGCCCGGCCACCGCAGCACGAGGAGTCACCATGCCCCGATACCTGTCGCTCGTGAAGATCGACGAGGCGTCCGCCCCCGCCGAGGGCCCGAGCCCCGAACTGATGCGGCGCATGGGCGAGCTGATCGAGGAGGTCACCAAGGCGGGCGTCATGCTCGACACCGCCGGGCTGCTGCCGTCCGCACAGGGCACCCGCGTGCACTGGGAGGGCGGCCGGATCTCCGTCACCGACGGGCCCTTCACCGAGGCCAAGGAGGTCGTCGGCGGCTACGCGATCATGCAGTGCAAGGACAGGGCCGAGGCCATCGAGTGGACCACCCGGTTCCTGAAGGTGCACGAGGAGTTCTGGACCGTCACCTGCGAGGTGCGGGAGATCGCCGAGGGGTGACCGCGCCCGCTGGGCCGCCGGACGGGCAGGGTGTTCGATGTTGGGCTGTGGAGACACCGCGCACCAACGACCCCCTGCCCGCCCTCGAAACCGTGTTCCGGCTGGAGTTCCCCCGTGTCGTCGCCGCCGTCACCCGGGTCGTCCGGGACGTCGGCATCGCCGAGGAACTCGCCCAGGACGCCCTGGTCGCCGCACTGGAGCGGTGGCCGCGCGACGGCGTGCCCGACCGGC
>NZ_JBIBBC010000120.1:0-1072 GCF_042900345.1 Streptomyces sp. NPDC012935
AACGCGTGGTGCTCCAGCACCTCCATGCCCGGGAACAGCTCCTCCAGATGCGCGGCGATGACGTCCTCCAGCGGGACGTACCGGCCGGGGGAGGCCTCCAGGAAGCGGGACAGCAGCGGGGGCACCTTGACGCGGGCGAAGTGCGGGGTGCCGGTGACGGGGTTGCGGACCCGCACGGCCAGGTTCAGGGAGAGCCCGGAGATGTACGGGAAGGGGTGCGCCGGGTCGACCGCCAGCGGGGTCAGCACCGGGAAGATCTGGTGCCGGAACAGGGTGAACAGGCGGGCCTGCTCCTTCTCCGTGAGCTCGTTCCAGCGGACCAGGTGGATGCCCTCCTCCGCCAGGGCGGGGGCGACGTCCTCGTGGTAGCAGGCGGCGTGCCGGGCCATGAGCTCGCGGGAGCGGGCCCAGATCATCTCCAGCACCTCGCGCGGCTGGAGCCCGGACGCGGAGCGGGTGGCCACGCCGGTGGCTATGCGGCGCTTCAGACCGGCCACCCGGACCATGAAGAACTCGTCCAGGTTGCTGGCGAAGATGGCCAGGAAGTTGGCCCGCTCCAGCAGCGGCGTGGCCGGGTCCTCGGCGAGTTCGAGCACCCGCTCGTTGAACGCCAGCCAGCTGCGCTCCCGGTCGAGGAAGCGGCCCTGGGGCAGCTGGACGCCCTCGACCTCGTCGACGTCGTAGGCGTCGAGATCGGCGTCGATGTCGGGTTCCAGGTCGGAGACGACCGCCGAGGTGACGGTGTGCGGACGGTGCGCCGCGATGGAGCCCACGGAGGGCTGCGCGGGCTGGACCTGTGCCTGGGCGTTCGAGGACTGGCTCATACGCCCATTCTTCCGCGCATCGAGGCGTACAGGCGCGTCGGAACGGGCGGGCGGGAGCGTCGCCGGGAGGCGTCGTACGTCCCCGTTCCCCGCGCGCGCGTGCGGGGGCGGCGCGGGCTCTGGCACGGCGGGAGTCATTGCCCGAGCGTCGCAAGGCTTCCTTAACCGCCGGTTACCAGGACATGGCGTGCGGTGAAGCGGGACGCGGCCCGCGCGCGTCCGCACGTCCCTCCCCCCGTGGAGAGACG
>NZ_JBIBBC010000121.1:0-1071 GCF_042900345.1 Streptomyces sp. NPDC012935
AGATGCTGGAGCGGCTCCAGCGGGCCTTCACGGCCCAGCAGCGCTTCGTCGGCAACGCCTCGCACGAGCTGCGCACCCCGCTGGCGATCAACCGGACCCTCCTGGAGGTCCACCTCTCCGACCCGGGCGCGCCCGTGGAGCTCCAGCAGCTCGGCAAGACGCTGCTGGCCACCAACGAGCGCAGCGAACAGCTCGTGGAGGGCCTGCTCCTGCTCGCCCGCAGCGAGAACCAGATCGTCGAGCGCAAGCCGGTGGACCTCGCGGAGGTGGCCGAGCAGGCCGTCGACCAGGTCCGCGCGGAGGCCGACGCCAAGGGCGTGACGATCCGCGGCGAGCACAGACCCGCGGTCATACAGGGCAACGGCGTGCTGCTGGAGCGGATCGCGCTGAACCTGGTGCAGAACGCCGTCCGGTACAACGTGCCGGAGGGCGGCTGGGTGGAGGTCGCCACCGAGGTCAGGCACGGGCAGGCGGTGCTCGTCGTGACGAACACCGGGCCGGTGGTGCCGGCGTACGAGATCGACAACCTCTTCGAGCCCTTCCGGCGGCTGCGCACCGAGCGCACCGGCAGCGACAAGGGCGTGGGCCTCGGGCTGTCCATCGTGCGGTCCGTGGCCCGGGCCCACGGCGGGCACATCGCGGCGGAGCCACGGGAGGGAGGTGGTCTCGTGATGCGGGTGACGTTCCCGGTCTGAGAGCATGTGCACCGACACGGGCCGACACACGGCACTCCGTGGGCTTGTTCGCTTTGCGCGGAATTTTCACACCGCCCCGGAAGGGAACCCGTGTGTGATCGATCACAAGGACGGTTTTCCGGCCATCTACTGTCCGTGATCATGTGACCGGTCGGAAAGCCGGGAAAATCCGGGTTTTCGGGGGTCCTGATCACGGGAAGTACACGGTGAGATGCCTTTGAACAGCGGCAATCGGACCGTGTACGGTCCCGTTCGCCATCCAAGCCGATCACTCTTGAGGAGTCCGGTTGGGTGTCGATTGAGTAACAGACCTTGATGTGAGGCAAAATCTCCGCCTCGGGTCGGGCACAAGTCCGGCCTCTCACGCGTTACGTGC
>NZ_JBIBBC010000122.1:0-1065 GCF_042900345.1 Streptomyces sp. NPDC012935
ATCCAGGCGTTGAGCGTCGGGTACGAGATGCCGGACTCCGCCGCCAGGTCCTTCTGGGTCCGGTCCGGCACCTGGGCCAGCAGGCGTTCGAGCAGGGCCGCCAGATCCTCGTCCCGGCGCTGGGCGTGCCGGGCGGCTTCGGGATCGGCTGGGGGATGGCTCCGCTGGTTCGTCACGAGTCAGAGGATCGGTCATCAATATCTACAAGCGCAAGTAGATCGCAGATCGGCGAAGGTGCTTCGGGAGCACGCCGGAGCGTTCCGGGGGTGCCGATGCTCCTGTGCGCCCCGTCCGCGCCCTCAAGTCTCACGCTCCGTAGGCTTCTTGACACGATATGCATCTACATGAAGACTGTAGACGCCCTGGGAGGGGATCGCGGGTTTCCGTCGTGGCCTGCGCGCGTCCGTCCAAGGAATCTACATCTACATGCGTATTGCAGAGGAGAAGCCGTCGTGTCCCATCCGGACAACGTCACCACCGCACCGGCCGGTCCGGAGCCCGAACTGGTCGCCCGGGCCCGCGCCGGCGACCGGGAGGCGTTCGCCGCCCTGTATTTCGAGCACTACCGCGCCGTCTACGCGTTCCTCCTGGTTCGCACCCGCAACAGGCATCTCGCCGAGGACCTCACCCAGGAGGTGTTCGTCCGCGCCCTGCGCCGCATCGGCACCTTCCACTGGCAGGGCACCGCCTTCGCCGGATGGCTCACCACGATCGCCAAGAACCTCTGGCTCGACGAACTCGGGCGCGGCCGCACGCGATGGGAGACCCCCGTCGCCGAGTTCGACGACCCCCGGGACGCCCAGCGCGGCACGGAGGCCCTCGTCCTGCGCGAACTGGACGCCGTCGAGGCCCAGGAGACCGTCCACACCGCCCTGCACCGGCTCAACCCGCACCAACGGCACTGCCTGGAGCTGCGCTTCCTGGACGAACTGAGCGCGCAGGAGACCGCGTTGGCCATGGGACGCAGCGTCGGCGCGGTCAAGACGCTCACCTACCGGGCCCTGCGCAAACTGCGCTGGACGACCGAGGCGGTGTCCGCGTGAACGCCGACACCCCCCGGGCCGG
>NZ_JBIBBC010000123.1:0-1064 GCF_042900345.1 Streptomyces sp. NPDC012935
GAGCTTTCGCCACAGCCTCTCGAAAATACCGTCGGATTGCAGCGCATCGTCAATCCGACGGGCCACGTCCAGCTGAGGCTTTCGAATCGCCTGTTCGAACTGGCCGACGTATCCGCCGGACACGAAAACCCGCGCCCCCAGTTCCGACTGCGTAATACCGGCGTTCTCCCGGCGCCTCTTCAGCTCCGCCCCGAAGAACTCCCACGCCGCCTGACGTGAACCGTTGGCCATGGCAACCCCCCAGCCCTGCGGTGCGCTTGTAGTGCACGGACTCCCGCCGAGTGTAGGCGCCACGCGTCACTATGGACCGGGGATGCGTGAAATCCGAATTCGAGGGGAGCAAGGTGACGGAACGGCACTCGGCGCACTGCGTCGAAGAAGCGGAGGAAGTGGTGAAGGAATTGCGGGCCGCGCTGGAGAAGGCAGGAATTACGCTCCCGACACTCCGGATCGATCCGGCGAGTCTCGCGCGTGAGGCGCCGTGCCCGCTCGTCGAATTGGGACGCTGCCCGGTGGACACCGCGCGGCGCCTCGCGGCGGTGCTGCGGTGAAGCCGTCCATCGGGTCGTATGTCTATGACACTCTTTCGGGTCGAATCGGCGTGGTGATGGGACACGAGGGCCCGTACGTCCAGCTGCGGCCGCACGGCGGCGGCAGGGAGTGGGACGCCGACCCGGCGTCCGTGCGCCCCGCCACCCCGTCCGAGCGGCTGCGCGTGGCGACGGCGTACGCGAACGCCCGCAGCAGGGGCGAGGTGCCCTGAGGGGGTGCCCCCGGCACACAGCGCCACCACCCCGGCACCGTCCGCACCGGCGGGGCGGTGGGGGACCCGACCGCACCCGCCGGTCACCCGCGTACGCGACAATGAGGGCATGAGTCTGTTCCGCGACGACGGCATCGTGCTGCGCACCCAGAAGCTGGGTGAGGCGGACCGGATCATCACCCTGCTCACCCGCGGGCACGGGCGGGTGCGGGCCGTGGCGCGCGGCGTGCGGCGCACCAAGTCGAAGTTCGGGGCGCGGCTCGAACCGTTCTCCCACGTCGACGTGCAGTTCTTCGCGCGG
>NZ_JBIBBC010000124.1:0-1053 GCF_042900345.1 Streptomyces sp. NPDC012935
CACGACCCGGCCACCGGCACGATGCTCCTCGAACGCCTCGACCCCACCCGCTCCCTCGCGGCCCTGGACGCCCACGGCTCCGTGCTGGCCATCGCCGGTCTCCTCGCCCATCTGACGTCGTTCACCGCTCCGCCGGGCCTGCGCCGCCTCGGCGACATCGCGCACGGCATGCTGGAGCGCACCCCCCGCGCCCTGGACCGGGTCACTGACCCGCGAGCCCGCCGCCTGCTCGCCGACTGCGCCGCCGCCGTACGGGAGGTCGCCGACGAGCCCGGCGACCGCCTGCTCCACTGGGACCTGCACGAGGGGAACGTCCTCGCCTCCGCACGCGCCCCCTGGCTGGCGATCGACCCCAAGCCGCTCGCCGGCGACCCCGGATTCGAGCTGTGGCCCGCCCTGGACAACCGCTTCGACGCCGACGACGTCGTGTGGCGCTTCGACGCCATGACCGACGTCCTCGGCCTGGACCGGGCCCGCGCGCTGGCCTGGACGTACGGCCGTCTGCTGCAGAACTGCCTGTGGGACGTCGAGGACGGCCGCCCCCTCGACGAGCACCTGTTCGAGATCGCCGCGCGGCTGCGCGCGGCGGGCGGTTAGCCTCCGACCATGATTCGCACCGCCACCCCCGCCGACGTCCCCGCCCTGCACACCCTGATCCGTGAGCTCGCCGCCTACGAGAAGGTGCCGCACGAGGCCAGGGCGACCCCGGAGCAGCTGCACGAGGCCCTGTTCGGCGAGCGCCCCGCCGTGTACGCGCACATCGCGGCCGACGACGACACCGGCGAGACCGTCGGCTGCGCGCTGTGGTTCCTGAACTTCTCCACCTGGCGCGGGGTGCACGGCGTCTACCTGGAGGACCTGTACGTCCGCCCCGCCGCCCGGGGCGCCGGCCACGGCAAGGCCCTGCTCAGCGAGCTGGCCCGGCTGTGCGTGGAGCGCGGCTACCAGCGCCTGGAGTGGTCGGTCCTCGACTGGAACGCCCCGTCGATCGCCTTCTACGAGTCCCTGGGCGCCCGCCCGCAGGACGGCTGGACGGTGTACCGGCTGACGGTC
>NZ_JBIBBC010000125.1:0-1050 GCF_042900345.1 Streptomyces sp. NPDC012935
AGGACGGTGACGCGATCGCGGTCCTCCGTGTCGTCGAGGAGCGCGGCGAGCAGGTCGCCGGCGCGGGCGTGCGGGTCGGCGAGGGTGAGGGACTCGCCTCGCTCAAGACGGACACGGAGGTCGGTGAGCTGGGTGAGCAGACTCCGCAGCTCCGGGGCGACCGCGTCGGCAGCGAGGGAGTCCAGTCCGAGCCGGGAGCGGGCGGCGAGCAGCCACTCGTACGCGCCGCGCTCGTCGTAGGCGGATTCGACCAGGTCCTCGGCGAGGCGGGCGAGCGGGGCCGCCGTGGCGTCGATCGAGCGAAGCTCGCGGAGTACGAAATCGTCCTCGGCGTCGATCCGTTCGGCTCGGCGCAGCAGCGCGGACCAGAGGGCCTCGTCCGCTTCGGCGTCGGGCGGGGAGATTGGGGAGGCGTTCGCGCCGTCGTCGGCCAGTGGCCGGCCGCCGAGCCGGCGTAGGCACAGGAGGCTGCCCAGCGTCTCGACCAGCTGCCACGGCGTGAAGCGGTCCCGCAGCGCGATGATACCGAAAAGGGCCAGCTCGGATCGGAGCTCCTGCGGGGCGGCGTTGCCCAGGCCGGAGGCGATCAGCCAGCCCGTCACCTGTGCGCCGTCGAACAGGGGGCGTCCCGAGTTCTCGGACACCGCTGCTGGGAAGTCCGGGTGGCGTCGGCGCCAGGTGGACACGACAGGGCGCTTCACTCGGGCGAACGTCGCGATATCGGACATCGATACCAGGAGAGGTAGCGGCCTGGGGGAGCGGAGTGCCGGGTCCGGCAGACCAGTGATCACGGTGCGCATCCCTCCCCCGCTCATCTATCGTCACATCAGCTGCTTCGGCCCTCAGGCCGGGCCTTGTCTTGCGTCACGGTTCCGCTTGCAGCGGATTCTCGCCGACGCCACAAGACGATACGCCGACCCCGGTCACGCGAGTGCGCCTTCATTTGATAATGACGGTTATCAGACATGGATGCATATTCACCCCATCGGGCTGTCTCATCCGGCTAGGCGATTCACATCCGAAGTACCGCTGCCTCCCGAGAGATGCGCC
>NZ_JBIBBC010000126.1:0-1031 GCF_042900345.1 Streptomyces sp. NPDC012935
TTCGGAGGCGTCGTGCTGCATGCCGGACAGGGCGCGGCGGATCTCGGCGAGCGACTCGTGGTCGTAATGGCCGCCGCGGCCGCGCTCCATCAGGCGACGGGCCTCGCTCAGCCGGGTGGAGGCCTGGTCGAGGTAGACGCGCCCGCGTTCGTCCTCGCCGTCGGCCAGAACGTTGAGCTTGAAGTCCTCGATGCCGCGCTTGAGGCCGTAGAGGGAGTCGCCGGGCAGGGCGTCGCCGCTGGCGGCGGCCACCCCACCGAAGGCTCCGGCGGCCACGCCGACGCTGAGGCCGCCCGCGGTGAGTCCCTTGGCGAGGCGTGAGCGCGGGCGGAGCCTGCTCATCGGGGTCGCCCGGTGGGCCCCGCGCGCCCGCTCGGACCGCTGTCCGGGCAGGGTGGGGCCGGCCTCGCCCGCCGCGGTGCCCTCTTGCAGCATGGCCTCCATCGCGGCCACGAGCTGGGCTCGCTGCACGACCTTGACCTCGGGGTCGAGCACGGGCTTGGGCAGCTCGCCGAGACCCGTGGCCAGGGCCAACAGGCTCCCGTGCTCGGTCTGTTCCGCAGCAGCCGGTGCCGGTCCCCCGGGCTGCTCGGCCTGCTCGGCCGCCGTGCCCCGGTCGGTCGACTCCTCCAGGGCCTGGGCGAAGGCGCTCGCCCGCCGGTGCGCCGATACGTTCGCGATCACTGGCGGCACCTCCTCTCGTCATGACGGTCGACTCCCCAGGGGGTCCTGAGGGTTGCACCCCCTGATCGATTCCACACGATCGGGTGATCGAAGTGGATCAGGGAGTGACCACAGGGAGCCTGCATCCCGCACAACGAGTGGCGCGGCACTTGGGTTACGGACGGAGAATGAACGGGCCGCGAAGTCAACGGACTTTCACCGTGGGTGAGTTGGGGATTGCGGAGAGTGTCGGTGCGGTAGGGGGGTGTGGTCAGCGCGCGTCGTCCGGGAGGAGCCGGGCGAGGGTGCGGACGGCCCGGTACTGGAGGGTCTTGATGGCACCCTCGTTCTTGCCCATGACACGGGCG
>NZ_JBIBBC010000127.1:0-1025 GCF_042900345.1 Streptomyces sp. NPDC012935
AGAGTGCGGATGGTCGTCGCGCCCTCCCGCTTCTTGCAGTAGGCGGCGAAGTCGTGCTCCCCGAGGAGCCCTTGGGCCGCCTCGTTCATGGCGTCCACGTCGAGCGGCCAGTCGTGCCACAGGACGTGGTTGCGCAGCAGCGGATCGACGCCCCCGGGGTTGTCGGTCACGCGGTAGGCGTACCGCCGCCACACCGCGGAGAACCGGGCGTTGAACCCGGCGGGCGCCTCGCGCAGCGCCCACACGCGCACGTCCCTGGGCAGCCGCCCGGCGAGCCGCTTGAGCAGCTTCTCGCTGTGCTCGGCCCACACCGCGCGCGGCAGATCCACGTGCGCGACCTGCCCGCGCGCGTGCACCCCGGCGTCCGTCCGCCCCGCGACGGTCAGCTCGTACGTGGTGCCCCCGGACCGGGTGACGGTCCGCAGCGCGTCCTCGATCTCCCCCTGCACGGTCCGCCGCCCGCCGGCCTGCTTGGCCCACCCGGAGAACTCGGTGCCGTCGTACGACAGATCGAGGCGCAGCCGTACGTACCCGGGTTCCACTTCGTCACTCACCCGTAGATCCTCTCAGCGACACGAAAGCGGGCCCGCCCCCCGGAAGGGACGGACCCGCGATCGAACAGCCCCGGACTAGGCGTCCTTCGACTCCTCGGCGGGAGCCTCGTCGGCCTTGGTCGTGTCGACCTTGGTCTCGGCGGCGTCGGCGTCCTTGGCGGCACGCTTGGTGGCGGCCTCGGCCTCACCGGTGGCCTCCTGGGCGACCGTCAGCGCCTCGACCAGCTCGATGACAGCCATGGGCGCGTTGTCGCCACGGCGGTTACCGACCTTGGTGATCCGGGTGTAGCCACCCGGACGGTTCTCGTACCGCGGGCCGATCTCGGTGAAGAGCGTGTGGACGATGCCCTTGTCCGTGATGACCTGGAGCACCTGACGGCGGTTGTGAAGGTCGCCCTTCTTCGCCTTGGTGATCAGACGCTCGGCGTACGGCCGCAGACGGCGGGCCTTCGCCTCGGTGGTGGTGATCCG
>NZ_JBIBBC010000128.1:0-1023 GCF_042900345.1 Streptomyces sp. NPDC012935
CCTGTTTCTATGTCAGAGCTTGGTCAGGTTCCCCCGCAAAGAGAACCGGACTGCCAGTCTTTTGTCGAGAGGGGAACTATTCCCGCATGCATCGACTCAGGGGGCACTCCATGGCTGATCCCGCTATATCCGTAGTCGACAGGTTCGTCGGGTCCCGTCCGCATCTGACCCCGGCGCAGGAACGATCCGACACTGTTTCGGGGGCCTCACCGGCCCGTCCGGGCCGCCCGAACGGCGAACACGCCCCGGCGAACCGCTCCGAACAGACCCTCGTACGCCTCGCATACCAGACCGACTCCCCGGTTCTGATTCCCGACGGGCGGGCCACCGGAGAGCTCTGCCACCGCCCCGACGCCGCCGACCGCTTCCCCGTCGACTGGCTGCGCCTGTCCGAGCACCGCTACCTCGTCGGTGTCGACTGGCCCGCCGCCCACCGCTTCTTCGCCCCGCTGCCCGGCGGACGCCAGGACCCGATGCTGGTCGCCGAGACCACCCGGCAGGCCACGATGATGCTGGCGCACGCCGCGTACGGGGTCCCGGTCGGCGACCAGTTCGTGATGCAGGAACTCGGCTACCGCCTGCTGACCGACGAGTTCACCGTGCTCGCCGCCTCGGGCCCGATCGACGTGGTCGTCGACTGCTCGGACGTGCAGCTGCGCGCGGGACGCCTCGTCGGGATGCGGGTCGACCTGCGCTTCCAGCGGCTCGGCCGGGTGCTCGCCACCAGCATGGGCATCCTGTACTGCACCTCCGCCCGCGTCTACCGCAGACTGCGCGGCGCGAGCATGGGCGCGGTCACCGGCGCGGTGCCGCTGCTGCCCGCCGTCCCCGCCCACGAGACCGGCCGCACCGACCCCGCCGACGTCGTCCTCGCCCGGTCCAAGCACCGCCCCGGCTGGCGGCTGCGCCTGAACACCGCGCACCCGACGCTCTTCGCCCGCCCGAACGACCACGTCCCCGGCATGGTCCTCCTGGAGGCCGCACGGCAGGCCGCCACCGCGCTGACCCCCGGGCACGACTTCA
>NZ_JBIBBC010000129.1:0-1022 GCF_042900345.1 Streptomyces sp. NPDC012935
GCTCCGGTCGGCTCGTCGGCGAAGAGCACCCGCGGACCGGTGACCAGCGAGCGGGCGACGGCGACGCGCTGCCCCTGGCCGCCGGAGACCTCGCCGGGCCGCTTCTTGCGCAGGTCGTCGACCTCCAGGCGCTCCATCCAGGTGAGCGCGGCGCGCTCGGCCTCCTTGCGGGGGGTGCCGTTGAGCCGCAGCGGCAGGGCGACGTTCTCGACGCAGGTCAGCTCGGGGACGAGCTGACCGAACTGGAAGACGAACCCGAACTCCGAGCGCCGCAGGGCGCTGCGCTGGGCGTCGCTCATGGTGGCCAGCTCGCGCCCGTTGTAGACGATGGAACCCGAGTCGGGCGGGACGATGCCGGCCAGGCAGTGCAGCAGCGTGGACTTGCCGGAGCCGGAGGGGCCCATGACGGCGACGACCTCGCCGGGGTGGATGGAGAAGTCCGCGCCGTCGAGGGCGAGGGTCGGACCGTAGGCCTTGCGCAGCTCGGAGGCCGCGAGCAGGGAGCCGGGGGGCGGAGTCACTTGACCACCACCTCCGCCAGCTTGTCGAGACGGGCGGCGGTCAGTTCCAGCCAGCGCAGGTCGGCCTCCAGGTGGAAGAGCGCGTGGTCGCAGATCAGCTGGTCGGCCAGGTCACCCTTGCGCTTGCGCTCGGTGAGCATGCGCATCATGCGCAGGTGCTCGGCACGCTGGGTGTCGAGGATGTCGGCGGCGTCACGCCGGGTCAGCAGGGCGAGGACGACCTTGGTGTAGAGGGTCGACTGGAGGTACGGCTCCGGCTTCTCCGGGGTCGCGAGCCACCGCTGGACGTCGGTGACGCCGGCGTCGGTGATCGCGTACCGCTTGCGCTCGGGCCCGCCTCCGGGCTCGATGCCGTCGACCTCGACGAGGCCGTTCTTCAGCAGGCGGGACATCGTCGAATAGACCTGGCCGTAGTGCAGCGGCCGGTCGTGACCGAACTTCTCGTCGAAGGCCCGCTTCAGGTCGTAGCCGTGACGGGGGCCCGACTCCAGGAGCCCTAGG
>NZ_JBIBBC010000130.1:0-1021 GCF_042900345.1 Streptomyces sp. NPDC012935
AGACCTTGGCGAGTTCGGCGGGGCCGAGGTTGGTGTCCGTGGTGACGGCGGCGGCGTCCGCCCCCTGGGACGCGGAGAGCCGCTGGTTGATCACGGAGGAGTCGAGCCCGGACCGTACGTCGATCCTGTCGGGGTACGCCTTGCGCTCGGCGTCCGTCGCGGCGGACCAGTGCGGGTTGCGCTCCAGGACGAGCCGCTCCCCGTCGTCCTCGTTCGAGACGACCTTGTACGGCCCGGAGGAGACCGGGTGCTGCTCGTACTCGGTGCCGGTGTCCTTGGCCTTGGGGACGGGCGTGAACTGCGTCTGCGTGGCCAGGTACGGGAACTCGCCCTCGGGCTTGTTCAGATGGAAGACGATGGTCCGCTCGTCCGGCGTCTCGATCGCCGACAGACCCTTCTTGTCCTTGTACGGCCCCTGGTAGCCGGCGGCGCCGACCAGCCAGTCCCGCAGGTAGGGGGCGCCGCCCGAGAGCTCGGGGGCGAAGGAGCGCTCGATGCCGTACTTGACGTCGGCCGACGTGATCTCGGTGCCGTCCTCGTACTTCAGGCCCTCCTTGAGGGTGAAGGTCCAGACGGTGGCGTCCTTGTTGGGGCGCCCGGTGTCGGTGGCGAGGTCGGGGACGACCTGGGCCCCGGCCTCGCCGTTCTCGCGGTTGCGGGTGGTGAGGGCGCGGAAGACGAGCGAGGGGACGTTGCCGCCGCCGGAAGTGTAGAGGCGCGCGGGGTCGAAGTCCTGCTGCGGG
Organism: Streptomyces sp. NPDC012935; assembly: GCF_042900345.1. Classification (NCBI taxonomy): domain Bacteria; kingdom Bacillati; phylum Actinomycetota; class Actinomycetes; order Kitasatosporales; family Streptomycetaceae; genus Streptomyces; species Streptomyces sp. NPDC012935. Next base: position 744 of record NZ_JBIBBC010000130.1, read on the forward strand.
TTGGAGTTCAGAACGGTCAGCGTGCCGCCCTTGTGGGGCGCGGAGTCGTTGCCGGCTGCCTTGGCATCGTTGTCCTCAGGCCCGCAGGCGGCGGCGCCCGCTGCCACGACCAGGCTGACGGATGCCGCTGCCACGCGGCGCGCTATGACGGACGGTTGACGCATCGGAGACGACCTCTCGGTTGATGAACGCGTGCCGGTCCCGCTTCGGATCTCGAAGCATGAGACGGAACGACACGGAGTGAGACGTGCTGGAACGGACGTCTGCCCCGGCGCCGG
>NZ_JBIBBC010000131.1:0-1017 GCF_042900345.1 Streptomyces sp. NPDC012935
TGCTGGACTCGGTGGCGCGGGTGCTGCGGCTGAGCAACGCCGAGCGCCGGCATCTGTACGTGCTGGCCGGGCTCAACCCGCCGGCGGCCGAAGTCGCCCCGGACAAGCGGGAGATGTGCGACGGGCTGCGGCGGCTGATCGACACGTGGATGCCGAACCCGGCGCACATCATGGACCGTTACTACAACGGCGTGATGTACAACGAGGCGGCCTCGACCGTGCTCGGCATGCGGCCTGGCCTGCGGTGGAACTGCCTGATCGACTTCTTCACCGACCCCATGTACCGGACCCGGTCCCGGAGTTGGGCGGAGAACGCCTCCTCGGTGGTCGCCCAGTTCCGCGCCCTGTGCATGGCCAACCCCGACGACGAGGGGTTCCAGGAGGTGCTGGCCGAGGCGCGGGCGTCCAGCCCGGAGTTCGCCGAGCTGTGGGAGCGCCGGGACATCGAGGACGCGGGGCAGATCCGTAAGGAGCTGGACCACCCGCTGGTCGGGGTGCTGACCATGGAGTCGAGCGTGATGCAGATGCCGGTGCGCCCGGATCTGTCGATCGTGCTGCACACCCCGCTGGACGAGGCGACGGCGGCGAAGCTCCAGTGGCTGGCCTCGCCGGAGGCGCGGCGCGGGGCGATGTACCCCGTGGCCGGGTAGGTCCGGCGGTCCTCCGTATGCTCGGGGACATGACCGACAGCAGCGCGCTCGACCCCGAGGACCGCAAGATCGTCACCCTGGCCCGTTCCGCGCGGGCCCGCAACGGCGTGCCCGAGGGGGCGGCCGTACGCGACGAGACCGGCCGGACGTATGTCGCGGGGACCGTCGCCCTGGAGTCCCTGGAGCTGAGCGCGCTGCGCACGGCGGTGGCGATGGCGGTGGCGTCGGGCGCGACGTCGCTGGAGGCGGCGGCGGTCGTGACCGAGGACGCCGGCGCGCGCGCCGAGGACCTCGCGGCGGTGCGCGACCTGGGCGGATCCGGGACCCCGGTCCTGGTGGCGGGCCCCGACGGCACCGTCCGCACGAC
>NZ_JBIBBC010000132.1:0-1008 GCF_042900345.1 Streptomyces sp. NPDC012935
CTGCTCGTCGGGTTCGTCCTCTACAGCGCCCGGGCCCGCAACGCCATGCTGCCCATGCGGCTGTTCCGCTCCCGTGCCTTCGCCGGGATCAACGCGGCGAGCCTGCTGATGTTCCTCGGGATGTTCGGGTCGATCTTCCTGCTCAGCCAGTACATGCAGGGCGTGCTCGGCTACTCGCCGACCGAGGCGGGTCTGCGGATGCTCCCCTGGACCGGCATGCCCATGCTGGTCGCACCCGTCGCGGGCATCCTGGCGGACCGCATCGGAGGCCGGCCCGTGGTCGCCACAGGGCTGTTCCTCCAGGCCGCCGGTCTCGCCTACATGGCGTCCGTGGTCACCGTCGACGTCTCCTACGCCGCCCAGCTGCCCGGCCTGATCATCAGCGGGGTCGGCATGGCGCTGTTCTTCGCACCCGCGTCCCACCTGGTCATGTCCAGCGTCCGCCCCGCGGAACAGGGCATCGCGTCCGGTGCCAACAACGCCCTGCGCGAGGTCGGCGGCGCGCTCGGCATCGCGATCATGGGCTCGATCTTCGCGGCCCAGGGCGGCTACGAGACGGGCCAGACCTTCGTCGACGGGCTGCGGCCCGCCCTGGTCACCGGCGCCGCCGTGGTGACACTCGCCGGTGCCGCCGCCCTGTTCGTCCCGGGCCGCCGGCACGCCGTCGAGGCCGCCGCCGACGAGGCCGGGAGCCTGCCGGAGCGCGAGCTCCAGCCGGCCTCCCGGTGAGCTCGCCCCACCCCGCGTCCGTCCACCGAGAAAGAGAGGACCAGCTGTGCCCACGCTTCCCTGGACCACGCCGAACCCCGTTCCGCCCGGCACCGACGTGCACGTCTTCGCCTCCCGCTTCGAGACCCGCACCCTGTGGGGAGCGTTCGCCTTCTTCCTCCGCACGCCGGGCGTGTGGCGGCAGGTGAGCCGGGCGCCCGGGGCGTACGGCGCCACGCTGAAGGCCGAGGTGTTCAAGAAGACCTTCTGGACCCTGTCCGCCTGGGAGTCGCCGGCCGC